>JBKCPL010000059.1:0-53591 GCA_046309355.1 Bacteroidota bacterium
TGGCCCGGACTTCTGTCGAGTAAAATTTCTTCGCGCTGCTCCCTCAGCATCTGATTAATGATGTATACATCTTCAGGCTTGGGTGACGTAAACGGATGGTGCATGGCATAGTAGCGTCCATCTTCTGCGTTGTATTCAAGCAGAGGGAAATCAACGACCCATAAACAGGCGTATGTGTCTTTGTTTCTTAATCCCAGGCGTGTTCCCATTTCCAGTCTCAGCTCGCAGAGTGCTTTTCTGGTCTTTGCTTTTTCTCCGGCAAGTACCAGTATCAAGTCTCCGGGTTGTGCGTTGCATCTATCAGCCCATTGTTTAAGAGCCGCTTCGTCATAAAATTTATCTACTGATGATTTGATGGTTCCATCTGCATTCACACGTGCATACACCAAGCCACTCGCACCAATTTGTGGACGTTTTACAAAATCAGTCAGTTCATCTAACTGTTTGCGGGTGTATTCGGCACAGCCTTTGGCACAGATACCAATAACCAGTTCTGCATCATCAAATACTTTAAAATTTTTACCTTTTACCACGTCATTCAGGTATATAAATTTCATATCGAAACGGGTATCGGGCTTATCGCTTCCGTAGTATCTCATGGCTTCGGCATAGGTCATACGGGGAAACGTTCCAATGTCTATCCCTTTTATCTGATGAAATAAATGGTGAACCAAATCTTCAAACATGTTCAGCACATCTTCCTGCTCTACAAAACTCATTTCGCAGTCAATCTGAGTAAACTCAGGCTGACGGTCGGCACGCAGGTCTTCATCTCTGAAGCATTTTACAATTTGGTAGTAGCGGTCAAATCCACTTACCATCAGCAATTGCTTAAACGTTTGTGGGCTTTGAGGCAAGGCATAGAACTCACCCGGATTCATGCGGCTGGGTACTACAAAATCGCGGGCACCTTCAGGGGTAGATTTTATTAATACCGGTGTTTCTACTTCAATGAAGCGTTCACTATCCAAAAATCTACGGGTTTGCTGTGCCACCTTGTGTCGCAACTCCAGGTTAGCTCGTACCGAAGCCCTGCGTAAATCCAGATAGCGGTATTTCATGCGCAGGTCGTCACCCCCATCGGTGTTTTCTTCTATCGTAAACGGAGGCGTTTGTGCTTCATTCAGCACATGCATTTCGGTTACAATCAGTTCAATTTCTCCGGTTTCCAGATTCATATTTTTACTTTCTCGTTCACGTACGCTTCCTGACACCTTCAACACGTATTCACGGGCCAGTTTACGTGCTTGTTCGCACAGCGCGGGGTTACTGTCCATATTAAAAGCAAGTTGTGTAATACCGTACCGGTCTCGAAGATCAATAAAGGTCATTCCGCCAAGGTCGCGGCTGCGCTGAATCCAACCGGCCAGCGTAACGATTTTGCCGGCATCCGAAATCCTGAGTTCTCCGCATGTATGTGTTCTGTGCATAATTTTAGTAGGGGATAATAGTGCACGAAAATAATAAACTATTGCGTGAATACAGGCAAAGCCAAGGCAACAAGTGAAAACCGTAGCTTTAGGACGGTTATACGAGTCGAAAAACAAGTGATGAAAGCCCTATTCATCTTCCGTACATGTTTAAACGTATAAACCTGAAACAATACCGGTACATTCGCAGTTAATATTTTCCGGAGTTGTAACTTAACCCAATGGCCAAACAAAAAGCAATACCCCACAAACACCCTACCGAAGACGAGCAGTATATCGATGTTTTAGGCGCCCGTGAGCACAACTTAAAAAATATTGATGTGCGTATTCCACGCAACAAGTTGGTTACGATTACCGGATTAAGCGGTAGCGGCAAATCATCACTGGCATTCGATACCCTGTTTGCAGAAGGTCAGCGCAGGTATATGGAAACATTTTCAGCGTATGCGCGTCAGTTCATAGGCAATATGGAGCGTCCCGATGTCGATAAAATTGAAGGGCTTTCACCTGTTATTTCCATTGAGCAAAAAACAGTGAATAAGAATCCTCGCTCAACGGTAGGTACAATAACAGAAGTCTATGACTTTATGCGGTTGTTGTTTGCACGTGTAGCGGATGCATATAGCTATGAAAGTGGACAAAAGATGGTGAAGATGTCCGAAGAGCAAATTATAGCGGCCATTATTCAGCAGTTTGAACATAAGAAAATTGCCGTGCTTGGACCTTTGGTAAAAGGCCGTAAAGGACATTACCGTGAGCTGTTTGAACAGTTGCGAAAGCAGGGGTATACAAAGGTAAGACTGGATGGAACGGTTAAGGATATTACACCCAAAATGCAAGCCGACAGGTACAAAATTCATGACATTGAAGTGCTGATTGACCGTATAGAACCTTCGCAGCAAAGCAGATCAAGGCTGGCAGGAAGCGTAAGAACAGCGCTTAAAACAGGCAAGGGTATATTGTTGATATGGAACACCGAAACAAACGCTGTTTTTCACTTCAGTAAATTTTTGATGGACCCCCAAAGCGGTATCAGTTATGATGAACCTCAGCCCAATTCGTTCTCCTTTAACTCGCCCTATGGTGCATGCCCGGTGTGTGACGGATTGGGTGTAATTAGTTCCATTGACGAATCCAATATTATACCCGACCCATCGCTTTCCATTAATAAGGGTGGCATTGCGCCTTTGGGTGAAGCCCGCGATAACTGGACGTTTCTTCAACTGCGTGAGTTGGCTAAAAAATACAAATTCTCATTTGCTGATCCGCTTGGTAAACTATCGCGTCAGGCGCTGGATGTAATATTGCATGGCAGCGATGACCCCATTGTTGTGCCGTTTACCTACAACAGCGGATACACGCAAAATTATACTACAAACTGGGAGGGATTAATTCCCTTTATTACCCGGCACTACCACGAGAAAAGCAGTGATTCGGTAGTGCGCTGGGCAGAGGAGTTTATGACCATTTCTACATGTACGGGCTGCCAAGGTGCACGATTAAAAAAAGAGTCGTTGCATTATAAAATAGGCGGTAAAAATATTGCTGACCTCGCAGCGATGGAAATAAATGTGCTGGCCAACTGGTTCGATACCATTGAATCAAACTTGGATGAAAGACAGATGAAGATTGCAGGTGAAATGCTGAAAGAAATTCGCACACGCATCAAGTTTTTACTGGGAGTGGGAATTGATTACCTGACACTAAATTCACCTGCCCGCACATTAAGTGGTGGTGAAGCACAACGTATTCGTCTGGCTACACAAATAGGATCGCAGCTTACGGGTGTATTGTATATACTGGATGAGCCAAGCATAGGATTGCATCAGCGTGACAATAATCGATTGATAAATTCGCTGAAGGCACTGCGTGATGTGGGCAACAGTGTTATTGTGGTAGAGCATGATAAAGATATGATGGCTGAAAGTGATTATATCCTTGATTTGGGAAATGGTGCAGGCGTGCATGGAGGTCATGTAGTGGCACAAGGAAGCCTGGCAGATATCATGAAAGCAGATTCTCTAACAGCACAATACCTGAATGGGAGACGAGAAATTTCAGTTCCTTCAACACGCAGAAAAGGTAACGGACAAAAACTGGTCATTAAAGGGGCAAGCGGAAATAATTTAAAGAATCTGTCGGTCGAATTTCCGTTGGGTAAATTCATTTGCGTAACGGGAGTGAGCGGAAGCGGTAAATCATCGTTGATTAACGAAACACTTTATCCTATTTTGAGACAGCATTTTTATGGCTCACATCAAAAACCTCTGCCTTATAAGAAAATAGATGGCCTTGAACACATAGACAAGGTAATTGATATTGATCAAAGTCCTATAGGTCGAACACCGCGCAGCAATCCGGCAACGTATGTTGAAGTTTTCAGCGATATACGAAACCTGTTTGCTCAATTGCCAGAATCAAAAATACGTGGCTATAAGCCCGGCCGTGTTTCATTTAATGTGAAAGGTGGCCGCTGCGAAACCTGCCAGGGTGCCGGTATGCGCACGGTCGAAATGAATTTTTTACCTGATGTGTACGTTACGTGCGAAACATGCAATGGGAAGCGGTATAACCGGGAAACGCTGGAGGTGCGATACAAAGGAAAAAGCATCAATGATGTGCTGAATATGAGCATAGAAGAGGCAGTTCGTTTTTTTGAAAATACTCCTCAGATACTACGCAAAATTGAGACACTGTATGATGTGGGTCTGGGCTACCTCACACTGGGGCAGCAAAGCACCACTCTAAGCGGTGGCGAAGCACAACGTGTAAAATTAGCAACCGAATTAAGCAAGCGCGATACCGGAAAAACATTTTACATACTGGATGAACCCACCACCGGATTGCATTTTGAAGATGTGCGTGTACTCCTGGATGTATTGCAAAAACTTGTAGATAAAGGCAACACCGTTTTGGTTATTGAACACAACTTAGATTTAATAAAAGTAGCCGACCACATTATTGATATAGGACCTGAGGGGGGCAAATATGGCGGGGAAATAGTATGTACAGGAACGCCTGAGCAGGTATGTAAGAATCAGCACAGCTACACAGCACCATTTCTGAAGAAAGAATTGAGCAGTGTGAATTAAGGGTTTTCGAAAATTGGTGTACTTTCGCAGTACATCCGTTCAACTATGAGCAAACAAGTAGGTATAATAATGGGCAGCGATTCCGATTTGGAAATTATGCAGGATGCTGCCAAAATACTCGATGAGTTTAATGTGGGATATGAAATCACGGTGGTATCTGCACACCGAACCCCCGATCGCATGTTTGAATATGCTAAAACAGCCCGCGGACGCGGCTTAAAAGTGATTATTGCAGGTGCTGGTGGTGCTGCTCATTTGCCCGGTATGGTGGCTTCTATTACCACCTTACCTGTGGTGGGAGTTCCGGTGAAGTTGAAAGCACTGGACGGTATGGATTCGCTTTTGTCTATTGTGCAAATGCCCGGTGGTGTTCCTGTGGCAACGGTTGCAATCAACAATGCTAAAAACGCAGGACTGCTTGCCATACAAATTTTGGCCACCCATAACGATGAGCTAGCCGATGCATTTCAGGAATATAAAAACAAGATGAAGGACGAGGTACTTGAAAAGGCTGCTAAAGTTGAATCGGGCCGTAAAGGAATTGGATTTAAGCATCATCACTAAAGGCGTTCTCCGCAATTAATCAGGCATTGTTTAATCAGGTTGCGTTCGTTTATTCCTATACGTTCGTAATCTTTAGCCGGCAGAAGCAACTCAACTGCACGTTCACAGTTTCCGTTGCTGTAATGCAACAGGCCCAGAGAAGCACAGACATATAAATTTTTCGAGTCAAGCTGCAGCGCTTTCTCGTAGGCCGAAATAGCTTTAAGTAAATCCTCTTTTTTACCGTTCAGATTGGCTAGGTATTTATACGATTCGGCAAGCTGTACATACGCATCTTTATTGCCGGGTTCGAGCTGTACACAATTTTCAAAAAGTTTTATAGCCTCTTTTATGCGTGTACGGTTCAGGTAGTGTATACCCAATGCCTGAAGCGCAGCTGCATTATTTTTGTTAATGGCAATAGCTTGCTGGTAATAAAAAATGGCTGAATCGGTATATATTAAACGAAGTGCAGTATCCGTGGCTGCCATATACTCATGTGCTTTAGCACGGTATACAAAACACATATCGGTATTTTTGCCTGACTGCATACCCTTTTCAACATAGCTCAATGCCTTACCGGCATCGCCAACAGATGTGTAGTATGCAGCAGCATTTATCCATTCATTCGCTGGCTCGTATTCAAGGTTACGGTAAAACGGATTGAATATTCGGGTAAGTAGTTGAGCAAAACCCGATGCAGCTACAGGCTTTGCAAATGAATAGGATGCCTGAGAAGATGTAGTGTCTTTTACATACACTGCAGCAACTGCATCTATATACACCAGGCGAAATTCGGGGTGTGTATACAAGTACCGGTGTAAAGGACCAAACTGAGGAGTATATAAGGCATAAGCAGTAAATGTATGCTGCGAATCGATAGATGAAAATACTTCGGGATAATAAACAGATGCTGCAAATTCGGTGAAAAATTCAGGGGGAAATACCTCGTGCTCGCGCAGGTCAATATAGGATTTGTAATGCGGTTGCAAGCGCCACAGGAAATAGGAAGAAATCATGTAATCACTGAAAACTTCCTTCTCCAGTTGATGCGATTGCAGGTATGCTGCCGCACCTTCCGGATTATTCATGCTCGAAATTTCAAGTCCGTAACGTTGCGTGCTTCCTGTAAGTTCATAATAGCGGTTTGTTACAATTAACACATAAAGCAACACAGATAAACATAATGTGGCCATCATGGTGTACTGCTGAAACCGATGGTGCTTTTCCTGTATACGCAACGGGAAGTAGCCCACCAGAAGTGGCAGAGTGACAAGCTGCAAAAACACCACATTTCGCAGAGCATTTAAAGCCAGGTAAGTAAATGCCAGTACAAGTGCAGCGTTGAACATGAGTAACGGGTCGCGGGTAAGTAGTTGTACAAACGGTACTTTTTTCTTCTCCTTATTTTTTAGAGCAGCTATGATTAGAAATACAATCACTAAAGCAGAACTCAGCAAAGCTGCATACGACTCTTTTTGCCAGTATTGAAAATATCTATAGTCTAAAAATTCAGTTGTGTATTTGGTTTCCTGCAGCTGTGTGAGTAAACCAAGCGGTCGCCATAACAATTCGGTTCCGTAAGGATTTATGCAAACTGCTAGAACAGAAGCCGCAACTATGGCAGATTCACGAATAGGTTTTTGAGTAGCATGAAACCGATAATGAATCCAGAGTGCAGTTATCCAAATGAACAGTACTACCCAGCCAATTCCGTAACCTTCGTGTACGTTGGCCCACAGCATTTGCAGCAAAGGAATAAGAAAAACCCATCGTGATGGCTTCAGCGTATGCAGGGTTATCAGCAGCATGTAAGCCACTGTAAACAGGTGACTCAACATTTCAGGTCGAGCAGTCATTCTGAATTCCAACATACACAGACCGTATAGCAAAAGTGGATACAGCATAAAACTCAACTCTTGTCGGTGGTAATGCTGAAGTAGATTAACCACTAGTGTATAAAGCAGTAAAATAATACCTATAGCTACCAGTGCTTGCAATAAAGGTATGGCTGCAGCACCGGCCCATTTTTCATATAGCGCAAGCACCCATTCATAACCCCATTTTATGTTGGTCCATGAGTTGGTTTCGTAAGTAAATGACAGTGGATCTGTATGTGGAACAGCGTTGTTTTCCAAAATCCAGTTTCCGGTGCGCAATTGCCACCATATATCGGGCTCTTTCAGATTTTTAAAGCTGAATGCAACAGCCACCAAAAATATACTAAACAATAGTGCACGTTTCATCGCATTCAAAAATGCATTAATTATCAGAATATTTAACGGCATTGAAGTATATCATCTCCACATCTTTTTCTTGCTAAGAACGGATGAATACATATTTAATTTCCTTTACTTATGAAAGCATGAGTAAAGCGGGATTTAGATAATCCTATGGGAGGAGTCGAAACCGCAAAAGCCACCCGCTAGGCGGTTGACTTTTATTATTTCCCTCCGCTTATGAATGCATGAGCATTCAACGCTTCGTGAAATAATAAAAGCCGACACAAAAGTGTCGACTTTAGCGGGTCGGAGTGGCGGGATTTGAACCCACGACCTCTTGCACCCCAAGCAAGCGCGCTACCGGGCTGCGCCACACCCCGAATGAGAAATGAGGGCTGCGAATTTATTATTTTCTATGAAACTAGTTTCAATGTGCTCATATTTTTCGCCACGTCAAGTGTGTAGGCTGCGCCCATGATGAGTGCCAGGTTGCGTTTTTCATGACCTGCAGGAAAACCATAGCATACCGGATAATCAAATTCATGGGTGTGTTCGGCTATAATTTCTTCGGCTGTTTTTCCGAATGGAATCGTATTGTCTTTCATGTCACTCATACCGCCTACTACGAGTCCGCGCAGATGGCTAAGAATACCGTTTCGCTTCAGGTTCACCAGCATCCTGTCAATGTGATAAAGGTATTCATCCAGGTCTTCCAGAAATAGTATTTTATCGCGGCAGTCGGGCATCGATCTGCTTCCCACAAGGCTGTACAGTACTGAAAGATTCCCGCCTATAAGTTCGCCTTCGGCTGCTCCTTCACGGTTCAGTGCATTAGCCTTTGACAAAATGGCCTCTGCACCACCAAACAACGTATTATGCAAGTAATGCATACTTTCTGAATCTAATTTATCGGGCAGGCAGTTAATAGGCATAGGTGCGTGCATACTGCAAATACCTAGGCAATTGTGTATGTGTGCGTGTAGTGCGGTAATATCGCTGAAGCCTATTACCCATTTTGGTACTTGTACGAATTTTCTGAAATCGAGCTGATCGATAATACGTACAGTTCCGTAGCCTCCTCTGGCACAAAAAATGGCTTTTATTTCTTCGCTATCCAGCAGTTTTTGCAGCACTCGCGTGCGTGTGTAATCACTTCCGGCAAATTGATTCTCACTATCATAAAGTTCGTGAGGTATAATCACTTCAAGTTTCCACGATCGAAGCAATGCTACTGCATAGCTCATTTCATGCTCTGTCACCTTACGAGCGGTTGCCGCAATGGCTACCTTATCTCCGGGTTTTAAATAGGGTGGCTGAAGCATCAGGTGTACTTTTCTTCAAATTTTAATTTTATATCCGTCACTATCTGTTTCACCTCCTGTTCTCGGTTTTTATCGCATATCAGCAACACATCATCGGTATCTACAACTATGAGGTTATTTACGGCCTTCAATACCACAAGCCGGTTTTTTCCGGTGCTGCTTACCATGCAGTTATCACTGTCATACGTTAGCACGTTCATGCCTTTCAGCACGTTCCGTTCGGCTGTTTTATCACAGTTTTCATACAATGAGGTCCATGTACCCAAATCGCTCCAGCCAAATTCAGAAGGTATAACATACACGTTATCGGCTTTTTCCATCACACCATAGTCAATAGACACCGAACGGCACTGTTCGTAAATAGATTGAATAACCGTGAGTTCATCAGGAGTATTAAAACTTCGAGCGGCCTGTTTAAACAGGGCATAATGTTCGGGCATATGGTGCTTGATAGCATCTTTAATAGCCGACACACTCCATACAAAAATGCCTGCATTCCATAAAAAATCGCCACTCTCTAAAAATGTTTGTGCTATTTCCAGTGTGGGTTTTTCGGTAAATGTTTTCACCTTGTAAATATGGTCAGCCGAATCGTTTTCAAGGTATTGTATGTAACCATAACCCGTATCAGGACGTGTTGGGCGAATTCCTAGCGTAATGAGTGCGTTAGTTTTCTTGGCGTAGTCCATGGCGGTAGCTACGTTCTCATGAAACCGCTGCTCGTCTAGTATGAGGTGGTCAGATGGTGCTACCACACACACGGCATGCGTATTTCGCTTGTGTATGACAGCTGTAGCATAGCTGATGCAGGCTCCGGTATTTTTCATGGAGGGCTCACCCAATACGCAGGTTTGAGGTATTCCGGGCAGTTGCTCATTAACAATACTTACATAGTTGCTATTGGTAACAATAATGATGTTTTCAGGATCAAAATGCTTCAAAAACCGTTCATAGGTTAGTTGAAGCAATGTTTTTCCAACTCCCATGATATCCAGAAATTGTTTGGGATAATTGGAACGGCTGTATGGCCAAAACCGTGTGCCTACGCCACCTGCCATAATTACGGCATAGTGGTTTTTGTTGTTAGTGGGTTGCATGTTGTATCTTTCTCACATATATTATTCTACGGCTTTTACCGTTGCAATAACTGATAAAAGTCATTGCAAAGAAAGTTTTATAGGTTTAATTTTCAAATCACGAAAACGTAACCTAAATTCGTGCCCCTTTTGGGTAAATATCAGTGCAATAGATAATTATAACTACATGGCCAAAACCAAATCCGCAGCGACAACCAAATCTTCCGCTGTTAAATCAAAAGCTGCTACCTACGATCCGAAAAAAAGCCTTCAGGAGTTTTTTGGATTTGATAGTTTTAAAGGAGATCAGGAAATCATTATAAACAATATACTTTCTGAGAATGATACGTTTGTAATTATGCCCACAGGTGGTGGTAAATCACTTTGCTACCAATTGCCTGCCCTTATGATGCCGGGCACTGCTCTTATTATTTCGCCTTTAATTGCTTTAATGAAAAACCAGGTTGATCAGATTCGTTCGTTCAGCCACGAAACAGTTGCTCACTTTTTAAACTCATCGCTTACCAAAACCGAAATTGCTACGGTGAAGAAGGATGTAACATCCGGACAAACCAAAATGCTATATATAGCACCTGAAACGCTTAAAAAAGACGAAACCATTGATTTTTTAAAAAGCATCGATGTATCGTTTGTAGCTGTTGACGAGGCTCACTGTATTTCTGAATGGGGCCATGACTTTAGGCCTGAATACAGGCGCATCAAGCAAATGATCAAAGAGATTAAAGATGTGCCCATGATGGCGTTAACGGCCACAGCAACGCCCAAAGTGCAGCAGGATATTATTAAAAACCTGCAGATGACGGAGGCTACGTTGTATAAGTCGTCATTTAACAGGTCTAATTTATACTACGAAGTACGGCCCAAAGGCAAAAAAGCCGATACGTTAAAGGAAATTGTTTCATTCATCAAACCCCGCAAAGGTAAGTCGGGCATTATTTACTGCCTCAGCCGCAAGAAGGTAGAAGAGCTGGCTGAAGTGCTAAAGGCCAACGGTATTAAAGCGTTGCCTTACCATGCCGGCCTCGATGCCAAAACACGTGCAGCGCATCAGGATGCGTTTTTGATGGAGGATTGCGATGTAATTGTAGCTACAATAGCTTTCGGAATGGGTATTGATAAGCCGGATGTACGGTTTGTAATTCACTATGATATTCCAAAAAGCATTGAGGGTTATTATCAGGAAACAGGGCGTGCAGGCCGCGATGGATTGGATGGAGATTGCCTCCTTTTTTATAACCCGGCTGATATTGAAAAACTGGAAAAGTTTTTAAAAGATAAACCTGTTGCCGAACGCGAAATTGGTACGTTGCTCATTTTTGAAACCGAAGCATTTGCTGAAACTTCATCGTGCCGCAGAAAATTCTTACTGCACTACTTTGGTGAAGAGTTTGAGGAAAAGAAATGCAACAAGATGTGTGACAACTGTCGACATCCGAAAGATAAACAGGACGTAACCGACCAGGCACAAATAGCACTTCAGGTAGTAAAAGAGCTGAATGAACAATACAATCTGGATCACATGGTAAATGTGTTAATCGGAAATAAAACACACGAGGTAGGTATGGCCGGTCACCATAAGATGAAACTGTTCGGTGCCGGAATCGACCATGAAGATATTTTCTGGAAATCGGTGCTGCGTATGTTGCTGGTAAAAGGCTATGTAACTAAAAATATTGAAAACTATGGATTGTTATCTATCAGCGAAACAGGGGAAGCATTTATTAAAAAACCGGTTAAGCTGGAACTGGCTATAGATAAGAAATTTGAAAAAGTAACTGAAGAGGACGAGACGGTAGAAGTTGAAAATGTGTTTGACGAAGAGTTGTTTGACATGCTGAAAGACCTAACCAAAAAAATGGGCAAGCAAATGAATCTGCCTCCTTACGTTATTTTTGGTGATCCCTCGCTGGAGGAAATGGCATTCAAATACCCCATAAACATGGACGAGTTGAGTAAGATTACTGGGGTTAATAAAGGTAAGTCCATGAAATTCGGTAAACCGTTTATCGATTTGATTTCAAAATACGTGACCGATAACGGAATTGAACGTCCGGAAGATGTAGTGGTGAAAAGTGTGGTAAATAAATCGGCTAAAAAAATTGCGATTATTACCAACATCGATAAGAAAATTGCACTCGAAGATATTGCACGTTCGCTGGGCATGAGCATGGGCGAGTTGCTGGATGAGATACAAAGCATTGTTACATCGGGCACAAAACTGAACCTGCAGCAATACATTCATCACATAGCCGATGAAGAAATTATTGATGAGGTTATGGATTTTATACGCACATGCCAGAATGATTCGCTGGAAGATATTATTAAAGAATACGGCAATGAGTTTAGCAAGGAAGATTTACAACTGATGAAAGTTCACTTCCTGAGCGAGATGGCTTATTAAGCACTTCATTACTGCAAGTCTGTATTTAAAATAAACCTGCAGATGCGGTTATTGCCTTTATCGGCTATGTATACCACCCTGCGGTGATAGCATACACCCGAAGGGTCATTAAAATTATATGGACCGCTTGTTGTTCCGTCAATACTAGCTCCGCCAAAAGAAACAATTACTTGTTTACGCGAAGTGAACGTAGCCGGTGGATTCACACCTTCAATTCCTTGATTGGTGAATACATACAGCGAATCAGTTTCACTATCAACAACAAAAATGTATTGTAAATTATCGGGTGCGATGAAACAATCAACCGGTTTTTTAAACCGGAAGGGTTCATACATAAAGCGGTCGCCTTTAGCGGCATCAAAATTTAGCAAAGAAGGTGTTTCGGTATACTGCGTGCCTGCATCCGGATCATCGGTTACGGTTATTCCCAGTACCCTGTATTCTATAGGTTGCACATCGGCCTGAGTGATGAAAAATGATTTGCTGGTGTTCATTCCTTCCAGTCGCTGCGGTGGAGCAGCATACCCGGCTATAGAGCTTACCCCCAGGCACGAGCGCAAACTGGCAGACGATGAACTTAATCCTACTGCACTACCTGTATTTTTTCCTGCCGCATCATACAGCAAAATAGTATTGTCGGGACGTACAAATGAATTGGGGTCATTGCGCGGACCTGTGCGCGAGAGGTACAGTGTATTGTCGTGCAAACACGTAATACCGGTAAATTCCACAGCTTCATCATCGGCACCGCGAAAGGCAGTAATTCCTCGCGAATCATCACAATCGGGATGTATTAGCGTATCAATTATGGAATAATTTCCGGTTGCGGTATTGGTGAGGTGGTAAACGGCTGCAAGATTGACCATGCTGCCTCCGGGACCCCGCGGCAATGAAATGCGTCCCACCACGTAAGTATGTAGCCTGCGGTCTTGTGTTACATCTGTAGCTCCGGGAATGGGAATAATCTGGTACCTGGTGCCTTTCTGGTCAAGTATATTCAGTCCGTTGTCATCTACTACGTAAATCAAGTCATCATATCCTACAAATACATCTACCGGGTTGTTGAATCCGGTGAAGTAAGGATATAATGGAACATAACCCACACTTTGCGGAATCAGGTTGGGGTCAATGGCACCTTGCTTGAATACATCATTTACCTGATCATCGTCTTTGTCGCCAAACAAGGCCGAACACGATGCCATTCCGATAGCACTTACACCCAGTAAAATAATATGTTTCAGTGATTTTTTCATTTCAGTACAAGTGATAATCCGATGCGATGAATATTGCCTAAAACCTGGCGCGAAACGATAGCGTAATCTACAGTCAGACCACCATAGTTGCGCATCAACCTCAGACCAATTCCGGCCGATGGAAAGGTATAGCGAGTATCTGTAGCGAACTCGTAGCCGATACGACCGTAAAGCAAGTTCATGTATGAGTATTCAGTGGCTAAGGCGTAGGTTTCATTATTATCAGTTGGGTGATTCAACTGACCAATGACACATAGGTTGTGGTCTTTCGTGGATATTGGATCGAAAGCAGCACCCAGCCTGAAAATAGCGGGCACAGTTACCGATGTAAAGTCGGATGTAGTTGCATCACCGCTGAATTTTAAAACCTGAACTTCGCCTGTCGGTTTTACATTCAATCCAAAGTTGCTAAAATTAATACCGAAGCGCGCATTCTTAATACCAACGTGGTACTTCAAACCCAAATCAAATAATACATTATTGATGTTTACACCGGCAAAACCTTCGTTGGCAAATTTGGTATTAATCCCGAAGCTGAAATTGTTCGTAAGCACCCGTGCATAGGTAAGGGCTACACTATAGTTTGTTACAGTAAACGTACGGCCGGTGCCGGTAGGCTCAAACTCAGTGGTTTCGTTCATGGTACCGTAGTTCATAGAAAAAACGGATACACCCAGAAAGGAATATTTCCCTGACTTGAAAACAGCTCCGCTGAAATTGCCGGATATATCGCCAAAGTAACGGGTGTGTGCGAAATGAACTTTTACGCGTGCAGTATCGCCTTCGGCAATGGCTGCCGGATTCCAATACGTGGCTGATACATCATTTGCGGTGGCTACACCAGCGCCCGCGAGCGATAGCGAGCGGGCGTCAGGCGATATTTTTAAGAATTGCATACCCGAACTTCCTGTACGGGAATCTCCGAACGATGGAAACATCTGAGCATTCAACTGTTTGCACAGCGCAGCAGCGACAAAAAGAAGGAGTACGTTTACATACCGCATTTGACGCAAAGTAAATGCAAATTCATACATATCCATAGTAAAAAATAGAGCAAATGCATAGCCTTCGTAAACTGCTTTTCAGCCATCATACATCTCGTTTTTTGGTCCAAATTATTCACACCAATAAGCAATTCGCTAAAAATCAAATTACTTTGACAGCTAAATGAGAACAACACAGGGCATACCTACCTTTCATTTAACTATACTGGCCTTACTCGTACATAGTATAGCGGCATGGTTTAGTGTGGGCTGGCATCATCCCGATGAACACTATCAGCTCATTGAATTTACGTACGCCATTACGGGTGAAAAAAATGCTGCAACATTGCCGATGGAGTTTGGTGAAGAAATGCGACCCAGTATTCAAGTGTGGCTCACATACGTACTTATTAAGTGTGCTGGTAGTTTACAGTTGACCAATCCATTTTTGATTGCATTTCTACTTCGACTTCTTACAGCTGTTCTTTGTATTGTAGCGTCTCTTCAATTTCATCGAGCATTGGTATTTTCTGAAGTCCCTCTTCAGCGTACCCATTTGTTGCTCCTGTTCTTCGGCTGGTGCCTTGTGTATGTACATGTACGCTATTCCAGCGAAACATGGTCGGCAGCTTTATTTATTTGGGGTGTATCGTTGTTGCTCAGAAGTAAATACAACTTATGGACGGGAGTTCTACTCGGCTTAAGTTTTGTATTCAGATTTCAGATGGGTTTTGCGCTTTTTGGAGTAGGCGCTTATCTGTTAGTTCAGCGAATATCACTAAAACATCTGCTGTGGTTATCTACAGGGGGCTTACTTAGTATTGGCTTTGCCTCCTTCCTCGACTTTCTTTTTTATGGAAACTGGGTATTCACTCCCTACGTATACTTTTATCAAAACATAGTGAATAAGGTAGCGGCAGGATTTGGCATTTCACCGTGGTATTGGTATTTTACACAAACAGTTGAGCAATTAATTCCGCCATTCAGCTTGTTGGTCATAGCCGGATGTATTCTGCTGCTTTATCAACGTGCATATAGGCTGATAGGTTATGCGCTATTCTTTTTTGTAATGGGTCATTCTATGGTAGGGCACAAAGAATTGAGGTTTATTTTTCCTATGCTTTTTTTTGCTCCGCTTGCTGCAGTACTAGCCTGGCAATGGGTTTATGAAAGGCTGAAACAGGAAAGGAATAAAAGACGTTGGACTGCACTGGCCCGTATGTTTATAGCGGTAAATGCAGTTGCTTTATTAATTATAATGTTCAAACCGGCTCACGAACTGGCTAATGTGTACAAAATTATGTATCAGTTACCGGCAGGCAGCACGATGTATTACGAACACCGGAATCCGTTTATGAGCGGAACCAACCAAGCCACATTTTATAAGAAAAATGACTTAATTTTAATTCCCCTTAGCGTATACAAACCTGTAACAAATGCATTTGTCATTACCGAAAAGTCGCTTGTGCCACGTATTCCTCATGCTACGCTTTCACGTGTTTACACATCCATACCCGATTGGCTGTATGCGTTCAATGTCAATAACTGGATTGGCAGAAGCAATCAATACACTCTATATAAGATTACATCCGATTAAGATTGCACAAGCCATTGGCTCCTCAGTAGTTTTGGGAAAAAATTCAGCTCAATCTTCACTATGCCAAAGCTGCATTTTTAGCACGCTTGCGGTCATTCTCATTCAGCAATACTTTACGTAATCGCAATGTTTTAGGTGTAATTTCTACGTATTCATCACCCTGAATATATTCCATACACTCCTCGAGTGAGAAATTAATTTTAGGAGCAATTTTCACGTTTTCATCACTGCCTGCTGCACGGAAGTTGGTTAGTTGTTTGGCTTTAATCACATTCAGCACCATGTCATCAGGGCGAATGTTTTCACCTATAATCATTCCTTCATATACTTCATCTCCCGGATCAATAAAAAAACGCCCGCGGTCTTGAAGTTTATCAATGGCATATGCTGTTGCAGTTCCTTTTTCACCGCTGATAAGTACACCTGCCAAACGTGATGGTATAGCTCCTTTCCACGGCTCATAAGATTTGAAGCGGTGAGCCATGATGGCTTCTCCAGCTGTAGCCGTCAGCACGCTATTACGTAGACCAATGATACCGCGTGAGGGAATACTGAATTCCAAGTGCTGTAAATCGCCTTTAGGCTCCATGACCAACATTTCTCCTTTACGTTGACTCACCAGCTCAATTACTTTTCCGGCACTTTCCTCCGGCACATCTACCGTCAGAATTTCAACAGGCTCACATTTTTGCCCATCAATTTCCTTTACGATTACACGTGGTTGACCTACCTGCAATTCGTAGCCTTCGCGCCTCATGGTTTCAATAAGTATGGAGAGGTGTAAAATTCCTCGACCATAAACTATAATGGAATCTGGCGAATCAGTATCCTGTAGCCGCATGGCCAGATTTTTTTCGGTTTCTTTTTCAAGCCGCTCACGCACGTGGCGAGAGGTTACAAATTTGCCCTCTTTGCCAAAAAACGGTGAGTTGTTAATGGTAAAAAGCATACTCATGGTAGGCTCATCAATAGCAATGGGCTTTAAACCTTCAGGGTTATCAAAATCTGCAATGGTATCGCCAATTTCAAATCCTTCAATGCCAAACACAGCACAAATATCACCTGCATGTACTTCTTCTACTTTCATACGACCTAATCCTTCGAAGGTATACAGTTCCTTAATTCTGGATTTTTGAATACTACCGTCACGTTTTACCAATGATACCGGCTGATTCACCCTAAGCGAACCACGCAGCAATCGCCCAATGGCTATACGCCCGGTAAATGATGAATAATCGAGCGAGGTAATTTGCATTTGCAATGTTCCTTCTTCAACATGTGGCGCAGGAATTTGTTCAAGTATATCGTCAAGCAATTCGGTAAAATCTTCGGTGGGTGTTTTCCAGTCGCGGCCCATCCAGCCTTGTTTTGAACTTCCGTAAATGGTATGAAAGTTCAACTGCTCTTCAGTAGCATCAAGGTTAAAAAACAAATCAAAAACGGCATCGTGCACTTCATCAGGACGGCAGTTAGGCTTATCAACTTTATTAATAACTACGATAGGTTTTTTACCCAGCGAAAGAGCTTTATGAAGTACAAAACGGGTTTGAGGCATTGGGCCTTCAAATGCGTCTACCAGAAGCAGCACGCCATCGGCCATATTCAGCACACGCTCTACTTCACCGCCAAAGTCAGCGTGACCGGGAGTGTCGATAATGTTTATCTTGGTGTCTTTGTATCTCACGGATACGTTTTTAGCCAAGATGGTAATGCCTCGCTCGCGCTCCAGGTCATTATTATCGAGTATCAATTCACCTGTTTGCTGATTCTCGCGAAATAGCTTGGTTTGGTGTAAAATTTTGTCGACCAATGTAGTTTTACCGTGGTCAACGTGGGCTATAATAGCTATGTTTCTGATATTGGGTTGCATACCTGCTGTAAAATGAGGCGCAAAGGTAGGCTATTCCTCGTTAATAATTGGTCTTCTGAAAAATAATCAGCGGTATGAGTGAAATCAGTTGCCTTTTCTTTGCCGGTAATACACCCAGCCAAACACAGCTGCCAGCATAAAATACATGTAGGCTTTGCCCGCCCAGAAGTGCTCAAAAAAGCTGATAAAAATTCCTGTGAGTAACGCGCTGATGCATAGTATCAGCCAATTGTATGTAATTAATCGTTTCATTGATCAGGGTGCATGCTGATGATGCCGCTAATTTCTTTTATTCGGTACTTGCTGAAGTCAAGGTTTGATTCAAATCCTTTGCCCAAAATAATTTCATCGGGTGTAGTGATGCGCACCGATTGGTTCGAATATATTTTTTGTTCGGTTTCGTCCCAAAATAATTCTTCGGTGCGCAGCGTATCGCCTTTTATATTAACCAGAATCACATCATTTTTTGCAACCATCTTACGTTCACGGTCGTAGCGCAGGGCATACTTCGCTGAAATAAAACTTTCAGCCTGCTGATTGCGGTTAAAGAATGTAACGGCAACACCTTCGGGCAATTCGGTTTCATTTCGGGTTGCGGTGGCGAACCTTTGAAGCGTAGGAGCAACTACCTTTGCTTTCATCCATCCGGAGTCAGTATAAATGATAGTTATATTCTTTCCTTTTTCCAGGGGCAGATGATCAGGTTCGGTAAGTAATTGTATTTTGTCGATGTCGTTGCTGCAAGATACAGCAAGCAGGCATGCGCAAACTATACATACGATATAGCCTGAATGCTTAGTCATACTTGTAGCGGTTAAACCACTTATCCGCCATGTTTACACCTAGCGTAATGCGAAAATACTCTTCACGCAATAGGTTATTTTGCGTAGTACCACGCACAAAATATTCGCCCGTCACGTTCAGCCTCGATTTGCTTTTGCCCATAGGTATTCCTACACCGGCTGAAAATCCAAGTGTAGCTATAGTGGTTTGATCAATAGATACATTACCGGTGTTGTAACGAATGCCTGCACGGTATTCGGTTCGGTTCAAGAAATTTTTAAAGTCGCTGTAATCGGGTATCCAGCTAAAACCTGCATTTATGCCGATACTGTTACGCAGCGAATCGTTGCGCTCATAAAAACGAAAATCGCTCCAGTTTTGTCCGCTTAAATCTAAGGCCAATGTCCATTTATCTTTTCGGCTGAGCGAGATTCCTGCTTGCCATAGTGACGGCATATTAATCGTACCCGTCCTGTCTGTCATATTATCGATGGTATCGATGGTAGTTGTTCCGTCAAATCTTACAGTACGGTATGTGTAATCTTGGTTGGCATTGGCCATTTGAGGCAAGGTGTAAGTTGCTCCGGCTACCCAGGTATATTTATCGTTGGCAGTAGTGTATTCATACTGCACGCCTGCCTGCCACAAAAATGTACCCAGCGATGTTTTTCGTTGCACATCCAAACTGAAAATGTTGAATGCAGGATTTACCAGTAGTTGTTGTTGCTGTATAAGTTGACCAAATACATAGGAAGTATTTAAACCCAGAGATAGCCCTTTGTATAGTTTAGTGCCAAAACCGCCATATACACGTGTAAGTCCTCCTGAGCCTTTCAATACTTCCACTGCTTCATAACCCGGATACATCGCATTAAGCCTCACATTATAGCCCATAGCTGTATAGGGATGAAGCCCAAACGACATACCGATTCCTTTTTTGACAGAAAGAGGAATAGCAAGCGCGAAGTAATTAAAACTGTAATTTTCTATACCGCTGTTTGAACGTGCATTGGAAACTGTACCGTTGATATAACTCATTCCGGCTTCGAATAAGGTTAAATTAAGTGAGCTGTATGAAGCCGGATTTTCATGGTTGATGAACGTGTGGTTGCGAATTCCTTGAGCTACCTGGCCCATAGCTCCCAGCTGAGCATTTCCTGTGTATTGCATCTCACCTAATCCAATAACGGAGTAAGGCGACCGGGTTAAGTTTTGAGCACGCACAGCGGATGCACTGATGAGTAAGAGAACCAAAAAGTATCGGCTGAATGCCTTATGAGTCATGTTGTCGGTATATTTGATAAAGCCCGTATAAAACCAAATCGGGCGCTGCAAAGATGTTTAAATTCAGGTGTTCGGCAAACAATTCTGCATCTCCTCCGCACAGCACTAATTGACAACTGCCGAGTGAGTGTGCGTAATGCTCAGCAAAATAACCTATTTCGGCTATCATGCCATGAAATGCGCCTGAAAACATACACTCGGCCGTACTGTTTCCTGTAATGCTTTCGGGGATCTTAAAATCCAATTCGGGAAGTTTACCGGTAAAGGTGTGCATCGACTTTAAGCGCATCTGTAAACCGGGTGAAATACTACCGCCTTTGTATACACCATCGTGTGTAATCACATCAGTAGTCATGCACGTTCCGCAATCAATAATCAAACATGTAGTTTCAGGAAACAACATATGTGCACCGGCAACAGCGGCTATGCGATCGGTACCGAGGGTAAGCGGAGTTTTGTATTCGTTTATAAACGGAAGGGGAGTAGCACTTGTTAAATGATGTATTTGTAGGTTCGCAGCTAGCTCACTCAATATGGAGTCACCGTTGCCCGATACATTGCATACGGCTATTTCAGAAACTTGCGAATCAACAATGAAACGATGCAATACATGTAATTGCTCATAATCCGTGCGCAGGTTATTCAGCATTTTTCCTTGTTCAAAGATGCCCGCTTTCACAAGCGTATTGCCAAAATCCACGCACACCATCATACAGCCAGAAAACGTATTTCCTTGTTATTAAATGCCCGCACATTTCCGTTTATAGAAACTAGCAAACGGCCAGCGTCATCTATATCCTGTATAATACCTTTCACACGTTCAGTATCTACACTAAATTCGGCTTCTTCATGTAGTAAAAATAAATGACTGAGGTAATACCTGCGTATGGCAGCGTCTTCTGATGTGCTGAATAACAAAAGTTCCTTACGCAACTCCTCCGTTAGCTCTTTCAGGCACTGAGCAACATCGTATGTATTACCGGTTAGCTTGAATAATGACGTGGCGTTAGGTTGCGTAAATTGTTCCTGATTAATATTAACTCCTACACCTATAAAAGATGATTTCCATTCATTTCCCGACAAATTGTTTTCTATAAGAATACCTCCTGTCTTTTTGCCTCTGGCGAGGATATCATTGGGCCATTTGATGTGGCAATTATTTGTATACTTACTGATCCAGCGGTGAATGGCATTTGCTACAGCCATATTCAGCACAACTTGACGATGTATTTCGGAATTCAGGGGAGTTAGGATGTATGTAGCCAGTAAATTGAGTCCTGCTTCCGATTCCCAAACGGCATTCTGCTGTCCGCGTCCTTCACGCTGATGCTTGGCTACCACAACGGTGCCTTCGGGCAACGCATGGGATACGGCTAACTCACGTGCTATGCGGTTGGTGGAATCAACTTCCTCATACATCAATACGGATGATCCGATTTGCAGAAATGGGTTGCTCAAAATTTTGTAGTATTTTGCAGGCCACAAAGATATACCGAATAAAGTGAAGAAAACGACAACAAAGAAAACTACTGTTAAAACTACTAAACGCACTACTGCTACAGCAGCACCTGTAAAATCAGAGGCTTTTGGCATTGAACTGGCTAAAATGATCGCTCAGGGAATGTTTGAGAAAAAAGCCGAAGACATAACCATACTTGATTTGCGCAAGATACCGGCTGCGTCTGCCGATTTTTTTGTGATTAGCCATGCCGGCAACGACAAGCAGGTTGAGGCTATCGCCCATTCGGCAGAAGAAGAAGTGTGGAAGCATACAGGAGCAAGGCCTTGGCATCGCGAGGGTTTTGATAACCTGGAATGGGTACTGCTCGATTATTTTGATGTGGTAGCACACGTATTTTTGGAAGACAAACGCGAATTTTACGGAGTAGAGGAACTTTGGGGAGATGCCCTCATTGTGCCATTTAAGGGTAAATAATACATTCGCTGTATGCGGGTTTTGCCTTTTTTTTATTTACTTCACGTCTCACATGCGTAAATTTATTCTGCTTTTTTCATTTTTTTGGTCACTTGCTTCCTTTGCACAGGAACAAATGACAGCGCTCGATTTGGAGCTTGAAAAGGCACATACGGCATTCAGGCAACGCAAGTACAATACATCGGCACAACTTTTTTCCAAAATTCATCCCAAGATAAAAGATGAACAAAAACGCGATCAGGTGCTGTATATGATTGCCGAAAGTTACCGCCAGGCCAATAACTTCAGAAAGGCATTTGAGTTTTACGACAAACTGGTTAATACCAAATACCCTGATCCTAAAATACTATACAGCTACGGCCATTTGCTGAAAAACTTTGAACGCTACGAAGAGGCGTCCCGTCAGTTTTTTGATTACCTGTTCGAAGTACCCGATGATGCAGATGCCAAACGCGAACAGCAATCGTGTGCAGTAGCCATACAGTGGAAAGAACGTCCCGAAAAATTTACCATACAAAATGCCAAGGAGTTTAATACGCCCTATTCTGATTATGCCCCATTTTATCATTACAACCGTTTGGTGTGGGCTTCGTCACGAACAGAAGCCTTTGGAAAAGACATATTTGAATGGACAGGTCAAAAATGTTCCGACTATTTTGAATCGGTATACAGAAGTGGAAGATGGAGCTCTGTTCAAAAACTGAAAGGCTCGGTCAATACCTTGTTCAATGACGGCACAGCATGGATTGACAGCGCTTATACAACCATGTACCTAACACAATGCAATGGAACCGATGGTAAAAGCGTAGGTTGTAAATTGTTTGTTTCTTACTTCAGAGATACGGGCTGGTCGGTTCCCGAATCACTGCCCTTTAACTCCGAATTTTACTCGAACGGACATCCGGCAATGGCGCCTGACGGCAAGCGATTGTATTTTGCCAGCGATATGCCCGGTGGTTTCGGACAAAAAGATATTTATTACGCAGACTACAATGATGTTTCCAATACATGGGGTACACCTGTAAATCTTGGTCCCAATGTAAATACAACAGATGATGATATGTTTCCAACGGTAGATGATGATGGGAATGTATACTTCGCCTCTAAAGGCTGGATGGGAATGGGTGGCCTCGATATTTTCGTCACACGAAATGTTGCCGGAGCTTATACGCCTGCTAGTAACCTGAAGTATCCCATCAATTCGGGAGGTGATGATTTCAACTTATCTTACCTGCCCAAAGCACTTCGCCTGCCGGGTAAACCCATTGCCTATTTCTCGTCAAACCGCGAAGGAACAGTTGGTGATGACGACATTTATGCATTGCTGATAAAACCCTATTTTTTTGTGGTAAAAGGCAAAGTTGTAGATGCCATTTCCGAAGCACCCATTGTAGGTGCTCAGGTAAAAGTATCTAATGAATCGGCTATGCTGCTGAATATGCGTACGGGCAATGACGGATTGTTTGTAGGTGAAATGCCGCTGAACTCCGTAGCTGAAATCATAGCCGAAAAAGACAACTATTTTAACAGCAACCCGATTAGCATAAGTACGATGAATGTTGTGAATGATACCACCGTGCAGTTGCTTATTAAAATACAAACCGTGCCCGATACCGAAACCGAGATTGTACTTGAGGGTATTTATTACGACCTCGACAAATCTGACTTACGCAAGGAATCAAAGGAAATACTCGATTCCATTTCCGTTATTTTAAAAGCTAATCCGTCCATATCCATCGAACTTTCTTCGCATACCGATAGTAGGGCACCTGAAGATTATAACCTGAAACTGTCACAACGCAGAGCGCAGGCATGCGTTGACTATATGCTGGAAAAAGGAATTGATAAAGGCCGCATGTTAGCCAAAGGATATGGCGAAACCAAACTGGTAAATGATTGTGCTGATGGTGTTGACTGCACGGAAGAACAGCATCAGGAAAACCGAAGAACCTCTATCCGAATACTTAGTACCAACTATAAACCCAAACGAAAATAAATGGAGGTTGATTTTGAAAAGCTTTGTGCCGATGCCTGTAAAGTGGTAAAGGAAGCAGCAGCATTTATACAAAAAGAAGCAACAGCATTTAATGCTAACCGGGTTGAGGTAAAAAGTTTTAATCAACTGGTTTCCTACGTTGATGAAACAGCCGAGAAAATGCTGGTTGACGGACTTCGATTGTTACTGCCCGGTGCTGGTTTTATAACAGAAGAGTCAACTACAGCATCTGAAACCAAATGGTATACGTGGGTGATTGATCCGCTTGACGGCACTACCAACTTCATTCATGGCTTACCGGTTTACAGCGTTAGCGTAGGCTTACTGCAAAATGGCAAACCGGTGATGGGCATTGTATACGAACCAAATAGAGAAGAACTTTTTTATGCGTGGGAGGATAGCCCCGCCTTTTTAAATAGTCAGGTAATTCGGGTATCACAAACAGCTGAACTTGCGCATTCATTACTAGCAACAGGCTTTCCCTATTATGACTTCGATACCATGCAGCACTACCTAAGCACCTTGGATGAACTGATGAAAACCACTCGCGGTATGCGCAGAATGGGAAGTGCAGCAGTGGATCTGGTTTACGTTGCCTGCGGACGGTTTGACGGTTTTTTTGAATATGGACTTCAACCTTGGGATGTATGCGGTGGAGCATTTATTGTTCAACAGGCCGGTGGCACAATTACCGAATTCAGTGGCAGCAGTAATTTTGTTTTCGGTAAAACTATAGTTGCAGCCAATAGTACATTGCACATCGCGCTTCAGCAATTAATAAGCAAACATTTTATGGCTTAATACGCTATTCCAGTATTTACATCAATCACCTTTATTAATACACGTAAATTATGAAGTTACTCATTATTTCTATGCTATCCTTGATTACAGCAGGTATCACACATGTGGTAGTAGGTACTAAAACAGAAGTAGTCAAATCCTCTTACGCAACGCTGGTCATCAATAACTATGTTTTTGGGAAGGCTGATGTATACATTGTGTATGATAATGGCACAATGAAAGATCTGGCGAAAGAGAAAAATATAGCCATACGTAATTCGGCCTTCAGTTCAAAAAATTTTCCTGTCGTAGCTAATATCATTAGAATGATGGAGGAAGAAGGTTATAGTCTACTATCACACGCAATGGATAGAGATACTGACAATGACATGAAAATAACCTATTTGTTTCAGAAACATTGAATGTAGTCCGGTCAAACTGTATAGTTTCGGTTAGTTGTATATCATACACGAACCATTCAATTAAGAGGTAATACGTTTCTTAACCATGCAGGTATTATAATTCCTAAAGTACAATTAGTGCAAAACAATCACTCACTCACAAGAAGTCGAACAGTAAAGAAAGCAAAATTATAAACGAAATTACGACTAATACGAAGAGAGCAGAGCAATCAATAATACAACACTGGTTGCTGCTAAAAGACTTCCTGCCACTGCACCAATAACACTTCCCTTTTTGTTTTCCATGGTTTTGGTAGAACCTACATTTCCAAGCAAGCTCGATTTTTCCTGCATACCTAAATTGATAATAACAGAAGTGGTATCCTTGCTCACAAGGTATGTCGGATTAACACCAAGACGGAACATCTTCATGTTATCATACTCTTCTTTTGATATATACCGAATATGGTTATCGAGTATCATCAGGTATTCCGATTTTTCAAGCCCTCTGTCTGTCATCATGGATTTCATTTTTCCGTCTTTGAAAAATATGTAAAGCTTGCTGTGTTCCAAATTATAATAAGGTTCTCCGGCTTTCTGATACTCTTCGCTGTGTATAAATTGTTCCTGTTTTTTTAGCTCAGTCGGTAGTTTAACTTTTCTGTCTTTTACACGGTAGTTGTATACTAGTATGGAACCACCTGTTTCCTGAATGGTGTAAATATCGTACGGTTGTATTCCAAGTATTTCACTAACACTCTGAACATTCATATCTGCTTTAAGTTGAATCATTCGTTCAACGCTTGTATAAGGCGGTGCCGCCTGGTATATGGAATTGCACGATGTAAGTGCGAAGAACGCAAACAGAACAAAGAGGATTTGGATTTTTGTAGTTTTCATAATTTGTGAAGGTTTGTCGTATTTCAATTTTATTCGATTTAACGAAGTATCGCATGCAATTTTTAGAACTAACGCATAACTCATTGACAACTAATTTTTTAATTTTATACCGCTGAGCTAAGTCATTCAGTTATTTATTTATCTATCGGTTCATTTTTTTGATTTAACTGCATTCACTGCCTTTCGCACACTCTTATATTTTTTAAGCAATGCCGAGGCCGTTTTCTCATCGGTTTTCAGCTCATCCATAATCATGCGCGTACCTCGGTCAATCAGTTTATTGTTGGTTAATTGCATATCCACCATTCGGTTGCCTTTTACACGCCCTAGTTTTATCATCAATGATGTACTGATCATGTTAAGCACCAGTTTTTGGGCAGTACCTGCCTTCATACGTGTACTTCCGGTAACAAACTCGGGTCCGGTAATGACTTCAATGGCATAGTCAGCTTCGGCAGCTACGGGTGTATTTTTGTTGCATACGATACATCCTGTAAGAATGCCCTTTTTTCGCGCTTCATGCAGCGCACCTGCTACGTAAGGCGTAGTTCCTGATGCGGCTATACCTATAACAATATCTTTTTTTGAAATGGCGTGTGTTTGTAAATCCAGCCATCCTTGTTCTTTGCTGTCTTCGGCAAATTCAACCGCCTTACGAATGGCTGTGTCTCCACCGGCTATCAACCCGATAACCATGCCATGGGGCACACCGTATGTAGGGGGGCATTCGCTGGCATCAACAATACCCAGTCTACCGCTAGTACCGGCACCTATATAAAATAACCGTCCGCCTTTTATCATCCTGTCAAATGCAGCATCTACTAGTTTTTGTATTCGGCTTAGTTGTTTTTTTACAGCACCTGCAACCTTACGGTCTTCCTGGTTTATGCCGGTAAGCAATTGCAGCGTGGTCATTTTCTCCAGATGAGTGTAGTGCGAAACGGCCTCGGTATATTTTATCGCTTTTTGCACCGGCTTCCGCTTGGCCACAGAAGCTTTTGCAGTTGACACCACAGTTTTTTTAATGCCCGATTTCGAAGTAGTACGTTTATTTTTCCTCAACTTTTTATCTGCCATTGCTTTGATGTATTTCATGCAATGTTACACGAACGGCTATTAACTTAAAAAATTAACTTTTTTACAGATGTATGTGATTTAATGACCGCACACTTACCTTTGAGCCCGCATGAATAAAAAATGGCTTCCGTTTGTGTTCGGTATAATGCTGGCAATCGGCATTATTATTGGAATTTATCTCGCACCGGGTGGTATGTCTTCTTCCGGCAACAAAAAGTTATATGAACTTATTCGCTTAATCGATGAGGTGTATGTAGATTCCGTAGATGACCGCAAATTGGAAGAAAAGGCCATACGCGAAATGCTTGCCTCCCTCGATCCGCACTCGGTTTATTTTACACCCGATGAACTGAAAATAGCCAATGAGCAACTGGACGGAAACTTTGAAGGCATAGGTGTGGAATTTACCATACTCAACGATACAGTAATGGTAGTTGCACCCATTGAAGGTGGTCCGTCAAAAGAACTGGGAATTATGGCAGGCGACAGAATTACGCATGTGAACGATACGTTAATTGCCGGGGTGGGCATTACGAACGAACAGGTATTTAAAAAGTTGCGCGGCCCTAAAGCAACCCAAGTTCAGGTTTCAATTTACCGACCAGATGCAGCCCGAAAATTGACGTATACCATAACCCGCAATACCATTGCGGTTAAAAGTGTAGATACCCGGTTTTTACTCAATGATCAAACGGGATACATCAAAGTATCGCGTTTTGCCCTTGAAACAGCCAACGAATTTGCTGAGGCATTAAAGGAATTGAAGGCTACGGGTAAGCTCAGCAGTTTAATTATTGACCTGCGCGGAAATCCGGGTGGCTATCTGGCTGCCGTTATTGAAATGGCGGATCAGCTGCTTGATAACCGCAAACTGATTGTTTATACACAAGGGCGGAATCAGCCACGCATAGAGTATAAAGCTGAAAAAACAGGCCTATTCGAACAAGGTAAATTGGTTGTGTTGATTGACGAAGGTTCAGCTTCAGCTAGCGAAATTTTAGCCGGTGCCGTGCAAGACAATGACAGGGGTTTAGTGGTTGGACGAAGGTCGTTCGGAAAAGGTCTGGTGCAGGAGCCTTTCGAACTGAAAGATGGAAGTGGCCTGAGGCTTACTGTATCTCGCTACTACACACCCTCGGGCAGATGCATACAAAAACCTTACGACAAAGGAGCTGAACAATACGAACACGAGTTGATTGACAGGTTTGATAACGGTGAGCTGGAAAAAGAAAACACAACCAAATCAGCCACCGATACCAGTGTGTACTTAACATTAAAAGGCCGCAAAGTATATGCAGGTGGCGGTATTATGCCCGACTTTTTTGTTCCTATCGATACGTCCTATCGTCATCCGTATATTTCAGCTTTGCTTTCACAAAACTTGATCAACCGTTTCGCTGCGCAGTATGCCGATAAAAATCGTGTAACTCTTAAAAAGTATACTTCCGCTGCCGATTTCGAACGTATGTTTAATGAAGATGTAGTTTCTGAATTGATACAGTTTGCATCGCAAAATGGTGTACAGCCCGTGCAGTGGAATAAAAGTATAGCCCTGTATTTAAACCTGCAGGTAAAGGCTGTAGTTGCTCGACAAATTTGGCGTGATGAAGGTTATTACCGCGTGCAGGCAACCCGCGACCCTATGATGCAAAAAGCTCTGCTCACGCTTCAAAAATATACGCTGTAACACCATGAAGGCAGCCATTATTCTTCATCTCAAACTTCTTTTGCTGGCTCTGCTTTCAGCCGGGTTGCTCATCGTGTCGTGGCAGCCTTTTGCCATGTGGTATCTGGTATTTGCAGGTTTTGTTCCGCTGCTTCTCATTCATCGGCAATTGCTGAATATAAAGCAACAGCCTTGGTTTATTGCGTACCTCTTTTTGGCTTTGCTCTGCTGGAATTTAGGCACCACCTATTGGGTATGGAATGCATCGCCCGAAGGAGCGGTGGCTGCATTTGTTCTCAATACATTATTCATGTGCATGCCCTGGGTACTTTATCAAAAGTACTATAATAGGCTGGGTTCTCGCAGTGCGCAAGGCTTGCTTGTAGTGTCATGGCTTGCATTCGAATACCTGCATTTAAACTGGGAAATATCTTGGCCCTGGCTTACACTTGGAAACGTTTTCAGCAACGCTACGTGGGCCGTACAGTGGTATGAATATACAGGGCATTTAGGCGGAACACTTTGGGTTTTGTGGGCCAATATAAAACTGTTTAGAATGGTCGAAAACTGGAACGAAAATTCCCTTCAGGTTCGTGTACATAATGCATTTCATTTTATGTTTTTCTGGGTATTTGCGCCCGTTTTATTCTCGTGGTTTGTTGGCAACAATTACCGGCAACAAGGTGCCTCGTTTGATGTAGTAGTTGTTCAACCCAATATTGATCCGTACACCGATAAGTTTGGGAGAATGCTGCCCGAAACGCAAACCGCTCACATGCTAAAACTTGCACAGCAAGTGGCCGATTCTTCCGTTGATTTATTTTGTTTTCCTGAAACTGCGCTCGTTGGCGGACTGAGTGAAAAAGACTTATACAGCGAACCGCTTGTCGGGCAGATGCAACGATTCAGGCAAAACTACCCGGCAGCTGCGCTGCTAACCGGTGCGGATACTTACAAGCTTTACGGTGCGATGGAAGACAGACCGCTTACGGCCCGTAAGTACAACGATTTGATTTATTACGACTCGTACAATACAGCGTTGTTCATGTCGGCTACCGGCACTATGGAGTTGTATCATAAATCTAAACTGGTACCCGGTGTCGAAAAAATGCCCTATCCTCAGGTATTCGGTTTTCTTGAAAAAATGGCCATCGATCTGGGTGGTACCAGCGGAAGTTTGGGAAGCGACAGCCAACCACGTGTGTTTGCTTGCAATAAATTTGTAAGTGTTGCACCGGTTATTTGTTACGAATCTGTGTATGGCGAATATGTGAGCGAATACATTCGTAAAGGTGCCAACCTGATATGTATTATAACCAACGATGGATGGTGGGGCAATACACCCGGCTACCGCCAGCATTTTGATTATGCAAAACTACGTGCTATTGAAACCCGAAGATATGTAGTGCGCTCTGCAAACACAGGAATAAGTGGATTTATTGATGACCGCGGTCAAGCAATGCAGCAGAGTGGCTGGTGGCAGCCAGCTGTGCTGAGGCAAAAGGTTCAACTCAACTCTTCGCTTACATTTTATGTCAGGTATGGCGACTATATCGGCACGATTGCGGTAGTGATGCTTTTTCTGAAACTGCTGGCAGCAGCACGTGCACCAAGACAGCAATAACGCTGGACTATAATCGATGGTTATACCATACGGATACGATTGAGGTGCGAGACATTAAGTTAGGATGAACAGTAACACCCCTGAACCACCAATCTTCCAATCCTTCAACCTCCCAACCCATTCATCCACATTTTATCCAACTTGCATAATTTCTGTTTCGCATACCAGGTAGCTGTGCTATTTTCGCAACCGTTCTTATTAATCATACCCTACAATTTATACCCCGCACATGTTTCAACCCCGCAAAACCCACAACGCACTAATATCCGTATTTTATAAAGATGGTCTTGAAGAACTAGCTAGCGCATTGCATGCACAAGGCGTAGCCATATACTCCACCGGAGGCACTCAGGAGTTTATTGAAAAACTGGGTATACCCGTGAACAAAGTAGAAGACCTTACCGGCTATCCAAGCATACTCGGAGGCCGTGTAAAAACATTGCATCCAAAAGTTTTTGGGGGCATACTGGCTCGCAGGCAAAACGAACATGATAGACAGGAAATGATGGAATACCAAATTCCTTACTTCGACCTGGTGGTTGTTGATTTATATCCGTTTGAAGAAACCGTAAAATCAACTACAGACGAATCGGCTATCATCGAAAAAATTGATATTGGCGGTGTTTCGTTGATTCGTGCTGCTGCCAAAAATTACACCGATACGCTCATCGTATGCGATAAAAAAGATTTCAGTGAAGTGGCGCAGATGATTACCCGTCAATCGGGTGAAACAAGCCTGGAACAACGTAGGACATATGCCGGTAAAGCGTTTCACGTTACATCGCATTACGATGGATTGATATTCGGTTATTTTGAACGTGAATCTCCACGTGCGTTTAAAGCCAGTGTATCACCTGCACAGCCATTGCGCTATGGCGAAAATCCACATCAGAAAGGAACTTTTTACGGTGCGCTTAACGAAATGCTGGTGCAGCTGCACGGCAAAGAACTTTCTTACAACAACCTGTTGGATGTAGATGCAGCACTCAATTTGATGGGAGATTTTAAAGAGCCTACGGTGGCCATTATTAAACACAATAACCCCTGCGGTGTGGCTACACGATCTACCCTGGCAGAGGCATACACCGATGCACTGGCCGGAGATCCGGTATCGGCATTTGGCGGTATAATTGTTGCCAATCGACCGGTTGATGAAACTACTGCACACGAAATTGATAAACTATTTATGGAAGTGCTTATTGCACCGGGTTATGAAGAACGTGCGGTAGAGATACTCAAAAGCAAAAAAAACCGCATGTTGCTGGTTCAAAAAGCGCCCATGCCTCAGGGCAAACTGTTTCGCAGCATACTTAATGGAGTAGTGGAACAAGACCGCGACACTGTTATACTGAAACCTGAAGACCTGAAGCAGGTTACCAAAAATGCAGCCACACCCAATCAGCTAGAAGATATGCTATTTGCCGACAGCATTGTAAAACATACCAAATCGAACACCATCGTTTTGGTAAAAAATAAACAACTGGTAGGAATAGGAGCGGGGCAAACGTCAAGAGTGGACGCCTTGAAAAATGCGATTGCCAAGGCCGCTGAGTTTGGCTTCGATCTGCATGGCGCGGTCATGAGCAGCGATGCGTTTTTCCCCTTCCCCGATTGTGTAGAGATAGCACGAAATGCAGGAATAACCTCGGTAGTTCAGCCCGGAGGCTCCGTTAAAGATGACTTAAGCATAGCATATTGCAACGAGCACGATATGGCTATGTATTTCACCGGAATTCGCCATTTCAAACACTAAAAATCGGATATAAAATATTCAGATAATAGTATAATTTGCGACTCGATTGATTGATTAAGCACAACTACTAATAAGCGCATTGTAACACATGGGAATGTTCAGCTTCCTTACGCAGGATTTAGCCATTGACCTTGGCACCGCCAATACACTCATCATTCATAAAGATCAGGTAGTAGTGGATGAACCATCCATTATAGCCATTAACCGCAGAACCGGAAATGTGATAGCTGTGGGTAGTCAGGCACAGCAAATGCACGGTAAAGCACATGAAGATATTAAAACCATCCGTCCTCTGAAAGACGGTGTGATTGCCGACTTTAACGCTGCCGAACACATGATTCGTGGTCTTATAGGTATGATACCTCAGGGTAGCAAACTGGTAAAACCACAGCAGCGTATGGTTATTTGCATTCCATCGGGCATTACTGAAGTAGAAAAACGCGCAGTAAAAGACAGTGCCGAGCGTGCAGGTGCCAAGGAAGTTTACCTCATTCACGAACCTATGGCTGCCGCTATAGGCATAGGCATAGACGTATTCGAGCCTATGGGAAATATGATCATTGATATTGGCGGAGGTACAACTGAAATTGCGGTGATTGCACTGGCCGGTATTGTGTGCGATCAGTCAATTCGAGTAGCAGGTGATGAATTTACCGATGATATTCTCGACTACATGCGCAGGCAGCATAACCTGCTGGTAGGGGAGCGCACGGCCGAGCGCATAAAGATTGAAGTAGGTTCAGCACTTACCGAACTCGATAATCCACCACCCGACTTTGCTGTGAACGGCCGCGACTTAATGACAGGTATACCCAAGCAGATAACAGTTTCGTATAGTGAGATTGCTGCAGCATTGGACAAGTCCATTTCTAAAATTGAAGAAGCAGTACTTCGTGCATTGGAATTAACCCCGCCCGAATTGTCGGCAGATATTTACTCAACAGGTCTTTACCTAACCGGTGGTGGTGCTTTGCTACGTGGGCTCGATAAGCGTATTTCTCAAAAAACACGTTTGCCTGTACACGTAGCTGATGATCCGCTTCGTGCAGTTGTACGCGGAACCGGCATGGCCCTCAAAAACCTGAAAAGCTTCAAGTTTTTAATGACCTGATACGCGGATTCAGTAATACACATTCGGTGATAATTTTCTTTTACGCTTGTGCCTGCTTACACTAATTTGCACACCATACCGCACAGGGCATGCGCAATCTGATCTTTTTTGTTTACAAGTACTACGTATTTCTGATGTTTTTCACATTGGAGATTCTTGCCTTTGTACTTATTTACAGATTTAACAACTATCAAAAGGCCAGCTTTGTCAATTATACTACAGGTGTTACCAGCTCATTCTACAATTGGGTAAGCGATGTCGAATCCTACTTTAAATTACGTACAGTGGCCGATAGCCTGCAGAGTGAAAATGCCCGGTTGCACAATTTGTTGCTAACCTCGTACTATCAAAATAACCTGACTACAAAAACGATTAACGATTCGGTATACAAGCAACAGTATACCTATCTGGCAGCTCGCGTTGTCAATAACTCAGTTACCAAGCGAAATAATTACATAACCATAAACCGCGGCCGCCTGCATGGCGTTATGCCTGAAATGGCCGTCATCAGCGAAAGCGGGATTGTAGGTATCGTACTCAATGTTTCCGACCATTATGCAACGGTGCTTTCATTTTTAAATAACAACTGTAAGATAAGTGCTAAACTAGAGCGTACTCAGGCATTCGGATCATTGGTGTGGGATGGCAAAGAACCACGTTTTGCCCGATTACTGGATGTAAATAAACATGTGCCTATAAAAATAAATGACCTGGTGATTACCAGCAATTATTCAACTATTTTTCCTGAAGGCATTCCAATTGGTCGTATCAGCGATGTTTCTCTTGATGCGGGCGACAACTTTCATACCATTCAGGTGCAGCTCTTCACCGATTTTTCTACCCTGTCAACCGTATATGTAATCAATAACCTGTTGAAAAACGAACAGCAAAACCTGGAGGCTTCACTAAAACCATGATACTCGAGTTTCTGTCATATCTTTTTCGTTTTGCAGTTATTATTCTGCTGCAACTTTTTGTGGTAAACAATATTGAGTTGAGCAGTATGGTCAATCCATATATTTACGTTGTGTTTGTATTGTTACTTCCTGTCAATACCAAGCCGTGGCATACCGTTGTCATTGCTTTTCTCACAGGTGCAGTTATGGATGCGTTCTCAAGTACACCTGGCTTGCATATAGCAGCTACGAACATGATGGGATTTTTGCGGATACACTACCTCAATGCCGTAACCACAAAAGAAGATCAGCAATCCAATATTGTACCATCCGTATCGCAGAAAGGATTGGTCTGGTTTGTGCTGTATGCATTTATCATGATTTTTGTACATCACACCCTATTGTTCTATCTCGAGATGTATTCGTTACGTGATTTTTTCACTACACTTCTGCGTGTGTTTGTTAGTTCACTGGTATCGCTTCTATTGATTATTATTGGATTGATGTTGTTTTACAACGTGCGCAAACGAAATGAATAACCAAAGCCGCAGATATGTGCTGTTGGCTATCTTTATCTCGGTAGCCGTAATTTACGTTTTCAGGCTGGCACAATTGCAGTTGCTGGACGAGAGTTATATTCGTTCAGCTCAGGCCAACGTGTTGCAGGAACAAACCATTTACCCGGCTCGCGGACTTATTTATGACCGCAACGGAGAACTATTGGTTTATAACGATGCCATTTACGATTTATCAGTGATTCCCGAGCAGGTAAAAAATCTGGATACAGCTACTTTTTGCAAAACACTTGGCATAACAAAAGAGGTCTTTCTAGCACGCTTTGCAAAAATAAAACGTAGTGTAGGTTACGCACCATACCGACCGGCATTATTCGAACGTCAGTTAACGATTCCTATTTATGCTGCGTTTCAAGAACGCCTCTACGATTTCCCTGGCTTTTTTGTAGATGTACGTACCGATCGTAAATACAAGCACAGCAATGCCTCGCACATTATGGGTTACATTAGCGAAGTAACCGACCGCGATATTGAAAAATCAGAAGGCTACTACCGCATGGGTGATTTTATTGGTAAGAGTGGAGTGGAACGTTCGTATGAAGAAGTGCTCAGAGGCGAAAAAGGTGTGCGGTATATTTTAGTGGATTCCAAAAACCGTACACAAGGCCGTTACAAAGAAGGTCAGTTTGATACGCCTGCCGTATCGGGTAAAAATATTGTGTTAAGTATTGATCAGCAACTGCAGGAACTAGGCGAGAAATTGATGCAAAACAAAATCGGAAGCGTAGTGGCTATTGAACCGGCAACCGGTGAAATATTATCGATGGTGAGCAGCCCCGGGTATGATCCTAATTTATTTGTAGGCCGCGATCGCGGCAATAACTATATGAAACTTTTGCGCGACCCGCTCAAACCATTGTTTAACCGACCGCTTGCTGCGCCTTATCCACCCGGTTCCATTTTTAAAGTGATTATGGCCTTGGTGGGCCAGCAGGAAAAGGTTCTTTATCCAACTACCGCTTATGGATGCGCAGGTGGTTTTCATCTCGGAGGTCTTAAAGTTGGATGCCACCCGCATCGTTCACCGCTGGCCTTGCGCGATGCTGTGGCGGTATCATGCAATGCTTATTTCTGCCAGGTGTACCGTACCGTTATTGATAATAAATCGTACCCCAGGGTAGAAGATGCCTACAAGCAGTGGTATAAACATATTTCCAGTTTTGGTATAGGACAGCAGTTAGGCGTAGATATATTTGGTGAAGGCAAGGGTTTTCTACCACCTCCAACCTATTACGATAAAATATATGGGCGCTACCACTGGAAATCGTCTACTACTATTTCGCTGGGTATTGGTCAGGGCGAACTGGGTATTACTCCACTGCAAATGGCAAACGCTACGGCTACGGTTGCCAACCGAGGCTACTGGATAACTCCGCATATTGTTAAGACAATTGATAAAGTTAAAAATTCAAATTCAGCACTTCTGCAAAAACACTGGACTACGATTGATACCGGATATTTTCCTGTTGTAATTGACGGCATGCAGGATGTTATGGAACGTGGTACGGGCACCATTGCCCGAATTCCGGGAATAGTAATTTGCGGAAAAACCGGAACGGCACAAAATCCGCATGGAAAGGATCACTCCATATTTTTTGCATTCGCCCCTCGTGACAATCCCAAAATTGCAATTGCTGTAGTTGTTGAAAATGCCGGTTTTGGCGCTACATGGGCTGCGCCTATTGCCAGCCTGATGATTGAACAGTACCTTACCGGTAAACATGATACCCGCACCTATCTGCTCGAACGTATACTTAAAGGGAACTTAATGCCTAATCGCAATGACTCAACTGAAACAGCCAAAGCCCGCTAGTATCGACTGGATAACACTGCTTATCTATTTTGTCTTCACAGGCTGGGGATTGATTTGCATTTATGCTTCGGTATATAAAGAGTCAAATCCTGATATTTATGATCTTACCCAAAACTACGGAAAGCAATTGATGTGGATGGGAGTTTCCGTATTTCTGGGAATGCTCATTCTGCTCATCGATGAAAAATTCTTTTACGCTTTTGCGTATTCATTGTATGGGTTAACCGTGCTGCTCTTGCTGGCTGTGCTTGCATTTGGTGTTGCCGTAAAAGGCTCTAGTTCGTGGATTGAAATTGGCGGTTTCAGAATGCAGCCTGCCGAGTTTGCCAAGTTTGGTACCAGTTTGGCCCTGGCACGATACCTAAGTGGGTATGATATAAAATTCAACGATCGAAAAACGAAAATTATATGTGCCGTTCTGGTTATTCTTCCCATGCTTATCATCCTGCTGCAAAACGAAACCGGATCTGCCCTTGTATTCGGCTCATTCATTTTTGTGTTTTACCGTGAAGGTATGCCAGGCCTTGTTCTTACTTTGGGCTTTGCATTAGCCTTCATGTCGGTGCTGGCATTAATTGTGCCATCGATGTATCTTATAATCGCTATAGTTGTATTAGCGGTGTTGTTTACGTTATTCATCAGGCGAAACAAACAAAATTTGTTAATCGTAGCAGCAGTAGCTATTGGCTTTATAGGGCTTGTCAGTTCCGTAGGTTATGTTTTTGAAAATGTGATGCAGCCTCATCAGAAACAGCGAATAAATGTATTGCTAGGCAAGGAGGTTGACCTTAAAGGTGCAGGTTACAATGTTCAGCAGTCAAAAATTGCTATTGGTTCGGGAGGTTTACTGGGTAAGGGATTTTTGGAAGGCACACAAAATAAATTTCGTTTTGTACCTGAGCAGAGCACCGATTTTATTTTCTGTACCATAGGCGAAGAATATGGTTTTACCGGTTCGTTTGTATTCGTTGTATTATACATGCTGCTGCTATGGCGGCTCCTGGCAATGGCTGAAAGGCAGCGTCAAAAGTTTAACAGGGTATACGGCTACTGCGTAGCAAGCATCCTGTTTTTTCACTTTTTGGTGAATATTGGTATGACATTGGGTTTAGTACCGGTTATAGGAATACCACTTCCGTTTTTCAGTTACGGAGGTTCAGCATTAATTAGCTTTACCATATTGTTGTTCATTTTCATACGACTGGATGCCAATCGCATAAACGAACTGAAGGGGGCATTTGACTAAGCTAGTGCTTGCTGCAAGTCGGCTAGCAGGTCATCTATATCTTCTACCCCAACACTTAGCCGAAGTAAATTATCTACAACCCCGGCCTTTTCTCGTTCTGCTTTAGGAATAGAAGCATGAGTCATCGTTGCCGGATGGTTGATGAGGCTTTCTACACCACCTAAACTTTCGGCCAGCGTAAATACATGAAACGATGAGGCAATTCGGAATGTTTTCTCAAGATTAGCATCTTTCAATACAATGGAAATCATGCCACCGAAATCACGCATCTGCCTTTTAGCTATGCCGTGATTGGGATGCTCGACAAAACCCGGCCAGTATACCTTTTCTATAGCGGGATGTGATTTTAAAAACTCAGCTACACGTTTTCCGTTTTCGCAGTGTGCCCGCATACGCAGGTGCAAAGTTTTTAATCCACGCAGTACCAAAAAACTGTCTTGAGGTCCGGGCGTAGCCCCGCAGCTGTTATGTATAAATGCAAGTTGCTCATGCAATGAATCATCGCTGGTTAGCAAGGCACCCATCACCACATCGCTGTGTCCGCCCAAGTACTTGGTAACGCTGTGCATGACAATATCAGCCCCCAGTGCCAGCGGATTTTGCAGGTAAGGCGATGCAAACGTATTATCAACGGCCAGCGTAATTCTTTTTTCCTTGGCAATAGCTGCACATGCGGCTATATCTACAATCTGCATGGTGGGGTTGGTAGGCGTTTCAATCCACAGCAGTTTTGTGTTTTCATTTATGTAGTTGCGTATGGTGTTCGCATCATTCAGGTCAATGAAATGAAATTTTATACCATAATTGGCAAACACCTTAGTAAACATGCGGTATGTTCCTCCGTATAAGTCGTTACCGGTAATCACTTCATCACCGGGTCGAAGCAGTTTTATAACCGCATCTGTTGCTCCCATGCCACTGCTGAAACACAATCCGTATTTGGCGCCTTCTAATGATGCAAGGCATTTTTCCAATGCTGTACGTGTTGGGTTTTTGCCACGTGCATAGGCATAGCCTTTGTGCTTTCCAGGGCTTTCCTGCCAGTAAGTAGATGTTTGATAAATAGGAGTCATAACTGCTCCTGTAGTTGGGTCGGGTTCCTGCCCTGCATGAATAGCACGAGTACCAAAACCTAATTTGCTAGTATCGAGTGACATGATTTGTAATAATTTCAACAAACATACTTTTTCGTTCTGTTTTTAGTTGTATCCTATAAAAAAGATACTATATTCACTACAAAATTTTTATGCCTATGGAAACTCAGTTTGTAAAAAAGATGAATAAAACTGAAGCAGGATTTCATTTATTGATGTTACTCAGCATGTCAGATAATATCATACGTTCAGAAGAACACGATGTGGTTATTGATTACCTGAACGACCATTTCAACGACAATATTGACCTCATAAAAGAACAGGCCTTCTTAACCGTTCTTCCACCTGAAGAGCGCGAAAACCATTTTGTAGAAGTTGCTCAACAGTTTTTCACCATTAGCACGGAAGACGAGCGTCATACCATTACACGCTTTGCTATGGATGTGGTAATGGCTGACGAGAGTATGCAGAAAAATGAAAACAGACTCATCAACCTGTTATACGATACGTGGGATTTAGCCTAAAGGCTTGATCAATGATTTTTGTCTATTTTCAGCAGTGGTCTTAATCCTGTTTACATGCAATAAGCCTAAACCTAACGCAGTACATTATTTTACAGCTTCGAAAAATACTTCGCTACCTGCTCTTGGCGTGATAGATAGCATACATGACTCAAATGAAACTAACCTAAACAGTGGCCTGAAATAGGCTTCATATTCTACAACCGATCCGCCAAACGGAGGTCCTCCGTCAAATTCTCGATTGAACAACACTCCGCAAACTTTACCGTTATTTGCCAGCAGAGAATGTACCTTAGCCGCATAGTGCGGCCTCAGTTCAGGGTTTATAGCACAAAAAAAAGTTTGTTCAAGTACGTAATCATACTGACCCGAATGCTCAAAAAAATCATCACACAGTACGTTTAATTTACCCGCTTTTATATACTCGGTCAGTTCAGCTTTTAATCGCTCGACAGGTGCCGAAGCAATATCAATTACAGTTACATCAGTAAAACCACTTTCCATCAAATAACTGGCTTCGTAACCGTTACCGCAACCGGGTATTAGTACACGAAGCGATTTATCATTAATCCGGTCAATGATGTGTTTCAACGGTGGTGAAACTGCACCTAAATCCCAGCCTGTTTGCCCCGCCTCGTAGCGTTGCTGCCAAAATTGTTTTACATCGTTCATGTGTGGATGAATTATTCATGCAAGTAACTGTAAAAAGCACTATTCTTGTGCGTAAAACACACCCATATGAAATTTTTTATTGATACTGCAAACTTAAAACAAATACGCGAAGCCAACGATCTTGGAATACTCGATGGAGTTACTACAAACCCTTCACTGATGGCTAAAGAAGGAATAACAGGCACCGATAATATTCTGAAACATTACATTGATATCTGCAATATCGTAGACGGTGATGTGAGTGCCGAAGTAATAGCGACTGATTTTGACGGTATCGTACGCGAGGGCGAGATGCTGGCTTCACTTCACGAAAATATTGTAGTGAAAGTTCCCATGATAAAAGAGGGTATAAAAGCCATTAAGTATTTTACCTCGAAAGGCATTCGTACCAACTGCACACTTATTTTTAGTTCAGGTCAGGCCATACTTGCCGCCAAAGCCGGAGCTACATATATCTCGCCATTCATTGGCCGTCTTGATGATATCAGCTACGATGGTCTTTCACTGATTGCCGAAATAGCTCAAATTTATGCTGTACAGGGGTTCCAAACACAAATATTAGCAGCATCTATTCGCAATCCCATACATATAATTAAATCGGCACAGTACGGAGCAAATGTCATTACGAGCCCGCTCGATTCCATTCTGGCCCTGCTTAAGCATCCGTTAACCGATGCCGGTTTGGAGAAGTTTTTAGCCGATCATAAAAAAGCGAATGGGTAACCGGTTAAGTTCTTAGCATACAGCAAAACGCTGCGTGTTCGGAATGGATACATCATTCGTTGGAAATAGTGGTTGAATAGCACCGATACCCGTAATAGAGGTCTAGCAAACAACAAATTATACATGGCTCAGTCTGAAAAGGATATTGTACACACACTGCAACTTATCAGGCATAAGGTAAATGTACTGCTGGAACAAAACAGGCTCTTGCAGGATAGGCTGCATCATGCAGAAATACAGATACAAGAGCTTAGAAGTGCCCTTGAAACAGAAAAAAATAAACTGGAACAAGTGGCAGATCAAAATAAAATTGCTAAACTTGCTGATGCACTCATTCATGATGAGCATGATAGGCAGGAAGTTAAAATTAAACTGAACGCCTACATACGCGACATTGATGCGTGCATTCGGTTATTGAGTGAAAGTTAGCTTTTAAACCTTGGAAGAACTATCCATAAAAGTGAATATAGCTGATCGTACCTATCCGTTGAAAGTTTCAGCAGATCAGGAAGAAACAGTCAGAAAAGCTGCCCGCCACATCAATGATAAAATGAAGATGCTGCAACAGCAATTTGCAGTTAAAGATAAACAGGACATTTTATCGATGATCGTGCTGGAGGAAGTGACCCATAAAATGAACAATGCAGAACTACACAGCATTGCTCAGGAAAATATACAGGCAGAATTGCACGAATTGCAACAGCTGCTGGGTAAAATAAAGGTTTAACCTTCTGCTGAATAACCGTTTACGCAATACACATAGTTAAAAAAATTAAACGGTAAAATGGAAATTTATGTAATCATTATTGCTGCTTTTGCAGGCCTGGTCATTGGCGCAGGGCTTATGTATATGGTGCAGCAATCTGTACTGAAGAAGAAAGCAACTGCAATCATCAGCGAAGCCAAAGCTAAAGGGGAGATTCTCATTAAAGACAAGGGGCTGGAGGCCAAAGAACGATTTCTTCAGCTCAAATCGGAACACGAAAAAGAGGTAGCTCAACGTAACCAGCAGGTAGCTCAATTGGAGGGCAAAATCAAGCAAAAGGAACAAAGCTTGAATCAAAAACTGGAAAACATACAGCGTAAAGATAATGAGCTGGACCAGTTGAGGCAAACATTGAACAAACAGCTGGAGGTGGCAGCAGCTAAAAAAGAAGAAGCTGAAAAGGCCCTTCAAAATCAGGTAAAGCAATTGGAAAAAATTGCCGGATTAACCGCACAGGAGGCAAAATCACAACTTATATCTGCCCTTACAGATGAGGCTAGAACCGAATCAATCAGTAAGGTAAAAGAGATAGTAGACGAAACCAAACTTACAGCAACCAAAGAGGCCAAGAAAATTATTCTGAATACCATACAGCGAACCGCTGCCGAACACGCTATTGAAAATTCGGTATCTGTATTCAATATTGAGAACGATGAAATAAAAGGCCGTATCATCGGGCGTGAAGGCCGCAACATACGTGCGCTGGAAGCAGCAACCGGAGTTGAAATCATAGTGGATGATACACCGGAAGCCATCATTCTTTCGTGTTTCGATCCTATTCGAAGAGAAATTGCCCGCCTCTCGCTTCACCGTTTGGTGCAGGATGGCCGCATACACCCTGCCCGCATTGAAGAGGTGGTAACAAAAACCCGCAGACAACTGGAAGAGGAGGTGATTGAAATAGGAGAGCGTACGTGTATTGACTTGGGAATTCACGGTTTGCACCCCGAACTTATTCGAATGGTTGGGCGCATGCGCTACCGTTCTAGCTATGGTCAAAATTTACTTCAGCACTCTCGCGAAGTAGCTCACCTATGTGCTACGATGGCAGCTGAATTGGGCCTGAATGTGAAACTGGCTAAACGAGCCGGATTACTCCACGATATAGGAAAAGTTCCCGATGACGATCCGGAAACTCCTCACGCATTGTTGGGGATGAAACTGGCCGAAAAATACAAAGAACATCCAGATGTGGTTAATGCTATTGGTGCCCACCACGATGAGGTTGAAATGACTGCGATTATTTCGCCTATCATTCAAGCCTGCGATGCTATTTCAGGAGCAAGACCGGGTGCCCGCAGAGAGGACAGCGAGAATTACATGAAACGTTTGAAAGACCTAGAAAATACAGCGCTAAGTTACAATGGAGTGGAAAAAGCATATGCCATTCAAGCAGGTCGCGAACTTAGGGTTATCGTTGAAAGCGATAAGGTAACAGATGATCAGGCCGATTTGCTCTCGGTTGATTTGTCACAGCGTATTCAAAAGGAAATGACCTATCCAGGCCAGATAAAAATTACTGTTATTCGCGAAAAACGGGCTGTTAATTACGCCAAATAACAAGCCTCCAGGCCAAAAAAAGTAAACTCCCGGGTACCCCAGTCCCGGGATTTTTTTTGCCTTTGAGTAAAGATATTCTTACAAATTTCCATACCACATATATTCTGCTACCTTTGAATTGTGTTCAGAAGCGGATTCATCTTCGTTTTAGTCCTATTATGGAGTAGCTATGCGTTTGCCACCCACATTGTAGGCGGCAGCATTTCCCTTGTATACGTCAGCGGAAATAATTACAAGCTGCAAATGAAAGTGCTGCGTGATTGTATTAATGGTAACCCCAACGCTACGTTCGACAGGCCGGCTACTATAGGCATGTTTAACAAAAGAACCAATCAGCGGGTACAAAATTTTTCATTGAATAGTGTTCAGGTTACCCAATTGCAATCTTCAGGTCCCAATTGTGCACCTGCGCCCAATGCATGTACCGAGTTGGGCTTTTACGAACTGAATGTAACCTTCAACCCAACTGTATACAACAGCACCGATGGGTATTATTTCGTTTACATGCGTTGTTGCCGAAACGGTATTATTGAAAATATTGTCCAACCGGGCGATGCTGCCATTGCGTTGTACTGCGAAGTACCAGCATTTAGCCTGCGAAACAGCAGCCCTACATTCAGCAATAATCCGTTTACGTACATGTGTACCAATAACGATTTTAATTACAACTTCAATTTCACAGATGTTGATGGAGACGTACTGGTTTATTCTTTGGTAACCCCACTAAACGGAACGCTCGATAAAAATACACCTATTACCAATAATCCCGACCCAGGTCCGTATTCTGGAATTCAGTGGCTGCCCACTTACAGCGAAACAAATCAACTTACAGGTAACCCCGGATTAGAAATTAACCGCGACAATGGCAATATACTCATGAATCCGAACAGGGCAGGTGTGTATGTGGCTGCCTTTAAAGTGGAGGAATTCAGATTCGGGACAAAAATTGGGGAAGTACGTCTCGAATTACAGTTTAATGTAAGTGCATGCTTAACCAATGTTACACCTGTATTGCTTTACAAAGGACTTCAGGGCGAATTTATAAGTACAATACAAAATGTAGAGGTTAACCAGAAAATATGTTTGGATGTAGATGTTTCAGATCCGCAAGATTCCCTATACGTTAAAGTATCTTCCAGCGCCCTCAAAGATTCAACGCTGTCCATCAAACCCGAAATTACGGATACTGTTAAGGCAGGCTCAAAAAATGTAGTAACCCGTGTTTGCTGGCAAACCAATTGTGCATTGGCTGGAAAGTCGGCCACATTCACAGTAGAGGCTACTGATAATGGCTGTCCGATGCCACGTAAAGTAAAAGGAACATTCATTATCAATGTTACACCTATGCCAGTTGTAAGTCCTATTGATATATTGTGTTTCCATTTAAAGAACAATGAAATAGAATTCGATTACGGAGATACAAGCAGCACCAATCCATATTTTAAACAACATTATGTATACCGCGCCATCAACGATGGGCCCTTTCAACTTATAGATTCGGTAAGTGATATAAACCAACGAACATACCGTGATGCAAATGCACCCGACAACCGCAATATCAATTACAAATACTTCATGCGTGCGGCTAATTTATGCGATGTAACAGGCAATACGTCAGACACGTCTACAACATTTGATAATCTGGAGGAAATACCACGCGCACAGCCACTCATCACAGTTAGTGTAGAAGAAAACAAGAAGCTGAAAGTGATTTGGCCAGCCAATAAGGATCAGGATTTTGCCCGATACCGATTGTACAAAACCACCCGCACTAACACTTCTTCATGGATTGAATTGGCTGATTTATTCAAAGCAACAGATACAGTATTCGTTGATGAGGACGTAGATGTTCAGCAGGAAAGTTATTGCTACTACATCGTAACACGCGATACATGCCAAAATGAAAGCAATACCGGACCGTTTAGTTGCTCCATTGTACTCAAAGGAAATTCGAACCCATTCACCCATAAACTGGAATGGATGCCCTACTCTTACTGGTTAAACGGTACACGTCAGTACGATGTGTTACGCAGCGACCACCTGACAGATAACAACATAATAGCTTTGGGAAGTCCAGCGTTATTAAAATACACAGATGATAACCTGAACACCAAATCAGGCATTTTCAAGTACACTATAGTGGCTCATGAAGAGCACACTACAGGGTCAGGTCAGGCAGGTACGTTTTACGATGCCGAAAGCCGCTCGAACACCATCGAACTTATTCAGGCTCCGCTGCTTTATGTGCCTAATGCATTTACTCCAAATAACGATGGCTCGAATGATGAGGTCGGCATACGGGATGTGTTTGTTAAAGACTATGAATTAAGAATATACAACCGTTGGGGTCAACTGGTGTTTAGAACACTGGATAAAAACGTTCAATGGAAAGGTGTTGACGAAGAGGGAGTTAAACAGCCCGATGACGCCTATATATACATTATTCATTATACCGGTTGGGATGGCTCAGCGTATACCAAGCAAGGAAATTTAACCTTACTCCGTTAAGTTAATCTATTAATTTTCAGTAAGTTATTACGAATTATGTGAATAAATACTCATATATTCACATAACTTCCACAACACGTATAATTTATGTGGTTAATGTGTGAATATGGGTGAACAATAAGTTTTGACTCATCTATAGCTGTTTGATAGTGCATGTAGTATCTTCACAGAACAATTCATTTTAGTTTAAATACTAACAATCAAACAGTTAAATAGTATGGCAGAAGAAAAATTAACACTTGTAACCAAACGTAAACACACGAATACCGTATTCGATTATTGCCTGGATAACCGTATTTCGTTCACAGTCAACCCCAAAGGAATTTCAGCCGATGAATTTTGCATTGATTTGACAATCAATGGAATAAAACAAGCTGTTGCTTTGGGTATGTTTGCAAAAGAGCATAAATTTGAAGTCCTTGGTTTTACTGAAACGGCATCGCCAAAAACGAATACAAACGTTTCAAAAAAACAGGAATTGAAAGAGAACCCTGTGGTTGAAAATCATACTTCCAAAGTTGATCAACAACCGACAAGCTCGGTTCTCCAGTTTTAAATTCGGAAAACCTGCGCAGCTCGGTTTTGTAAGTTGCCATGTTTTTATATTGATTACACAAAAATGGTCCGCATGCGGGCCATTTTTGTTTTCATCTCAATCACTTATAAAAAGCGTATTTCTTTTATGCAATGCACGGGTATACTTATACCACCTTTTAACATAATAGCATCATCGGTTGCAGCCCACACCGTTGTTTGTACACATAACAATCCCTCGGTGGTTAGAAACACAATATCAATTTTGGCTTGAGCACTGTTGCCTAGCAGCATGGCCTTTTCCAAATCTACTCTTCGTTGGTTTCGCGAACCACCATCCTCCAACGCATCAAAACTTACAAATTCGTAAGCCGGAATTTTTTCTTTGTTAATTATAACGGGAATCTGTTCGGATGCAGGCCTATTTTCCATAACGAACACTTCATTAGTAAAAGCAATATACATTTTATACCTACATTGTTTTCATTTGTATGGATTTAATTCATGCAACATTACATATCTATTTTACTCGGTCAGATAAACGAACAGAAACAGAGACATAAGCTGCAGCTTATGCATGTACTCAAAAAGTATCTGCCCCCGGTGGCAGTTGAATACTGCAGCGAACTCATCATGTTGCATAACCTGCATTTGCACATTGAAATTGAACGCAAAGATAGGCTGGGCGACTACAGCCCACACTTGGGTAAGGGGAACCGCATTTCGATTAATCATAACCTAAGCCCGTATGATTTCCTCATTACTTTTATACATGAACTAGCACATCATACGGCATATGTAAAATATGGACAAAAGCACGCTCCGCATGGTGCGGAATGGAAATCTGAATTCAAGGCACATATGCGCACTATAGTTATGGCCGGCTTTTTTCCGACTGATGTAGCTGCTCCTTTAATCCAACACATGAAACGTCCGACTTACACTCACAGCGGTGATGTCGAGCTTACCCGTGCATTATTGAAATACGATAAACGAGATGTACGAATGCTGCAGGATATGCCTGAAGGTGTTGCATTCAAGCTGACTAAAAAATCACGTATTGTATTAATGAAGGGCGAAAAGATGAAGAAGCGGTATTGCTGCACAGATATACACACGGGCCGGCAATACCTAGTGCATGAGGGTGCAGTTGTTATTCCGATACATAACTTAAAATAAAACCTTTACCGTGAGTTGCGTATTTTTACGCATAATCGTTACCTGTGTTTCATCGCCTTTTTTGAACTTGCTTAAGGCTACCATGTATTCTTGCATACCCGTAGTTTTGTAATCACCGATACTCATGATTATATCATCGCGTACAATACCTGCAACAGCGGCCGGCTTGCCTTCAGTAACTCCATCTACCCTTACACCTTTGCCTTCGTACATATAATCGGGCATGATGCCTAAAGTAACCTTAAACGACACACGCGTTGTGCTGTCAGCAGCAGTTTTTTGGAAGGTCAGTTCGGGTTTTTCATGAAGGAGCTCAATTAACTTCGCGATATGTGTGATGGTTTTTGCAGCACCGTCATAATTTATTTTTTCTTCGTCATCGCTGGGTTTATGATAATCGGAGTGAGTGCCGGTGAAATAATGCAATACCGGAATATTCATATTGTAAAATGAAGTGTGATCGCTAGCACCCGTGCCGCTTGCAGTATATTTATATTTTAGGGAGTCAATTGAAATTTTAGAAAGTAGCTGATCCCACTCTTTGGCAGTGCCTGTTCCATTTATTCCTAATGAATATTTTGTTGAATCTAGTCGTCCTATCATATCCATATTTATCATAGCCAGCATGTGCTTAAAATCTGTAGTGGGGTTTCGTGTGTAGAAGTTTGAACCCAGCAGTCCATCTTCTTCGCCACTGAATGCAATGAACAGGTAGTTGAAGAGGTTATATTTTTTCTGCTGCAGCATTTTACCCAGCACAATAAGCCCCGATGTGCCACTGGCATTATCGTCTGCACCGTTATGAATTTCTTTAGGCCTACCGACAGGTGTCTTGAACGTAGAGTGACCGTATTCATCAAACCCCAAATGATCATAGTGCGCACCAATCACGATGGTTTTATCAGCCTGATTGTTTATGCTGGCAATAACGTTGTGTGCTTTCGATGATAGCTCGTGATAGGTGATATCAGATTGTAAAACAGCGTTTCTAAATTGCGAGCTGTCAGAAATATGTTTCATGAGCCATACAGGAACCGAACGGCATCGTTCAGGATTGGCAAATGAGCGGTAGTCCGGGGCATCTTCACCTGACTTAGCAATAAAGATAACTCCGGTGGCACCATGTGCTATAGCGGAGTCAACCCGTGCTGAAGCACTCCACCGCTCGGCATATTTGCTATGCGGATTATTTCCGTCAGGTAAATTATACCACATCACCCACACCTTGCCTTTTGCATTTTTCAATGCGTACCGTACATAGTCATTTTTATCTTTCTGCTCATCCTTTATACCATACCCTGCCCACTCAGTTTGCCATTTCATTGAAAACGAAGATTGCCCTGAATACTGCAACGGGTAAACCAATTCATGCCACTCATTCGGACTCGTTTGAGCAAATGATAGTGTATGCTGTTTAGATGTAAGTAAAAAATACTCACCGCTTGTTCTGTGCGAAAATTGAATGCGTTTAAACGGGAAAGGCTGTTTGAAGCCTTCCGTACCTGCCGGCTTTAATCCTGCCTTTTCAAATTCCTGTATAATGTAAGCTGCAGCTTTTTGCTCGTTTATTGAACCGGCTAGTCTGCCTTGCAACGAGTCATGTGACAATACACGTATATGCTTACTTAATTCGTGTTTTATTCCGGTGTAGTCAGCAGGTGACTGAGCCCATATCACTTCAGTGATAAAGAGGAATACTATACTAATGCGATTGAATAATTTCATACAGTAATTTTATTAAGATGACACTTACCAATAGTGTAAAAATAGTTTTAACCAAAGATTGCCGAGCATAGTGGGATGCACGAACACCCATCGGAGCAAACATAAAGGAGGCAATAATCATTGGAACAACCAATGGAAAAACAATGGCTCCCAGTTGAAGCGTGTGTATTTTATGAATATGTGTATGGCTAAGGTTATAAATCCCCACAGTTATAGCTAATAGAGGTATTACGCCATTTGAAATAGAACCTGCCTTTTTTAAAGGTTGTTTTAGTACTTCGCTGATCATCGGGGTCATAAGCACGCCTCCTCCCAAACCGGACAGCGCAGTTATAAGGCCTGTTGTAAAACCCGTTGCAGCATAACTGTATGCGGGCACGTTTAATTTATTCGATTCGTGATTTTTTGACACCAACATGCGCATTACAATTGCACCAAGTATACATGCGAACACAATGTTAAATGCGGATTTATTGTACCAGTCGCCCTGTGTTATTAACCAGGTCATGGCTAAAACGCTTATCATTCCCGGAATGGCAGTAAGCAGAATTTCTTTTGGATAAAAATTTTTAAGCCGGTACTGTTTGTAGCTGGCAATAACACCTGAAAATACTATTGTAAATAAAGAATTAGCAAGAATGGCCTTTACCAGTTCCTCATCTCTGTAACCCAGTTTACTCAAAAAGTAATCAAGTATGGGAACGTAAATAATGCCTCCGCCTACACCCAGGTAGCCAGATAAAAAGGAACCGGCACCACCCAGTATGAAAAGCATTGTGTAATCAGGCCAGTGCAACATGGGAGTGCTTAGTTTTTAAGATTTAAGATTTCAGCATACCGTTTTTTGTCTTTAACAATCTTTAACGCTTCTTGAATATCTTCGTCAATACTGAATGTAGATTCGTATCGTGCCTTCTGAAAATAATACCTGCGTGCAATTTCCTCCTGAAGCAGCTCGCACAACTCGCTTCGGTTTTTATCCAAATCGGCTTGTTTATCGTGCGCCAGTGTGGCCTTTAGTTTATCGTACTGCTCTTTAATGGCATCGTAGTATTTTTCTTGTTCTGCCTTTTTCTTTAATTCCTCAAGGGCCTGTTCACTTTGAGTGGTGTAGTCGTAATCCTTATCTTTTAAGTATGCCTTGAAGTCAGCAAAAATCTCATCTGTAATTTTAAAGTCACGTGCAGCAGGAATACTTTCATGACGGTTGCGGTAGTATGTGGCATAGTCAAATAGCAATTGTTTACTAAGCAAACTTTGTGTAATTTTTGAATATGGTTTTTGTTCAACACCTATATCAGGGTCTACACCGCCACCGTCAAATACTTTTCGTCCGTTTCGTGTTTTAAACTCTTTTTTCAGTGAATCGGGGACTGAGCCTACACTTCCGTCTTCATTTCGCTGCGAATAATCGAGGGCTTGTATACACCGCCCTGAAGGCGTATAGTACTTTGCGGTAGTTACTTTTAGCTGGGCATTGTAGGTAAGTGGTCGTGTGCTTTGCACCAATCCTTTTCCAAATGTTTTCTGTCCTATAACTACAGCCCTGTCTAGGTCTTGAAGTGTGCCCGAAACAATTTCGGACGCACTGGCTGATGTGCGGCTTGTAAGTACAACAACGGGTATAGTTAAGTCAGTTGCCTGATTCAGTGTTTTATAAGATTTCTCCCACTCTTTTACCTTGCCTTTTGTACTTACTACCTCTTGTCCTTGTGGCACAAATACATTTACAATATTTACCGCTTCATGTAGCAAACCTCCGGGGTTTCCTCTTACATCCAGAATAATATTTTCTGCTTGTAGTTTCTTCAGTTCTAGAACAGCATCACGTACTTCTTTACCTGCATCATTGGTAAATGATTGTAGCCGAATATATCCTGTGGTCTTATCTACCATACCGAAGTAAGGTACATTTTTCACCTTTATCTCTTCACGTGTGAGTACTTTTTCCATTTCCCCGGCACCTTCACGTTTTATCTTTAGTTTAACTTTTGTTCCCGCTTGACCTTTCAGCATTTTACTTATGTCTGACGAGTTTTTAGAGCGTGTCGACTTCCCTTCTATCTCTACGATAAGGTCACCGGCTCGCAGATCTTCTTTCTGAGCAGGAAATCCCTCATACGGATCGGTAATAACTATATACTCTCCTTTTTGTGATATCTGTGCACCTATGCCTCCGTACTGACCTGTCATTTGAAAACGAAAATCTTCAGCTTCCGATTCGGATATGTAATTCGTATACGGATCAAGTGTCTTAAGCATCTCATCTATTGCTTTTTTGGTCAGCTTACCGGCATCTATATCATCTACGTAGTAGGTATTTACTTCCCTGAATACAGCAGCAAAAATTTCCAGATTCTTTGAAATTTCGAAGAAGTTGGATTGAGCTGCCGTAAATGATAGCAGTGTTGCGGTAACCCCTGCAGTAAGCAGCAATCTGTATTTTTTAACGAACGTGCGTAGTTGAACTTTCATAATTGTGCACAAGGTACGAATTTTAATAACGTAGTGATGTATGCTCTTATTTTACCGGATCGTAGCCGCTACCACCCCAGGGGTGACAGCGTGAAATGCGCTTCAGGCCAAGCCACATACCCTTAAGCGGGCCATATTTCGTAATAGCTTCAATGCTGTACTGTGAGCAAGTTGGTGTATAACGGCAAGCATTGGGGAGCAATGGCGAAATAAGATACTGGTATAATTTTATCAGCGTTATAAATGGTGCATTTATCCATGTCTTAAACGATGCCATAAAATTCATTCATTAGATTTTCAAATGCTCCATTAAGTTCGCTGAATTTCAATATGGATTTCCCGGTATAGGAAATGCTCAAAATGATTTTCCGGTTGTTTAATCTGTTGTAAAGTGCGGGTTTATTTAACCTGTACAATTCCCTGAGGTACCTTTTTATTTTATTTCGGTTAACCGAATTGGGGAAATTACGTTTTGAAACTAAAAATAGCACCTGAACCGATGCTTCTCCCGGATGATCCGTCTCAAGCCAAGTAAAACGAAAAGGAAACCGAGATAAACTACGGTTTCCTTTTTCAAATAATTTTTTAATTAATGTATCGCTACACAGCCTTTCTGATTTGCTGAGAGTATACATACGGTAAGTCAATTAGCTAAACGCCTTATTTTTTATGGCGTTTTTCGTCCGATACGGTTAGCCTTTTACGGCCTTTTGCCCTGCGTGAAGCCAATACTTTACGACCCGACTCGCTAGCCATACGCTCGCGGAATCCGTGCTTGTTTCTTCTTTTTCTTACCGAAGGCTGAAATGTTCTTTGTGGCATGACGATATTTTTTAAAGGATGGCAAAGTTAAGTGTGCTTTACCTGAAAACCAAACTGTTTTAAACAAAAAAAATGCCGGAGTACCCGGCATTTTCTTGAGTAATTGAATTCAAATTACTTAGCAGGAGCAGCAGGAGCAGCTTCTGTAGCAGGAGCAGCTTCAGCAGCAGGAGCAGCAGTTGTGTCTGCAGGAGCAGCTTCAGCTTCCATAGCTTCTAACTGAGCAGCCTCAAGGTTAGCAGCTTCGATTGAATCTTGAATGCGTTTTTCTTCTGCTTTTCTTTTTTCTTCAGCTGAAGGACCGCAAGCAACTACTGCTAACATAGCAGCAGCAGCAACGATTGATAATACTTTTTTCATTGTGTTGTTAATTAATTTTTGTGATAAACGGGTGCGAAGATAGTACGAATCAGGTATTTACCAAAAATAAAACCGGAGGATATCCACATTTTCACTTTTTACGCATATATATAGTAATAGGAACTCCCTCAAAATCAAATGATTCTCGTATCTTGTTTTCCAGATACCGCTTGTACGGCTCGTTAATATATTGTGGCAGATTGCAGAAAAAGGCAAACTTCGGATTACTACCGGGCAGTTGTGTGACGAATTTAATGCGTATGTATTTTCCTTTTATGGCCGGTGGCGGATACTGTTCAATATACGGGAGCATAGTCTCGTTTAGCTTATGTGTAGGAATTCGTCTTCTGCGGTTTTCATACACCTTTACCGCAACTTCTACTGCCCTGTGAATGCGTTGTTTTTCAATAGCCGATGTAAATAAGATGGGAACATTCACAAAAGGCTCCATCTTCTTCCTGATATCTTTCTCAAATTGAAGGGAGGTTTTGTGATCCTTCTCCACCAAATCCCATTTATTTACCAGTACCACAAGCCCCTTTCCATTTTTAACGGCCAGGTGAATCAAATTCATGTCCTGTGCATCCATACCCAAGGTTGCGTCCAGCATCAACACAGCTACATCACAGTCTTCAAGTGCACGCAATGAACGCATAACCGAGTAAAACTCAATATCTTCTTTGACTTTTGCTTTTTTACGGATGCCGGCAGTGTCTACCAATACAAAGTGATGGCCAAACGCCTTGTATTCCGTGTGAATGGCATCGCGAGTAGTGCCTGCTATATCTGTAACAATATTGCGGTTGTAGCCTAAAAGAGCATTTACAAACGATGATTTGCCTACATTGGGTCTACCTACAATAGCTATTTTGGGCAATGCCGGTGTTAATTCTTCTTCTGTTTGGTCTTCTTCTGAATAGTCATCCTTCTCGTTCGATACTTCAGGCAATACATCCGGCATTAATTCGCATATGCGATCAAGCATTTCCCCTGTGCCCCCT
>JBKCPL010000060.1:0-5847 GCA_046309355.1 Bacteroidota bacterium
AAACGGTTGCGTGGATTCGTCTTCTGCGGTGAGTGTAACGGTGAATCCGTTGCCTTCTGCTACGGCTACTGCTGCCGGTTCTACTACATTCTGCCAAGGTGGTAATGTGGTTATCAATGCAAACACCGGCACTGGTTTAACCTATCAGTGGAGAAATGCTGCGGGCAATATCAGCGGTGCTACCAATGCAAGCTTTACTGCTACTGTAACCGGATTGTACAAGGTTGTTGTAACCAATTCGAATGGATGTATTGATTCATCTTCGGCTGTAAGCGTAACTGCGAACCCTGCCGGCAACTGGACGGGTGTAGTCAGCTCTGCCTGGTCAAATACAGCTAACTGGAGTTGTCCACAACTGCCCACCTCAACTACCAACGTGCTGATACCTTCAGGTGTTTCCAATATGCCTGTCATTAGTGATGCTCAGGTAGCCAACAACCTTACCATACAGGCAGGTGCCACTTTAACCATTTCGGGTACAGGAGCAAGATTAAACCTGTTTGGTACCATCACAAATAATGGCACACTGACCAATTCAGGTGGCACAGTCGGATTATTTGGCACAACAGCACAAAGCCTACCTGCAGGAACTTACTCAAAAGTGCAGGTGAATAATGCTTCTGGTGTCAGCTTATCCGGAAATACCACTATCAGTGATTCACTTATTCTTACTGCAGGAATTCTTAACCTGAATGCTCATGTGCTTACATTGGATAACAATGCGTATGCGTCAGCCGGTAATGCAGGTAGTTATATCAGAAATAACAGCACCGGTAATGTTGTCGTAAATAATGTAGGTACGGGAGGTAAATCGGGTAGTGTAATCATACCTGTTGGTAACAGTACCTACAATCCTGTTGTTCTAAATAACGCGGGTGTAGCCGATAACTTTACTGTATGGGTAATTGATAGTGTAACGAACACCTACAGTGGTTCGAATCCTGTAGGAGCAGCCTTTACCACAAATGTCGTAAACCGTACATGGATTATTAACGAAGCAGTAGCAGGTGGAAGCAACTCAACGGTAACACTACAATGGGATGCCGCAAATGAAACTCCAGGATTTAACCGATCGAACGCGTACGTATCAAGATTTAATGGAGTCAGCTGGAATGGTAATACAGCCTCACCGGCTTCGGGAACAAATCCATATACGTTAGCCAGAACAGGCATCACGTCATTCTCTCCGTTTGGAGTTGCAAGTGGTGGTGTTTTACCGGTTGAACTGTTGACATTTAATGCTACAAAAGCAAGAAGAAACGTAGATGTATCATGGAGTACTGCAAGTGAGAAAAACAGCAGTCACTTCATGGTTGAGCGCTCATCTGACGGTATGACCTTTGAAACGGTATCGGCTAAAATTAAATCTGCCGGTAATTCAAATACATTGCAGTCATATACATTCACTGATATCAATGCAGCAGAATTTGCCAACCGAAACAATGACGTTATCTATTACCGCTTAAAACAAGTGGATATAGATGGTACGTATGAGTATTCAGATCTGGTTGCTGTCGTATTCAATGAAGACATAGAGATAGTAACCGGTGCATTACCGAATCCGTTTACTGAAAAACTGCTTGCGGTTGTATCTACCAAAACCGGTTGTATGGCTGAAATCCGTTTGACAGACGCAATGGGTAAAACCATACAGTCATTTAATGTATTCTGTAATGCAGGAGACAATAAGATTGAAATACCGGGAGTAGAACAGCTCTATAGTGGTGTATACTTCCTGTCTATTACTCTTGATGATAATACCTTTGTACATAGGGTCGTTCATAATAAGTAATCCGACAGTTTCCATTCCCGAAAAACCAAGGCCGTAATGGCCTTGGTTTTTTTATGCTATTTCGAATTTTTTTTGAATGCAATTTCTCTACATTAAAGTATCACTGAACGGTTAGTATTAGATTGCAATGAACTTATATGAAATCTATACTTGCTCATACATGGCATTGCTATTGTATCAGGTAAACTTCTCGCCCAAAATAAATTACATAAAAAAAGCCGCGGACTGCGGCTTTTTGTGTTGCTCCCCGGGCTGGGCTCGAACCAGCGACCCCATGATTAACAGTCATATATGAATATAAAGTGATATGAAGCGATAAGAATTAATAGTAGTGTATATCAGTGTATTACATATTTTAAGAGATGAAATATGAAGTGATTTTATAGTATAAAAAGTAGTTTTGTATGCAATTCGTATGCAATTAACCAATTTTTTAAGACAATGAAAAACAGCGTATTAATAAGTGCTTATTTAGATATAAGGAATCAGAAGGCGAACGGTAAATGCACCTTGAAGCTGCGTGTATACCAGAAAAAACCGAGGAAACAGAAGATTTATGCATCTGATCTTGAATTCACACCCGAGTATTATAATCGGTTAATGACTTCTAAAAAGCTAAATACGGATGACCGTAAAGCTATTGCGGAAATAAATAAGTTAATATCAGTTGCAGAAGAAGTAAAGGCTACCATGAAGGTATTTGACTTTACGGAATTTGAACGTAAAATGGGGTATGTAAAAGGAGGCACAACCGAAACACTCGCATTTCATTACAATCTAGTAATTGGAGAATTGAAACGTAAGAAAGCAGAAGGCACTGCTAGCTCGTATGAGCAAAGCTATAAGTCACTAGCCCAGTTTTTTGAAAATGTAAAGGAAAGAAATATTAAACATGTTGAGGTTTCTGAAATAACACCAGGTTTATTAACCGAATATATGGAATACATGGTTGATACTAAAAATCGAAGCGAAACCACGGTAGGAATATATTTGAGGGCATTGCGCACGGTCATCAACTATGCAATACATCAAACTTCGGCATTATTGCCCGAACAGTACCCATTTGGCAAGGGTAAGTTTAAAATCCCTGCACCTAGAGGCCGAAAAATGGCTTTAAATATGGAAGATATCAAAGCCTTGTTTCGTGCGGAACCAAAAACTGAGGAACAGGCTATGGCAAAAGATTTCTGGTTTTTCAGTTATATTTCTAACGGTATGAACATAGCCGATATAGTGACTATACGTAACAAGGATTTATCAGGAGACCAACTCAGTTTTTTTCGGAAGAAAACAGCACGAACACAAAATAATTCAATGCCTATACAAGTGCATTTGAATGACTTTCAGAAAGAGGTGATTCACAAATACCGAGAAGCCGGCAATGCGAACGACTATGTGTTTGGAATTATAAACAAGGCTGAACCGGAAGAGGTACAGTATAAGAAGCGGAAAAACTTTACACGGTTTATAAACCAGCATATGCAGCGGTTGATTAAAGATAACGGCCTCAGCATGGATATATCTACATATACAGCCCGGCACAGTTTTACCACCCATGCCATATTGAATAACGCAGGTATTTCTTTTGTCCAACAGGCACTTGGCCACAGCGACCCTAAAACTACCAATACCTATATTGCCTCTTTAGGCATGGAAAAATCGAAACAGATAAACAACATTTTATTCGAAAATTTAAATGAGCAATAATCCATTTACAGCATATTCAAAAGCAGATCAGCTATTCATAAGTGAATTTGATTCATTAAAATCAGGGGGGAGATTACATGAGAAAGATGGTTTTACTGTCGAGTTAATATATGAAGAAGTTAAATTCGAAAATAGTGAACCAGAAAATACTGGTGAGTTATTGTATAAAACTATTGACAAGCGGGATTTGCTATCAAGCATATTGGAGAAATGCAGTACACCCGTTACTAAATTCATGCAAGGTCACTATAATACACTACTAAACCAGAATAAGTTACAAGACTGGCAGTCTCAACTTGAGTATTATAGAAATTCAGCAGATAAAGTCTCAGCTGAGTTAATAGGTAAGCTGCCACTTTATGAATCGACAATCAAATCACATTTTGAACACATAAAAGATAGTATACCTGTAGTCTACAATACTGTTATTACTATACCTTTAAATATAAAAATGCTTGGAAACTCAGCAGTTAAAAACTATTTGGATATGCTGTACGCCCAATTGTACCATGTTTTTACAGAAGGGGGATTTCCACTTATTGAAAAGAACACACATCCTGATGATTTTGTAAATGCATTCAGTGATAAAGACAATACTACTGTGAAGCTGAAGTGGATTGCAAAAAAGAAAAGTGGAAATGGTGCCAATCTTATGGTTTGGTTTTTCAGAGATATACTGTGTGGTCAAAGAAGGCTAATGATTTACGAGGATATTGAGCCTTGGTTATTTAATACTTTTGTAGATTTAACTGATAATCCATTCAAAAAGAGTAATGCTAAAAAATGGGCGAAAGAAGATCGAATAGAATCTAATGCAGATAAGAATGAAAACATTGTTGAAAATGTTAACCGGATTCTAGGTAAAATATTGTCTGACAAAAATTCATGATGCTACCCGATGGCATTTAACAGCTTCCTGATTTCCGAAAATAGCTACCCAGTGTCTTAAAATAGCTACCACTAAAAGTAGCTATTTTTTTTGTGTTCTTACCAATGTCAATAATGACGGGGATTTAGAATAGTTTTTGACGTAAACTATGATTTGGCAAGGTACCACTATTGCTCATAGTTGGGCATGGTAAAACCAGAAATACATCAAAGTCTTACTTCTTCTGAGCCCGGGGTTCAGGAGCTGGTAAGCAAACTGTATGAGCTGATTGCTCAAAATCAAAAACAACAAGAGTATCTGTTTGTAGAGGATGCAGCCAAAATATTGCGCTGCCACCCGCAAACTGTTTACTCCTACATATCATCTGGTAGGCTTAAGGCCGTAAAACGTACAAAACGCAATTACATAGCCAAAGCCGACCTGGAGGCTTTTATGGCTGGTGCTGAACCACCTGAACAGCCACGGCTGTTGATAAACAAGAAAGGAGGTGGAAAGAATGCAGGATTCTAAGAGTCGTTCATTAAAGTCGTTTTCCAGAATTACGAAAACTGTTGAAACACCAAAGCATCAAACCTCATCATTGCCAAATTATTTGGTATCTGCAGCTTATATGCTGGGGAGAAGAGTCACCAGTATACCAATGCTGCTTGAATCATTACTACAGCAAGAGGGTATGGCAATGTTGGGTGGTAGCTCAGATGTTGGAAAAACAACTTTTCTCAGGCAACTAGCAGTTGCTGTTGCTACCGGTCAAGATTCTTTTCTTGGCTTTAAATTAAACCTTAGGCATAAAAGAGCAATATACGTGAGCTCAGAAGATGATGAAATTTCCGTATCTGCTTTGCTTTATAAGCAGTATGGCGAAAGCATGAAACCTGATGAATTAAGTAGACTTCACTATATTTTTGACAGCGGTGAAAGTATAATTGCCAAAATTGACTTAGCACTATCCAAACAGCCTGCTGATTTGGTTATATTGGACGCATTTGGAGATTTTTTTGCAGGTGACATGAATGCAAATAACCAAGTACGTGCTTTCCTGAATAGGCTTGCTGCAATATCTAAAAAATACGGTTGCTGTATTGTAATGCTACATCATACAACTAAAAAATCTGAGCGAAACGGCCCCTCAAAAGGCAATATGATTGGATCGCAAGGTATAGAAGCACGAATGAGATGTGTGTTTGAACTGAGAAAAGATCCTAATGACGGTACGCTACGACATTTATGCATCGTAAAAGGCAATTACCTTTCAGAGGATTTTAAAAAGAAAAGTATCGTGATAAAAATGAGCGATAATATGATTTACACCAATACTGGAAGTAGAGTTGGTTTAGGTTATTTAACTCCGGATGATCCTAGAGAAAAGCTCAGAGAGGAAAGGGATGAATTGATAGTTCAATACCATAATGATGGAAAGTCAATTCGTGAGATTGAGGCTAAATTAAATCAGGATGGT
>JBKCPL010000061.1:0-44225 GCA_046309355.1 Bacteroidota bacterium
ACTTTAGATCCAGTTACCATAGGAAACCTTGTGATAGTGACCGGGTCAACAACCACATTGGCACAAAATATTAGGCCAACCCTTGCGAGTGTTACTGTGCAAACTGATGCCACATTGAATGCTTCTACCTTTACACTCAACCGTTCGGCAGCCGGAGGTATATTAACCATAGCCGGAACATTGCGTCTGTCGGGCAACACAGGCGGGGTAACAGGAAGCAACTTCCCAAGTAGTTACACCACCCAAACATTAACAAACAGTACAATTGTGTATGAACGATTAACAGGAGGGCAAACAATCAATTCAGCCGTTACATACACCAACATAGTACTGGGCAATACCAGCGGCACACAAACTGTGGGAGGAAACATTACCATAAACGGAACACTTACCACCACCACAGGCGGCACGCTGAATATGGGAACCAGTAGACTATTGGGCACATTGACAACCGCCACGCATAATGGCACCTTGCGCACACAAAGCACCAACCCATTGCCTTTCCCTGAAGGAGTTAATTTTGCAAGCGGCAGTTCAACAGGCACCATCACATATGACGCAGCCGCTAACCAAACCCTACCTAATAATACTACTTGCCACAACCTTAACTTGAACAATGGGAATAGAACAACTCTTGCGGGCAATGCAACCGTTCTTGGAACATTAACCTTTACATCGGGTAGCTGTGCACTGGCAGCAAGTTCAACTTTTACATTTGCCAACCAAAGTGGTAGCAGCGCCACCAACGTATTTAGTTCAACGCCCACCTCAAATATTGTTATTACAGGTTCGGCCGGAAATTTATTTTTTGACCAGGCCACACCGGGAGCTACCAATACACTGCGCAACTTAACCCTGCAAACAGGTGCAACTGCTGCATTGTCAAATGCGCTGAATATTGCAGCCGGCAGTTCATTTGGCACAGTAATCGTTGCTGCTACGGCCACTCTAAATGCCGCAGGCAACCTTACTTTGAAATCAGATATAAATGGTTCGGCTCGAGTAGGCACATCTGCCGGAAACATAACCGGAAATGCAACCGTTGAACGTTTTGTGAAAGGTCCTAGTGCAGGCAACGGTAGAAGATGGCGCTTTATGAGCAGTCCGGTGCAATCAGCTACATTGTTTGATTTGCAACAGGAAATTTATGTAACAGGATTCGGCACGGGTACTACAGCCGGCACTACCAATAGCAATGGGTTTGATGCCACGTACAACAACGAATCGTCCGTGTACTGGTACAACGAACTGGATACAGGAAATTTAAATAACGGATGGCGTGCACCTACGCACATCGACTCCGTTTTAGTTCCCGGTATCGGCTACCGCATTTTTGTTCGCGGTCAACGCAATGATCTTACCCAGCTTGAGCGCAACAGCACCACTACACAAACTCCAGTAACAACAGATTTACGTGGCGTACTCAACCAAGGAGATATTACTATTCCGGTAACTTATACATCAAGCAGTGCGCTATCAAATGACGGATGGAACTTAGTAGGTAACCCCTATGCATCGGCTATCGACTGGAATGCCATTCACGATGGGGGCCGTATAGGCACAGGTCCCTTTAGTGGCACAAATTATTCCAACCTGGATCCGAATGTGTGGGTGTATAATCCTGCTACCAACACATACGACTTCTACAATGCGCTAAGCGATGCTGGTACACTTACATCCGGACAGATTCCGGCAGGTCAGTCGTTTTGGGTAAAAGCTTCGGCAAGCTCACCCGCGCTTACGGTAACCGAAAACCATAAAATAGCTGGTCCGGCTTACGGTTTGTTTAAAACCACGCCTAATTCAGAAGCTATGATTGAATTGGTAATGGACTCAGCCAATATTGATAAAATGCTGTTGAAATACATCGATGAATCGACCGCATTGCGCGATGCCTACGATACACGAAAATACAGTACTGCTATTTACCTGGCATCTTACGGACCCGATAGTGTTGACCTTTCATTAAACTGCAGACCGTTGAATACACAAACTGACTCCATACCCCTGAGTGTTTTTGTACCTTCTGACGGTAACTACACATTACGTTTTACAAACGGAACGGATCTTTCCATACTTGATCAAGTGTACTTATACGACCGCTATTTGAATGCCATTTACGATATCAAGTCAAATCAGAACTATACATTCAGCGTAAATAAAAATGTAACCACAAGTTTTGGCCGTAACAGGTTTGTGTTGCTTGTATCCGATAGTCAGTTAGACTTGCCGGTACCTGCAAAGTTGGTATCCTTTACCGCACGTGGTACAGAAAAGCGTTCGGCAGAGTTAAAATGGACTACTGAAAACGAGAAAAATCTGAACCGAGTAGAGATAGAACGTAGCGCTGATGCGACCAACTTCAGCCAGCTAGCAACTGTCAAACCGGTAAATTCAACTGCACCTTCATCCTATATGTTTGAAGATGTAACACCCGAAAACACGAATTACTACCGACTAAAACTAATCAGCAATGACGGTACCGTAATGTATAGTCAGGTAGAACTAGTACGTTTTACAGCTGTAGCCGAGTCGGACGAAATAAGCGTGTATCCAATACCGGTAACTCAAGAAGACTTTATTACAGTTAAAACTCAGAATAGTGATCGCATTGAATCCGCACGCGTGTGGAATGCAAGCGGAATGTTGAGAGCTGAAATCAATGGCATTTCAGAAAAGGAATTAATTCTCGATTGTAAAAATTGGGATACAGGTGTTTATTACATGAACATAAATACGCGAGGTGGCCGTAGCCTGACAAAGAAAATCATAGTGCTGCGGTAATACGCACATCATGGTTGGTTGAAAAAAGGAAAATGCAGTGAATCATTATGGTTTGCTGCATTCCTTTTTGTTCTATTTTATAACTTTTTAAACATTTTGTACAACTTTTTTATCAAAAAGAAACAACTGATTATAAAAAATAGATAGTTTGGCATTTCACACGAACTACCTCACATGCTAAATAAATGGAAGAATAGCCGGATTAACGCATTATTCAGGTCTAATTTTTTAACCGTTGTAAAAGAACTTACCGGTATTTTGCTTGCCGTGATACTGTGCATATCGATTGAGTATTACCGTATAGCCTACATTGAAAATCAAGTATTATCAGGCGCCAAACAACAGCTGGATATTTTTAACTTTTTTAAACCGCAACAGTTTCCGTTATGGAAAGTGTGGTCAATCATACTCGTTGGAGTAATGTACATGTTTTACAAGCGTGTTCATTTGAAACTCTTTGTTGTTTTTGGTTTATTTCTGAATTTGATAGCCATGTTTTCACTAAGGCCAACAGGTTTGGATGTTAACCTCGAATACATTGTTACCACCTTTATTTATGACTTTATTGAAATAGTTGTCATCTATTTCATTTTCCAATTATTAGTACAAAGTAGCAAAAAAGCTGATCTTTAACAATCCGAATTTTTTGATTTTTGCAAATTAATAACGCATTCAGACCTATAATTAAATTGCTCATGTGTTTATATTAAAATATATTTAATACACACTAATTTTTTTTTATTTTTTTGTTGCATTTTAAAAAACCATGCCTACTTTTGTCTCGTTCTATGGATTCCTTCCATATAGCAAAAGTGTGAGTTGGGCCGCAGAAATGCGGCTCTTCTTTTTTAACAGCACCTCACTTTTGCTCAATTAACAGTATATTCATGCAAAGCATTTTTGCAACTGCGCTCAAAGTTCTATTTTGCCGCACATTTATGAATTGGTTCAACCGTATAGTATACACATGGCTGGCAACATTTTTGATGCTGAGTGCAGCACTAGCTCAACAAAAGACGGCAACTATTCAGGGCACGGTAAAAGACAAAAAAGACGGTTCCGAACTCATAGGCGTAAGCATTATTATAAAAGGTACATCACTAGGTGCCAGCAGTGATGCCAATGGTAAGTTTGCTATCAGGAATATTAAACCCGGTGAATACGATATTGAGATAAGCTATATTGGCTACACCAAATTACTGCTTACCGGCATAAAGGTAAAAGCCGGAGACGTCAAAGATTTACAACTTGATTTGATACCCACCTCATTTACTATCGATCAGGATGTGGTAATAGTTGGTAAACGTCCATTGATTGATATCGAAAAGGGTACATCTGTTAATACTATATCACAGGAAAACATTGAACTGGCACCAGCCAGGCAATTGCAAAGTATAGTGAATACCCAACCCGGTGTTATTCAATCGCCAGCCGGTGTTAGTATTCGTGGTAGCCGCAGTTACGAAACCGGAGTGTATATTGATGGTGTGCGTGTAACGGACCCGTTGGCAGGTACCGGATTTGGATTGGATATAGGCGCAAACGCCATTAGCGACATTGAAATTACGACTGGTGGTATAGGTGCCGATGTAGGTGATGCAACATCAGGAGTTATACGAACCAAAACGCGCAGCGGAGGCGACCGCATAGAAGTATCGGCCAACTATAAACGCGACAATTTTGGATTTAATGAAGGCTGGCGAAGCACATGGAATACACAGGTAGGCGAATTGAACGTGAGCGGTCCATTCTTAAAAAAACTGCTTGATAACCGGTTGAAATTTTCGGTAGCTTTACGAGCAGCCTTTACCGATGAGTTTTATCAAAATCCGGCCAATCAGGTGGTTTCATCGTTGTATTCGCAGAATAACGGACGCACGTTCTCCCCTTTTCAGGATAACCGCTGGAGCGCATTTGTTAAGATGAACTACAACTTTAAAAACGGAAAAATGCTGACCCTATCACAACTGCGTTCCATCAGCATCAATCAGGATATAAATATGCTCCGTATATTCGGTAATGATTTGCCTTTTCAACCCGGCTATCAATATGCCTTTAGCGAGCAAATGGATAATGCAAATACTTTTACGCACGATGCCTATATGAGCTCCATTGACTGGAAACATTCACTGAATAAACGCGTATCGTATACCTTATTGCTTTCGCGTTTTTTTGTGCGACTGCGTGGCGATGCCAACGGACGTTTCTGGAGGCCTGCAAGCGTTGATCAGGTTTTCGATCCGGCTTCCATCAATGTATTTCCCAACACGTATTTCAATCCGGGTGACAGTGTAGTGTTTGGAAATCTGCCCAGTGGTTTCTTTAACAACGGAGGAATTGCCACCCTTTGGCACGACCATTATTTTGAAGAGTACACCATTAAAGCCGAAGGAAATGTTTTCAGCAGAAATTCGCTGAATAAACTCACGTTTGGTATGGAACTTAAGTTTCAGGAGATGCAATGGATTGATATCATACGCCCGTGGATAGGAGCACCCCTGCCGCTGGCTAATGGTGAGCAATCACAAAGTTTCAGGCTAGGGCAGCAAAGCGATGTGTGGAAAGTGAGTCCGCAGCGAGGCGGGTTTTATATAACCGATCAGATAAAATACAAAGGTCTGATAGCTAATATTGGCGGGCGCCTTGAATACTGGGCTCCCGGTAGCTATGTAGATGATGCGGTAGACAATATGCGTGCACCTATACGCGATGAACTGCGTGAGAGTTATAAAGAAAACAGCCTAAAAATAGGCAACCTTAGGTATAAGTTTAGGTTCCTTCCCAAAATCAATGCTTCGTTTCCTATTCGTGAAAATCAAATGCTGTTTTTCAACTACACACACAGCACCATTTTGCCCCACCCCTCGTTTGTGTATCCAGGTTTAAACCCGTTTTATCAAGATCGTTCTGTACTGGCCAATGTAGGCAATCCCGATTTAAATCCGGAAGTAGATATATCGTATGAAATAGGACTAAAGACTCAATTGACCAGTAACGATGCTTTTACACTTACCGCTTTCTGGAAAGACAAATACGATTTTATTACCACCACATCTGTACTTATTAAAGACAATACCGGCCGTGAGATAAGCCGTACCATTCGAATCAACAGCGACTATGCCCGTGCACGAGGCATTGAGGCAGGCTATATCAAACGCATTGGCAACTGGTACAACGGACAGGCATCTATAACCTACATGGTAACTACCGGACAAAGCGCCAGTGCCAACGAAAAAATAAAAGACTTACTCGCCAGCGGTGCTGTAGAAGACACACGTGAGTTTTATTTACCCTGGGATGTACCCATCGATTTTAAAACAAACCATATTTTTAAAATTGCCACCAAAGATGGTTTATTCGGCAAGGCATGGTTAAATAACATGAGCTTTTATTTTGAAACCGTAACACGTTCAGGTGTGCGGTACACGCCCTTCGTTTTTGACCGCAACGACCAAAGTACTGGCCGACCCATTTATGTGATTGATCCTAACCCCGATGCCCGCTGGAGTAAAGTAGGTGAATACTGGTTTTGGGTAGATTTTACATACACCAAATGGTGGAAATTTGGCAAACGCATGAATCTGTCGTGGAATCTTCAAATCACCAATTTGTTTGATAATAAAAATTCAGCCATCATTAATCCGGTAACGGGTACTGCTTTTCAAAACGGGCAAAACGTACCCGACAGTTGGGTAGACCCCCGCTACCGCGACCCGCGATTAGGAAATCAGGGACCTCCTCCTACCAATCCTGCGCGTTTCCTGCAACAGCGGCATATTCTTACAGGTATTTCGCTGAGGTTTTAAACAACTTATGCAGGTTTAACGTTTAAGTGATATTCGTATGAATTAAATGACTTATTTCGCAGCATTAATTTAAACTTAACCCCCATGAGAAAAATTTTTTACACGCTTGTACTACTCACATCTTTTTCATCGCTATCTGCACAAACATTGCTGGGTGAGAACTTTATTTACACAGTGGGAGACACGTTAGCAAATTTTGCATTATCAAATGGATGGGCCGCATTTTCGGGGGGCACTACAAATGCTATATTGGTTAATAGTTCGAGCTTAAGTTTTCCTGGACATGTAGGTTCATCTGTTGGAAACAGTGTATTTTTAAGATCAACCGGGCAAGATTGTTACAAAACGTTATCCCTTTCGGTTTCTTCTGGTTCGATTTATGCAAGCGCACTGGTAAATGTTGATACCACTCAGGCCACCGGTGACTATCCGATAGCGCTACTACCAGATAACAGTACATCTTTATTTACATCTCGCACCTTTTTCAGACGATCATCTGCTAATCACTACCGGGTTGCTATATCTAAGTCATCAACTGCACCTACTATATATTCAACTGACTCATTTGCTTACGGCACCACCTATCTGTTGGTTATAAAATATACTTTCAACTCAGGAACCACAACAGATGACTCCACTTCACTTTATTATTTAAGTTCTCTTCCATTAACAGAACCTATCACCCCAACATACGGACCTGTAGGCGGAACTCAAACTGATGTGCTTAATTTGGGTCGTTTTGCACTGCGTCAAGGGAGCTCGGCTAATGCACCCAGATTATTAGTAGATGCCATTCGCGTTTCCACTTCCTGGTCAAACGCCCCACTACCTGTTGTATTGAATTCTCTAAAAATCAATTCAGTTAATAATTCTAATCAACTTATGTGGTCAACCGCCTCCGAGCATAATAACAGTGGTTTTGAAATACAACGCAGCCAAGATGGGCATTTATTTGAAACAATCGGTTTTATTAAAGGCGCTGGAACCAGCAATGCTATAAACAACTACAGCTATGTTGATAATGAAATTGATGCAATCACAACGTATTGCTACCGCTTAAAACAACTAGATTTTGACGGTACATCCGATTACTCTAAAACGATATGCGTAGCAGCACGTAAGCTGGAAGCAGGTTCAGGTAGCACTACGCAGCCCAATCCATTCAACACCGAATTAACCGTAGTATTAAACTCTGCTTTAGAGGGTAATGCTACAGTGGAACTGGTTGACATGCTGGGTAAAGTAATTGCTGTAAAATCGGTAAATACAGAAAAGAACAACAGCAGTGTTCAGTTCGATACCAATCACCTCAATAATGGTATCTACTTTGTTCGCATCAATCAGAACGGCAGTATTACCACAAGTAAGGTAGTTAAACGCTAATAATACCCTACGATAATGTTATGAGCCGGGCTATTTATAGTCCGGCTTTTTTATTTTAAAAGGTTAATTGTATTTTAATTGGGTTTGCTTTTTTTTCACTATTGGCTAAGTACCTTTGATTACTCAATTTAATCAACATGAAAAAATTATTTTCACTGCTATTCATTACGCCTCTTTTTTGTTTGACTGCATTATCCCAAACTACCCCCGCATTGATTACTGCAGTAAATACACCCTTTACCCAAAACTTTGATTCGCTGGCAAGCACGGGAACGCTTGACAGTTTGCGAACACTTATTGGTTGGCGATTTACAGAAGCAGGAACAGGAGCTAACGGCAGTTATAGCATCAACGATGGAGTTAGCAATACAGGTAATTCATACAGCTACGGTACGGTTAATGCCGTTGATCGGGCAATGGGGACATTGGCAAGCAATGCTGTACAATCCAGTATTTGTGCATTTTACATCAACCAAACAGGAAATACAGTTACAGCAGTCAGACTGCAATTTAATATGGAGCAATGGCGTAGCGGTGGCCGCACTACCATCGACTCCAGTGAATTTTTTTACGGCATAAATAATGGTGGATTTTTACCTGCAAATGGATTATGGACTAAGCGTTCGTCTTTAAACCTTGTATCCAAAATAGTTGGTTCACCGGCACCGACTGCAGGTGCGCGAAACGGAAACGATACTACTAACCGGTGGTCATATGATGTAACCATAAGCGGTATTTCATTAAACACAGGCGATACCCTATATCTTCGATGGACCGATTTGAATGTTACCGGAAACGATGACGGACTATCAATAGATGATTTCACCATTACGGCCTTCAGTGGCACATTGCCTGCACCCAATGCAGTTACTTCATTAACGTTTACACCTTCCAGCAGTAAAACCGGCACTATTTCATTCAGCCGTGGGGGCTACGATGCCGCATCCATGACTACACTGGTATTTGTTAAACCTGCATCGGCAATTACATCAGGTACACCATCATTTGCTCCGTCACGATACACCGCCAGCAGTGATTTTTCTGCAACAGCTTCAACTTTTGAAAACGATTCGCAAGCCCGTTGTGTAATGAAAGGCGATCAACTTTCGGTGAATATTACCGGCCTGCAGGCCACTACGCAATATCACGTACTCGTATATGTAATTCGTGATGCTGATTCGGTATACTCGCCTGCAGCCACTACCAATAACTCCACCCTTGGAAATCCGGCAGCAGTGACGTCAACCACATTTTTAGCTGAAGGCCAAACTACTGCAAACCTTAGCTGGACAAAACCCGGTGAGTACAGCAATGCTACATACACCACATTGGTATTTGTAAAAATAAATACCGGTTCACTAAGCACCACACCACCCGCATCTACACCTGAATACTATACGGCTAATGCCAACTTTAGCGGTAACGGTACCTTGTTTGAAAGCGATACACTGGCACGCTGTGTGTACAAAGGCGATGCTGCTTCGGTTTTGATAAGCGGACTTGCAGGCAACACCACCTATCAGTATGCTGTATTCACTCACCGCGATAGCGATAGTTTATACTCCACTGCTACCATAGGAAGCGGAACTACATTGGGAAAAGAAATACCCGCCAGTGTAACCACATTTACATTTAGTGCCATCACTTCTACTTCGGCTACCATCAACTGGACTAAGCCTACAACTTATCAAAACGATACTCATCAGGTGGTAGTATTTTTAAAAGCCGGGCAAGCCATCAAGGACACCACCATTCATACCTGGGCTGCATCGCAATACACCGCTTCAGCCAACTTCGCCACACCCGGCTCTGTATTTGAACATGATTCAAGTGCGTACTCAGTGTATTCGGGTGATGGAAACTCGGTTAACATAACCGGATTGAATCCCTCTACTGCTTACTATGCCGTAGCGTATATTATTAAAGTTGTTGATACTGCATATTCCAACTCCCGTACAGCAAACTTTACAACTCCTGCACCTCCTGCTCCTGCTCCCGATCCGGTAAGCGCTATTGCATTTACACAAACAGCTCTTCGTACTGGTAGAGTAGTGTGGACCAAGCCGGCCGGTTACATCAATGCTACACACAGTACACTCGTTTTTATAAAAGCAGCCAGTAGCATTACCACAGGTACACCTGTTAAGTCACCCATTAGGTATACAGCCACTCCCGTTTTTGGGAACGGAACCGTATATGATTTTGATGCAGGTGCTTACTGTGTTTTCAGAGCCGATACCAACTTTATCAATATCGGCACGTTGCCTATTCCTTCTCCGTTGTCCATAGTTATACATACCGTTCGCGATGCTGATTCGGTATACTCCACCGCTGCAACCGGAAGCGGCATTATGGATATGCCGGCATTGCGCCAACTGGCTGATGTAAACAAAACAAATTCTATAACCGGTGTGCCCGATTCGCTTGGTTTATTCGTGCAGATTGCCGGTGTTGTGAAAGGATTTAATCAACGTACAAACGGGTTGCAATTTTTGCTAAGCAACAACAGCATTACCAACCAACAAGGCATAACGGTATTTAACCCCAACCGAAACTTTGGCTACACCGTAACCGAAAACGACAGTGTGTGGGTAACAGGCACTATTGGCAGCAATCGCGGCACCGTTCAAATTACGATAGATTCATTGTGGAAAGGATTAACAACAACAGTTGATGTGCTTACTAATGTGACTGCGCTTAACGAACAATCAGAAAATAAAGTTATTCGACTAAACGTGCCCGTTAAGTTTTTAACCCCTCCGGCTGGAACAAACTGGCCCACCAATTCGAGTACGATTTCTGTAGTATCGGCTGCCAACGATACATTCGCCATTCGCTTGCTTAATACAAGCGCCTTAGCAGGTTCACCTTTGCCGGCTGATGAATTTTTTGTGGTGAGTGGCATAGGCTTACAAACCAGTACCAGTGTAACAGCGCCTTTTGCATTTAACGGATACCAAATTATACCAAGAACTACGGCTGATATTAGTCAAGCAGACGGATTGCGCGCTTTCAGTCTTGTCGCACCATCTACCAACACAACTATAATATTGAATGAGCCGCTTACCGATCCGATTGTTTCATCGTGGAATCGCTGTGTACCCACTGGCAGCATTGCAAACCCGACCTACACGCTTGAATACGATACCATAACCGGTGACTTCTCCAACCCGATTGCCGTATTTCAATCAGACAACAGCGGAACCGATACACTTTTCAGCAGCGCCAAAGATGATATATTAACCTACATGCTATCGCTTGGGTATGCTCCCGGTTCTACCATATCGGGCAAATGGCGAATTGTGGCACAAAGCGGAAGCATTACACGTGTAAGTACTGATGTATTTAATTTAAATTTTGTAATGCCAAGCAGTGTAGGTTTAAATGACAGAACACACTATTTACAGGCTTCAATGTATCCAAATCCTGCCGCACATGCCGTACGTATTGAATCGTACACAGCCATAAAAACAGTGCGCTTGTACAATCTTGCAGGAATGCGTGTACTTGAATATGCGGTTGAAGGCCGAACTGCCGAATTACCTTTAGATGCGGTAAGTCGAGGCATGTATTGGGTACATATACAGGCTGCTGATGGCAAAATACGCACACTAAAACTGATTGTAGAAAAATAAATTTCAAGCAAAGAATAAGGCGGCCACAGCCGCCTTATTTTTTGCGCAATACACATATTTTCTTATTTTGCCCCAATATCGCTTTTACATCTCAGCATGAATAAAATCAGTTGGCTTTCTATATGTATGCTGTCATTTGCAGTTACACATGCCCAATACGGACAACCACAGGAAGCAGATAAGGGAGAATTCTCAGGAAATTTTCAAACCAATAATCAGTTTTACCAACGTGATGACCGGATTGGTGCCAATACCACACAATATCTCCGCGAGAAATCATCAACCGAAGCATGGTTGTTTATGAACTATAAAATTAAAGGCTTCAATTTCCAGTTTCGGTACGATGTATTTAACAACTCTCCCCTGTTCAATCCGCAGGAAGCCTACTCTAACCAGGGCATTGGATTATGGCAAATAAGCAAAGAGATAGACAAGCTGCGTTTAACGGCAGGTTATTTTTACGATCAGTTTGGCAGCGGTATGACGTTTCGTGCGTATGAAGACAGAAATATCGGTATTGATTTTTCCATTTATGGTGTAAAGGCCGAGTATATCGTATCGGAGGACTTTAGGCTGAAATTTTTTACCGGCAAGCAGAAATTCCGGTTTGCGTTGCGTGAGCCCATTATTCGCGGTGCAAGTATTGAAAAAGGATTTCAGTTGACAGATAATTTGAAAACAGAAGTTGGCGTTTCATTGATCAACCGTACCATTGACCAGGCAACCATGAATGCGATTACATCAACCATCAATAGCTATCCGCTGGAAGAGAGATTTGTACCAAAGTTCAATGTATATGCCTTTCAACTCTATAATACGTTTTACTATAAAAACCTTTCTGTAACACTGGAGTACGACCAAAAAACACCTGAAGCGGTGATGAATATTAGCAACCGGCTCATTTCATCGGGTGGCGATATTTACCATGCCAGCGTATCTTACTCTACTACCGGATTTGGACTAAACGCGCAATACAAGCGCATCAATCGTTTTCTGCTGCGAACCTCTCCTCTTGACATTGCGCCCATACCCAATAACGGGCCGATTAACTACCTGCCCTCCATTACACGGCAAAACACCTACAGACTGCTTGCCCGTTACAATGCTGTGGTGCAAGAACTAGGAGAAAATGCAGCACAACTTGAGCTTACGCTAAAGCCGAATAAAAAAACACAGATAAATATCAATACCTCGGGTGTGGTAAACCTTCAGGGTGTAAAGTGGGATAAGGCAGAAGTGAAGTGGGATACAACCACCCGTTTATTTCGCGAACTGTATGTTGACGGGTTGTACAAATTTACAAAGTCATTTAAAATGCTATTGGGTATTCAGTTTATCGGATACAACCAAGAAATATTTGAAGCCAAGCCTAATGCACCCTGGGTAGAAGTGATTACTCCATTTGGTGAATTCACCTACCGATTAAATGAAAAACGCTCAGTTCGATTCGAATGGCAATGGATGAATACCAATGGGGATTTAGGAAGCTTTGTAAACGGCTTACTGGAATACAACGTAGCACCACATTGGTCTTTCAGTGTCGGAGATTTGTTAAATTATAGTCCTGGTGCCATCAATAAACCGGCTGCCGGAGAAGCATTCGAGCTTATACATTACTACAACCTGTTTGCCGCATACACCTACAAAACCACACGTTTCAGTGCCGGATACCTCAAACAGCCGCAAGGTGTAAACTGTACCGGTGGCGTATGTCGGGTTGAACCCGCCTTTAGCGGATTGCGCGTAGGTTTAACAACTAATTTCTAACTTCGTATTCATGAAACACCTGATTTACATCCTATCGTTTGTGCTCGTTGGCTTAAGCATTGTTTCGTGCGAAGAAGAGCCGCCATACATCAATTTTGAGCCTACACGGGTAACTTACGAAACTACGTATGTAGAAACTTCAGTTCCACTGCCACAAGCTCGCGTGGTGTTGCTTGAAGATATTTCGGGTGTGCGGTGTGTAAACTGCCCCGATGCGGCTACCATTATTGAAAACATAAAATCGACTAATCCCGGCCGTGTGCATTCCATAACCATACATCCCAATACTGCTTCACTGGATGTATTTACCCGACCCATTGTAAAAGCCGGACATGAAAGCCGACAAGATTTCAGGACCAACGAAGGAGGTCAGTTATTAAGCGAACTGGGAATTCCGGGATCGTTGCCCAGCGGCTACATTAACAGAAAAATTTTTCCGGGTAAAGTAAACCGATTTTTAGAACGAACAGAATGGGCCAGTGCAGTGCAGAATGAAAAAGACAGTATTGCTCCGGTGAATCTGGGAGTAAAAGGTAGCCTTGACGGAGATAAAGTAATAGCTGATGTAGAGCTCACCTTTACTCAAGCGCTGGCAGGTGAGTATTATGTAAGTGTGATGTTGCTTGAAGACAGTATTGTAGACACGCAGGAATACCAAGATGGTGTAAGTATTTTATACGACAACAACTACGTACATCGCCACGTGCTGCGCGGAATATTTACCGGCTATGCCGGTGACCGTGTAGATGGTACCAACATTGGTGGCAACACGGTAACGCTGGTACCGGGCAGGGTGATTAAAAAAAGGTATTCGCTGGATACCAAACCGCTTTGGCGCAAAGACAAACTGGAAATACTCTTGCTTGTTCATCGTGGCAGCGATGAAGTCGTAGTAACGTGCAACAAATACAGTTTTGCCAAATAAAATCTTCCTCATTCTAAGTGTTTGTGTGTGGGCGTGTGGCAACAGCCAACAGGAATACGCACTTCAGTTACAGCGACAGCGTACAGAAACAAACCGTATGTGGCAATCGTCTGCAGCGGGAATGCTTGACAGTTCTGAATTGAAAACATTTAAAGGGCTGCACTTTTTTGATGTAGATCCTTCATACAGATGTGATGCCAGAATTATGTGGTATCCGCAAACTGCTTTTTTTGATATGCCTCATACCGATGGAGTTTTCAGGCCATACATGAAAGTGGGTGAAGTACACCTAAAAGTGAAGGATAAGGCCATAACGCTATATGCCTACCAAACCGAAAAGATGCGCTTGCAGCGCACTTTATTTATACCGTTTTCCGATCAAACAAACGGACAGAGCAGCTACGGAGGCGGACGTTATCTAGATGTGCCCTATGCGCCTCAAAGCAGCAATTGTGTTGTTGATTTCAATACGGCCTATGCACCGTATTGTGCACATTCAACACGGTATTCGTGTCCGGTGGTTCCGGGCGAAAATCAGCTGGAGATAGCCATAGAAGCGGGCGAAAAGAAGTAAAAAAAATGCGGCCCCGCGCTTCGCGCGGGGCCGCATCACTTTGCAGTACGGTTTAAATCCTACTTAACTGAATCAACTACAGCTTTAAAAGTTTCAGGATGATTCATCGCCAGGTCAGCTAGTACCTTACGGTTCAAGCCCAGTTGCTTTTTAGAAGCCTGACCAATGAATTGAGAATACGACATTCCATGCTGACGTACACCCGCGTTGATACGCATAATCCACAAGCTGCGGAAGTTGCGTTTCTTGGTTTTGCGGTCGCGGTAAGCATACTGCAAACCTTTGTCGATGGTGTGCTTAGCAATGGTTAATACGTTTTTACGTTTGCCCCAGTAGCCTTTGGCCATACTGAGGAGTTTTTTTCTGCGTCTGCGAGACGCTACTGCGTTTACTGAACGTGGCATATTTAATTTTTAGTTTTTTGGACCTAAGCGTTTCGCCTGTGGCGAATTCTTTTGGGGCTTTTGTCCGGGTTAAACAATAGAAACCAAAAAGTTTCTTTTTACTTTTTTACTTACCTATTCCAAGTAAGTTTTTTACCAATCCCATATCGGCATCAGTTACTACAACCATTTTGGTTAAGCCTCGCTTTTGCTTGGTGGTTTTTTTGGTAAGGATGTGATTTTTGAACGCCTGCGCACGTTTAATTTTACCGCTTGGGGTAACTTTAAAGCGCTTCTTGGCAGCACTGTTCGTTTTTACTTTAGGCATCTTTCCGTTTTTATTTAATTGTACTACAAAGTTTCTTTAGTCGATTATTTTCCTGATTTGCCTTTGGGGGCCATCATCAAAAACATTTTTTTTCCTTCCAGTCGGGGCAACTGCTCTACTTTACCAAATTCCTGCAGGCGTTGGGCAAATTGAAGCAACAGCACCTCTCCTCTTTCCTTATACACGATGGCGCGTCCTTTGAAAAACACAAAAGCCCTTACTTTATGTCCTTCCTGTAAAAACTTTTCTCCGTGTTTTACTTTGAAGTCAAAGTCGTGCTCATCCGTATTCGGGCCAAACCGTATCTCCTTCACTTCCTGCTTCACCTGGTTGGCTTTCAATTCTTTCTTCTTCTTTTTCTGCTCGTATAAGAACTTTTTATAATCAACAACCTTACAAACCGGTGGATCGGCATTGGGAGAAATCTCTACCAAATCCAGTTCCTGCTCCTGAGCAATGGCCAGTGCGTCACGCAACTTGTATACGCCTACAGTTACATTGTCGCCCACCAGCCGAACTTCAGCTGCGGTTATGAACTGATTGATTTTGTGTTCAGCCTCGACAATTCGTCTGCCTCGTTGGTAAGGCTGATTGGGGCGTTGGCCTGAATTTGGGGGCCTGTTTGGTTGGTACGGTGCTGCCAAGTGTTGCTGTTTTGGTGTTACTGAATTAGTGGTTGTTGTTATGTTTTTGCCTTAAACAGCCATTGTTGGGTACAATGGATTTTTAAGGCGGGCTGCGAATATCTGCAAAATCAATGAATTACAAAACTTTTAGACGCATTATTTTATTCGTTCGCACACAATTTTGCATTGATTTACTGTACCTTACATCACATCTGCCATTTGTTCGCGTACGTGTTTCACAAAGTCTGCAATACCTAGCTTGCCCAAGTCTTCGCCTCCGTGCCTGCGGGCAGAAACTGCTCTTTCATTCATTTCCTGCTCGCCCACTACCAGCATGTAGGGTATCTTTTTAATCTCTGCTTCACGAATTTTTTTCCCGATTTTTTCATTTCTCATATCGCAGTATCCGGTTAAGCCTTCGGCCTGAAGCAGGCTGAAAACCTCCTGTGCATAGGCTTCGTATTTTTCGCTGATGGGAAGTACAGCCAGCTGTTTTGGTGTTAGCCACAGCGGCAGGTTGCCGGCATAGTGCTCGAGTAAAAATCCAATAAAACGCTCGTGTGTACTTAGCGGTGCGCGGTGTATAATGATGGGGCGCTCCTTTTCGTTCTTTTCGTTGGTAAACCACAAATCAAAACGTTCGGCCTGAGCAAAATCAACCTGGTTGGTAGCCAGCGTAAATTCACGTCCTATGGCGCTGTAAATCTGTATATCGATTTTGGGCCCGTAAAAGGCTGCTTCGTCTTCTACTTCCACAAAGTTTACTCCCAAACTTACCAGTACGTTACGAACCATATCTTCGGTTTTTTGCCACAATTCGGGTGCGTTAATGTATTTCTGCCCCAGCTTTTCCGAGGAGTGCTTGCTGAAACGCATCACGTATTTATCAATTCCGAAAACCTTGAAATATTTCAGGTACAGGTCATTTACTTTTTTAAACTCTGCTTCAAATTGTGCTTCGGTACAGTATATATGCGCATCGTTCATTTGCAGCGACCTAACACGCATCAACCCGAACAGTTCTCCGCTTTGCTCATAGCGGTAACAGGTGCCGTACTCAGCAAAACGCAAAGGCAAATCTCGGTACGACTTAGGTGTAGCCGCAAATATTTTATGGTGATGCGGGCAGTTCATAGCCTTTAGGTAGTACTTATCGCCATCCATTTCCATTGGAGGAAACATGCTTTCGGCATAATACGGCAAGTGGCCACTTTTAAGGTACATAGATTCCTTGGCAATGTGTGGGGTTTTCACCCGCAGGTAACCGGCTTCGGCTTCCGTTTTTTTAGCAAATGCCTCAAGCCTTTCTATAATAGCAGCTCCATTGGGCAACCACAATGGCAGTCCGGGTCCTACATCATCATCAAACGTAAATATTTCGAGTTCCTTTCCGAGTTTTCTATGGTCGCGTTTTTTGGCTTCCTCCAGCATGAGCAGGTACTCATCCAGTTCTGATTTTTTGGGGAAAGTAATTCCGTAAATACGGGTCAGCTGCTTGTTTTTTTCGTTGCCACGCCAATAGGCACCGGCCAGTGAAGTAAGTTTTATGGCTTTTATAAATCCGGTGTGCGGTATGTGTGGACCGCGGCACAAGTCTGTAAAATTTCCTTGCTCGTAAAAGGTAATCTGACCGTCATTCAAATCCTGTAACAACTCTAATTTATACGGGTCGTTTTTTTCAGTAAAGTATTGAATGGCATCGGCTTTGGAAACATCTTTTCGCACATAGGCGTGTCCTTGTCTGGCCAGTTCATTCATCTTGTCTTCTACCTTCTTCAGGTCGTCTACTCCAAAAGGCTGATTGCCAAAATCCACGTCATAGTAAAAGCCGTTATCTACCGGGGGTCCTATTCCAAATTTCACACCGGGATACAATGATTCCAGGGCTTCAGCCATTAAGTGTGCCGATGAATGCCACATGGTTTGTTTTCCTTCCTTGTCATTCCAGGTGAGCAGTGTAACGGCAGCATCCGTGTGAATGGGGCGTGTCGCATCCCACACTTCGTTGTTCACTTTGGCCGAAAGTACGTTGCGTGCCAGCCCCTCGCTTATGGATTTGGCTACGTCTAGTGCGGTTACTCCCCGTTCATACGAGCGAACGGAACCGTCAGGCAATGTAATGTTGATGGTATTCATAAAGAGTTGCAAAATACGCCAACGTGTAGAATTTGTAAAATTTACTTCACATTTGAATGCAGAAATGCTGAGCGGTTAAAACAAAATGCGGCCGTCAGCTATTATCACATATATTTACGCACTATGGCAAAACCATCCTTATTACTGATTGATGCACTGCGAAAAGCAGCTACCCAGTTAAGCAATAACAAGCCTTACGAATGGGGACACATGGGAAATTGTAACTGCGGGCACCTGGCTCAGGTTCTGTTAAATGTTTCAAAAGCTGAAATACACCGGCATGCAATGGAACGCACAGGCGATTGGAGTGAACAGCTAAATGATTACTGCCCAACAAGCGGATTGGAAATGGACAAACTTATATTCGGCTTGCTTGAAAAAGGACTAAGTACCACAGACCTCCAGCAATTGGAATACCTAAGTGACCCTGCTGTACTTGAGCGGCTGGGGGTTAGCAGTCTGCGTCACAACTACCGTGAACACGTAATTAATTACATGCGTACTTGGGCCGATATGCTGGAAGAGCAGTTACTGGAAACGCTTCCTTTACCTGTATCCCAGCCTGATGAGCGCACGCTGAGCATCGGGATAATCAACTCCTGATTTAATGATAACCTGATAATTCAGTACAGCATCCTGCTTGTTTCCCAACTTTTCGTGGGTTAAACCGCGCATATAATAGGCATCCGTCATATCCTGATTCATTTGTATGCATATGGTGAATGCATGTAGTGCCTCTTTGTATTTACCGGCATCAAAATTTATCATGCCCACGTTGTAATATGCATCTGCATTTTTCTCGTCCAGTTCAATTACACGCTTGTAGTCCAGCAATGCGTCTTGCAGTTTTCCCTTTTGCTGATAGTAGTATGCACGTGCAAAATACGCTTCCTTGCTTCTTGGCTGAAGTTTTATTGCTGTAGTCAGGTACTCTTTAGCTGCGCTGTGTCCGCGTGCGGTAAGTAAAATTCCCAACTGTATAAGGGCATCGTACTCTTTCGCGTTCAACTCCAGCACCTTTTGAAACGATGCAATGGCACGAATGCTGTCGCCCATTTCTTTCTGATTCATGCCCCGTACAAAATAAGCTTGTGTATTTTTTTTATTGGCTGCTACAATATCGTTGAGTAAGGCAATGGATTTGGTATGTTCTTTTACTACGAAATACAATTCGGCCAGTTTCATTTTTGCATCTTCAAAGTCGGGTTTTAATAGTATGGCCTGTTGATACGACTTTTCAGCATCCAGCGTGCGGTTCATGGCATACAGGATGCGCGCTTTTTGAAAATGATACAGTGGGTATTCGGGTGCATATTTTATCGCATCGCCCAAATCGGCCAGCGCACGATCCAGGTATTTTTCATCGAAGTAGCGTGTACCCCGCTGGTAATATAACTCGGCATCGGTCGGATTTTTTTCAATAGCCTGACTAAGTTCCTGAATGGTAGCTGTTATCTTCTCTTCGTTTGCTTTGGCAGCCTTACCTGACGGTTCATTGTTGCTGCAGGCGGTGAGGCAAAGCGACATACAACTGACAAAAATCAGTTTTAGAATAGTTGTTTTAAAATACATTTGCTTTTGGAACATTACACTTGTAAGTCGCAAAAAACATAAAAATGTTTGCATTGCACTGCAAAAATGTTCAGTTAATTACTCTTAATAATTATGCCGTTTTATCACAAGCTAGGAAAAATACCCCCAAAGCGTCACACCCAGTTTAGAAAGCCTGATGGCAGTTTGTATCAGGAAGAGCTCGTATCTACAGAAGGTTTCTCCAGTTTATACTCACTTGTATACCATACGAATCCGCCAACACTAGTAAAGGATATTGGCAAAGCTAGCGATTTCGGGCCGGTGGCTGCATTGGAAAAAAATATGCAAAGCCGCAGTTTGCTTACCTTCAACAGTGCCCCTCAGGATGACTATCTGCAAAGCCGCGTGTATTTGTTGTTTAACAACGATGTATACCTGGCATCGGCCGCTCCTAAAAAAAGCATGACCGACTATTTCTATAAAAATGCAGACGGTGATGAAGTACTGTTTATACATGAAGGCAGCGGTGTGCTTAAAACCATTTATGGGCAACTGCCTTTTGAGTATGGCGATTACCTCGTTATTCCCCGTGGAACTATTTATCAGTTGCATTTTAACAGCGAAAACAACCGCATTTTTATCACCGAAAGTATGTCGCCTGTGCGTCCGCCTAAGAGGTATTTAAACCAATACGGACAATTACTGGAACACTCACCTTATTGCGAACGCGATATTAAGCTGCCGCAAGATTTGGAAACCTTTGACGTGAAAGGCGATTTTCAGGTGATGATTAAAAAGCAAAATATGTTGTATCCATATACGTATGCGGCACATCCGTTTAGTGCCATCGGCTGGGACGGATTTCAGTATCCGTATGGTTTCAGCATACACAATTATGAACCCATAACCGGTCGTGTGCACATGCCACCACCTATACATCAAACATTTGAAGGACATAATTTTGTGATATGCTCATTTGTACCTCGCTTGTATGATTACCATCCGTTATCCATTCCTGCTCCGTATGCGCACAGCAATGTAGATAGCGATGAAGTGTTGTATTATGTAGATGGCGATTTCATGAGTCGCAAGCATGTAGAGCGTGGCATGATTACACTACACCCCAAAGGTATTCCGCACGGTCCGCATCCCGGCACGGTCGAAAAATCAATCGGGCAAAAAGAAACCAAAGAACTGGCCGTAATGATTGATCCGTTTTACCCGCTGAAGCTTACACAAGCTGCATTGGATATGGAAGACCCGAAATACTATAAATCGTGGGTAGAGTAACCCATAGAACTATTAACTCGTAAATGTTGAACCCGTATATCAAAAATGGAAACTTTAGAACTAACAAAAAAAGAAACAACTGCTGATTTTCTTCCGCTCAACGGAACCGATTTTATTGAACTGTGGGTAGGCAATGCCAAACAGGCTGCCCATTTTTACAAAACTGCATTTGGCTTTCAAAGTCTGGCCTATGCAGGACCAGAAACCGGCTTACGCGATCGTGCATCGTATGTGCTAAAACAAGATAAAATTCGGCTGATACTTACCTCCCCGTTAAGCAGCAATAGCCATATTGCCGAGCACCATAAAAAGCACGGTGACGGAGTAAAATACCTGGCATTGTGGGTGAATGATGCCTACGATGCGTTTGAACAAACCACCAAACGCGGAGCAACTGCCACACTTGAACCTACAACATTGAAAGATGCAAACGGTGAAGTACGAATGTGCGGTATAAAAACATATGGAGAAGTCGAACATTTATTCATTGAACGCAAAAATTACACCGGTGTATTTATGCCCGGCTTTGTAAAATGGGAAAGCGATTACAATCCACCTCCGGCAGGTCTTTTGTATGTTGATCATTGCGTGGGTAATGTAGGCTGGAATCAGATGAATCCATGGGTAAAATTTTATGAAGACGTGCTCGGTTTCAAAAATATTCTTTCGTTTGACGATAAAGATATATCCACCGAATATTCGGCATTGATGAGTAAAGTAATGAGCAATGGAAACGGATATGTAAAATTTCCTATAAATGAACCGGCCGAAGGAAAAAAGAAATCACAGGTAGAAGAGTATCTTGATTTTTATGAAGGTGAGGGCGTGCAGCATATTGCCATTGCCACAAAAGACATAATCAGCACCATTCGCAACCTGAAAGCACGTGGAGTTGAATTTTTGCAGGTGCCCAAATCGTATTACGATGATTTGCTCGAGCGTGTAGGACCGATAGATGAGGATCTGGCACCATTGCGTGAACTGGGTATACTGGTTGATCGGGATGATCAGGGTTATTTGCTGCAGTTATTCACCAAACCGGTAGAAGACAGACCCACACTGTTTTTTGAAATCATACAGCGCAAAGGCGCTCAAAGTTTCGGTAAAGGTAATTTCAAAGCCTTGTTTGAAGCGCTTGAACGTGAGCAAGCAAACAGAGGTAATTTATAACAGGTAACAGACTATAAAAAAAAACGGGGCCCCGCGCACCGCCCGGGGCCCCGTTTTTACATTGGCTTGCCGTATTAGTTATACACCGGCAATAATCCGTATTGTTTGCCAAGCTCTATCTGTGTATTCAAAAAGTCATCTGCATATTCCACCTTCACATCGGTAATTTTATCGCCATTCACTACAGGCACCAAGCGCGGTTGAACAAAACCTTTGTAAGGAGCCACGTTCAATTTCTCAAAACGCTCACGTACTTCCTTTAATAATGTCTGATCTACCTTTACTCCATAACCTTCAACCAGTGCAGTCGCTGCTTTGTAATCGCCTTCTGATTTAATGCGCTGTATCTCGCGCAGCAGGTCTCCGAATAATGTTCTCAGCTTTTCGTAATTGTTTACCTTCACATACGTTTTGCCATCTTTTTTCACCCACTCAATCACGTTTTCGACTTTGCCTTTTTCATACGCCCACGAAGCCACCAACTGACGGTTGCGCATGTGGGCTTCTTCGAGATTTTCGCCCAACGGTATGCGTGTAAGCTGCGTTATCAAACCGTTTCGTATGTATCCATCGTACTCACATTTTCCCACTTCCAGTGATGGCATTACACCAATATCAACCAGCTTTTGGTCAAAAATATAATACAAAGCTACCAGGTCGGCACGCGCTTCTTCCAGTGTACTGGCATAATTTTTTAACGTTTGATCGGGATCTCCTACCCCTTTGTTAATCTGCCCCGAAGCGTGACCAATTACTTCGTGCATATCGGTATGCAGGTCGCCTGCCAATGCTCCGAAATTTTTATTGCGTTCTATTTCTTCATCACTGAAGGCAAATTCTTTCATCATCGGGCTTTTTGCCCCAACTACATTGTACGAGCGAACAATATTTCCAAGGGCAACTGATTTTGATCCGTGTTTCTGACGTATCCAGTTGGCATTCGGTAAATTAATTCCTATTGGAGTGGAGGGGGCTGCATCTCCCGATTCCTGTATAACAGTTATAACTTTTGCAGTTATCCCTTTTACTTCTTTCTTCTTATGCTCAGGCATTAAGGGCGAGTTGTCTTCAAACCACTGAGCATTGGCTGCAATGGTTGCAATACGCTTGGTCGCTTCCATATCTTTCATCGATACTACCGACTCATACGTGCCGCGCTTGCCTATGGCATCACCGTACACTTCAATAAATCCGTTTACTACATCCAGTCTGCTCTCGGTGTCGTTTACCCAAGCTATATTGTACTCATCCCACTTTTTCAGGTCGCCAGTTTTGTAATACTCCACCAGCAGTTGCAATGCTTTTTTCTGTTTATCGTTCTCAGCTACGCCCACTGCTTTTTCAAGCCAGTAAACTATGCGTTCGATGGCAGCGGTGTACATGCCACCTATTTTCCAAACCTTTTCAACTACCGTTCCATTTTCTTTGGTCATCTTTGAGTTGAGCCCCCACGATATAGGTTCTGCATCGTCTTTTTTCATACGCGATGCGTAGTAGGCTTCTACTTCGACCTGGGTAACTCCTTCATAAAAATTATTGGCCGATGCTTTTACGTTATCAATGCCGGCCGAAAGGTCAACAATCTTCGAATCGGTTTTGGGATCGAACAAAATGGGTGTATAAAACGATTTAAACTCATCAAACGAGCGGCCGTTGAGCGGCAATGCATCAGCAACTGCCTGGGCTGTTTGCCAGAAATAGTCGGGTGTACAGCCGGGTATAAATTTCGTATTGCTGTAGTGGTGGTGAATGCCATTCGAAAAAAATACACGCTTGGCATACGTCTCCAGTTGCTTCCAGTCTTCCGAAGTTTTATCGCCTGTATAGTTGCTGATGATGGCTTCCAGCGTTTTGCGCACAGCCAGGTTGTGTTTATACTTCTGATCGTAAATAATATCGCGGCCTGCATTGGCTGCTTCGTATAAATAATACGCCAGCTCTTTTTGCTGCAAAGTAAGTTCGTCAAATCCGGTTACTTCATAGCGCAATACCTGCAAATCGGCAAAGCGGTCGCACTCTACCTGAAAGCCTTTGGCTCCAGTGTCGGATGTACTTTGTTTGTTGTCGCTCTTGCAGCTTTGTACAATCAAAGCCGCACTAAGTGCTGTTGTCATCATAAGGTTATTCCATCTCTGTTGCATACGTTGTATATTTAATTGGTGTTCAAAGCAACGGTTTCGTATGTAATTTTCAAAGTGCTTTATAAAACAAACACGTCATTGCAATAAATGTGTAAGTTGCGCCTTCATGCATTTCCATACACCCTATGAAAGCAGGTGAACTGAAACGATTACTTAACACTGCCTACCGTCAGTTTAATCATCCTTCGTTTATCCATGATGATCCTGTTCGTATTCCGCATCTGTTTACACGGAAACAGGATATAGAAATTACCGGATTGTTTGCAGCTGTTCTGGCTTGGGGCAACCGTACTACTATTATTCGAAAATGTACGGAACTGATACAGCGGATGGATGGAGCGCCCTACCAGTTTATCACCCAACACAGCGAAGCCGACCTGAAAGCCCTTGTCGGGTTCAAGCACCGTACATTTAACGATACCGATTTACTTTATTTCGTAGCGTTTCTTCAGCACTGGTATTTAAAAAATAATAGCCTGGAAACTGCCTTCAGCCGGGGAATGAAAAAAAAGGATGTAGATATAACCCATGCCCTCAATCATTTTCGTCACGTATTTTTTAGTTTGCCTCACGTTCCTCATCGCACGCTCAAACATATTTCTAGTCCTTCACAAAAATCGGCTTGTAAGCGGTTGAACATGTACCTGCGCTGGATGGTGAGAAAAGACGATTGCGGGGTTGATTTCGGAATATGGAACTCCATAAAGCCGGCACAATTGATCTGTCCGCTCGATTTGCACGTGCAGCGTGTAGCGTTAGAACTGGGATTGCTGAAACGCACGCAAAGCGACTGGCAGGCAGCACTGGAATTAACAAACGAACTGCGTACATTTGATTTGAACGATCCGGTTAAATACGATTTTGCATTGTTCGGAATGGGCATCATGCAAAAGAGTGTACAATCATCTAATGCACTAAACTCATGAATCACAAAAAACTGTCGTTGCTCGATTGCATCATGCTCATCATGGGCAGTATGATAGGCTCCGGAATTTTTATTGTTCCTGCTGCCATGAGCCGCGACCTCCAATCGCCCCTGCTTCTGCTGGCAGCGTGGGCCGCTACTGCCTTGCTTACCTGGTTTGCTGCACTCAGCTATGGCGAATTGTCGGCTATGATGCCCAAAGCGGGTGGACAATACGTATATCTGCGTGAGGCGTACAATAAACTTACGGGCTTTTTGTATGGCTGGACACTTTTTACGGTTATTCAAACCGGAACAATTGCTGCCGTTGCTGTTGCATTTGCCAAATTCAGCGGTGTATTTTTTGATGCCATCAGCGATAAACACATTCTGTTTTATGCCGGTAGTGTTTCGTTAAGCACTCAACAGCTTACAGCCATTGCCGTTGTATGGCTGCTTACGCTAAGCAACTACCGCAGTGTTAAGCAGGGTGCGTGGCTTCAAAATGTGTTTACATTTACCAAAATAGGGGCTGTTATTTTTTTGATTGCTGCCGGCACATGGTATGCGTTCAATCATTCGCATCATACAGTTGAATGGAACTTTAACAACGCTTACACCGGTTATGATTTCTGGGGTATTTTTTGTGTAGCGTTGGTAGGCTCTATTTTTTCATCGGATGCATGGAATAATGTCACATTTACCGGAGGTGAAATTGAAAAACCGGCTCGTACTTTGCCCCTGTCTCTGATAAGCGGAACCGGTATCGTGCTGCTGATTTACTTTTTCATTAACTGGGTTTACATCAAAGCCATTCCATTTACCGACATACAGCATGCGGCTTCAGACAGGGTAGGCACCTTGCTGCTTCAAACTGTGCTGGGCAATACAGGCATGTATATCATGGCGCTGTTCATCATGATTTCAACATTTGGTTGCATCAACGGCCTCACACTTTCGGGAGCACGCGTGTACTATGCAATGGCACACGATGGATTGTTTTTTAAGCAGGCCAAAAAATTAAACAGCAACCACTCGCCCCAGTTTGCATTGACCATTCAAGCTATCTGGACCAGCCTGCTCACGCTTTCGGGTTCGTATGGCGATTTGCTGGATTATGTGGTGTTTGCTGTGCTGCTTTTTTATATACTCACGGTTGGAGCTGTGTTTGTTTTGCGCTTCAAACAACCGCTTACCAATAGGCCATACCGGGTGTGGGGCTATCCGCTTATTCCCTTGCTGTATATAATTGCTGCTGCTTTTATTTGTATAAACCTGCTGCTTTACAAACCCGAATACACGTATCCCGGATTGAAAATTGTACTGTTGGGAATACCGGTTTATTTTCTCATCAACCTGAAATCAAAAGAACATGCAAAGTAAAGCCGACACTATTGAGCGCTACCTGAACGAGCTGGATGACGAGCGCAAATCGGTGCTTGCCGAACTTCACCAACGTATCATACAAGTGCTGCCCAAAGGGTTTGAAGCTACGATGCAATACGGCATGATCAGCTATGTAGTGCCCCACCGTATGTATTCCGCAGGATATCATTGCAAACCTTCCGACCCGTTGCCTTTTGCTTCGCTTGCCTCACAAAAAAATTCAATCAGTATCTACCACATGGGCATGTATGCCGATGAGGAACTGATGCGCTGGTTTACCACAGAATATGGGAAAAAGTATGCTGCAAAACCCGATATGGGAAAAAGCTGTATCCGGTTTAAAAAAATACATCAGATACCTGTGGACCTAATTGCTGAATTGTTTTCGAAAATGCAGGTAAACGAGTGGATAGCGCTGTACGAAAAAAATATAAAACGCTGAACGTGTAAAATTTTACATACCAAACGCATTTGTGTAAAAAACTCAATAGCATTGCATCATGAGGTTTAGTTTTATTGTGTGGCTTATTCTCTGTTCGCAGGTGCAGGCGCAGGTTTCACCTACCGAACGCAGCTTGTTTAGTGTGGGCCTCAGCGCTCACCGCGGATTTATATTTGCGCACAGCAAAGATGTACAAAATACCGATGGCTCCTATCCGTGGGGCATTCAGCTTGACCTGAACTGGCACAAGCGCAATCAAAAAACGTGGGATGAATGTTATTGCTATCCGCGTACGGGTTTTCAAATTCAATACTTCAATTACGACAATTCTATACTGGGCCACAGTGTTCATGCCAATGCATACATCGAGCCTTATTTCAATTTCAACCAACGCATTCAGCTATCGCTTAAAGGTATGGCCGGTATTGCATTTCTTACCCATCCTTTTCACCCGCAGCGCAACCCTACCAATATGTCTTACAGCCTTCCTATAAGTGGATTTGTGGCTCTTGGTATTGGAGCTCACGCACGTGTAAGTAATCGCATCAATGTACATGCCTACGCCAATTACAATCACATTTCGAATGGAGGTATTAAAGATCCCAATAAGGGAATAAACTGGCCAACGGTATCCTTGGGTTTTGATTATGCCATTGAAGATATAGCTTTTCCGCAACGCGAAAAAACAAACAACAAAAACTATAAAAACAAGCCACTGCGCTACGATGTCGGTTTATACTTTTCGAGTAAAACAGTGAAGGCTGGTGAAAAGGCGCGCTGGCCTATCTATGGCCTATTTGCGCTTGCATCCAAACAGGTGAGTATGATAAATGCGCTGAGTGCGGGAACCGAAATTTGGATAGATCATGCACTGGAAGAACGTCTGAAACGTGACGGGCTAAATGACAGTTACGTGCGATCGGGATTGGTACTTGGGAATGAATTTCTGATGGGCCGATTTGTTTTGTCTCAGCAAATTGGGATGTATCTATACAGTCCTACGGAGTATTTCGATGCACTGTATCAACGCTATGGCTTAGTTTACCGAGCTACTCCACATTCAGGCCTGGGTGTAAATGTGCTTGCGCATAGGCAGGTAGCCAATTTTTTAGATTTCAGATACGTGTATACGTGGTAATGAAAAACACCCTTCATAAAAAAAGCTGAACCTTTCGATTCAGCTTTTTTTGTATATGTAAGTAGTTTGGAATTACTGTCCCTGACCCAATGAATAGGCAGCTTTGCCATCAAAGTTGTATAGATTTTCTGTCTTCACTACATCTATATTCAGCGACTCTGCTTTTTGCAGCAATTGAACTATATCGGCTTTGGTGATGGAATTTCCGCTAACAGGTTTAAAGCGGCAGCGCCAGTGATCGGTGCAGAATGTTTCTTCAAATCCTTCTGGCCATACTTTAATACCTCGGTTAGTAATCATGCTAACCTTTACCTGGCTATTATCCAGTTGCTGAATAATCTTACCTATTTCATTGGCATCCGTTCCGTGCCAGTGTACAAATAAATCTACTCCTTCCAGTTCTTTCTTACGCATAGGCTTGCGTGAATACTTAGGTAAGTTCATAGGCTTATTGCCGGTGTAAGTTACAACTTTAAACTTCGTTGGATTTTTACCAATGTTGGCAATAACAGCATCGGCAAATTCTTTAGTACCTACTTTTTGCGTGCTTACCCCTTCTTTGTAAATATCATAGGTGTGTATACCGTCTTCTATGGTTTTAAGCCAGGCGTTCTGCACTTTTTCGGCAACCGCACTTTGCCCGATGTGATTCAGCATCATGATGGCACCTTGCAGCAAACCTGAAGGGTTAGCCATATTCTGCCCTGCCCTGCGTGGTGCCGAACCGTGAATAGCTTCGAACATCGCACAGGTTTCTCCAATATTCGCTGAACCGGCAAGTCCTACTGAGCCGGCAATTTGTGCAGCCACATCACTCAATACATCGCCATATAAATTAGGCATCACAATCACATCAAATGCTTCCGGTGTATCGGCCATTTTCGCGGCACCTATATCAATAATCCAGTGTTCGTTTTCAATTTCGGGGTACTCCTTGGCTATTTCATCAAATACCTGATGAAACAATCCATCGGTTTGTTTCATGATATTGTCTTTGGTAAAACATGTTACCTTTTTACGGCCATATGCCTTGGCGTATTCAAATGCATAGCGAACAATTTTTTCACAACCGGGACGGCTAATCAGCTTGAGGCACTGTACCACTTCATCGGTTTGCTGGTGTTCAATACCGGCATACAAATCTTCTTCGTTTTCGCGTACAATTACCACATCCATTACCGGATGTTTAGTAGCCACATAAGGATGTAAACTCATGCACGGACGTACATTGGAGTACAATCCTAAAAACTTACGCGTTGTTACATTCAGGCTTTTGTATCCTCCACCTTGTGGTGTAGTGATCGGGGCTTTTAAAAACACCTTGTTGCGTCTGATAATGTCCCAAGACTCTTTGGCAATACCGGCCGTATTTCCGGCCAGATACACCTTCTCTCCTACTTCAATCTCATCAATTTCAATGCTGGCTCCAGCGGCCATAATAATGCGAAGTGTAGCGTCCATAATTTCCGGACCTATACCATCGCCTTTTGCTACAGTAATACGTTGTGTCATTTCTTCTTTGGTTTTAAATATTTTCCCTCGTGCAGGTTAGTGCAAGTATAGTTTTTTGAATGTAAATGCAGTATGAAAGCCCGAATAAAAAGTTTCCACGTATTTTAGCGTGTATACGCTATTCATACGACCAAGTGCTATCAGGCTAAAATGGCTGCTTTAGTAGCCTGTAAAATGGCCTCTGCATTTGCTTGAGTATTCGATTCGCTATAAACGCGCAATACAGGTTCCGTACCGCTGGCACGTATCATTACCCATTCGCCATTGCCCAGGTGAAATTTATACCCGTCCAGGTCTTCTACTTTTTGAATTTTGTAGTTACCAAATGAAGTATACTTTCCCGCTTTGCACTTGTCAAGCACACGTTGTTTGATTTCTTCCGTAATATGTAAGTCAATGCGACCCATCGCAAATTTACCTACCACATCATATACTTCCTGAATCAAATCATCCAGACTCTTGCCGGTTTTGGCCATAAATTCCCACAAGGTCAAGCCAATCCATATGCCATCACGTTCGGGAATAAACCCTTTAATGGCAATGCCTCCACTTTCCTCGCCACCTACCAGCACATTTTCAGTTACCATTTTTTCGCAAATGTATTTGAAACCGATTTTAGTAATTTCAATATCTAACCCATAGGCCTTTGCCATTTCAGTAATTTTTGAGGTAGCGCTAAAAGTAGTAATGACTTTACCACTCATGCCTTTGTATGTGTGCAGGTAATGAACGAGCAACAAAATGATGTGGTGCGAATCCACAAACTCTCCTTTTTTATTGTACAAGCCAATGCGGTCGGCATCGCCATCGGTTACCAATCCACAATCAATATCTTCACTCACTTTGATGAGCTCGCTGAATTCAGTCAGATTTTTATGAATGGGTTCCGGTGCTTGTCCATCAAAACCCGGATTGTGTTCGCAGTGCAATAAGGTTATATCGGGAAACAACCTGCGCATGGCATTTTGCCCGGCACCGTACATGGCATCATAAGCAAATTCCATCCCGCTGTTATTGATTGCGTTCAGATCAAATTTACTTTCCACTTCCTGCACATACAACGTTTCCAAATCTACATAGCTGATCATGCCCGATTTTTCCAGTTCTTCCATAGAGGACAGATTTATACTCACTGAATCCGGAATCATTTTCTCAACGGCATCAATCACCGCAGGGCTTGACGGACCTCCGTAATGCGCCTTCAATTTATACCCGCTGTATGCAGGCGGGTTATGACTGGCTGTGATAATTATGCCTAATGCAGCACCATGTTTCACCGCACCCAAACTAATCATAGGAGTGCTTACAAATCCTTTGGCCATTTTTACGCTGATGCCATTGGCACACATGATTTGTGCAACGGTATTTGCAAAAAGTTCGCCTGCAAAGCGGCAATCGTGGCCAAGTACTACCTTTTTGTTATCCGCATGATGTTGTTTGATGTATTCAGCCGTTCCCTGCGCCACACGTTTTACATTGTCAACTGTAAATTCAGCGGCAATTATACCGCGCCATCCATCGGTTCCGAATTTGATTGGGTACATATCTTTACTTTTTTTTACGCAAATAGAGACGCACTAAGCGTCTCTACAATTAAGGTTAGTTATAAAATTATTTACACAAAAGCATTAATTCCTGTCACATCCATACCTGTTATGAGCAGATGAATGTCGTGGGTACCTTCGTAGGTAACTACCGATTCCAGGTTCATCATGTGGCGCATAATGCTGTAATCGCCTGTAATACCCATACCCCCCAGCATTTGCCGAGCATTGCGGGCTACTGTAAGTGCCATATCCACATTGTTACGTTTGGCCATACTGATTTGTGCAGGTGTTGCCCTGCCTTCATTCATCAGCACACCTAAGCGCCAGGTAAGCAATTGTGCTTTGGTAATTTCGGTTAGCATTTCTGCCAGTTTCTTTTGCTGCAACTGAAACCCTGCAATGGGTTTTCCAAACTGCTCGCGTTCCAGTGCATAGCGCAATGCAGTATCGTAGCAATCCATAGCTGCACCCAATGCGCCCCAGCTGATACCGTAGCGGGCAGAGTTAAGGCAAGTTAATGGGCCTTTCAACCCTTTTACATTCGGGAAAATATTTTCTTTCGGAACTTTTACATCGTTAAATACCAGCTCGCCTGTGGCGCTTGCACGTAAACTCCACTTGTTGTGTGTTTCGGGTGTGGTAAATCCATCCATGCCGCGTTCTACTACTATGCCCTGAATTTCGCCTTGTTCATTTTTTGCCCACACCACAGCTACATCGGCATAGGGTGAATTGGAAATCCACATTTTGGCACCGTTCAGTATCACATGTTTGCCATCGCCTGCATCGCGGAAGTTGGTAGTCATGCCGGCAGGGTTTGAACCGTGATTAGGCTCTGTTAAACCAAAGCAACCCAGCCATTCGCCTTTAGCCAGTTTGGGTAAATATTTTTTGCGTTGCTCTTCGCTGCCGAATTTATAAATCGGATACATTACCAGTGAGCCTTGCACAGAAGCAGTTGAACGCACACCGGAATCGCAGCGCTCCAATTCCTGCATCATGAGACCGTATGTAATATAATCTAGCCCGCCACATCCGTATTCAACCGGTAACTGAGGCCCGAAACACCCCAACTCGCCCAGCTCTTTTACCATGTGGTAAGGGAACTTCGCCTGCTGATTGGCGTCTTCTATAATGGGTGCAAGTTCTTTCTTCACATACTCACGTACCATTGAGCGTATCATTTTGTGCTCATCGGTAAGTAATTCATCCATCAGGTAATAATCGGGATGGGTGTATAAATCGGGTTTATTGGCGCGGTGAAAAGCTTCTTTGGTATTTGTTGTCATACGTCTGAATAATTGCTGCGAAAGTAGTTTATTTGAATGGCTTAAAAAAATGTACAAATGAAGTACCAGTCAGGCTTACAAGGTGTAGAGTTTTATGCCTATCACGGGGTGTATGGCGAAGAACAAAAAACAGGAGGCTTATTTCGTGTTGATTTATGGGTTACAGTTTTGCATCAATCCGATTTTGAACGCCTTAGCGCATTGATAAATTACGAAACGCTTTATGCCATAGCCAGTCAGGAAATGCAAAAAACCACACCGCTAATTGAAACCGTGGCGCACCGCATACTACTTGCGGTACAGAATAAATTACCTGAATGTGACGAAATACGTGTTTGTATTCAAAAGCCGCAAGCAGCCGGATTGCTTAAATCGGGTTGTGCTGTGGTAGAAATTATGTGGGTGAAATAAGGCATACACAACTCTCAAATCCCAACTCTCAAATCTCAACTCTCAAATCCTAAATCTCAAATCCTAAATCTCAAATCACATTAACCTCAGGCACAATGTCTATTCCAAATTTATCTTTTACACTTTGTTGTATCTGACGCGCCAAATCCAGCACTTCCTGTCCGGTGGCATTGCCATAATTTACCAATACCAACGCCTGATCTTTATGTGCTCCGGTATTGCCTACTACTTTTCCTTTCCAGCCGCATTGTTCAATTAGCCAGCCTGCTGCCAGCTTCACCTGATCTTTACCGGCCGGGTATGCTACCAAATCGGTATAGGTTTGTTTCAGTAACTCATAGTGAGCTACAGGTATTTCCGGGTTCTTAAAAAAACTTCCTGCATTGCCCAGCACTTTCGGGTCGGGCAGTTTGCTGCTGCGAATAGCTATAACAGCATCGCTTATGGCTTTTATGCTCAGTTCGTTTACGTGCATCTTTTCCAGCGTTTGCTGAATGGCTCCGTAGGTGGTATTGAACTGCGGGTGTTTGTTCAGCTTAAACGTTACTGATGCAATAATGTATTTGCCTTTGGCTTCGTGTTTAAATATGCTTTCGCGGTATCCGAACTTACATTCTTCATTGGTAAATTTCTTGATATCGCCTGTGGCTATTTCAACCGCTTCCAGCGAATCGAACGTGTGCTTCAGCTCCACACCGTAAGCACCAATATTTTGCATGGGCGCTGCACCCACATAACCGGGTATAAGCGATAAATTTTCAAGCCCGGCATACTTGCGTTCAACACACCACATCACAAATTTATGCCACACTTCGCCTGCCATAGTTTTTACCCACACATGTTCCTCGTTTTCATGAATTACACGTATGCCTTTCAGGTTAACATGTATGACCATACCCTCAAAATTTTCGGTAAGCAACAGGTTGCTGCCTCCGCCAAGTATTAGCAGTTTACGCTCGTTCAGGTTAAATGCCTGACACAGTATTTGCAATTCTTCCAGGGTATCTACTGCTACAAATTCTTTGGCTATCGCTTCAATACCAAAAGTGTTGTACTGTTTTAGTGATATGTTTTGCTGTATATTCACCGGTGGCAATTAACACAATCGGTTTTAAAATGCAATATACATATGTATGTGAGTAAGTACAGGTATCATAACTCTGCCGGTAAAGCAATTCTTCATTAAGTTTGTTGGGTGATTGTATACCGTACCTTGTTGTACCGAATAGTGTGGGCTTACCTGCTGTTGTTTGCAGGCAGGCTTGTTTTTTTTACATTCAATTACGACTATTTCAGCAACTATCCGTTTGCCGATGTCATTCAGGTTTTCTGGAACGGAATGCGGTTTGATACCACCACGCTGGTTTACACCAACGGCATCATCTGGATGCTTACGTTGTGGCCGGGCGACTGGAAATTTTCTAAAAGCGCCCACCGCATTACGCTCACACTTTTTGTGTTAATGAACAGTTTTATTCTGTTGCTCAACCTGATTGATTCAGGGTATTTTCCGTTCAGCGGAAAACGCTCGGGCATGGAATTCTGGAGCATTCAGGGCGACTCAGCGGGCATGATTTGGGTATATATAAAATCGTACTGGCACCTGTTCATCATATGGCTTTCGCTAACGGTAGCTGCAGCATACTTCTACCCTACGCTGCACGACTCAACAGCCGGAAATAAAGTGCGTGAATGGTCGGTGCTCATCATTTTTACAGCAGTGATGGGGATAGGTGCGCGCGGCACACTGCGTTTAAAACCGCTCAATCCGGCCGATGCCATCCGGTACACGCATGCCGATTTGGTGCCTGTTGCGTTAAACACTCCTTTTCAAATGATTTTTACCTGGCAGCAATCTTCAGCCGAACAGGTTACTTACTTCGATGAACGCATTGCCGAACAGTATTATTCTCCGCTGCATACCGATACCGCAGCACCGCTCACCAACTTGCGCAATTATGTGCTTATTGTGGTGGAAAGCCTAGGTAAGGAATACGTGGGTTTTTACAATCAGGGAAACGGCTATACTCCATTTTTAGATTCGCTGTGCGCCCACAGCCGTGTATACCTGCATGCCTATGCCAACGGCAAACGCTCTGTAGAAGGATTGCCTGCTATACTGGCCTCTATGCCTGCCTGGCTCGACCGCGATTATATGAGCAGCATGTATATAGCGAACAAGCTGGATGGCATTGCTGCGTACCTTACTAAAAAAGGATACGATGCTTCCTTTTACCACGGAGGCAAAAACGGCACCATGAGTTTTGATAACCTCATTGCACGCACAGGTGGAAGTTATTTTGGCAAAAATGAATACACCGGCAACAGCCTGACCGATGACGATGACCATTGGGGTATTTACGATAAACCATACATGCGCTACTGGTTAACTGAACTCACCAAAAAACGTGAACCCTTTTTCAGTACGCTGTTCACGTTGTCATCGCATCATCCTTACGAATTGCCAGCACACGAAAAAAACCTGTACACCGAAGGTGAATTGCCTATTCATAAAACCATTCGCTATACCGATGATGCTCTTCGTCTGTTTTTTAGCGAAGCGCGCATGCAGCCCTGGTTTTCAAATACGGTATTCATACTCACAGCCGATCATACAGCCGAAAGCAATAGCGATTACTACCGCACATCGGCCGGCAAATATGAAATTCCGCTTATCGTCTATTATCCCGGAATGGAACCCGAAACCATTGACCACACCACGCAGCAAATTGATATCATGCCGATGGTACTGAACGATGCACACATACACCCCTACTTTGCTTTTGGCAAAAGCGATACGCTGAACAGATTTGCCATGCAGTATGCCGACCGCATGTATCAACTCATACAATGGCCATATGTGTATCAGTTTAGCAACGGAAAAGGATTGGGTTTTTACCGCCTCACAGACGATTCGCTGATGCAGTATAACCTGCTAAACAAAAAATACAATCTGAAACAGCTGTATCTGGATTCACTGACTAAAAGTATTATTCAGCAATACAATAAGCGCTTAATTTCCAACTCCACACATATTCAGTAGCCCAATTCTTTCCTGATTTTCACCGGCAATTTCAATACCACCTGTTCATACGAATGATCTGTAAGTGCGTATATCAGCGAGTCGGGTACATCTGCATTGAAGTATACCGTATTCCAGTGCTGCTTATTCATGTGATAGCCCGGCTCAATGCCTCCATACTCAGAACGCAGCTGAATGGCATATGCAGGTTCGCATTTCAAATTACACCGGTCGGGTTTGCTTAGCGATATAAGTGCAAATAATTTATCGGCTACTTTAAATACAAGTGTATCTGTATCGAATGGAAATGATTCGGTGGTGTTTTTCTTACTGAGGCAGTATTCCCGAAATGATTCTACGTTCACGGAAGTTTAAAAATTTTATACCCAAGTGTAAACACTACTTGCCGGCTGCCTGTCATGTAATCTTTGGGGTTTGTTGTCAGCAGCTTTGCCTTGGCCGTACTCACATCGCCCAGCGTCATGTCATAGCGTATATCGAAACAGAATTTACCCAAATCAACTCCGCCACCAAACTGCAATCCTACGACTGAGGTATTGAAGTAATCTTTTGAAAATCCCGGGTCGTTGTATCCGCCAATTTTTTCCTGAGCAGCACTTAGCAGCTGCATAAACGAAGGACCGGCATTTACGCGCACAACATCGAACAGGCTCCAGCCCAGCATCAGATTTATATCTACGTAATTCAGTTTATTGATAAAATTTCCGTTGGTTGTTTCAAATGCCCCGTTTCGCTGACTGAACATAATTTCAGGCTGTACAAACCAACCCAGCAAACCGGCTCGTGCAAATGCACCACCGGTAAATCCGGTTTGCACCACTCCTTCATTTTGTCCGGCTACCTTGGTTTCGTGCGTACCGCGGTTTACACCCGCACGCACTCCCACACTAAACTTTTGTGCCGTGCTTTGATGACTAAGGGTGCACAGCCACACGGGTATCAGAAACACTATTCTATTTTTCATATCGGGTATTTATTTATGTAGTTCACTGATCAAAATATCTCCTGTCATTTCAGGCGGTGGCTTTATGCCCATCAATGTCAGCAGCGTGGGTGCAATATCGGCCAGCCGACCATTCTTCAGGGCATGTGTTTTATCTGCCTCTACTAAAATGCACGGAACGGTATTGGTGGTGTGCGCTGTATTGGGCGTATTGTCTTCTTCATTTATCATGTACTCTCCATTTCCGTGATCGGCTGTGATGAGTAGTGTGTAGCCTTTTTGCAACGCAGCGGGAACAATTTTGCTCACGCACGCATCTACGGTTTCGATGGCTTTTACTTCAGCAGCCAAAATGCCTGTGTGCCCTACCATATCGGGGTTGGCAAAATTCACGCATATAAAATCGGCATCGGCCTTTCTGATTTCATGTAAGGTAAACTCACATACCTGATCTGCACTCATTTCGGGCTGAAGGTCGTACGTAGCTACTTTGGGTGAAGGCGCCATGTGGCGGGTTTCGCCAATAAAAGGCGTTTCGCGTCCACCGCTGAAAAAAAACGTGACATGCGGATATTTTTCCGTTTCGGCTATACGTACCTGCGTTTTGTTTTCGCGCTCCAGCACCTCGCCCATCGTGTTGTTCAATTCTATTTCCGGAAACACAACGTGTACGTTTGAAAATGTTTTATCGTATTCGGTCAGGGTTACATAATGCACATCCAATTTGTGCATGTTGTATTCGTGAAAGTCTTGCTGGGTTAGCGCCATGCTTATTTCCCGTCCTCTGTCGGTTCGAAAATTGAAATTGATAACTACATCACCCGGCTCAATGCGCGCAACCGGATTGTTGTTTTCGGTAAGAATAAGCGGTTTTAAGAATTCATCGGTTTCGTGGTGGTCGTACCGGTTTTGTATAGCCGAAAGTATATCGGAAGTATACTCGCCCTGTGCATGCACCAGCGCATCGTAGGCCAACTTAATTCTTACCCAGCGCTTATCTCTGTCCATAGCGTAGTACCTGCCCGTAACCGATGCCAGCCTGCCACCGGTGGCATGCAACACCTGCATTAAATCGGTGATGTACTGCTTGCCGCCTTTGGGGTCGGTATCGCGTCCATCGGTAAAGGCATGAACATAAAATGGTACCTTGTTTTTTTGCTGAATGAGTTGACACAGGCCAAACACATGCTGAATGGATGAATGCACACCTCCATCGCTTACCAAACCGATGAGGTGAATTTTCTTTTGATGCGTGCGGGCGTAGTTCAGTGCATCGTTCAGCGTGTGGTTGCTTGCCACATCGCCATCGCGAAATGCTTTGTTGATAAGCACCAGTTGCTGGTACACTACACGTCCTGCACCTATATTCATGTGGCCTACTTCCGAGTTGCCCATTTGCCCTGCGGGCAATCCCACATCTTCACCGGAAGTGATGAGCTCGCACGAAGGGTAGTTAGCCATCAGTGTGTCAAAAAATGGTTTTTGCGCCAGCTGAATGGCATTTCCTCTGTATGGCTTGCCATTGCCCCAGCCGTCTAAAATAAGCAGTATCGCTTTTTGATGCATGGCACAAAAATAATTACAAACTCTGCTAAAAGTATTATTTTGCTGGCATAATTATTGGATGCATACGCACATGATGCTAAAATTAAAATTTTCTCTGCTCATTGCCGCACTCACCGCTGTGATGAGTGTAAGTGCAGATACATTTGACGATGTGGCCAACGCGCTGAAATCAGGAAACGCCAAAGAAGTAGTCAACTTCTTCAATACAAATGTTGCCTTAACCATACTTACCGAAGAAGGATTATACAGCAAGCCGCAAGCAGAAATCATGTTGCGCAATTTTTTCGCACAGCGCCCTCCCAAAAATGTGACTATACAGCACCGTGGCTCTTCTGCACAGGGTGCACGCTACGCGGTGGCTGTGTACGAATGCAACGAAGGCAGATACCGTGCCTACATGTTTATGAAAAATGCCGGTAACGGCATGTTGATTCACGAATTGCGTATTGAGAAAGAATAGTGACCCCAACCGCTATGCATGATTTATTAAACCATCCGCTTGTTCAGCAGGTTATAGAACTGGCCTTTGCCGAAGACATAGGCGAAGGCGACCACACCTCACTGGCTACTATCCCCGAACACAGCAAAGGACGCTCCATTATTGTAGCCAAAGAAGATGGCATACTGGCCGGAGTAGAACTGGCCCGGTATATTTTTCATAAACTGGATGCCGCGCTGGATGTAAAAATTTTGGTGGCCGATGGCTCTCCGGTGCAAAAAAGCGATGTGGTGATGGATATTACCGGAAACCCAATATCTATGCTGACGGCCGAACGCACTGTACTTAATTTTATGCAACGCCTCAGCGGTATTGCTACACAAACACACCGCTATACCAAAGTGCTGGAAGGCCTTCACACCCGCATTCTCGATACACGCAAAACCACACCCGGACTGCGCGTGCTCGAAAAATGGGCGGTAACCGTTGGCGGTGGATTGAACCACCGAATGGGCCTTTACGATATGCTGCTGATTAAAGACAATCATGTGGATTTTGCCGGAGGCATACAGCAAGCCATTGAGGCGGCTAAAACCTATTTGCAACGCAAACAACTGAACTTAGCCATAGAGGTAGAAACCCGAAACCTGGACGAAGTAAAACAGGTGATGGACTGCGGTGGCGTGCAACGCATCATGCTCGATAATTTTTCGGTGAGTCAGCTGGCTGAAGCTGTTCAGTTCATCAACAAACGCTACGAAACAGAAGCCTCGGGCGGAATTACACTCGCCACCCTGCGCGACTATGCCGAAACAGGCGTTGATTTTATCTCATCGGGTGCACTTACCCATTCGGTAAAAAGCCTCGACCTGAGCATGCGTGTGGGTTAAATTATTCGCCCTTGTGCGTTCTTCGGCTCTCTGCTTTTTGCAACTCCCTGTCTATTATTAATCTTGCTAATTCAGGCGCAATGGCTTTGGGATTGTTCTGCGCAAATACATCTTTCACTTTCTTCTCGTTCACATCAATGCGGTACAAGGCCTGCAGCAGCTTTTCCATTTCTTGGTGAAGCATATACACCAAATGCTCGGTGAGCAACTTCTCTACATACTCCCGCGTTAAGGCTGCTCCTTCGGGTATGCTTACCCCAAAATGCTTTTCGAGTAGCGGTACGGCATCGGCTGTTAACTCACTCATGATTTCTTTTTTTTCAGTTGTGCAAAGATACTCTGCATCTTTACATGCTTGAGTGGCTTATACGGATGTGTAGCTGTATACTGCTGTGCATGTTCTATTCTCTTTTGCAAATCGGGATGCGTGCTTATCCATTCCGATACACGAATATTTTCTTCTTTATCAAGCAACTTAAACAACAGCAACATGCCCTTCGCATCTATCTGATTTTGCTGCAATATGCCCAATCCGTTTTCATCGGCCTCTTCCTCTAACCTGCGGCTGTAGCCAAGTGTGGTCAACTGCTCGGCATGCTGCATGATAGTTCCGCTTACTCCGCCCATATCGCCAATAATCAACGAAAGCAATATCTGACCCGATAAGGTGCGGAATATATTTCGCGTGGCATGGCGCAACTGAACGTGCGAAAATTCATGCGCCAGCAGCGCAGCCAATTGCTCGTGTGTGGTCATCTTTTTCAGAATTCCGGTGTATACCACCAGTTGCCCACCGGGCAGGGCAAAGGCATTTACTACAGGCTCATCTACTACGGTGATGTTTACTTCATACGGTGTTTTTATATGCAGTTCATCAAAGTAGTCGTTCATCAGTTTTGATCGCCTGCGGTCAATCTTGCTTTTGTCAATCATCCCATCCAGCGCCTGCTTGCCCAATGTAATTTCATAACTCACCGGAACATAGCGCGCCACCGTATCGGTTATAAACGGCAACAGCCAAATGTAGCACAGCCATAAACCCAACACTATACTGCCCAGTATAGCCAGCAATACAGGCATGGATGAAAATCCTCCGGAACGGGGCTTTTTGATTCGGGCCGCCTGTGTGTATGCACTTACAAATGCGTGGTAGGTTACATCCAGCTGCATGTATGGATACTGTGTGCCAAACTGCAACGAAATATAATTGTGCTTCAACTCCCGGCACTTCACCTCATTCAACGGCCATACCTGCTGTGTTCCGTTTTCAACGTGCAGGGTCACTGCCTCAGCATTCACTGAGCAATCAATAACCTGAGACCGCGAAGAGCGACCATCGTAGTACGTACCCTTGTAAAGTGTCTCCATTAAATAATTCCTATATCCAGCGCGTCCAACAGGTATTCACCGGTGCCATCTGTATATTCGTTTTCTGTTTGCTCAATGGCATCAAAGTTCATGGCATCGGGCAATTCGATGTGTGCAATGATGTAGCTGAGCGTGCGGGTGACAGCCCAAGGAAGGGCCAGCCCAAAGGTGATAACGACCAGCAGAATATTGACCAGAGAAATAAAAAACAGCGAGCCTCCCGACAGTGAACTGCTGATGCGGTAGCGCTGATTGTTCTGCTCTATATAAATATGATCGACAAGGTAACTGATCCACTCCTTGCGGTACCAGGCGTAGTAAATACCGAACGTAAGTAGAGTGAGAAAAATACCTTTCAGCTGTATAAGAAATAAATCGAAGCCGTTTCCGGTATACTGAAAACCCAAACTGCCAAAGCGAATCTGACCGATGATATACGTGCGGATTTTACTGGTAAACCAACTGGCGTAAATTCCCAGCGTAAGCACGGTAAATACATAGCCCAACAAAAATTCAATGATGAGCTGGGTTCTGTCGCCCCGGTAACCGAAGTGAACATTGCGCCACGATGTGCGTGAAAGCCTGTATTTGAATGCGCCATGCACAGCCAGCGGCATAATAAGCAGCAGCATGAGGTAAAAGAACGAAATGCATCCCACGGCCAAGCCATGCTGTTCGGTAACCGTTGCATACGCATACACACCTACAAAAACACCGAATACCAACAGCAGCTTCAGGTAGCCTTTAAATACCTCTGAACCTTTGCCGTGAAACACAAAGGTGGTATTGTTCAGGTCTGTATTTTCCCAGTAAAATTTAATCAGCTTAACACGTGCCCACGGATAGTACAGCGACAGTGTAACTAAATTGAGCAAGCCGTTTACCAGCATCAACGAAAACAGTTCGATACCGGTGCCCGAAAAATGCAGGCGATTGGGTGAAGTAGGTTTATTTTCCATAGTGTTTTAGTTTACACACAAGAATACGTTCTTCATGCCTATTTGTCAATTTTTTATGTGATTCACGGTTATGTATTCACCCGATAATTGCTAAATTGCGCCCGCTTTTGCACAAGCACCGTTTGCACTTAAAAACAATAACAATATATACGAACTATGACGTTTGATTTAGAAATGATTAAAGCCGTTTACGCCCGCATGGATGAGCGTATTGCTGCTGCACGCAAGGTGGTAAACAAACCCCTTACACTTACTGAGAAAATTTTATACAGCCACCTTACCGAAGGCCATGCGACTAAAGCATACAGCCGCGGTAAAGATTATGTAGATTTTGGTCCCGACCGTGTAGCCATGCAAGATGCTACTGCACAAATGGCGTTGCTTCAATTTATGCAAGCCGGTCGCCCGAAAGTGGCTGTGCCTTCTACCGTTCACTGCGATCACCTAATCACAGCAAAAGTGGGTGCCAAAGACGATTTGGCGGTGGCCAATAAAGAAAGCAAGGAAGTATTCGATTTTCTGGCTTCGGTATCTAACAAATACGGCATTGGTTTTTGGAAACCGGGTGCGGGTATCATTCACCAGGTGGTGTTGGAAAACTACGCTTTCCCCGGTGGAATGATGATTGGTACCGACTCGCATACAGTGAATGCAGGCGGCTTAGGTATGTTAGCTATTGGTGTAGGCGGTGCCGATGCATGCGATGTGATGGCAGGCTTACCTTGGGAACTTAAATTTCCAAAACTGATTGGGGTAAAACTAACCGGAAAACTAAACGGATGGACGGCACCTAAAGACGTGATTTTAAAAGTTGCCGGAATACTTACCGTAAAAGGGGGAACCGGTTGCATCGTTGAATACTTTGGCGAAGGTGCTACCAGCATGAGCTGTACCGGAAAAGGAACCATTTGTAATATGGGTGCCGAAATTGGTGCAACCACTTCTACGTTCGGATACGATGAAAGCATGGAACGCTACCTGCGTGCTACCGGACGTGCGGATGTGGCCGATTTGGCCAACGGAATTAAACACCACCTGACTGCCGATGCGGAAGTATATGCGAACCCTGAGCAGTATTTTGATCAGGTGATTGAAATCAACTTATCGGAATTGACACCGCACTTAAACGGACCATTTACTCCGGATTTGGCTACACCTGTTGCCAATATGAAAGAAGAAGCAGCTAAAAACAACTGGCCACTGAAAGTAGAGTGGGGACTGATTGGTTCATGTACCAACTCATCGTACGAAGACTTGAGCCGTGCCGCATCTATTGCTAAACAGGCCGTAGAAAAAGGATTGGCGACCAAAGCCGAATTCGGCATCAACCCCGGTTCGGAGCAAGTGCGTTATACAGCCGAGCGCGATGGTTTACTAAAAACATTTACGGATTTGAATGCAACTATTTTCACCAATGCCTGCGGACCATGCATTGGTATGTGGGATCGCATGGGTGCTGAGAAGGCTGAGAAGAATACCATCGTACACTCATTTAACCGCAACTTTGCCAAACGTGCCGATGGAAACCCAAACACTTACGCATTTGTAGCTTCGCCTGAAATGGTGGCTGCCATTGCCATTGCCGGTGACCTTTCATTTAACCCCATTACCGATACACTAATCAACGATAAAGGAGAAGCAGTAAAACTCGATCCACCAACAGGTGATGAGTTGCCTTCAAAAGGGTTTGCTGTGGAAGATGCCGGATACCTTCCACCTGCTGCAGATGGCAGTTCGGTGCAGGTAGCGGTTTCACCTACATCTGACCGTTTACAATTACTTGATCCATTTGCGGCATGGGAAGGAACTGATCTAAATGGATTGAAGCTCCTGATTAAGGCAAAAGGGAAATGTACCACAGATCACATTTCAATGGCGGGACCATGGTTAAAATACCGTGGACATTT
>JBKCPL010000062.1:0-67251 GCA_046309355.1 Bacteroidota bacterium
ATTTGCAGGAGCAGCGGAACCGGAATTGGTCTGAGCAATAAAGACTGCACGTTTTGCACCGGTTCCGTTCGTACAAGTTATGGAAGGAATTGTAGAGGAAGTTGTAGTGCCCGATGTAATGGAAGTTGCTTGAGCGGTACCGGTGATTTTAAAATCATCGATGAGCCAGCGTTCGTTTGCTGCATCATTTAATAAAGTAATTCGGATCCTTAAGTTAGAAATTGAGGGTAGAGAAGTTATAGTTACTGTACTGTAGCCATCAGTTGTTCTTGCCCCTCCGCTAGAGGGACTATAGTCCACTGCCGTTGTATTCCCGTCATAAGTCGTGGATGCATTACCCGAACCGGAACTCCAAGACCAACGTGCATTGCTATTACCTAAAACTCGCACCGTATTGTAATACGTAGTTCCTCCATCAGGACTTACCGCAACCGTAACGATATCACCTACGTCAGCTCCATTTCCGGTTGAGCTTATTGAGTAGGATGCTAATCGAAATACCATTTGGATTGAAGAATACCCCGAAGTATTTATATTACTAGTAGTTAAAGTTGCAGTTCCATTTGCAATACCCCTAGAATGGGTTCCTTCAACAAAATAGTCTGCAGAAGAAGGTGCATCAGAACTTGTAGTTGTTCCTGAGTAGTAAGCTCCGCTAGATAGAGTAAACAAAGTGGTTGTATTGTTCAAACCATCACTTGCAATTGTCGTCTGCCCCCACCCTGTATTAAAAATCAACAACCCCGCCACCAAGCAAATAACCTGCATATGCTGCATGGGCAAGCATTTAAAAAGGCGGGATAAAAATGGATGGCAGCTACTGTGAGCGGAAGTAGCTTTTATACAATACTGGTTGTAATTGTTTTTCATACACGTTTATGTTATGCTTAGTACCTGTTTATTTATTTTTTATCACTCGCTACTTAGTCTGCACTTTTCTGCCCAAAACCGGCATCAAACTGCCGGATATTAAAAGAATAATTGCTGTGACTTTATAGTTAATATGATGCATAAATTATTTAATTAAAGTACTCGAACATAAGAGATTATTGTAGTAAAAAAACATATTAAAATTACATTATAAAAATGTGACTATTTTGGGACAATATTAAAGCCTCTGGATGCAGGTCAATTGCGTCTTAATACTGTATACGCTATTGCTTGTTTGCTAAAATATCAATTGAAAACCCATGTGTTCATTGTATGGGTTGCACAAGTCTGTTTCGCATGGAATAATAACCGTAGCCGAAGCAGTCGAGATTTTTTTTGAATACACGTAGATAAGATGATTAATAACACGGTGTAAATTTTTGCCGTGCATGTTGTTAATCAAATAGCCATACATGTATACACACCAGAAGGGATGTAGTGGGTTAAATTAATATCGGTTTGTATAAATAAAATAATGTACCGATATTTGTGGGATGGATTGGAAACATATAGAGTTAGATGGAACTGTGCAGCCCCTTCTGGCACGCATTGATGCCAAGCGAAACCGCCTTGCGCAAGCCAGGCCTATATCGGGGGCTGCGCTACAACGCATTAAAAGTGAGTCGGCACTGGAATGGACTTACAACAGCAATGGCATTGAAGGCAATACCCTTACCCTGCAAGAAACCCGTTTGGTGCTGCAAGATGGCATTACTGTAAAAGGCAAATCCCTGCACGAGCATTTTGAAGCCGTTAATCACCAGGAAGCCATTGAATACATAGAATTGATAGCCAAGCCTACCTATCAACTTACAGAGTATGATATCTTACATACACACGCCTTGGTGTTGGATAAAATTGAAAAAGATTTTGCGGGGCGTTTTAGAAACAGCGGTGTACGCATCACAGGTGCCAATTTTACACCACCCAATGCACGTAAGGTATATGACTATGTGCATGAGTTGATGGAATGGGTTAATGAGGGGTCTGCTGATTTGCATCCTATCATCAGGGCTACGGTATTTCATCACCGCTTTGTATGGATACATCCGTTTTTTGATGGCAATGGGCGCACTGTGCGCTTATTGTTCAATTTATTGTTGATGAAACACGGATATCCGCCTGCAATCATTCTGCGCAGCGACCGAAAAAAATATTACAACGCACTCAATATGGCCAATGAAGGGCGCTATGATAAATTAGTGCTGTTGGTATGCCAAGCTGTGGAGCGTGGTTTGGATATTTATTTAAGCAACCTGGATGATTACGCAGATGAATACAAGCCCATTAGCCAGATTGTAGAAGAAACACAAGCACCCTACGGGCAGGAGTATTTAAGTTTGCTGGCACGCAGGGGCGCTATAGATGCATACAAGGAAGGTAATGTATGGTATACACGGCAGCAATCTGTTACTGAATATATGACCAATCGTAAGCGAAAACGTAAGGTAGCCACATCGTAAGGTGTGGTTATTTTGTTTTACAGGTGTACTAACTTAAAAGCTAGCTTTCGGGCAAATGTTTTATAGTACTCGCGTATGCGCTGGTCAACGGTGGCTATGTTTCGAAACTCCTGAAGCATATCAATAAGCAGTATATCAAATACGCAGCCTTCAATAAATTTTATTTCTTTGCCAAAACCACACACGCACAGGGCATTTGTTTTCCTTAAAAACCGCTTGATATGCCTTAGGTCAACATTGAGTGTATGGCAGGTGCCAAAATGAATAATTTTATTGTGGCATTCAGGTCCCAGCATATCGGCCAGTTCATCCAGGGTTACTATTTCTTTTCCTACCAGTATTTGCTGTGGCTTGCCGTGAAACGCGATGTAGAGAATGCTGTAGTCTTTGTATTTTTTAAGGCTCCACTGATTGAGGTAATAAGCCAGATTTTCGCGTGTGCCGCAGTGGCGGTGTATGTAATTGATATCGCGGTTGCGTTTCAGAAACTGAAGCACCTCCAATACGGAGTTTTGTTCTTTCAAATCTTTACTCCAGTCGCCCTCCAGGCAAAACACTTCTTTAATATAGGTCTTGGCAAATTTCACCTATACGAAGGTATTGAATATTGCCATACATAGTTAGCATTCAGGCAAATAAAAAAGGATGACTGTGGTCATCCTTTTTTATTTCGGTGTGCTATGGCCTTATTTGGCTTTGCGAAACAGGTAGCGGGTAATAAATATGCCGTTGCTAGTATTGCCGTTGCTTTGGCTGGTGCTTGAGCCTGTAGTTACCTGATACAGTTCCCAGCCATCGCTGCAGTATTCGTTTACTTTATCTACAATCAGTTTATCGTTGTTCGATATATTGCTAAAGTTGATACCTACCAGACTGTAAAAGTTCATCAGGTCTTTCTCAACCATTGTACCGCTTTTATCGGTTGAGAGTATACGCGAACGGCCCAGTCCGCCCGGAACGATGGATTCGACAGTAGAAAACTGTTTGTATTCGTAATTGGTTGCCGTATTTTTTTCGGCCGGTTTAAATGCCCAGATGGTAAAAAGGCATAAGGTGAAGGCGGCACCGAGTGCTGCATACATAAAGTTGGTTTTCATGTGATTTATTATTTAGTTTACACTACGAAATAATCATAAAATATGAAATTTACAGCATTCATTCTTTGTTTTACTTATGCATGCGCAGCCATAGCACAAAGTGAAGACTACATTAAACTGACCATAGGGGATGTAAAAATAACCGAGAACAACTCGGTAGCAGATGGAACAGGGGGCGTGGTGGATTTAAAAAATAAAAGTAAAACGCGTGATATTGAGCTATATCGTTCAGCCGGCCTAAGTATTTCAGCCAACATGAAAGTGTCTAGCAACAACTCCAGAAGAAGTTCAACCAAATCGGGATCCATTACCGTGGATGTGACATATAATACGGTATATGGCGATAAAAAAGACAAGCGCACTGCACAGTACGTATTTTATCTAGATGACGAACGAAAGTTTACGGCCAAAGAACAATTTGTATTTAAAAACGGATTGAAGCCACGTCAAATTAAATTGTCGTACACCGGACAGTTTTCCGACTAACATAAAAGTCGTTTACGGGCATGGTAGCTTTATCAAACAGGAGTACACACTGCTGTATAAGTTACAGGTACGTTAGACCGCGACAGTTATAAAATAAAAAAATCATGGAGTATTGAGCCCCATGATGTGTACTGAAATGTATGCTGAATTAGTTAGGTATTATCGCTTGGAGTTGTAGCCTAAAGAAATACCTACCCTAAAACCTTCTTTGGTAGGAAAAGTGAACCACGCATTTATTGGTATATTTAATTTACCCGACTTAATGGTGCGGCCAAAAGCGAATACCAGGGCTGCTGTCAGTTCGCTAACTCCTCTGGAGTCAAGTTTTCGCGAAGTGGGAGTTCCTGGTGGTATCTTGTCTTTACCCTCTACTAATATACTGCCGTTTACATCTGCTACACGAGCATAGCTTGCAAAACCGATGGCGGGCCCGAATGCAATTTCGAGTCCGTTTACATTATTCCTGAATCCGTTCATAAACGTAACACTGGGAATGATGGAACCTTGTTCAAGCCCTGTTATCATTGGCAAAAATTCGAACAGCGCCTGAAACTTGCCTTCATTCAAGTATTGTACTTCGAACTGATATCCGAACTGAAACATGAATATACTTTTACCATATCCACCTTGACCGGTTGAACGGGAAATAACTTCGGCAGTTTCACCAAAAGGCAGGGTAAAACCAAGTCTGGGACCTTGCAAATTCAATCGGTTTATGGCTGGATTATTTACTGAACTTTCATAATCAAATTTCTTAGTCAGTTTAGTTACCAAATCTTCCGCATTGGAATATCCGAACATTTTGCGTACCGATACCGAAACCATTTGCTGAATCTCTATGGGCAGGTTCAGAAATTCCATAACCGATGATTTAACTATCATATCTTTTTCTACATCAATCATGCGCAGTGTTACAACAATGGTTTGCGTGTACTGTTCCACACTTCCGGTAAGCATATACTGTGCGCCAATGGCTGAACCTACCTGAACCAGACATGATTTACCGTAGCATCCTGCAATAACGAGTTGCTTTTTTTCAGCCAGAGCTATTACATCGTATTTATCTACCACACTGAATGTATCTAGCTTCTCTAGTTCCATCCTCACCAAATTGCCCATTTGCTGCGGGTCGAGAGTCAGACCTTTGGTTTCAATATTTAATACCCCTACAACGGGTCTAGTTTTAGTTTGAGAAAATGCAAATTGTACCGTACATACAGCCAGTGTAAGTAACAAAATGATGTGGCGGATGGTTTTCATATATTTATTATAATGTGTGAAACAAAATTCGAACTTCATGGCAAATGTACAAAACGAATTTGCGATGCAGGCACAAACAGGAATAAAAGATTCGTACAATTCTGTCTGAATTCATACCTATGTGAACCTGAAATTGGTAAAATACAGTTCGATTAATCAAACATTTGCATATTTTGCAAAAGAAAGTTGACGTAATAACGCACACTATGCCAAATAAAGTTAGCGAAAAATCAGATGAATTGCAGATTGGTTTTTTTAACCGAATCAAACAATGTTCTCCTGCCAACCTCTCGCTGGTAGATGAAATTGCAGAAGTGCTGAAGATAAGCAACGACAGTGCTTACCGCAGAATGCGTGGCGAAACACCGCTTACTATTGTAGAACTTGACACATTGTGTCGTCATTATAAGGTACCGTTCGATACGCAGGTACAGCACGATGTAGATACGGTGTCTTTCAGTTACCGAAGGCTGGAGGGCAAGGAAGAAAATTTTGCCGCCTGGCTGAATAACTTGAAAAATGATGTCGAAAAAATTGCCGGGGTAAAAAACAGCCGAATCATATATGCAGCAGATGATGTACCCATTTGGCATCATTTTATAGATGAAGAATTTATTGCCTTTAAGTTTTTTTACTGGCTCAAATGCATATTGAATGAAACACGCTATGTAAACAGCCGTTTCAATGTTTCGCTAATTGATCCGAGCCTGATACAGTCTGCGAAAGATTTGCTGAAAAATTATAACCGCACAAATTCGGCTGAGATATGGACCGAAGACACCCTGAACAGTACACTTAAGCAAATTGAGTATTTCTGGGAATCGGATTTTTTTACCGGAAAGGAAGAAGCCTTACGCATGTGTACGTATGTAACACAGGTTTTGGAAAAACTTCAGTTGAAAGCTGAACGTAGCAGCAAACTGGATAATAGTGCCGATGAAAATTTTCAGTTGTATGTAAGCGATGTGATGGTAGGAAACAATACCATTTTGGTAAGTATTGGCGATACCAAAGTAGCCTATGTAAGCAACAATACATTTAATTTTTTAAGCACGGGAAATGCTGCTTTTGTTGGCGAAAACGAAGTATGGCTGAACAATCTTCTTAAAAAATCATCGCTTATCAGCGGTGTATCGGAAAAACAACGCAACCGTTACTTCCGCTTGCTGCACGGCAAAGTTGAACGTTTGCGCCTCGCTATTGAACAGGGTTAAGTTTATTTAATGCGCAGGTATTCGAAACGCGGTGTGCCTTTAATACCCTGATCGTTGTAAAAATCAATAAATCGCATTTTGTAAATGGCTTGCTGTGCATTGTGTTCATGCACTACAAAATTGATATAATTACGGGTGATGTACCTAACACCGGTTGATGTAAAATCAGGATACTTCCATTCAAATCCGATGGCATCGCGCCTGTTGCTGTAATGAAGCATTTGGGCAAATTCAGGTGTTAATGTTTCGAACTTTTGCGTACTGTCTACACCTACGGAAATGGCTGCTGTATTAATATGTACACCCACAACGGTATATAGCAGCGGAGGACTAAATTCGTAATAAATCCAGCGGTAGCGTGTAAAACAAAAGTGCCACTGTGAATAGTCGGGTTCAATAGGTACACATTTTCCACCTTGTGCGAAACTAAAGTACACATTGAGTTTTTCTGAATCTTTATAGACTGTGTGTTCTTGTACAGAACTGCCGTCTAATTGGGCGGTGACAATCACGTAGCGTATTTCTGAAATTTCTTTCACATAAAACTGATAGTATCTTTCGGTAGCATCCACCGCAAAGCCTCTGTCTATAACATATACACTGTCGGTTTCTGTTTTTACTGATAGGTTATAACACCCGGCCAGTGCCAGAGAGTCATGCATGCCCGAGGCACCGTCCCATCGCCAGTTGAGGGGCTCCGTAGTTACACGTTCAAATTTGTTTTTTCCGGTGGCGGCAACCAGCACCCCTTTGCCTCCGTTCAGGCGTATCAGGCATCCATTCTTGTGTGCTTCCAGCTGAAGATCCCAATCATCGTTATCGGCTGTCCATTGCTGCCCGGTTTCCAGGTTCACAAATACCTGACGGTCGTAATTCTCGGTCATGTCGGCTGTGCCCAGTTGCACATTGTCGGACTTTGCCGGCAGTTTTACAGGCAGCTCATCTTTTTCGCATGAGCTGATGAACCCCATACATACAAGTAGACAAATATTAAAAAATGCACGATTCATCATGAGTTCGTTTTATTCCGTTCAATGCGGTAATTAAGTTGTATAAAAATAGTTCGACCCATGCCTACCATCGCTGCATTTGATTGCGCTGCATGCACACCGGCTGCAATGTTGGCATTTATATTGATTACGTTCAGCATATTTTTTAGCCCGGCAGTAAGGGTGAGCTTATTCTTGAAAAACGATTTGTTCATTGTTGCATCCAGCATGTGGTATGGGTCAATAAATCCGGTTGTTAGTTCATCACGTGTTAGTTCGTATTGCATAAGCTGCATGCGTCCGTTGTAGCGGTAAAACAGCGCAAAGGTAAATGCAGGTTTCAGGAAGGTGTAGTTGATATTGAACCGTGCTTCGTGGCTGAAGAAAAAGGTGTTGGCAGTTGCCGCACGAAGCAGTGAATTTTGTATACCGGTATAGGCATATCCTACTATAAACGTATAGCGCGGTGCGCGGTACTCGGTATTTAGGTTAAACCCGGCACTTTGGAAACGGCTGATGTTGAAATAGCGGGCTTCGACCGTAGATGTGTTCAAGCGGGCCAGGTCAATTTTATCGCTTACATCGTTGTAAAACAACGAAGGCTCCACACGAAAAACACGTTCGAATTTACTCCACTCCAGGGTGACATTCAGCTGGTAGTTATCCTGCGTTTCGGCTTGTAAGTTCGGGTTACCTTGCACGTTGTGGCTGGGGTCAACAAAGTTCAGGTGCAACTCTTTTAGCGATGGGGCTCTGAAACCTTTGCCATACGATGCCCGCAACACGAGTATGGGGCTTACATCCCACTTAATGTTTAGCGAGGGAATAAGCGGTGCGTCAAACTGTGTGTTGTAAATAGCGCGAACACCCGGCCTGATTATTAGCTTAGGTAAGGCCCGCCACTCGGCTGATGCAAATAGGTTATAATCGGTTATGTACTGACGGCCATCGCGAATGCGTGAACCGATAAATGTTTCGTGGTTTACTTCATACCCGGTTTGCCAGTTTAGTTTGGAATTTTCAGCACTTCGTGCAAGCGTGCCGCGGCTCATCCAATAATGTGTGGTAGCCGTATCATGCATATCGCTTTGCGGTATCAATTGTTCTTCCAGCGTTTCCAGGTTTTTGCGGTACGAGTTGCGCATACGGTTGTAATACGTGTAACTCACCACGGCATCTGCTGTGTAGTGGCGGCTAAGTTGCTTATTTACAAAAACGCTGTTTGTTTGGCGTGTGGTGTAGAAATACTGATCGTTGGCATACGCATACCACGGGGTAATATATCCCGAGTCGCGATTGGTTACTTTCTCGTAAAACAAAGACGATTGCAGTCGTATACTTCCTTTGTCGAACTGACGCATAATTGCAATATCGCCAAAGTACTGCGTGCGTGGCTTCCACAACTGAAACCGTGAATCGGGATTGGTGTGGTACCCGTTAAAAAAATTACGGTTCAGGTTCATATCTACTGCCCAGTTGCGACTTGCTGCACGGGTAGCGATGCCTGCATTATACTGACCTATCGATTCGGCATACACATGTAGTCGGGTTGAGTATCCGGCTTTGGTTTGTTTTTTTGTAATCAGGTTAATGACACCGCCCAACGCATCTGTGCCGAAATTTACACTCATGGGGCCTTCCACAACTTCAATGCGTTCTATATTAGCTAGGTTAAGCTGAGCCAAATCAATATTCCCTCCTTCGCGTCCGGCAACAGGTACGCCATCTATCATTATTTTAACATTTTGGCCCGATAGTCCCTGAATGCTCATGCTGCTTCCCAGTGCAGGGTCGTTGGCTATGCGCACATTCAATTCATTTGCAATTACATCTTTTACATTTACTGCACCCTGAAGCTGAATGCGTTTTTCATCCAACACTTTTACTTTATACACAGAACGGGTTAGGCTGCTTTGCCCATACTGGCCGGTGATAACAACTTCTCTCAATCTGTTTTCGGAACGCAATGTATCCGATTGGCCAACTGCCACAGACGAAACAAGCACCATAAGTATATAGGTGCTTGCTGTGTAAACTGCTGTATGAAAAATGGAACGCTGCAGAACTTTTCTGATTAGTTTATACTTACTCTGCTAACTGCTTCGCCCTGGCGTGTTGAAACACGTACAAAATAGACGCCTTTGTTCAGCGATGAAACATCCAAGCGAATGGTTCCGCTCAATGTAGATTGCTGGTACACGGTGCGGCCAGTAAGATCTGTGATGTATGCGGTAGCCTCATTTTCTTCTGTTGCCACATATAATTCTGTATGCGCAGGGTTAGGATAAACCATTAGCTTAATTTTTCCGGCTGACAATTTTTCAACGCCCACTGTAGTAGGTTTAGGTTTTGCCATCAGTGTTTTGTTAAATATAGTAATTTGCGGATTAGGTCCTGTGAATTTAGTCATCACCAGTTTGTATGCACTATCTGTCATCTCAGCAGTTTTTACAAAGAAACTGAGTGAATCAACCAGCTCCCACGGTGTTGTGCTAGGTGGTCCCTGCGGAGAAACTTTCCAGTCCCAGCCAATTATATTAATGAGTGTCGTGTATTTGCCTTCGGCATCGTTAAATGCGGCACTATCGGTATCAACAGATGAAACACGGGCAGTGCGAATGGTAGGATGCTGTAAAATTCCGGTTACGGTATAAAATGTATCGATACCAAATACATTAACGCGGGTGAAGTAGCGGCTCCACAACAAATGCCAGGGAGTTGAGGGCTCGCGGTCAACAACTGTTTTGTTAAGCAAGTTGTAATACGCAAATAATTTACCGGCATAATTTCCTTTGGTTATCGTAATGGCTGCGCTATCGGTACCATCAATATTGGCTGAGGCGGCATACCACGTAGTATCAAAACTTAGCTGCATCACTTTAAATTTACGCCATACAGCATTCTGTCCTTGCTGAATGCGAATCAGAAAGGTTTTTTGTCCATCAATGTGTCGGGTAGTCATATTGTAGGTACCCCATCCAAAATTGAATTGCTGCACAAAGTAACCGTCATTAAAAGCGCCTATGTCCCATGATGTATCGCTATCGCGTAACCTGCGCCAGCTTTGCCAGCCGCTCGTATCAAACGTATTCCAGTTTTGTGTGGTGGGTGGAACAAAGACCTGAACACCTCGGGCTTCGTTGATGCGCACGCAGGCTGCTCGTGCTACGTTCAAAGGCGGTTGTGCTGACCTTACGGCAAATGCCAGGTGCCAATTGTTATTGCGAACTGTATCTTTTGCACCGTTAGTTACATTGTAATAAACATCCAGCGGGTAGATGGGGATTCCGGTTCCCATCGATACCGAGTCTTCCATCGTTTGCGCAAAGGACTGCAAGGCAAAAAGCGTAAATAATACGTGTAGGATTTTTTTCATATCTGTAATATTGGGGGGCGAAATAACATCGAGTATTGCTCACTTTGATGAACAATGAGAGGCTTTGTGTTAAGTTGACACATTGTTTACAATAGGCCATCCGAACGAATGATTTTTGTCATGTTTTGGGCTATGAGTCGCAAACGATATATTCGGAACTTTAAAAAATGTGAAAATACCATGAATAACTTGTTCAAACAGCCCTGGTTTCCGCATGCTGCAGCAGTAGCACTAGGTTTGGCCGTAATACTGGCATACATGAATCCGATGTTTTCGGGAAAGGTGCTGAAGCAGCATGACGTGAAGCAGTGGCAGGCTTCGTATCACGAAATAGATGAGTTTCAAAAAAGCAGCGGTGATCGCACCTTCTGGACAAACAGTGTATTCAGCGGAATGCCAACTTTTTTGATTGGACCAACATATCACAACAACTTTACCAATACCATCAGCTACTACATCAGCAAGCTGTTGCCCAACCCGATTGATACGTTGTTCTTGCTTTTTATTTGTTTTTACATCATGCTGATCGTTTTTGATGTGGGAGCATGGTGGGCTGTTGCGGGTGCACTGGCATTCATGCTGTCGAGTTTTAATTTTATAAACATTGATGCCGGACACGTGGGCAAAGGAAATGCTATCGCGTATATACCGTTGGTTATTGCAGGCATTCAGCTGGCACTACATAAAAACAGGCTGTTCGGAGCATTGCTTACCGGCATAGCCATGTCGTTTCAATTAACAGCCGGGCACTTGCAAATAACGTATTACCTGATGATGATGATTTTAGTGTGGATGATTGCCGAAATCATAGTATCAATAAAAAATAAATCCGTTGTCAATCTGGTGATGGCCGGTGTGTTTATGCTTGTTGCAACAGGCATAGGCATTGCAACCAATGCCACCAATTTGATGGCAACCGAAGAATATGGAAAATACAGTATTCGCGGCCCATCCGAACTGACTAAAACATCAACCGGTGAAAATTATTCCGAAATAAAATCATCAGGTCTGGATAAAGATTATGCCTTGCAGTGGAGCAATGGCACGCTTGAGCCCATGACGTTGCTTATTCCTAATTTTTATGGCGGTGGCAATGCTGGCGATCCGCACACACAGGAAATACTTACCAAGCATTACAAATCAGCAGGTTTTCCCAATGCCAAAGAAGTAGCGCGTGGCATACCTTCTTATTTTGGCGAACAGCCCTTTACAGCAGGACCAATTTATTACGGTGCTGTCATTTGTTTTCTTTTTGTGCTGGGCTTATTCATTATAGGCAGTCCGCTTAAATGGTGGATACTGGCCATATCGGCACTGGCTATTGCATTATCGATGGGTAAAAATTTCATGGGCCTTACGGATGTATTTTTCTACAACTTTCCGCTGTACAATAAATTTCGTTCGGTTACATTCATACTCTGCCTTACACAAACTACATTTCCATTGCTGGCGTTGCTGGCTGTGAAAGAGCTAACCGAATCAAAAATGCCTATAGCCGAACTTAAAAAACGCATGCTTTATGCGCTGGGTGTTGTAGGTGGTATCTGCCTGCTATTTGCGCTCATTCCCGGATTTGCATCGGTAGGTGCCGAAATGGATGAGCAAATGCAACGCATGGGTTATCCGATGGATAGTATCTATGCCGCACGCGAAAAAGTTCGTCAGGCCGATGCCGTTCGATCACTCCTATTTGTGGCTCTTACCTTCGGACTGGTGTGGTTGCTGCTTATTAAAAAAATAAAACCTGCACCTGCAGTTGCTGCACTCATTGGGCTAGTGGTCGTTGATTTGTGGGGTGTAGATCAGCGCTATCTAAACAAAGACGATTTTGAGAAAAAGCGCAGTGCAGAAGCAGCTGTTGTAGAAAAAACTTTTGCCGATGACATGATTTTGTCCGACACAGCATTGCATTACCGCGTATTTAATACCACACAACGACTCGATCAGGATGCCCTAACTTCATACTGGCACAAATCGATTGGCGGCTATCACGGTGCCAAGCTGCGCAGGTATCAGGAACTTATCGAATTTCATTTGTCGAAAGGAAACCCTGAAGCCTACAATATGCTGAACGTGAAATATTTTATTTTAAGCGACAGTTCACGCAGCAATTTTTATCCGCAGCCAAACCCTGATGCCAATGGAAATGCCTGGTTTGTAAACTCGTTGGTGTGGGTACCTAATGCCGATGCCGAGATTGATACACTGACCGGTATAAATACCAAAATACAAGCTGTAGTAGACGAACGATTCAAAGACCAGCTATCTGATGTGAACTCGGCTGCAACTGATTCGTTGTCAAAAATTACACTCACATCCTACGCACCCAATAAGTTGGTATATGATTGCCAAAGTGATGCAGGCGGTGTAGTGGTATTTTCGGAAATCTACTATGAAAAAGGATGGAATGCCTTCATTGACGGTGTACAGGTGCCGCACTTCCGATGCAACTATGTGTTGCGTGGCATGAAAGTACCTGCCGGAAAGCACATCATCGAATTTCGTTTCGAACCGGAAGTGGTAACAAAAGGTGAAGGTATTTCTCTTATCGCTTCGATTTTGCTGTATGGCGGTATCGTGGTTGTAGGTGGCCTAGGTTTTTTGAAAAAGCGTAAACAGCAAGTTGCATAACTACTCGTATGCTGGCGTGTTTGCTTTTCTTGGTATACACATTTGCTGTGGCATGGGTAGCCGGCATATGCGCAACCGCTCTCGTTAACCGCCTCACCGGAATAGCTTCAGATACTCAACACCCTAGTGTAACCGTATTGTCGGGTTTGTGTTTTATTGCTGTTTTACTACAGGCGTTTCATCTCATTCACGCAATTGACGGTTGGGCACACCTGTATATAGGTATAGTACTCGGTGGGGTGTGGTGGTTTACCAAAAAATATCATCCGGAGTCGAAAATTGATTTAGGCATCTCGGGTTATTTGGTGCTGGCAGTTGCCGTTGTGGCGGCCTGCATCAATGGTATTGCACGAGCCGGCACAGGCGATATTGGCGATTATCACCTTCAGGCTATTCGGTGGATGGAAGAGTATTCAACCGTACCGGGACTTGGAAACCTACGCAGGCAACTGGGCAATAACTCGAGCTGGTTTTTACTGCATGCGTTTACCGGACTACATTTTACAGGACTACGCTCGGTTTACACTTTAAATACCGTACTGCTAATTACGGGTATTGCCTTTTTTATTCCTCAAGCCAACGATAGCTTTTTAAAATTAAAAACTGTCATCCTCATTTACCTGTCGGTGATGGCGTACCGCAAATATGTTGGCGCTGTTACAAACGATTATGCCATAACAGTGTACACACTCGTTTTTTGGAGTTGGCTATATATGCAGCATCGTATGAATGAGGCTAAGGTGGTGTTTATCGGATTTATAACCTTGACGTTGGTAACGTTTAAACTGTCTGCAGTCGCAGGATTGCTGATACCGCTGTGGCTCTATACTGCATCTGTGCATAAACAAAAATTAACCCTGCAATTAGCTTTAGTAGCATTGGTGATCTTGATTCCGTGGATATACACCACCTATTTGCATTCGGGGTATTTTGTGTATCCGGTAGCAGAAACCGGATTTTTGCACCCCGATTGGCAAATGCCTGCCGAGCAGTTGCACTATGAGCGCGCTATAAATATAGCCAACGAGCGTGTGCCCGGTGTAGATGTTGAAGCTGTACTAGCCATGCCTTTTACTGCCTGGTTTCCGCTGTGGGTGCAAAAACTGGATTATTTCAGTATCATGCTGCTGGTAGGCGCTATGTGTGCAGGATTGTATTATGCTATTCGATTCATCCAACGCAAAGTCACTTCCGATTTTCATGCATTATTTATATCACTAACAGCTGTTACCCTGATTATCTGGTTTACGCAAGCACCCGCCATTCGGTTTGTATTTGGAGCACTGGTGTTTTTTATCGCTTACACCGTTCAATCCATATCATTTTCAGGTGTGCGCATGCCGAACAGAAAAAGTATACACTATGCATGCGCTGGTATATTACTGGCTGGTGGCTTGGTATTTCTGAAACAGATAAAAACCTATGCGTGGTTGTATCCGGAGCCATACACCCGGCAAACAATGAACTATGAACCCGTAAAAAACGGATATGTGTGGCAACCGGCAGCAGACCAACAATGCTGGGATTCGCCTTTACCTTGTACGGGATTGCTGAATAAAAATATGGTATGGCGAAGTGAAAATATGAAAGACGGATTTCGAATTGAAAACGATTAATGTGTATACTCGCACCACTTAATATTCCACAACATGGCTAAAGACACTATTCTTATCATAGGCGCTAACGGACAAATTGGTATTGAGTTGGCCGAAAACCTGAGGAAGATATATGGAGATAATCATGTCATTACATCCGACATAAAAGCTATGGACAATCAGCCCGGCATTTTTGAAACGCTGGATATAATGGATAAGAGCAGGCTGTATGAATTGTTACACACGTATCAGGTTACGCATGTGTACCTGCTGGCCGCATTGTTAAGTGCAACAGCCGAAAAAAATCCAAAACTGGCCTGGGATCTGAATATGGTAGGTTTATTTCATGTGTTAGACGCAGCGAAAGAAGGCGTTATAAAAAAAATTTACTGGCCCAGTTCAATTGCCGTATTCGGGCCAACCACCCCACGCCAAAACACTCCGCAGTATACTGTTATGGAACCCAACACCATATACGGCATCAGTAAACAAACCGGTGAACGGTTTTGCGAATACTATTTTCAAAAGCACGGAGTAGATGTTCGCAGCATTCGCTATCCAGGGTTAATCGGGTATAAGTCGGCACCGGGCGGAGGCACTACCGATTATGCCGTGCACATTTACCACGAAGCATTAAAGCACAAATCGTATGAATGTTTTTTAAAAGCCGACACGGCACTGCCCATGATGTATATGCCCGATGCCATTCGAGCCACTATTGAACTGATGGAAGCACCGGCCGAAAAAGTAAAAATACGGAGCAGCTACAACCTGGGGGGTATTAGCTTTAATCCGGAACAAATAGCCGCAAGCATTCGTAAACATATTCCGGAGTTTACCATTACGTATAAACCGGATTTCAGACAAGCCATAGCTGATAGCTGGCCTGCCAGTATTGACGACCATTTGGCAACCGAGCACTGGGGTTGGAATGCTCAGTATGACCTGGATGGAATGACGGCCGATATGCTACATCATCTGGCAGGGAATTAGGTAGTATTTTCGCTATTTCTAAAAAATATTTTAATTTTTACTTGATTCTTATTTTATAATTCGCTTATTTTATTTTTTGAAATAGGCTATGAAAAGCATCGACATTTTACATTTTTGTATGCGCAATTCGCCTCTACGCGCACGAAAATTCCCTTGGAATTCCACGGTTTGGAACAATTAGGCTGCCGTATAGGGCATACTTTTACACACACAGAATAAGTATTTTCCTTCTTTCTACTACACATAATAATTCAATTAATCTTTATTACATATGAAAACACAAGTACTTACATTTAAAAATCTGCTACTACTCATCGGTGCATTGCTGCTGAATATAGCAACACAACGTATACAGGCACAAACTGTGTACTTTGCAGAAAACTTCGACTCTGCCTTCACAGGCACGCCTGCAGCCCCTCCGGGCTGGACACAAACGCGCATACAGGCTGTTACCAGCGCAGCAGCGGAATTTGACTGGCTACAAAATGTTTGGCTGGGAACAACTTGGTCAAATTTAGGTACAGGAACAACACCGGCTACCGGTGCGGTAAACGGAACTGGTGTATTGTGGATAGACGATTATAATTTAGGTGGTACATCTATAGCACAAACTGAAAGACGCTTAGAGTCACCTTCATTTGACCTGAGCACATCCACTTCACCTTACATGCGGTTTTGGTATTTCAACAGCGAAGGTAGCGGATTAGCACTCAACCTTCGTGTGGTTATATCTACTAATGGAGGTACTACTTGGCAAACACTATCAAACGTGCTTAATGGCTATGACAGTGTGACTAGCAGCTGGAATAGAATCAGTATACCTATTCCTGCCAAGTACAGAACTACAAATGTAAAAATTGGATTTGCTATCGTAAATAGATGGGGATCTGCTAATCCATTTATTGACGCTGTAAGCGTAGAAGAATTTACCCCTACAATTATCACCTCAGCCGCTTCCGGCAATTGGAATAGTGCAGCTACCTGGGGAGGAATAGTTCCGACTTCCAGTCATCACGTGGTTATTCAAAGTACTCACACGGTTACTGTAGGCGCGGCTACGGGTATCGTTGCACGGTGTCAGGACTTAACCATCAACACAGGTGGAACACTTAATTACAGCACAACCGCTGCAAACAGCCTTCATGTATACGGTAATGTTACTGTTAACGGTACGCTTAGCGCATTAAATGGTACTAGTGGAAGAATTATGGTAGTTGGTGGGAATTTTACCATTGCTACTGGTGGTGTAGCTACCTTTAATACCGGAGCTGGAACACAAGGCACAACAGCAGTATCTACAGCATTAACCAGTACCTCATCTACATTGGTATTAACAAACTCTGCACCGGCTTCATTTACCAATTCGGGTACTTTATCTGCCAGTACTAATCGCATTAATAATATAATACATTTAGGCAGTGACACATTTACCTATAACAACACTGTGGTAGTACCCTTTACGTTAGCGTTAAGAAATGGCCCTGTAAATCCAAATGGATTTTTAACGATTGGAAATGCCGCATCTGCTACTACATTCAACACTGTACAACGAGTTAATGGCTTTTTTACAAGTGCACCTAACTTTAGCAATACGAATATTACCTCTCGTATAACAGCTTACCATCTTTCAAACACAGTAAGTGTTCAGCCTGAGCAGTTAACAGCCGGATTTGAAATTGAGGCTATCGCTGGTGTAAGAACGGTAACCGGCACATTGGTAATGAATACCCACGATAACGTACAGGTAAATTACCCATTAACCATAGGAACAGCAACTACAGGTGGTTTTACCTTAACCCGTGGTATACTAATCACAACGGATACTATTCGCTTAACTTCCTTTTTAACACCACCGACAGGCGTTGCACCCTCTACAGCAACACCATCAACTACACATGGCTCATACGTAGTAGGGGCGTTACGTATAGATATGCCTGCATCTAACACCACCCGCACATTTGCTATGGGTGCAGGTACACTGTTTAATCAACTTACTCCAAATGGAAACATTCTCAAAAGCAGGTCTATCGCCCCAGGTGCATCTTGGACTGCAGGTACTTCAATAACCATGCGCTTGTTAACTGGTGCTACAGGTACTGTAAGCACCCCTGTGGTTTCACTACTGGGAAGTAATGTTACACAGATTTCATTAAACAACGGTCCGGATGTACCCGGAACTACAACCATTACATTTAACGGAATTAACAATTACACATTGGGTGGAGGTGTTAACAGCGATAACTTATTTGGCAATGAAGACCAATTGCATCTGGTGCAGTCTCCTAATATTACAGGACCGTGGGCTACAGCATCGGCCGTTTCAGGAACAGCAATTCCTTTTGCAAACAATACCAACTACAGCAGAACGACCACAGCAACTGTTTCGCCTATTGCTACCAATGGAGGCTTTTTTACACTGGGCACGCAGGTAGGTCCTGTTGCTTATAACACGACTATATTAAACCGCAATACTGCACCACTTACTCCCGGAACAGCACAACCAAATGTACAGATGATGCGCGTGAATATTACAACAACAGGAGTAATACCCGGCATTAACGCAACGTCTTTCAGTATGAGTACAAACGGTTCCACAAATCTGAGTAACATTGTCAATGCAAAAGTCTATTTTACGGGAAGCGATTCAAACTTTTCAGCCATCAACCAGTTTGGTACTACCTTCACATCTCCTAGTGGCCGATTCATTGTTTCGGGCACACGTCAGTTGTTAGCAGGCAATAACTATTTCTGGATTACATATGATGTCCCAGCCACTGCTTCACTTGGCGACAGCCTTACCGTAAGTTGCGATACTATCGTTGTTGCAGGTACTCCATATAGCATTACACAGCCTTCTCCGGGCTTCAGGGTATTCTCGCTGCCTATGACGTATGTGTCGTCAACAACAACGCATCCATTTACTAACCCGATTGAGAAGAATACAAACTTCCACGTAATTATGCGTGCTGAAGTAGTAACTTCAGCAACAGGTTCTCCCATACCAGTTACTTCATTTGACTTAAACACAGGATCTACATCTAATCCATTAACCAATATAGATAGTGTGATAGTATGGTATACCGGTACAAACGGATCATATACAACTCCGGTATTTTTTGGTGGAGCAGGGTCTGTTTCTGGTGCATTCACAGTATCTGGCTTTCAGAATTTGGCTAATAACTCCAATTATTTCTGGATTACTTACCGCCTCAAACCGGGAGCAAACGTAGGCGACTCGGTAGACGTAGACTTGAACGGTATTATAGTGAGCAGCAGCACACAGGTTCCTTCGGTGACCTCACCTGCCGGCAGCAGAAGAATTAGAGGTGTGTATTGTGCTTCTGCAGCTACAAACACAGGCGATGAGGAAATATTCAATGTAAGTATTTCTACACTTAATAATTCATCTACATGTACCACGCTGGCACCTGGCCCCGGCTCAATCACACAGCGCTATGCAAATTATACTACGCTGCCAGCTACAAATGTAGTAGCAGGACTATCCTATCCGCTTAGCGTGACCATTAACACGTGCGGAGGTTTTTACGGTGAAAAGTTAAATGCGTACATTGACTGGAATCAGGATGGTGACTTTGCCGATACACTGGAGACTGTAATGGATATAGCTTACGCTACCGGAACAGCGAATGCTGTTCGCACGCAAAATGTAACTGTTCCATGCTTTGCTATGGCGGGTACAACCATGATGCGCGTTGTTTATGTGGAGGACGTTAGCGCGCCTTCTTGTGGAACCTATACTTGGGGTGAAACGGAGGATTACACATTAAATGTATTGAATGTCCCTCCAGCATACACAGCATCTACTACCATTCAACAAACAGGTAGTACTTCAGCGGCTGCAACAAATGTGGCTATTTTACGTGTTCCGGTAAAAGTACTGTCCACTTCATGTCAACCCGGACAAATTACACAGCTCAATTTCAATACTGCAGGCACCACATCAACAGCTGATATCATAGCCGCGAAATTGTACAAAACAGGAAACAGTGGAGTTTTCAGTGTTTCCAATCTCATAGGTACAGTAACCGCACCTAGCGGAGCATTTGGTTTTAGTATAACGGATACTACAGTAAATGACACGAACAATTACTGGCTAGCTTACGATGTGTCGGGTACTGCACCTAACGCAAATGTGCTAGATGCACGATTTGACAGTGCGTTGGTTTTTGGCAACTGGTACACACCAGCCATTTCAGCACCCGCTGGCAATATTGTTATTGCTACTCCGATGACATACTTATCATCCACATCATCACATCCAACTCTTTCTAAAATAGAACGTGGTACCACAAATAATCAAATGCTACGGATTCGGGTTATCATGTCATCAACAGGTGCACCAGTATCATTAACACAGTTGAACCTGAGTGTTAATGGTTCATCCAATCCAACAACAAATATTGACAGTATCATGGTATGGTATACCGGTAGTAATCCTAATTTTACTACGCCTACATTTTATGGAGGTACCGGAGCTCAGTCTGGTGCGTACAGTATTGCGGGTTTGCAAAGTTTGTTAAATGACACCAATTACTTCTGGGTAACTTATCGTGTACCCGTAAGTGCGGTGGTAGGGGATTCGGTAGATGCCGAAATACAGACTCTGAATGTAGCAGGTACACTGCAAACCCCATCTGTAACTGCACCGGCAGGTGCCCGCTTAATTCGCTCACCGTATTGTGCTGCCGGTGCAACAAGTACATTTGATGGCGAAATATGGAATGTAACAGTAGGTTCGTTGAATAATACGTCTACATGTTTAACTACAGGTGGTCCCGGTTCAGTATTGGGAGGTTATTCTGATTACACTGCGGTAATAGCACCAGTAAACTTGATTGTGGGAACCCAGGTTCCATTTTCAGTACATACAAGTACGTGCAATGGTAATTATACCGGGGTGTTGGGAATATGGATTGACTTTAATGATGACGGAGACTTTACCGATCCGGGAGAGGAAGTACATATGTCACCCACTTTCACTTATGGAGCTACGGTATTCCGTACAGGTAATTTATCAATCCCTTGTGCTGCACCAGGTATTAAACGTATGAGGGTTACGTTGATGGAAACAACTATTACCCCAATTAGTCCTTGCGGTAGTTATGGCTATGGTGAAACGGAAGATTACACGGTAAATATTGTTTCGCTTCCACCAAGTTATACTTCGTCAACTACACTACAGCAAACCGGATCAACGTCTGCAGGCGCAACCAATATTCCCATATTGAGAGTGCCGCTGAACGTTTTTGCAACAAGTTGCCAACCGGGAGTTATAACTCAGCTCAACTTTAATACTGCAGGTACTACATCTGCAGCGGACATTGTAGCTGCCAAACTCTATAAAACAGGAAGTGCTAATACGTTCAGCGCATCCAATCTGGTTGGTACTGTTACATCACCAAGCGGTGCATTCAGTTTTTCAATAACCGATACTGCTGTAAACGATTCCAATAACTACTGGCTCACGTATGATGTATCGGGTACAGCACCAAATGGAAATGTACTGGATGCACGTTTTGATAGTGCTCAGGTATTTGGCAGCTGGTATTTACCCATTGTTTCTAATCCAACAGGTAATGTTCTGGTATCGACTCCGATGGCATTTGTTTCAGCCACATCTATTCATCCTACATTATCTAAAATAGAACGTGGAACAGCTAATAATCAGATGTTAAGAGTTCGCGTGATTATGTCATCAACGGGTGCTCCGGTACTGGCTACTCAACTGAATTTAAGCGTAGCGGGTTCTGCAAATCCGACTACCAATATTGACAGTATCATCGTTTGGTATACCGGATCAAATCCGAGTTTTGTATCCCCTGTATTCTTTGGTTCTACAGGAACTCAATCGGGTGCGTATACAATAACCGGTACTCGAAACTTACTGAACGACACAAACTATTTCTGGGTAACATACAGAGTTCCATCGGGAGCCACTGTAGGTGACTCCGTAGATGCAGAAATTGCAGACATTACAGTAGCGGGTATTCCTCAGGTTCCTGGTGTAACTGCACCAGCAGGTGCACGAACCATTCGTGGTGCGTATTGTCCATCAGTAGCGGGTACTACGGCTGATGGTGAAATCTGGAATGTAACTGTCGGTTCATTAAATAATTCCTCGACTTGTACAACCACAGGTGGAACTGGTTCAACACTAAATTCATATTCGAATTACACAACTACAATAGCGGCTCCCCAATTCGCTGCGGGTGCTTATATACCTTTCTCTGTGAATACGAGTACATGTGGTGGCGATTACCCTGGAGTACTTGGTATTTGGATTGACTTTAACGATGATGGCGACTTTACCGATGCCGGTGAAGAGGTACATATGACACCAGTGTTTACTTATGGAACTGCTGTATTCCGTACTGGAGATATTGTTATCCCTTTAACAGCTAGTCCTGGATTGAAAAGAATGCGTGTAACACTGATTGAAACCGGTACAAGTCCGATAACTCCATGTCAGACTTATTTCTATGGTGAAACGGAAGACTATACGGTTGAAATTATGCCGGCACCTGCTCCAACTACTTATGTATGGAATCAGACCACTCCGGGATCATTTAGTACAGCAACGAACTGGACTCCGGGTCGTGTTGCACCAAATTTGAATGACCGTCTCATTTTCAGTGGTGGTGGTTCTGCAACAGTAAATGATTTAGTTAACCATAGTGTAAAGAATATTACGATTTCGAACAACACAACCGTGAATATGAATGCATCGGTAACTGCAACATTTAATGCCTGGGATACATTGGCACTTACTTCAGGTAAAGCCGTTACTGGTTTGAATGTAAATTTATCAATGGGCAGTAGAAACGGTGTGGGTACACTAACCGGGTCAGGAACAGTTGAAGGGACCTTTACCCGCTGGGCTGACTTAGGATTGAGTACCTATTCCTTCCCATTGTCTCACACTAACCTTAGCAGAAATGTGGATATAACATTTAATGGCGCGCCTGCAACCACAGGAACAATTACAGCTACATTTGTGCCCGGTTTGCCCGGTACTACCGGTTTACCATTCAACGATGGATTGATTAACGTGAACAGAGTGGCCGAAAATGGATACTGGAATTTAACCAGTGGTAATGGATTAACATTCGGAACTGCTACTAATTATAACCTGGCACTAACAGCCAACGGATTTAATGGTGTAGTAACCTTGGCTACATTAACGGTAGCCAGAAGGGTTAACAATACCAGCCCATGGGATACAGCAGGTACTTATGCAGCAGCTACCGGTACCAATGCCACACCTGTGGCTAATCGCTCTAACCTGCGCGTACTTGGCGATTTCACATTGGGTGGAGATTCCGCTACCAATCCGCTTCCAGTAAATTTGGTAAATCTTCAGGCCAGTTCAATAGGCGAAGATGTATTGGTAACTTGGACAACTGCCAGCGAATTAAACAATAAGGGCTTCATTGTTGAAAAATCAATGAATGGCGTTGACTTCGAAAGTATCGGATTTGTAAACGGAAAGGGTACAACAAATATTCAGGTAAACTATCAGTTGTTGGATGAAAAAGCCTTCGCAGTTGTTAATACAGTATACTACAGACTGCGTCAGGTTGATATGGATGGAACAGAACATCTGAGTAACATTGTACGTGCAACCAAAACCGAACGCAGTATTGCTTCGACTACAGTAGCGCCTAATCCTTTCAATGGAATCACTCATCTGAATATTGTATCTGCTGAACAAGGAGAATACACCATAACAATTTCCGACATTCAAGGTAAAACCATAGGTACTCGAGTGGTAAATGCCATAAAAGGCCTGAACACTATCAGCCTGACTGAAATGCAGCAGGCAGGTGCAGGAGTTTACTTCATACGAGTTTTAGGTACTGAAAGTACTACCATTAAAGTGGTAAAATCTGCTGAATAATAGGTAGGAGGTATTTTATACCCACCGAAAAGAAGGCCGGCTTAAAAAGCCGGCCTTCTTTTTTATACATTCCCGTGATATTTGCACAGCATATTTTAAGGACTTTTAGTTATTTTAGCCGCTTGTTTAGCAACGGTTTATGCACCCTTTTACATTTGTCAAATACATGAACACCGGAATAAAAATTCTTTTTACAGTTATCTTATTATCGTTCGGATTAAAACCTGTAGAAGCACAGGTATACCTAGCCGAAAGTTTTGAGAATGCATTCACTGGCAATCCTGCTGCGCCTGCAGGTTGGAGTCAATCACGAATACGCCCTGTTGTTACATCGGCCGAAAGAGACTGGGTACGTAATACTTTTAGTGTAGGGGCGTGGGCAATTACTGGTGGAACCTTGCCACCAAGTCCCGGAGCATTTCATGGAAACTCAGTATTGTTTTTACAAGATATCGGATTCGGTGGTGCAGCTTCACCGCTAACAGAACGTAGAATTTCATCGCCCGCTATGAATCTTAGTACAGCCACATCTCCATACGTGCGTTTCTACCTGTTCTACCCTCAGGATCCTTGTTTGAATATAAACCTTCGCGTGGTTATTTCACCTGATAACGGAACTACATGGCATACGTTATCCAATATTATGAGTGGCTTAAACACAACCACTTCTCCCAACCAATGGGCAAAAATCAATGTTCCTATACCTGCAAGATATCGTACAACACAAACGCGTGTAGGTTTTGCCACAGTTAACCGAAACGGAGCAAATAATATTTTTATTGACTCTGTATCCGTTTTAGAATACACCCCTACAACCATTACTAGTGCTGCCAGCGGCAACTGGAATTTGCCTGCAAACTGGGTTGGTGGAGTTGTGCCTACATCTGATCATAATGTAGTTATTAGCAGCGGTCATACCATTACTGTAACTGTTGGACTGGCTAGTGGGGGTGTGCGTTGTCAGAATTTAACAATTAACTCCGGGGGTACGTTAACATACGGTGCAAACGGCAGTCAGCTGCTTCAGGTATTTGGCGATGTTACAGTATCAGGAACGTTATCTGCATTAAATGCTACCAACGGACGTATTTTGTATGTAGGTAAAAACTTTACTATCAATACAGGAGGTGTTGCAACTTTTAATACAGGTAATTCAACATTGGGAACATCTGCACCATTAGCTAACTTGCCGTTGAACACCTCGGGTATCGTATTTTGTAATAGTGATTCGGCAACATTCACCAACGCAGGAACATTAGCAGGTAGTCGGGTAAACAACATCTGGCATTTGGGGTCGAATGATGCGGTATTCCGCTATAATGATTCGGTTAGTGTACCCTTAACATTTACTTTGATAAACGGAAGAGTTGATGCAAATAGCAGACTAACGCTAGGTAACGCTGCTGTTGCTAATACAGTAAATTATGTGTGGCGCACTAATGGTAGTTTTACATCAGCACCGGTATTTAATAATACAAACATAAACATACGCTGGATGCTATATCTGTCGGTATTTCAAAGTACTGTAACCCCTACCACACTCATAGCTGGTGAAGAACATCGAAATAATTCAGGGCGGGTAATTGAAGGTTATCTGACTATGAATACCCATAACAATGTAGAGTTGCAATACCCACTTTCATTTAGTGCTTTACATACTCCGTTTCTTCAACTGCAGCGTGGGATCTTACTAACCAGTCAGGCAAATCCGCTTATATTTTCTAGCAATTATGCAGGCACCACGGCATTGGCACCTAGTACAATTAATCCTAACCCCACCAATCATGGATCGTATGTAGTGGGCAGTATTCAAATAAACAGACCAACAACAGGAAATCTTCAGGTATCGTTGCCATTTGGTATTGGATCAGCATTTAACGGGATTGCACCTAATGGTAATCAAGCACGTACCATAACTATTAATCCCGGTACTAACTGGAATGGAGAATCATTCTTATGCACATATAGTTCGGGCAATGCTACAAGCCGCAACGTAACAGGCAACCTAACAACTACAATGAGTAACAAAATGTTGCGGATACAACCCTTGAATGGTGACTTACCCACAAACACTGTAGTATCCCTGACTGCCATCAATTATCCATTTGGCAACAGCGATAGTTTAGTGGGCCAACAAGGTCAGATGTTTGTGGTGCAGGGTAACTCCCCAAATGGTCCTTGGGTGCAGCGTTCATCTACGAATGGATTGGTATCGCCCTTTGTAAGCAATACGTTATACACATTGAATACGGCAGCAACCAGTCCCGGACCCATATCTCCCCTTTCATCCAATGGTCAGTACTTTCGATTTGCCACCTCAGCACCTGTAATGCAATATACAAGCAGTTCGGCTCAGCGGGTTACAGGAAATGTATCTGTCGGTACGGCTAATATGCCTATGCTTCGAATACGTGTTGACATTTCCGGAATTGTACCCATCAATATCACAGGACTAAATCTTTCAACTGCCGGAACATCAAATACAGCTGCTATTGCAAATGTTAAAGTGTTTTACACGGGTACAGATTCTACATTCAACACACTTTTACCATTTGGAAATCCCGTTGCAACTCCTTCGGGAGCATTTACTGTAAGTGGTAATAGTCAGTTACGCACCGGTGCCAACTTTTTTTGGATTGCATACGATGTGGCAACTGGTGCTGCACAGGGCGATAGTCTTATTGTGCAGTGCAGCAGCGTTATAGTGGCCGATACCGCCCGAACAGTAACTATGCCGAATGCTTCTTTTCGAATAGTAGGTACATCCATGGCGTTTATTTCAGCTAATGCATTTCAAACTGTAACTTCAAAGGTATTTACCGGATCATTCAACAATGAGATTCTGCGGTTAGAGGTACTTATGTCGGATACAGGTGCGCCTGTACCCATCACACAAATGCAATTCAGAACATTAGGCTCAGCCAATCCTCTTACAAATATTACCACCGCAACAGTGTATTACACCGGTGGCAGTGCCGTGTTCTCTCCCAATATACCTTTAGGTAATTTTAGTTCCCCTAACGATACGTTTATTGTAAGCGGTCAGTTAAATTTGCGTAACGGGATGAATTATTTCTGGCTTGCGTACGATATAAGTAGCACTGCCAGCATTACTGACTCAGTTGACGGAGTCTTCATATCCCTAGGCGTTAATGGAAATAACATCGCACCCATATCAACAACACCAGCCGGAAACCGTAAAATCAAAGCCCAATATTGTCTGCCTACTTATACGCTCGGATGTGCCAGTGATTTCATTTCTCGTGTCCGATTAGAAACTATTGATAATATTACAACCTGTAATTCGCAAGGTTTTTATACCTACTTTTCAAGTATTACACCTCCTACATTACTAGCCGGAAGAACATACACACTCAAATTAAATTTTAACAGTGAACCCAATCAGTTTGCACGAGCATGGGCTGACTGGAATGAAGATGGAGACTTTGTGGATTCAGGAGAAGACTTGGGTATTCAGACTCCTGCGAATGCAGGAACGGGTGGTATGGCTTCTATTACCTTCACTGTACCTTGTACCGCAACAAATTCTGTTACACGTTTGCGAATTCGTGGGGGCGATGATGCTCAACCGCAGGCTAATCAATCCTGCGGAGCATCATCCAATGCCTATGGCGAAGGTGAAGACTATGACATAAATGTAGTTAGCGGAAACAGAGAGCATCTTGGTAATACTGCACTTCAACAAACAGGTGGAGCACCGGCCTCTACATTAAATACAGCCATCCTGCGTGTACCTGTAAAAGTAAAAGTAACAAACTGCAACCCGGGTGTAATCAATGAATTTCGATTCCGCACCACTGGAACAACCAATACAGCAGATATCCTAAATGCTAAACTTTACAAAACAGGTTCGTCACCTGTATTCTCTGTTGCAAATCTTTTAGGCACTGTTGCTAGCCCATCAGGTGTATTTAGTTTTGTAGTTAACGACTCAGCTGTAAACGACACCAATAACTATTGGTTAACGTATGACATTGCCTCGACAGCACCTAACGGCAATTTACTGGACGCAGTACTCGACAGTGTACGTGTTTTTAACAGCTGGTTCATACCGGCAAATGGTAATCCATCCGGATCAAGGACTGTGGCTACGCCTATGTCATTTATAGGTGCAAGTGCTGTGCATCCTACACCTGATAGAGTGGAGAGGGGAAGCGCAAACAATCCGATGCTTCGCATGATGGTAAGAACAACAAGCTTTGGTGCACCGATTAATGCCACTCAATTTACCCTAAGCACAGCAGGCTCACAAAATACATTTTTCAATCTCGATAGTATAATAGTTTGGTATACCGGAAGCAACGCTGAATTCGAAAATCCGGTATTATTCGGAGGCGTAGGAATGCAAACAGGTACATTTACAGTGAGTGGTATTCAAAGCTTGAATAATGATACAAATTACTTTTGGGTTACCTATAACATTCCTCCTTTTGCCAGTATAGGCGATACAATGGATGCGGAGTTTATCAATGTTACGATAGGTGGTACTTTGCAAACAACTTCTTCCGGAAACCCTGCAGGTTTTCGAATCATTCGTGCAGCCTATTGTGCTGCAGAAGCAGCCGGAGGAACAGATGCTGAAATTGTAGGCACATACATAGGGCCATTATCCAACGCATCGAACTGCTCTACGACCGGTGGGCCAGGATCTATTCAAAATTCGTACAGCAATTTCACTCAAATACTACCCGCTACTACTTTCATCATGGGCAAAACATATCCTTTTTCCATAAATACTTCTACATGTAACGGCAGTTTTGATGCGGTGTTGGGAATTTGGGTTGACCTGAATCAGGACGGTGATTTTAACGATGCCGGAGAAGAACTTCATATGTCACCAGTGTTTGCATACGGGGCTAATGTTATTCGTACCGGTACCATTACCATACCGTGCACTGCATTAAGCGGACGAACCCGGCTGCGAGTAATCATGAATGAAACATCCAGTGGGCCTATATCTGCGTGCGGTAGTTATACCTTCGGTGAAACGGAGGACTATTTGATTAATTTGGTTAATGTGCCTACGAGTTACATAAGTAGTACCGTATTTCAGCAAAGCGGTTCGGCACCGTTTGGTGGTGTAGATGTGCCCGTACTTCGGGTACCTGTAGTAGCAAACGCCAATTCATGTCAGCCGGGCACAATCACCCGATTATTCTTTACTACCGCTGGAACTACAACTACTTCTGATATTCTGAGTGCAAAACTTTATAAAACAGGAAGCAGCGCTACATTTAATACCAACACATTGCTAGGAACAGTAACATCACCCTCCGGATTATTCAGCTTTTTGTTAACTGACACTGTACTTGACGACACCAATAATTACTGGCTTGCATACGATGTGTCTCTAACAGCAACCGGAAGCAATCTACTGGATGCAACATGCGACAGCATACTTGCATTCGGCTCGCGTTTCATTCCGGCTGTTACCAATCCTGCTGGTGCGCTTTCTGTAACTGCGCCTATGACGTTTGTTGATGCTAATGCCTTACATCCAACCCTGCAGGTTATAAACAGCCCGTCAGCCAATAACCAAATGTTACGAATTATGATTCGTATGTCGGCCACTGGTGCGCCTGTTCCTGTTTCTCAATTTAACTTGAGCACCAACGGTTCTCAAAATCCGCTTGTAAATGCCGATAGCATTATTGTTTGGTACACCGGTTCTGGTTCAGCATTCACCTCTCCTGTATTTTTTGGGGGTGTTGGTCCTCGAAGCGGTAATTTCTCTATTACTGGATTACAGCCGCTGTTGAATGATACAAACTATTTTTGGATAACATACCGAGTACCACAAACTGCTATAATTGGCGATTCACTGGATGCAGAGTTAATTAATATAGTCGTTAATGGTGTAATCAGAACACCAATTAACGGAGCTCCTGCCGGAAAACGAAGAATTAAAAACAGCTATTGTATTCCGGTTATTACTACCGGGTGCGGATTTGATATACTTGATTTGGTTACCACTACCGGTGCTACTACCAATCTAACGAATTCTTCCACCGGTTGTAACGGCAATCCAAATTCCTATCAGTTTAATACCTCGCAAACTCTCGTCATTACACAAGGTGCAACATTTACCATAAACCTGCGAGCCGATGGCGATATGGAAGGTTTGGCAGCATGGATTGATTACAATGATGACGGTGACTTTGACGATCCTGATGAATTCATCGCCACCTTTGCTCCCAGTATGGGTGTAGTGAATTCATCGCCTGTTACAGTACCGCTGCAAACGATTACAGGCATAACACTGCGTATGCGTGTTCGCGCTATCTTTAACACACTCATTGGTGCTTCACAATCGTGCACGGCAGTGCAGTGGGGTGAAACGGAAGATTTTCAGGTACAAATTTTACCTGCACCTACACCTACCACGTATGTTTGGAATCAAACAACACCGGCTAACTTCAATACAGCTTCAAACTGGACACCGGCCAGAGCAGCTACTAATTTAAACGACCGACTTGTATTTAACTCGGGTGGTGTAGTAACAGTAAACACATTGCCCACGCAGCGTGTAGCAAGTCTCGAACTGCTTAATGGAACAACGCTGCAGTTGCAATCAACGTCACAAAACACATTGACTGCAACCGATTCACTATACTTAACTTCGGGTAAAGTTGTTACAGATGCGAACACCAATATGTGCATCGGACGCAGAAATTTTGCCGGTGTACTAACCGGATCTGGATATGTGAACGGTATTTTAGTAAGATGGATAACAGGTACAGGCACCTACACGTTCCCGATTTATGACATGGATACTAACCGTCAGGTTACTGTGATCGTAACAGCAGCACCTACCGAGCCAGGCACTTTGGCCGCTCGTTTTGTTCGCGGACAACCGTCAACCAACGGGTTGCCATTAACAGATGGCAGTATTCTGGTGAATCGTGTGGCACAAAACGGTGTATGGCGCTTAACATCCGGGAATAATCTTGGATCGTTACAATATAATCTGACCGTTCGTGCAGATTCGTTTGCCGGTGTATACAATGTTGCCGGTTTAAGTCTGTTGCGTAGAGACAATAATACTGCGGCATGGACAGTGAGCGGAAACTATGTAGCTGCTACCGGCAGTAGGTATACGCCACTGGTTAGTCGTACCAATCTTTCTAGTCTTGGTGAATTTACCTTGGGCAGCGATACTGCAATGAATCCGCTACCGGTTGAGTGGCTTAAATTTACAGGACACGTTTCGCACACGCATGCGGTATTGCGATGGGCTACCGCTACCGAAAAAAATAACAGCCACTTTATTGTTCAACGTTCGGCAGATGCAGTAAACTTTACCACCATAGGATACGTGAAAGGAAAAGGAAATTCGGTATCCGTGACTGATTATGAATATACGGATGACCAGGTTTTCACGCAAACACCATCTGCATACTACCGACTGATACAAGAAGACCTAGACGGCACACAATCGTTTAGCAGAATTATTTATTTGACGGCCACACCACAAAACGAGCTATTACAGGTTATTCCCAATCCATTCAACAAAGCACCTGATATGGTATTTAGCAGTGCAACGAATGAAACAGTTGCCGTGTTGATTACCGACATCAGCGGACGAACACTCGCCACACAAACTGTGTATGTGCAGGAAGGAATAAACCGCATACAAGTATCATCTGTAAGCACACTGCCCGCAGGCATTTATTTCATATCACTGAGTGGAGTTGAAAGCAGAACCTGCAGGGTTATCAAACTTCACGATTAATACTAATCGGAGATTATTACAAAGGAGGTCCAGTAATTGACCTCCTTTTTTTATGCCTGCTGGGTATTACATTTGAATCCGAATAATTGTGTAAAGTATATGGAAAATACAACTCAGCTTATTGAATGTGTTCCCAATTTCAGTGAGGGAAAAGATATGTCAGTTATACAGCAAATAACAGATGCCATACAATCTGTTGAAGGAGTGAAGTTGCTTGATGTTGATCCGGGTAAGGCTACTAACCGCACTGTAGTTACCTTTGTAGGACCTCCGCAGGCTGTAGTGGATGCTGCGTTTTTAGGCATTCAAAAAGCTGCTGAACTCATTGACATGAGTAAACACACAGGCGAACATCCGCGAATGGGTGCAACTGATGTATGCCCACTCATACCTGTATCCGGTATAAGCATGGAAGAAACTGCACAGTGGTCGCATAAACTGGCTGAACGTGTCGGAAATGAACTCTCCATACCCGTCTATTTGTACGAATATGCTCAAGCCAATGAGGCACGTAAAAACTTATCGGTGATACGAGCCGGAGAATACGAAGGCTTCTTCGATAAAATAAAACTACCTGAATGGAAACCCGATTTTGGCCCTTCTCAATTTCCTGCCAAAACCGGTGCAACAGTTATAGGTGCACGTGATTTTTTAATTGCTTACAACGTAAACCTGAATACATCCTCTGTACGTTTGGCGAACTCTGTTGCCTTTGATGTGCGTGAGGCTGGTCGGGTAAAACGTGAAGGCAATCCTATAACCGGCAAAGTGGTAAAAGACGAACAGGGCAATGATGTGCGCATACCCGGCAGTTGTAAGGCTGTAAAAGCGATAGGCTGGTATATTGAGGAATATGGTGTTGCACAGATTTCGATGAATCTTACCAATTACAAAATCACTCCATTGCATATTGCTTTTGATGAAGTATGTAAAAGTGCAACGCAAAGAGGACTTCGGGTTACCGGCTCGGAACTGGTGGGATTAATACCGCTTAAAGCTATGCTGGATGCAGGCAACTATTTTCTTAAAAAACAAGGTCGTTCAACAGGAGTTAGCGAGCACGAACTGATTCATATAGCCATTAAATCGCTGGGACTAGCAGAGCTTGGGCCATTTGACGCAGATAAAAAGATCATAGAATACCGCATGCGGGACACTGCGAAAGAGAAATTGATATCGATGAATCTGAAATCATTTGCCAATGAAACAGCCAGCGATAGTCCTGCCCCTGGTGGAGGGTCCATAAGCGCTTATACAGGTTCGCTGGGTGCTGCATTGGGCACCATGGTAGCTAATTTGTCGGCCGGTAAACGTGGGTGGGAAGATCAAACTCCGTACTTCAGTGACTGGGCTGAAAAGGGGCAACAACAAAAAGATGCCTTATTGAAATTAGTGGATGAGGATACACATGCCTTCAATCGCATCATGAATGCCTTTGGCATGCCCAAAACGACTGATGACGAAAAGAAAATACGTGCTCATGCCATAGAAGAAGCCACGAAATATGCATGCGAAATTCCTCTACAGATTATGAAAGCGGCATACCATACGTTACCTCTTTTGGCTGCAATGGTCGATAAAGGAAATCCAAATTCAATAACAGATGCGGGTGTAGGTGCACTGTGCGTAAAAACAGCCGTTCGTGGCGCTTATTTCAATGTGTTGGTTAATGCCAAGGGGTTAAAAGACCGCGCTTATGCAGAAAAAATCATAGCTGAGGCAAAAAATATAGTAGAAAAAAATCATGCAGAGGCAGATGCGATAGCAGCAAAGGTGGAATCAGCTATTTTGTAAATAGTTTATTTGTTTTCCCCATTTATTCTGTAATTTTACGTACCAATTAAACCACGTCAAGTTATGGAAAAAAAAGTACTCCTCCGTCTCGTGCTGGCAATGTTGACTTTAGCAGTAAGTCAATATACAAATGCTCAGCTTACCACCAATTATCCGGCCTCTAATCATATCGTAGTCACGGGTACGCCTTACACCGACCTGGGAACTACGGGTAGTATTATCAGCACACTAAACACAGATGATGCGTTGTCATCGGCTGTGCCCATCGGTTTCTCATTTACATTTAATGGTGCCAGTTACACCGAATTTATTTTGTCAACGAATGGATTTATAAAAATGGGTAACGTAGCACCATCATCGGCTGCCCTTTTTTATGCCGGACCGCAAAGCTCGGGTGCCGGTACAGGTGGGGCAGCGAATAGCACCAATACACTTGATACTGCTTTAATCATTCCATTTAATCACGATCTTATAGGAGCAAGTGGTGCAGAATACCGTGTAAGTACAACGGGTAGTGTGGGTTCGCGTATCTGTACTATACAATTTAAGAATCTAACCGAAAAAAATACAACTATCGCTATTCAGTACGCTATTATTAATTTCCAAATCAAGCTATACGAGGGTACAAATGTTATTGACTTTGTATGGGGGCCATTTACTGCTAGTACAAACACTTCAGCTTTTCGCAGTGCGTTGTGCGGTTTAAAAGGCAGCGGAGCAACGGCTACAAATTTATTAACCGTAACTAAAGGAAGCGTAACTGCATGGAACCTGCCTACTTTTCAAAATGGAAATTATACCGGCAACGCATTAAATTACGGAAACAATGTCGGTTCTACAAGACCCCTTCCGGTAGCCGGTACTATATATCGTTTTATACCTGTTTATGCCAATGATATAGCCGTACGCCAAGTTTATACCTTAGGTAAAATGCCTAAAGCGTATACATCACCTCACTTTGTGCGTGCAGCCATTCGCAATAGCGGAACTTCAGCTAGTACAGGATTCTACATCAAACTGCAGGTAACAGGTGCAAATCCGTTTATAGACAGTTTACTGGTTACCGGTATGAATCCGAATGTCGATACGATTGTGACCTTTGCCGGACACAGTCCTACAACAAACGGATACGATACGGTGAGGGTATTTGTTGACCCCGATGACAATTCTTTTAACAACAGCCGTATTTCAATACGAGATGTTAACAACGTGATTTATTCATATGCCGACCCTTCTGTTCCATCGGCAGGCGGTGTAGGTTTTACCGGAGCAAGTGGTGATTTTGTGGCAAAATTCCCTTACTCGGGTGTAATCAACGCTATTAATCAGGTGGGTGTTAATTTTAACACAGGTGGAAATACATTGCGTATTGGCATTTGGAACAGAAATACCGGAACCGGATTGCCCGGCACGCTGCTGTGGCAGTCGTCTCCATTTGTAACTATAGCCGGCCTCAATACCATCCCGGTTAATCCTCCCGTGGCGATTTCCGATACCTTCTTTGTGGGCGTAATTCAAATCGGAACGGTGAATGCCGCATTCTCTTTTCAAAATGAAAACCCCATACGAAATCAAACATTTTATTACACCTCTCCCACCGGAACAAGTTCGTGGATTGACTTTTTTGCGACAGCCAGTGCATTTAGGTTCATGATCGAGCCACGCTTGCAATCGCCAGATGATATGGGAGTAACTGATATTCTATATCCATGCCCTGTATTGCCTGCGGGCCAGCCAGCCATCATTCCCAGTGTGCGAATATTTAACTATGGCGCACTGGCTCAAACAGCTGTAAAAATTAAATGTGCTATTTTCAATGCAACAGGTAACCGTGTGTATATCGACTCAACCACGACTGGTACAGTAAACTCAGGCAATTATAGTATCATCAATTTTACGGATACGTTTTCTACCTTTACACCGGGTAATTATACGATTAAATCGTGGAGTGAGTTGATAGGTGATGGGTCTCTGGTAAACGACACCGCCACATCGCTTCTCACCATTACGAATATTCCCAACATAAAATCAGCAGGTACATTTCTGAATTTTGATGGTGCCGATGACCATATTGTGGTTGCCAATAATCCGTCTATTTCACCCGCTGCAGAATTGAGTATTGAAGCCTGGATTAATCCGACTAACTTTATCACTAACCGCACCATTGTTTCTAAGGACTCTGCTGGGTTGAACCGTTCTTACCGGTTATTTATTAACACAACAGGGAATCTGGTATTTACCGTAAACACCTCATCAGGTTTGGCAACAGCTGTTTCTTCTACCATCATTCCTACAGCCAGCTGGACACACGTTGCAGCAACCTTTGACGGTGCCAACCTGCGTTTGTATGTAAACGGAGATACAGCCGGTGCATCTATTCAAATTGGAACTATAAACTCATCAACAACCGGGCTATATGTTGGGAAAAATGGCCCCTCGGTGAACGAGTTATGGGTAGGCGGAATCGATGAATTAAAAATTTGGAACATAGCATTAACCGAAAGCGAAATACGCAGACGCATGCATACCCGATTACCCAATTTAGCCAGCACAAATCTTCGCTTGTATTTCCGTTTTGACGAGGGTCTCAACAATCCCATATTATCTGATGCATCAGGCAACTGCAATAGCGGAACCACGGTAAACATGGACGTACAAAATTCTACTACCGCTCCTGCAGTATTTATTTCAACCATACCCATTGGTACACCTGCGGTTGTTGATACACTCATTGGCGGTTCGGGTACCTATGTATTAACTGGGGGTGCGCTAAACATGAATTTCTTTAACTACCTGGGGTCTGAAAATTATGTATTGCATAAATTTGATACGGTGTACAGCACGTTGCCAACTGTAAATCCCGGTGGAGTAACTGCTTCCACTCCGCTTACATGGATTCTGTACCGATATGGTCTTGCAACGTATGACAGTATTTACGCCAGTTTCTTATTGGGTCCGGGTTACATACTGGGTACCGGTACCGTTAATGACATACATCTATTCAGAAGAGGAAATGGTAACGGGGGCGGATGGACACTATATCAAAATCCGGCATCTGCCATAAGCACCAGTCCTCAATCAGCTACATTTAAATTTACAGCGGCTTCACAATTCCGTTTTCAATTCAATGTTGCCGGAAATAACAACCCATTGCCAGTGAGTATGGGTCAGCTTATGGGAAGAGCCACCGCATTGAATGCTGAACTAAACTGGGAAGTATACAGCGAATTGAACAATAAAGGATTTGAAATAGAACGTTCGCTGGATGGTGTGGTGTTCGAAAAAATTGGATTTGTAAACGGTAGAATGAACAGCAATGAACCTACACTGTATACGTTTATTGATGAAGGTATTTTTGCCAAAGCAGGAGTGGTAGGTTACTACCGCATTCGTCAGGTAGATGCAGATGGTACATGGTCTGATTACAGCAATACTGTTCGCATTGCAGGTGGCGCCACAGCCATACACTCCGTGTCTGTCATTCCTAATCCATTCCATGACCTGACACAAGTAAGTATTGATTTGATGCAATCCGGTTCAGTAGAAATTCAGTTGCTAGATATAAATGGCAAATTGTTACAGTCCAATCATTACCTGCTGGCTGACGGGCTGCAAACGTTGCCGGTACGGGCTGATAACCTGCAAGCCGGTATTTACCTGCTGAAGGTAAAAAAAGCTGATGAAACGGTCACACTGAAGGTTGTTAAATCAAACTAACAAAAAACGCCCCCGTGCAAGCACGGGGGCGTTTTTTTTGGTTAATGATACATTCCCGGAAACAACGCTTTATCCCAAGGAATTCGTGATAAAATAAGTACATATCCGATTATAAAAAAGATAAGCGCTTTACGGTGCTTAGCCATAGGATCGGTCGCTTTCTTGCTGAGCGAACGTCCAACCTGAATTAGCACAATAGCAATTATCATTGTAGAAATATGCTCTACCGCTACAAACCGGTTAAACTTGTCAGACATTACCGCGCCTGACTTCAGTGCCGCATCCACTACGGGGCTTATAAAATAAAGCACCAAACCTAGTATTAACTGCGTGTGGCAAAACACCACAAACAATATATGAGATAAGTTTTCCTTTTTGGTAAACTCGCGTCTGTGCATCAAGCCCAGTATCGATTTGGTGATGGCATACAATCCGAAAAGCAATACGCCCCAGCGTAGCAGGTTGTGTAAATGTAGGAGTCCGTTATACATATGTGTTTGATTAAAATGTTCTGGTAAAAGTAGCAATCGAATATTCTTTAACAAAGCGTATTAAAATTTTATTGCATGTGATATACTAAACTTTACATTTGTGCCGAAATAAGCGTGACTAATTCGGCATCACATCACAGTTTTACCCAAAAGCTTTCTCTGGGCGGCTTACTGGTTGCATTGGGTATCATCTTCGGTGATATAGGTACATCTCCGCTATACGTTTTTAAATCTATACTTTCTGGTAAAATCGTAAGCGAGGAACTTATTTACGGTGGTCTTTCCTGTATTTTCTGGACCATCACATTACAAACCACGTTAAAATATGTAACCATTGTACTGCGTGCCGATAACAAGGGTGAAGGCGGTATATTTTCTTTGTATGCTTTGGTGCGCAGACGCAAACCATTTTTAATTTTCCCGGCCATTATTGGTGGCTGTGCCTTGCTGGCCGATGGCATGATTACTCCGCCTATTTCTGTATCCTCAGCCGTAGAAGGATTGCTCATTTTAAATCCTGACATTCCTACTATTCCAATCGTTATCGCCATTATTACCGCACTGTTTTTCATGCAGCGTATGGGTACCAATATTGTAGGAAAAATGTTCGGCCCAATTATGCTGGTTTGGTTCAGCATGCTGGCGGTGCTGGGTATTATCTCCATCACATCACACCCGGAAGTACTGAAAGCGCTGAACCCATATTATGCCTACGAACTGCTGGCATACTACCCGGAAGGATTCTGGCTGCTGGGAGCTGTTTTTCTGTGTACAACCGGTGCCGAAGCCTTGTATTCGGATATGGGCCATTGTGGTCGAAAAAATATTCGTGTAAGCTGGATATTTGTTAAAACGAGTTTAGTGCTGAACTACTTTGGTCAGGGAGCTTGGGTTATCTCTAAAATCGGAAATACTTCAGGCGATATCAATCCGTTTTATGGCATTATGCCCGAATGGTTTTTATTAACCGGAATTGTCATTGCCACGCTGGCTACTATTATTGCCAGTCAGGCAATGATCAGCGGATCATTTACGCTTGTTTCCGAAGCGCTGAGGCTAAATGTGTGGCCTAAAGTGACCCTTAAATACCCGACAGAAACAAAAGGTCAGCTATATGTTCCCAGCGTAAACTGGATATTGTGGGTGGGTTGTATATCTATTGTACTTTATTTCAAAGAATCATCCCGTATGGAGGCGGCTTACGGGCTGGCCATTATCACTACCATGATGATGACCACAGTGCTGCTCATCAATTACCTGAAAAAGATACGTGCACCACGCTGGATTGTGTGGGCGGTAGGCATTGTATATTTTACCATCGAAAGTGCATTTTTAGTAGCCAATATTGAGAAAATACCTTCAGGAGGCTGGCTTACGTTACTCATCAGTCTTCTATTTATAGGCGTCATGTGGATTTGGTTCAAAGGGCGTAAAATCAAAAACCGCCTCACCGAATTCGTCAATCTGAACGAATACCTGCCCGCATTGCAGGAACTTAGCAAAGACGATTCCGTAGCCAAGTACGCTACACACCTGGTTTACCTAACCAGTGCTGATCATTTAATGGATATTGAGCGGAAAATTATTTACTCCATTTTGCAAAAGCAGCCCAAACGGGCCGATGTTTACTGGTTTGTACATATAAATGTGGTAGACGAGCCCTATAAAATGGAATACAAGGTAGACCATATTGTGCCGCACGATGTCATAAAAGTGGAATTCAGACTCGGTTTCAGGATTGAACAAAAAATCAATTTCTACTTTCGCAAAGTGGTGGAAGAACTGATGCGAAACCATGAAGTAGATGTTACTTCACGCTACGCCTCACTAAACAAACTAAACGTTACAGGCGACTTCCGATTTGTAGTACTGAAACGCCACTTGGCCTATGAAAACGAATTATCAATAACTGAAGAGTTGATTATGGATGCTTACGGTTTGCTGGATTCCTTGAGCTTAAGCGAAGAAAAAGCGTTCGGCTTGGATACCAGTTCCATAACTGTTGAGAAAGTGCCGCTGGTTATTGCTCCTATAAAGGAGTTTAGGCTGAAACGGGTTTATAAATAATCCTCTAATTTTTTTTGCGGGCAGTTTTGCACAATTAGTCGAAAACCATACATTTGCACCCCTAACTGACCGATGGTGTAACTGGCAACACGTCTGATTTTGGTTCAGAAGAGTCTAGGTTCGACCCCTAGTCGGTCAACAAAAGCCCTGCCGGATTTTTAACAGAATCCGGCAATTGTTTCATTAAACATAAATATTCGCATGTCGCCACGCAATGAAGTAAAGCTGTTTTCCGGTACACATTCCAAGTACCTGGCCGAAAAAATTGCGGACAGCTACGGAGTCCCTCTTGGCGATATTACCATCAGCAAGTTTAGTGATGGCGAAATTCAACCCAGCATCAACGAATCGGTTCGCGGATGCGATGTTTTCTTTATTCAGTCAACTTTTGCCCCAGCCGATAACCTGCTGGAAATGCTGCTGATGATTGATGCTGCTAAGCGCGCATCGGCTCACTATATTACTGCAGTGATTCCGTATTTCGGTATGGCACGTCAGGATCGCAAAGACAAGCCACGTGTATCTATCGGATCAAAAGTGGCCGCAGATATGCTCAAAGCTGCCGGAGTTAGCCGAGTAATGACGATGGATTTGCACGCACCACAAATTCAGGGTTTCTTCGAAATTCCGGTTGATCATTTAGACCCCTCAGTTATTTTTATTCCCTACATCATGAAGCAGCCATTTGGCGATTCGCTTATGATAGCTTCACCTGATATGGGCTCAAGTGCACGTGCACGTATATATGCCAAAGCACTGGGCTGCGATATGGTAATTGTTGACAAAGAACGCAGACGTGCCAATGAAATTGCTTCCATGACGCTGATTGGTGATGTAGCTGGTCGCGATGTGATCATGGTAGACGATATTATTGATACCGGAAATACACTGGCCAAAGCTGCCCAGCTGATTAAGGATAAAGGTGCCTTGAGTGTGCGTGCCATGTGTACCCATCCTGTATTATCGGGCAATGCGTATGAAACCATTGAAAACAGTGTGCTTGACGAGTTGGTGGTGTGCGATACCATACCGCTGCAAAAAGAATGCAGCAAAATAAAAGTTCTTTCGGTTGCCGAACTGTTTGCCAATGCTATCCGAAATGTTACCGAATTTGGCTCTATCAGCTCTTTGTTTGAAATCAAAAAGGAACAATCATCTCATTAATCACTAAATAAATATAAACAGTTATGAAATCAGTTGCCATGTTTGGTTACTTGCGGGACGGAGTAGGAAAATCAAGTTCCAATTCACTCCGAAACGAGGGTAAAGTGCCGTGCGTATTGTATGGTCAGGGAGAGCCAGTACATTTTTCAATGTACGCTCAGGATTTTAAACCATTGGTGTACACCCCTAACACCTACACAGTTAAATTAGATATTGACGGTAAAATTCACCGTGCAGTACTAAAAGACATCCAGTTTCATCCGGTAAATGATTCTATCATTCATGCCGATTTTTATGAATACAGCGAAGACAAACCGCTGGTAATGGATATTCCTGTAAAAATTACCGGCAATTCACCGGGTGTTCGTGCAGGCGGTAAACTCATTGTTAAAGCCAAAAAACTTAAGGTGAGAACATTGCCGGCCCAAATGCCGGACTTCATTGAAGTAAGCATCGAAGAATTGAACATCGGTCAGTCGGTAAAAGTGGGTGAGTTAAAATTAGCAGATATGACATTGCTTGATTCACCAAATAATCCGATTGTTAGTGTGAAAACAACACGTGCTGCTGCCTCAGCTGCTGCAGATGCAACGGCAGATGCCAAGAAAAAATAAAATGTCATACACATGCATTTTCAAAACCCGGCTTTGCCCGGGTTTTTTTATACCTCAACTACTAACAACAGGTGCTGACTGATTTAAATTGTTTATGCAGCATTGCTTTTGTTTTTTTGTACCATGAAGTTTCTGATAGTCGGGTTGGGCAATCCGGGAAGCGAATACGAACATACAAGACACAATATCGGATTCGATATTGCAGATGCATTTGCAAAAAAACAGAATGCACTTTTTGCCCCCGACCGCTATGCCGACTATGCTCACGCAACACTGAAAGGCAAACACTTTCACCTGATAAAGCCCACTACCTACATGAATTTGAGCGGTAAAGCTGTTCGCTATTGGCTCGACAAGCTTAGTCTAACACCGGAGCAGATGCTGGTACTGGTTGATGATCTGGCTATTGATTTTGGGAAAATACGTATACGCAAAAACGGCAGCGATGCCGGTCATAACGGATTAAAAAATATTCAGGAGGTGCTTCACACACAAAACTATCCAAGGTTACGATTCGGCATTGGAAATCACTTTCCCAAAGGTGGTCAGATAGATTATGTATTAGGCAAATGGAACACCGAAGAACAAACTGCACTGCCAAAATTGGTTGCTTATAGCGTAGAGGCTATTGAAGCCTTCGGTTTTATTGGTATTGAACGTGCCATGAATCAGTTCAATTCGTAAACCGGCCTTATTTATACTGTATGCGTGTTAAGTAAAGTCCATGTGCAGGTACTGACTGCCCTGCTTCGCTTCGGCTTTTACTGTTCAGTATGGCTTCAAATTCCGGCTGTGATATTTTCCCCCGGCCTGCATCTACCAGCGTACCTACTATGGCCCTCACCATATTCCGCAAAAACCGATTGGCTGTAATCGTAAATACCAGTGTGTGATTTTGCCTTTGCCAGTAAGCCTCTGTTACCTCACACACAAAATTGTTGACCTGTGTATGCACTTTGCTGAAGCACTCAAAATCGTGCGTACCTATCAGCTTTTGTGCACAGGCGTTCATCGTTTCCATATCCAGTGCACCATACTGATACCAGGCATAATCGTGAAGAAAAGGATCTTTTACGGCAGTGATGCAATACTCATACGTACGCCAAAGTGCATCGAAGCGTGCATTAAATTCAGCATCCACTTTCGATATGCCGTATGCAGCTATATCATAAGGCAAAATCTGATTGAGTTTGAATAGGAACACGTGTTGTTCAATTTCTACTCGTGAATCAAAATGCAGGTAATAGGATTTGGCATGAACACCTGTATCTGTTCTGCCGCAGCCCAGTGTTTCTATATTTTCACCCAGCAGCAGCGATAGTTTTTCTTCCACTTCTTGCTGCACGGTACGTGCATTGTGCTGCTTTTGCCAGCCGTGGTAATTTTTTCCGTTGTAGGCAATATGTAGTAAATACCTGCTTGTCACAGCCGGTTACAAATTTTCGTATACCACTGCTACTCCCTGCCCTACGCCTATGCACATGGTAGCTACACCGTATTTCACGTTTCGTTTTTTCATTTCATGCAGCAGCGTAGTTGATATGCGGGCACCGCTGCAACCCAGCGGATGTCCCAGCGCGATGGCTCCACCGTTTACATTTACTATGTCGGGGTTTACACCCAAATCGCGCATACACGCTATACTTTGTGAAGCAAACGCCTCATTCAGTTCAAACAATCCTATATCACTTACCGCAAGTCCGGCACGCTGCAGCGCTTTTTGTGTGGCAGGCACAGGACCTATTCCCATAACGGAAGGATCAACTCCGGCTACACCTCTAGCTACAATACGTGCCATAGGCGTAAGATTGTATTTTTTAACTGCCTCTTCCGAAGCGAGCATGAGCACAGCGGCACCATCGTTCACCCCACTGGAATTTCCGGCAGTTACTGTTCCGTCTTTTTTAAATGCGGGTTTTAGTTTAGCCAATTCTTCTAGGCTGCTCAATCGTGGGTGTTCATCTATTTCAAACATCAAAGGCTCGCCTTTTTTTTGTGGAACAGGAACTGATACCAGTTCATTGGCAAACCGATTAGCTGCATGCGCAGCTGCATATTTTTGCTGCGAATGGTGGGCAAAAGCATCCTGTTCTTCGCGGGATATTTTCCATTGCGCAGCCACATTTTCGGCTGTTTCGCCCATGCTGTAAGGATGGTACAGTTCAGCCAGTTTTTTATTGGTAAATCGCCAACCAATAGTGGTATCGGCCATTTCGGGTACACGCCCAAATGCAGTATCGGATTTAAGCATTACAAACGGAGCACGTGTCATACTTTCCACACCACCGGCCAGGTAAAGCTCACCGTCACCGGCCATGATGGACCGCGATGCATCTACAATGGCCTGCAAGCCCGATGCGCATAATCGGTTTACCGTATTTCCACCAATACTTACCGGCAGTCCGGCCAACAATAGCCCCATACGTGCTACATTCCTATTGTCTTCGCCAGCCTGATTAGCTGCTCCAAAAATGACATCTTCAATTGCTTGCGGATCAACATTTTTATGGCGCTGCATCAATGCGTGTATAATGTGCGCGGCTAAATCATCTGGACGAACAGCACTGAGCGCCCCGGCATATTTGCCTATAGGAGTGCGTATGGCATCAATTACATAAACGGCATGAGTCATGCGATGGGTGGGGTTATTTTCTTGTGCAGGCAAATGTAGTATTATCCCGAATTAAATCACACGTAATGCTGAATATCAGCGGGCAAAGCAGCTGTAAAATAGTGCAGCATTGGTTTTCAATCATCCTACAGTAGAAAGTGTAACGAAGCACGAGTAACCTAGTAGGTGTAATTTAGGATAATGCTTAACTTGCACCTCGATATAATCTAATCCGTTTCATATGCTACAACGCCTTCAAACCGTTTATTTACTTGCCATTATTGGTATCTGTCTAATGCTATCTACCGGAACACTCATCACCAGCATACAGAGTGTAGAGGGGAAGGTTACCCAATACACCCTTGGATTTATTTACTTTAAAATGTATGAAAACGGAATTCTTATTTCCAGTTCTATTCAATACCATTTAATTGGTTTGCTCGCATTGGTATCAGGCTGGACCCTGAATATTATTTTTGCGTATAAAAACCGCGTACGTCAGCTCAAACTGGCTAAACTAAATTTTATTTTCATCGGCTCGCTGATTGCAGCTTTGTTTGTTAAAGCAGTCATGGATATTCCGGGCTTTACGTTTGCCGGACAAAGTATGCAATCTGTTTTTGCTCTTGCCCTGCTTTTCTTTACAGCTTACCTAAATATGCGTGCCATTATGCTCATTAAAAAAGACGAAGAACTGGTGCGCAGTGCCGACCGTATCCGATAATTGCCCATGCTCGAAAATTCAACACGTACAGAACTTAGCTCAGTAGGCGAATTCGGCCTCATTGATTTGCTCACCGCACATATTCAGCTTCACCACTCATCTACGGTAAAAGGTGTGGGCGATGATGCTGCTGTAATACAGCATGGAGAAACGTGCACCCTAGTATCTACAGATATGCTGCTGGAAGGAGTACACTTCGACCTTTCCTACTTTCCGCTGAAACACCTGGGCTACAAAGCCGTAATGGTTAACCTTAGCGACATTTATGCGATGAATGCCACACCCGAACAAATTACCGTTTCGATAGGCTTATCGTCAAAATTTTCGCTGGAGGCTGTTGAAGAACTGTATTCGGGAATTTTACTGGCTTGCCAAAAATACAAAGTAGATTTAGTTGGTGGCGATACCAGCACATCACGACAGGGCTTGTGCATCAGCATTACTGCCATAGGAAAAGCCACGCCCGATGAAATTGTATACCGAAGCGGGGCTAAACCCAATGATTTATTGTGTGTATCGGGCGATTTAGGCGCTGCCTATATCGGTTATCAATTGCTGGAACGCGAAAAGCGGGTATTTCTTTCAAACCCCGCAGCGCAACCCGACCTGGAAGGAAACGACTACATACTGGAACGGCAACTGAAACCCGAAGCCCGTAAAGACATAATAGATATGCTGAAGCAATATGACCTCAAGCCTACTTCAATGATTGACATATCAGACGGGTTGGCCTCGGAGGTGTTTCACCTGTGTTCAAAATCAGGAGTGGGCATGAATGTATTCGAAGACAAAATTCCGATTGACGCATCCACATATCAGGTAGCACGCGAAATGGACCTTGACCCAACCCTGGCTGCACTTAATGGCGGTGAAGATTATGAACTGCTTTTTACGATCGATCAGAGCGATTACGATAAAGTAAAAAATCATCCTGAAATTGTTGTCATCGGGCATTGTACGGCAGCATCCGAAGGGGTTCATTTAATCAGCAAATCGGGCAACAAGCATGCGCTGAAAGCACAAGGCTGGAAAGCGTTTTAGCCGTTATGCCACGCATCTTATCCATCGACTACGGAACAAAACGATGCGGCATTGCCGCTACCGACCCGCTTCAGCTTATTGCAAGCGCATTGGCTGCTGTGGAAACCTCCAAGCTGGATGCCTGGCTTACGCAGTACCTGAGCACTGAGCCGGTAGAAACAATAGTGGTGGGTAAACCCATGCGGCTAGATGGTTCTGAAACTCACTCGAGCAAAGCCGTGGCAAATTTTGTAACTTTGCTTCGCAAAAAATATCCAACCATTCCTGTTGTGGAAATAGACGAGCGCTTTACATCAGCCATCGCCCAGCGCACCATGATTGATATGGGTATGAAAAAGAAAGACCGACAAAACAAAACCCATATAGATCAAATAAGTGCAGTACTGATACTGCAAACGTATTTGCAGATGAAACAAGCACCATGATTTTACCCATAGTAGCATACGGAGACCCGGTACTGAGGAAAAAATCAGAAAACATAACATCTGATTATCCGGGATTGGAAACACTGATTCAAAACATGTTCGAAACCATGTATGCATCGCATGGTGTGGGCTTGGCAGCTCCGCAAATTGGCAAAGCCATTAATCTTTTTCTGGTTGATACGCATCCCTTCGAGGATGAAAAATACCCCAATCTGAAAAAGGTATTTATCAATACCGAAATACTGCAAGAAACCGGTAATGAGTGGGAATACGAAGAAGGTTGCCTAAGCATTCCCCACATACGCGAGAACGTGAGCAGACAAGCTACACTGACCATTCGTTACCAGAACGAAAAATTTGAAACCTTTACCGAAACCTACGATGGTATTGCCGCACGTGTCATTCAACACGAATACGACCACTGCATGGGCGTATTGTTTGTTGACCACTTAAGCGAGTTGAAAAAGCGCATGCTAAAAAATAAACTCACCAAAATATCGAAAGGTGAAGTGGATGTTGCTTACCGCATGCGTTTCCCTGCAGCACGGTAGTTAGATAGTTGACCGCGACTTCTCAAGATATTTTCAGAAATGCTGGATATAGATTGTGCCCGTTCGTGTAAAAATAGCTGAGTATAAGCTATTGTTTAGGAAGATGGTAGCCACAAACGTAACTATGGGTTCGTTAACCCAATCATCCGAAATTAATTTCGGTACTGTCGCCAATATTCAAGCTTTGTTTCATGCCTTTATACAGCGCATCGTTTCCCAGTAGCGAACGTTCCAAGATAGCAAACTCCAACTGTGCGTAGGGACCGATGATACTGTCTTTAGCTATCGAATAATTAAGAATAGCATAATCACCAATAGACACGTTGGGACCAATAATGGAATTTGAAATACGGCAGTTTTGGCCAATAAATACGGGTGGTATGATGATGGTATTTTCAAATGCATACCGGGCGGTATCGTAGTTCAGCCGTGCCAGCAATGTAGCATTGGTATCCAGCAAAATCTCTTTTTTGCCGCAATCAAACCAATTGTCTACATCCTTCGTGCGCATCACTACACCATCACTTATCATTTTCATCAACGCATCGGTGAGGTGGTATTCGTTTTGTGTGGTAATTTTATGCTCAATGTTGTAGGCGATGGCATCCAGCAATTGCTGAGTTTCTTTGATGCGGTAAATTCCCACCAATGCCAGATTAGATTTAGGTATGGCAGGCTTTTCTACCACACGCTTTATGGTTCCATCCGTATTCAATTCTGCTACACCAAACATACGCGGATCTTCTACTTTCTTTACACACAAGGTAGTGTGGTCCGATTGCATAAGCTGCTTCAAATCTACATCAGCTATGGTGTCGCCCAGCACAATCAGCACCTCTTCGTTTCCTAATTTTTCTTTTGCCAGCCAAATCGCATGACCTGTTCCCCTACCGGTAGTTTGTATCACAAAGTCAGACACTATATCGCTGTATGTTTCGGTAATGTATTGTTCAATTTTATCGCCCATATAGCCGATAATAAACACGTATTGATTTACACCCGCATCGCGCAGGGCATCAATGATGTGGCCTAAAATAGGCTTACCTGCTATGGGAATTAATGCCTTGGGTTGTGTATGCGTGTGTGGCCGCAAACGGGTACCAATGCCTGCAACGGGTATAATGGCTTTCATAAATTACTGCGCTCAATGACACGACAAATATATTATATCTCGGTGAGCTGCTGCTATACTCTTATTAATTGCTTATTTAATTAAATTGCGGGCCCAATTCACGATACATAACATGAAAAAAGATAAACAGGTATTTGATTTATTAAAAAAAGAACATCACCGTCAGCAACACGGGCTGGAGTTAATCGCCTCAGAAAATTTTGTTAGCAAACAGGTCATGAAAGCACAGGGAAGTGTACTTACCAATAAATATGCCGAAGGGCTTCCGGGAAAGCGTTATTACGGAGGCTGTGAAATTGTTGATCAAGTTGAACAACTGGCCATTGACCGATTGAAAGCGCTTTTTGGAGCTGCGTGGGCAAATGTGCAGCCACACTCGGGCGCTCAAGCCAATGCCGCGGTGATGCTGGCCTGCCTCAATCCGGGAGATAAAATTTTGGGATTTGACCTCTCGCACGGAGGACATCTCACACACGGTTCACCTGTAAATTTTTCGGGCAAGCTGTATCAGCCATCCTTTTACGGAGTTGAAAAAGAAACCGGACTGATAGACTGGAATAAAGTAGAAGCTAACGCTACTGAGGTAAAACCTAAACTGATTATTTGCGGAGCATCGGCATACAGCCGCGACTGGGATTATGCGCGCCTGCGAGCCATTGCCGATTCGGTGGGGGCTTTGCTGCTGGCCGATATTGCGCATCCTGCCGGGCTTATTGCAAAAGGTTGGCTCAACAATCCCCTCGACTACTGCCACATAGTTACTTCGACAACGCATAAAACGCTGCGTGGACCACGTGGCGGTATTATTATGATGGGCAAAGACTTTGAAAATCCATTTGGTCAAAAAACACCTAAAGGCGAACTGAAAATGATGAGTGCATTGCTGGATGGTGCTGTTTTTCCGGGAACGCAAGGAGGCCCACTTGAGCACGTCATAGCCGCAAAAGCCGTAGCTTTTGGCGAAGCCCTAACCGATGACTTTAAAATATATACCGCACAGGTGCAGGCAAATGCACAAGCTATGGCTGCCGCACTGGTGAACAAAGGTTATCAAATTATATCAGGAGGAACCGACAACCATTTAATGCTGATTGACCTGCGAAATAAAAACATCAGCGGCAAGGTTGCTGAAAACGCACTGGTAAAGGCCGATATTACACTGAATAAAAACATGGTTCCTTTTGACGATAAATCACCGTTTGTTACCTCCGGTATACGTATAGGTACCGCAGCCATCTCCACACGCGGATTGAAAGAAAAGCACATGGGTAAAATTGTGGAGCTGATTGATGCTGTAATTCAAAAGCCGGAAGATGAAAAAACGCTAAAGGCTGTTCGCAAAAAAGTGAATAGCCTTATGGAAGGATTTCCGTTGTATTAGCAACAGACGATTTATTTTGACTCAATTAAAGTCAAATCCTATTCCCAGGCACCGATGCCGGGAGCAGTTGCACTGCGTTGTTGCATGCCTATATCGGTGAGTACACCCAGTGTTGTTCCCTTGCCTTTAGCCGGTGAATCGCTTTTAAGCCGCATATCCACTTCGCCTGCATTTTCAAAACGAGGATCCTGGTTAAGTATATTTCCGTTTACATTCAGTGACTCAGTTTTTGTACGCAGCAGATTGGTTTGAAAAATACGGGTGGTGAATGATTGCTCCCCATCAGCAGCATTATTCAGCACTACTTCTTCTTCGCGGCTACCGTAAATAATCGTATTTACTACCCTGTAGTTGAGGGGGTATTTGGCCACTATATTTCCCGATTCATCTTTGAACGGAGAATTATCGAGCACAAAATGTGGCGTCTGACGGTTAAGCGTAAAGTTAAACGAAGCAAATGTGTTGTGATACAGCGTATACTCACCGCCCAGTACCCCGTAAAAGGTAAACTGACCACAATTGGTCACCACATTATTAATTGCTACCAGGTTTGCCGTGTATCCAACAATACCCACAGCACTCATATTATCAATAAAGGATTCACGGAGCAATAAGTTAGGATTTGAATTAACAGGAAGCGAGTCTACCTCAATACCCAGCACTCCGTTTTTAATGATGGCGTGCCTTATCACATTGTCTTTACTGCCCGGCAAAAAGCGTATACCAATCCACTGCCCTGCACGGTTTCTGTACTCAGCATCCAGCCTATCACCTTCAAAAATAACGGGGCTTCCGTATTCGCCCTCTACCAGCAGGGTTCCCTGTACCAATATTACCGATTTTACATGCGAGTGTATGCGCGCTCCGGCTTTGATAGTAAGCGTTGTACCGGCAGGAATTAAAATGGAGTCGTAAATTACGTGTGGCTTATCGTTTTGCCAGATAAGCTGTCCGCCAGCTCCCGGCAGCACCTGATTTTGGTAGTAGTAAGCATCGCGGCCAAAACCTACAATATCTACATCCTGCAGGTTTCCATTGGTTTCAAACAGCAATTGTTCGGTAATGATAAAATCGTTTCCGGCATTTGAGTAAAACTGAACAAAAATGACGATGGAGTCATTGGCCCCAATTTCTTTACCGGTAATAGCCGATGAAGGTAAACCATCTATATTCATACGTACCGATCCGTTTGATGTGCCCTGCAAGCGGATATTTACTTTTACGGTTTTATCGTTTTCGTTAATCACCCATAGCTGCTTGGTTACTGAAAGAGGCGGCCCCCCTCCCAGGTCAGAGAAAACCGTATCGAAAAAGAGGGTATCGGTTGAGAAACGAAGTATGGCCTTGGGGTCGGTTGTTATTTCATCTTCCAGCTTGCACGAAACGAACAGCGCACCGGCAGCGATGACAAAAAAGAGGAGGTATGAGTTAAAAGAAAGGCGCATGCACGGGTCAAAACGCAAATATGCACTAATTCGTATGGCTGCACAAATCGGCCAAGGCATCAGCAGCTGTTTCAAACCGAAACCTGAATCCGGCATTTAGTAGCTTCTGAGCTGATATATGCTGGTGTGCGAGCAGCATGGTGTGCATTTCACCAAACAATAGTTTCATGGCAAACCTAGGCACATTGGGCAATAAAATGGGTCTTTTTTGGGCTTTTGCCAGTAAGTGAGTCAGCTCGGCATGGCTTACGGGTGCAGGTGCTACACCATTCCACACACCTGTAAACGATTCGTCTTCCAGTGCACGTAAAAAAATACGGCACAAATCGTGTATATGAATCCAGCTGGTAGCTTGTTTTCCATTGCCTAGAACAGCGCCTACGTATGCATTAACAGGTTTACTTACTTCTTTTACAAACCCTCCTTCGCGGGCCAGTACCACCCCGATGCGGATGATGGCTACAGGCACATTCAGTTCACTAAACCTATCGGCTTCTTTTTCCCAATCTGAGCAAACATGCGCCAGAAAATTAGCCGCATGCGGGGCATCTTCTGTCGTGTATGGCGGGGTATGATTGCCATAAATACCAATGGCTGATGCTGAAATAAACTTTTGGAGCCGTGAATCGGGCTGGGTTTTTATGGCCTCATACAGTAGGCGTGTTGACTGAATACGGCTATCATAAATTTCTTGTTTATAGGCATCTGTCCAGCGGTGATTGGCAACACCCGCACCGGCCAGGTGTACAATATGTGTGGCACCGCATAGTGCTTTAGGGTCAATAGTACCCTTGTGTATATCCCAACTGTATGATTTTACCCTCGAAGAGCGCGATTTCCGCCCTACATGTACCACCTCAAACCCCCTGGAAAGCAACATATCTGTAAGTTGACTACCTACCAAACCCGACCCCCCTGTGATAACTATTTTTTGCATTCGTTAGCCTTTGTGTAACAATCATAAAACAAAAACCGGGTTAAGATGTTTGAAGTTGATAAACAATAATTCAGGGAGGCATTAAGTGGGTATTTTTTCGATAAAAGATGTAGAAGCAGTTTCCGGAATCAAAAGTCACACGTTGCGCATCTGGGAACAACGGTATGGAATTATACAGCCCAAACGTACCGACACGAATATTCGTTATTACGATGACGAAGACCTGAAGTATATTCTCAACATCAGCATTTTAAACAAGCACGGCTTCAAAATTTCGGAAATAGCAAAAATGGGCCGCAATGAAATCAATGAGCACATTCTTAAACTTTCGAGCCGAAGCAATCGTTTTGAAAGCCAGATAAAAAGCCTGATTTCGGCTATGCTGCGATTTGATGAATATGCTTTCCATCAAATATTAACTACCAATATCATTCAGCACGGTCTTGATCAAACCATGATTGCTGTCGTATTCCCATTTTTATCGGAAACAGGGTTGCTTTGGCAGTTGGGATCTATCCATCCCTCGCACGAGCATTTTGCTTCCAATATCATAAAGCAAAAGTTGTATGTAGCTATTGATGGAAATGTAGGTAAACTCACATCCAATCCTAAGCGCTTTTTATTGTTTCTACCCGAATATGAGCAACACACATTGGGTTTACTTTTTGCCAATTACATTTTGAGGGCCCGCGGACACGATGTGTTATTTCTGGGTCAGCAGGTGCCTTTGGTAGATTTAGGCAAAGTGTCGGGCGACTGTGTTCCCGATTTTGTATTTACCATACTTACTGCAGCGCACGTTCACGTTGATAAAGAAGCTTACATCAATCAGCTGTGTGAGATTTGGAAAGATGCTAAAATACTGCTTAGCGGGGCACAGTTTTTAACCGGTGATTTTAATTATTCATCCCAGGTAAAACTGATTCACACCATGCAGGAGTTTATCAATTTTGTAGATACCATTACGCAAAGCGGATCACTCGAAAAACGCAATTGATTTCCCAGTAGCGTAGTTTACTCCAGTTCCATTCTGTCAGCTGCATTAGCGGGTACATCATGCTGAATCGGTTTGTCGTATTCTAGCGACCTGTTGTTTAACTCATACAGCGACAACTTATCACTGGTAGTAGTTAATAGCCAGTCTGTACCGCGTTTATAAAATACCTGAACAGCAACACCAAACGTGGAAGTAAATTTTTGTTCCACATTGCCTGCCGTGTCGGTATCGTGCAGTTCCATCAACCCGGTTTTGCCCGAAAGCGACTCAAAAGTGAGTGCATGATTAGTCAGTTTTTCGGGAGCCGTGTATTGGCCATCCTTATTAGCATCCACAAAAAACTCTAGTTTTAAAAAAGGAAAACGTGCATTAAATGCGTCTCTAACCCGCCTGAGGGTAGTAAAGTGTGTAATAATTAGTTGCATAACGGTGTGTGTATTGTACAACAAATGTGAATCTTGAACTGCTCAAAAAAAATGATTTACGTCATAGAACGCAGCAGTAAAAAGTTTGCCTAATTTAGCGCGCCATGGAAATCTGGTGGAAAGCGATAACTGTTATTATGTGGAGCTCATTTAAATTCATGGTGGGTGTATTCACTGCGCTTGGGTTCAACTTCAGTTTTCCCGAAACCTTTATGAGTACTGTGGGTGGTGGTATGCTGGGCGTGCTGGCTTATCTGTATGTTTGGGAAATTTTAACAGCGCTATGGCGTAAGGTTTTTCCAAAAAAGAAACACCCCGGAGGCATTAAAATAAACAAGCTACGCAGGATTATTGTCATCATCGTGCGCAGGTACGAGTTGTATGGTATTGCAGCACTTACACCGGTTTTGTTGTCGGTACCGCTGGGCACTATTCTGGCTGCATCTATTGAGCACAGCAAATGGCGCATTAAATTATTTATGCTGGTATCTTTTACAGTGTGGTGTTGTTTATTATTTGCTTTGTCACGAATATTCGGTGTAGCGGTTCAGGAGTTGTTTTAATTCCCGTATTTATCCATAATGGTATATAAAATACCGTCTTTCAAACCTGCACTTGGCGCCATTATTTTTTCAATATTGGCCCACTTCAGCAATTGCAAATAAATATAGGCTGAAGGTTCAATCACATCCGCACGATCGGGATTCAGTTTATACTGTTCAATTCGCTCGCGGGTATTCAGTTTTTTAATTTTGTGATAAAAGGTATGTAGTTCCTCGCGCGTTATGGAAGGATTCTCGGAAGGATGAATTATCTGCGCTATTTTATTGATGGTTCCGCTGGTGGCAATGGCTTGTGAATGCTGCACATCAGTCAGGTGCGACTGAACATAGTTTTCTATTTGCTGCCACGTTGATTTATTGATAGCATCATCCAGCAAGCGAACAGTTCCCACATCAAAGGAAACAGAGTCGAACGCTTTCTGATTTTTAATCACCGTCATTTCTGTACTTCCACCACCTACGTCTATGGTCAGATACGTTTTATTGGGTTTAAACAAGTGGCTGATGGAGCGAAGTATAAGTTGTGATTCACGTTTGCCGTCAATTACTTCCACTTTTAATCCGCAGCTTTTTTCAACTTTATGTACAATCTTTTCTGCATTTTTTGCGTCACGCAGTGCACTGGTGGCACAGGCCATATAATGGTCTACATCGTATGCCTGCAGCAACAGGCTAAATGCTTCCATAGCTTTATAAAACACTTCCCGTTTTTCTTTGCTGATTTTTCCTTCTCGGAAAGCATCATCGCCCAGACGGATAGGAATGCGAACAAACTCAACGCGCTTAAATGGTTCGGCAAATGTGCCATCGTTGGTACGGGCTATTTGCAGCCGCACAGCATTGGAACCGATATCAATGGCTGCTATTTTCATACTGCCGGCAATATGAGAAAAAGTTAAAGGAATTGCAATCTACTTAATCAGCCTTTCATCCAACGTATCAACCACGGAAGTCGGTTTATGCGCAAATGAACATAATTCCGTTTTTCAGCTCCAAACCCTTTGAATAACCGGGCTACACCGGGAATTTCCGACCCTTCAAAATCGAGTTCGAAGGGGTGGCCGCTGTAATGCCGTATCATGTGATCAAACAACAAGTAAATACTCCTCTCCTCTTTACCCTGTTTGCTGCTACTGCCCATCAGGTAGTAAATGCGGGTATTGCAAATGGCAAATGCAGCGGAAGAAAGTATGTCGCCCTTATCGTCACTTACTGCCAGAGGCTTTACCAAGTGATTGGCAAAAAGTGTATCGAACAGTTGCTGCAACACAACATAGTGCGAACTATCCAGTCCTTTGGTTTCAGCTCCTTTGTGGGTGCGGTATTGGTCAATAATAACAGATGTATCGCATGCAACAACCTGTTGCGGGTGGCGGGTTGCTTTTTTCAGGTTGCGTCTGGTGTGTTCACTGTATTTTTTTACCAGCTTTTCGTAGGGCTTATTCAAGGGTAAAACATAATTTTTACGCTTAATGATTTTTCCCTTGCTTATGTTTTGCTGAACAAGAGCCTCATTCAGTTGTACATCAATATACCTGTACTTATGCGGTATTGCTGACAGCACTTCATCAAGTTGCTCGGCTAAGGGTAAATGCTTATAAAAAAGCCCCAATTGCTGGGTAAAAAAAGGCTGAAACACATACTGATAAATTTTTTTCTTTACCGGAAGCGGAAACACAGCTTCGTAATCGCCTACAACCAGTGCACTCCAGCCCGGGCAAACTATATCGAGGTACCACGAATACCCGTACAGCATACTGTTCAGGCTTTGCGAAATACAAAGATCCCAGCGCTGTTTATCAATTTCTTGGTGTTGAAGGTACTGTATCAAGCTTATTGTTTATCGGCTGCAAAGTTATGCATTGTTTGGAATACGTATCTCCAGCTATGCCATCCTTCGGCAGAACTAAGATTAGAATTGTGCCAAATACTTATGAATTCGCCCGAATACGTGTGAACTGTATCCATCAATTTCTCGATAAGCCGAATAGCAGTAGCAGGATTTAGCTCCATGGCATACCTAAGTGTGGTATCCATTACACAAGGTGAGTGTATCTGTAATTCAGCGGGCTTATTCGTTTTTAAATTAAAAAATTGAAATGGCTTGCAGGTTGATGCCCTAAACCCACAGCGGTCGGCATACATCATTGAATAGTCGAACCGAATACCGGCAAGCTCCAATGCTTCATACGTTTCGGGTAAATGTAACCGCAGGTAGTGTTGCCTGCTATGATAAATAATACGGCCACATAATTTTTCCAAACGCTGCTTTTCTTCTGCTATCCATTCAGTATGCTCACGTGTGTGATACGATGGGTGTAATCCGATTTGTGCATCTGCATCTAGTTTTGCAATGGCGTTTTTATAATCATACGAAGTGTGCGATATGTTTTTATCGTAGTTGGTTTCATTTCGGGTAAGAAAAAAATACATAAGGTGCGCCCGTGTCTTCATCACTACCGATTCGATGTATGCATAGCTATCGTATGGGTCTTTGCTAAATCCTGTAAATACTTTCAATTGTTCTGTGGCATCCTGTAAACGTTGCTGTTTAAGTGCATTTGCCCATTTCATCAATTGCTTTGCTGCGCCATAGCCTTTGTAGCGATATACAAAATCAACATCAATGGAGCTGATGTGCTGAAAGATACTGTTTGCAAAGTTTAGTTCAGGGAATTGCTGATTCAGTTGAATGCGTAATTGATTTGCCCATACATCTATCAAGGGTATTTCAAGAAATTGGTATTGCCAGGCCAAGCTGCTTGTATAGTTGAATCGGCCATGTTTATCGGGTTCAAAAAAAACATACTCCTCGTAGCGGCTTAGCAAATAAAAGGCTGCTGAAAAGATATCGAACGGATGGTCGGATGAAGCATGCCCGACTGCAATGGTTTTCATCCAGTGCGGATGGTCGGTAACAGATACGGTTTGCCGTTCGGTATGCTTTTCAAAAAGCAACTGTGTGGGAATAATCTGATAGCTGTTTTCGCACCACACATTGCTATAATTTAGTTTAGGACCGGTATGTTTTACAAATTGATCAAAGTCGTGAATACTGGTATATTCCACTCCTATACGCCTGTAAAGCAATTCGTGTAGAATATATGTTAAACGAGGACTTTCCGTAGCGCTGTATACAAGCAACATGAAGTGCAAAATAACAAAAATAAGCCGTGCTGTTGCAATACATACCGGATATTGCACCTTGTATGTTTTGGTGTAACTTGCGGGCCTATGTCGGACGAGTTATTCAAGAAAGTAGTAAGCCATGCCAAAGAGTATGGTTTTGTGTTCCCATCCAGCGAAATTTATGACGGATTAGGAGCTGTTTACGATTACGGTCAAAACGGAACCGAATTAAAAAACAACCTTCGTCAATACTGGTGGAAAGCTATGGTGCACATGCATGAAAATATTGTGGGTATTGATTCTGCCATATTTATGCACCCAAAAACATGGAAGGCCAGTGGACATATAGATGGGTTTAGCGACCCCATGATTGATAACAAAGACAGCAAGAAACGCTACCGTGCCGATCAGTTGTTGGAAGATAAAATAGCCCGTTACGAAAAAGACGGCAAGACACAAAAAGCTGCTGAATTGCAACAGGGGCTTGATAAAGCGATGCTCGAAAATGACCTAGCTCTGTTAAAGAGTCTTGTTGAACAGCATGAAATTGCCTGTCCAATTAGCGGTACACGCAATTGGACCGATGTGCGGCAATTCAACCTCATGTTTAGTACCGAAATGGGAGCTATGGCTGAAGATGCCGATAAAATATACTTGCGCCCCGAAACTGCACAGGGCATATTCGTCAATTTTCTGAATGTTCAAAAAACAGGCCGCATGAAAATACCTTTCGGTATTGCACAAACAGGCAAAGCCTTTCGAAATGAAATAATAGCACGCCAATTTATAATGCGTATGCGTGAGTTTGAACAAATGGAAATGCAGTTTTTTGTGCGACCCGGCACTCAAAAACAGTGGTACGAATACTGGAAAGCAGCACGGCTTAAATGGCATCAGAAACTTGGGCTAGGCAATGCAAAATACCGCTACCACGATCATGTAAAGTTAGCTCACTATGCCGATGCAGCTGTTGATATAGAGTTTGATTTCCCTTTCGGATTTAAAGAACTGGAAGGCATACATTCACGTACAGATTTTGACCTAAGAAATCATCAGGAATTGTCCGGTAAGAAACTGCAGTACTTTGATGCAGAAACCGATGAAAACGGAAAGCCATTTGGCAATTATATTCCTTATGTGGTTGAAACATCCGTAGGGCTCGACCGACTCTTTTTATCGGTGCTTTGCGCTGCATACCACGAAGAAGAAATAGGTAGTGCGGATGCACCATCAGATAAAAAAGATACACGTGTAGTGCTGCGCATTACGCCTGTTCTTGCTCCATACAAAATAGCGGTATTCCCCCTTACCAAAAAAGATGGCTTACCCGAAGTAGCCCGACAGATTATTGATAAGCTGAAACTGGAATACAATTGCTTTTATGAGGAAAAAGACGCTATAGGGAAACGCTACCGCAGGCAGGATGCCATAGGTACACCATACTGCATTACTGTGGATCATCAAACACTCGAAGACAGAACGGTAACCATTCGTCACCGCGATACGATGATTCAAGAACGTGTTAGCATAGATGCATTGCAGGATATACTCAGCAAAACCATCAACTGGAATTCATTGTTAGCTGATTAATGAACAACGAACAGGATAGCATTCAACCCATTGAAAACCGCGTAGCCGGCAGCGGGCTTCTTACGCTAAACCTAGAAGAGTATTTCCATTCCGGTGAACGTGTGGTGCTGGATATACAGCCCTGGCTTTTTCACGGCATTATTCTGAAGGAAAAAGACTTCAGAGAAACGGTAAAGCAACACGACTGGAAGCAGTACGACAACAAAAATGTGGCTTTTATATGCTCGGCTGATGCGATAGTGCCCACCTGGGCTTACATGCTGTTGGCTGTAAATATTGAACCCTACGCCCACCGTTATGTTTTTGGTAGCATTACGATGCTGAACGATGTGCTGTATCAGGATGCACTGAGAAGCATTGACTATGAAAGTTTCAGAGATGCGCGGGTCATTGTAAAAGGGTGCAGCGATGTGCCAGTACCTGTAAGTGCCTACGTTGAAATTACACACCGTCTTATGCCCTTTGCCAAAAGCATAATGTATGGCGAGGCTTGCAGCAATGTTCCCATCTGGAAACGCAAATAATACCTGATGATATATGTAAAAAAAATGCCGCTTTAAGCGGCATTTTTTATTGGGAGTAAACAATAAGGGCGGGCGCTACGCGCCCGCCCTTATTGTTTACATAGAGTTAACTCTACCCTTAGTTGGTTTTAACCACTTTCAGGGTTGTGCTTTCTGTACCGTTGAGTCGCACAAAGTATATTCCACCTTTCAGTTTATCCAACTCATCCATAGCTATACGGTTCATACCTTTTTCAATCAGAACTTCGCGAGTGCTAATTACTCTGCCCTGAATATCGGTAATCGTCAATGTATAGTCTGCATCTTGCAGGCTTACAACTTCTACCTGAAGTCCGGTGTTGAATGGATTTGGATATGCTTTAACCGATGTCACGGCTCTGGTATCGCGGTTTACACTAACCACTGAGCTTAAGGTTTCAGTTCCGTCAAAGTCAATCTGACGCAGGCGATAGTACAATGTGTTGGCCTGAGCAACAGCAAATGCTCCTTCATCCAACAATTCATAATTAACACGTACCACGCTGTATTCTTTACCATTTACAAACTTGATTTCAGTAAAGTTCTCACCGTCAGCCGAACGCTCAACGCTGAATCCACGGTTATTTTGTTCGCTAGCAGTGGTCCAGGTCAGCAGTACATCTTCATTCAATCCTTTGCCCTCAAATGCTATCAGGTTAACAGGTAGAGCTGTTGCTAAACTATCCCCTACTGTAAAGAAGCTTAAGCTGCTTACACCTGATATACTGCGAGAGTAAGGATCTGTACCGGTTGCTGCTCCAAACGATGTACCTACGTATGTCCACTTGCTGTTTGCTGTGTTATAACGCGAAACAGCTGATTGTGTACGGTTGAATCCACCCACTTCTTCTGCCGAATTCCAAGTAAGCGTAATCGTAGCGTTAGAACCACCTGCTACTGATTCGCTGATTGCCCATGTACGGTCAACCATGCTGGTAGCCAATGGCAATCCTGAGTTTCCGTTAACCAATACTCCGTTAAACACGCGTACCGATATTACATCTGTTGTTGAAGAACCATTCAGCTGTACCTGAGCCGGGGTAAATGATGTGAGTGAACCTACAGGGTAAGATACGTTGGTAGAATTATTCTGAACTGTTCTGTTTAATGAACCGATACCATTAGTTTTTACATAGTTTGTAGAGCTGGCATTTACTATTGAACCGGTTGAACCTATGGTCAGGTTATTGGCACCTAAACGTACTGAACCTGTAATAAATTCAAGATGTCTGTTCACGGTAAGGCTGGTATTCAGAATCAAATCGCCTGATCCAAGGTTAACTAGTACAGTATCTACGTTGCTTATAAGATTACCAGTATTCTGATTTCCTGTCAAGGCACTGTATTCTACTCTTGCTCCAGCATTGATAGTACGTGCACCGTTTACTTGTATATTACCAGTAATACCGGCTACTTCCAGGCCTTGAGGTGATCCTACAATAAGGCGTGAACCTGATTGCGCAGTAAAGCTTCCGATACCCGAGAGTACTTCAGTACCGAAATTAATAGTACCACCGGTTTGTATTACAGTGTTTCCAAGAGCTGTTAGAGTACCACCTAAAGTAGCTACACCCGTTCCTGTAACGGTAATGGTATTGTAAGTACCCGATACTGTAGCGGCTGTTGAAACCACCAAATCGGCAATTACCGTGTAAGGAGTTACAGATGTATCAGCACCTGAAGGCGTAACCACAATAATATTACCTGTGGTTGTTCCTGTAGCTACTACTGCTGTAATCTGAGATGAACTATTTACAGTGTAAGATGCTGCAGCAGTTCCGTTAAACGATACTGCAGTTGCACCTGTAAAGTTAGATCCTGTAATAACTACAGTTGATCCTACACCACCTGAACTTGGACTGAAACCGCTAATAGTTGGCGGCAAGGTAACAGTGAAGTTAGTACCGCTTGTGCCGGTTCCGGAACCATTAACTACAGTTATTGCACCTGTAGATGCACCCGCTGGTACGGTAGCAGTTATGGTGGTTGTACTGTTTACTGTGAAAGATGAATTTACTCCATTAAATCTCACATTTGTTACTGCATTGAAATCTGTACCTGTAATAGTTACTGTAGTACCGGCAGGTCCTGTAGACGGTGTAAACGAGCTTACAGTTGGTGCTGGGAAAACTGTATACGGTGAGGATGACTCCACACTATCTGTACCATTGGTGACACGTATATTTCCTGTGGTTGCACCAGCAGGAACTGTCGTGTTAATGGTGGTATTATTTACTACAGTAAATGCGGCATTCTGACCATTGAATCTAACACCTGTTGCCCATGTAAATCCAGTTCCTGTTATAGTTACAGCCGAACCGAATGTGCCTGATGTAGGCGAGAACGAAGCAATGGTTGGAGCCGGTATTACTGTGAAATTAAATGCACTGGTTCCTGTACCAAATGAATTGGTAATTTGTATAGGACCTGTGGTTGCACCGGCAGGAACCGTAGTAGTAATGATAGTATCATTAACTACGGTGTAAACCGTTTGAGCCACACCATTGAAACTGATTGCACTTGCACCTGTAAACAGTGTACCTCTGATTGTTACTGCAGCTCCTATTGATGCAGCAGATGGTGATACAACTGTAATAGTTGGAGGAGCAGCCAATTCGGTTCCGGTAAATGTTATAAATGAACCGGTAGATGAAAGACCGCCTACCGATGCTATTCCGGTAGAAGAATTAGAGGTAGTGGTAAACTGAGTTGTCCAAGCTGTAGGTACGGCCACATCCGAAGTAGCCAGACGAATGTTATTCGCATTAATCGTTGTTCCAAGGGTAGCCGCATCGAAGTTGTAAACCAGTCCATAGTTATAGGGTGTAGTACCACCGCTGATATCGGCACGTATGTAACAATTATTAAAGTTACCTGCCGGTGAAGATGGAGGATTTACACCTGTAAAGTCATATACTGTAGCACTGGTAGGTGCTGATGTTCCCCAGTTAATGGATGCAACCGGACGGTTGGCGAAAGTATACACTGTAGTTGTGTTGGAAGCGGGTGCTGCAGATGCTGTAGCCGCTATAGGCAGCATTGTAGGTGCGCTTGTCATGTGTGCCGAACCGATTGTAGTTGCTATACCTTGTGTGGTAGAACGAGCATTTCCGCTAAAGTCGATGTTCAGGTTATTGATTTCAGAACCCGTGATACCTTTACCATAGGCATACCATACTTCTGCATTCGATGTGTTCAGACCCAAGTTACCGGTAGCAATGCTGGTAAACAGGTTATTAATATTCAACTGACCTGCACCTGTTCCGGCTTGAACATAATAGCTAAGTATATCGCTGGATGTATTGTTACGCCAGTTGGCCAGGTTGTTGTTTCCTAAGCCCCACTCACCTACTGCATTCACATTGGCTGTTGAGAGCAGGTTGTAAGCTGAAGAGGTATTCAACCAGGTAGTATTGGAAGGAGAGCTGGCCTGATTCGAAAGTGCATAGTGGAAGCCTGTTCCACCGGTTCTTCTATTAACAATAATATTGTTTCTGAAATTATTGTATGTGTTAATTTCTGTACCGGTATTGTTTCCACGCAGGTAACCATAGGTATTCTGAATACCTGAAGTTGCTGCTCCGTCTATAACAATAGAGTTATTGTATGCATTGAGTGTAATAGCCACACTGTTGGTAAAGAGCCAGACACCTTTAATCTGAATATCCTGTGTCATTCCTGTACCCAGGGTAATCTGGTTATTTAATAAATAGATCTGGTTGGATGCTCCTGCTATAGCGATACCTGCTACTGTAGGTGTAGGGTTTAGACTCGTGCTGGTAGACGAGCTGGTGATGTCATAAACACGATTGCTTCGGAATATATTATCCTGACCTGCTGTCATGTAAATACCATGAACTGAAGAAGGTGTTGCTCCGGTATTGGTTCCACGTATAGCATATACGGTATTGTTTATAACTGTATTAGTAGCGCTTGATGCTGAAACAACTATACCGGCTGCAATACCAGCTGTTGAAGTACTGATACTAGCGCTTCGCAGGTTATGAACAGTATTGTTCGCAATGGTAGGGAAAGCATTGTTCGTTACCAACATACCATACATTAAACCACCCGTACCCGTTGCTGTCGCAGTCATATTTGCAATGGTATTATTGCTGACGGTATAGCTGGGTGAATATGCAGCCAATACTGACAAGAACATTCCATAATGGGTAGTGTTACTGGCTATGCTGATGCTGTTAGCCGTTGTATTGTGCCCTATCGTATTTCCGCTGATATTGCCCACAACTGAACCATTTTGGTGATACAGTCCGATAAACTGGGGAGTTACATTAGCCACATTCATGTTTATTCCTTGTACATTGTTGTTTTGATAGGTCACATTATTAACACCAAAATAATGTATCCCATAGAACGTGCCTCCTGTTGACCACAATATGCTGTTCGTATTGGTTGGATGACCAATTTGGTTGTTGTTTATAACAGCATTACCTGCTTCAACACGTATACCTGTAAATAGTTGAGTAGCGGCATTGTTTGTAAACGCCAGATTTTGAACCGTATTGTTATTGAATAGTGAGTTGGCACCATTACCTACGCTGGCGCGTATACCATAGAATCCTATGTTATTAGGGTTGGTCCAAGCTGTACCTCCACAGTTAGGTGCACTACCTCCAATGAAGTTATTCGACATATTATTACCACTCGAGAACGAGCCACCTAAGAATACTATACCTTGGAAGGTACCTGTAATATTTGGAACAAAACCGAGACTGTAGAAGAAGCTGTTTCCTGTAATCACGAATCCGTCACCGTTGTTACCTACCACTCCCACACCGGCAACCACAAAGTTAGATATCTGATTATTGGTGATTACGATATTATTGTTGTAAACATTTGGTTGACCAAAGGAATAGATACCCGCGTTACCAGGTATACCATCGGGTAGGGTAGCAATTGTATTGTTGGTTAGAATACAGTTAGTAACCGTATCGAATGAACATGGTGTAGTGAGGAACTGGCTATTGTTGCCCACACGAAACTCAATTGAACCACCGGCAGTATTCGAATTGCCTGATTCTACAATCAGGTTTCGCATAACCACTCCGCTGGCACTGCTCACTACAAACACGGCATTGCCTGTGTTGGCTGCGTAAGCACCTGTGGCCGCAACGTTACGGAAACGCAACAACCGTTCAGTTGGTGAGCCACCGTTGCGTATACCGGTAAATTTAACCCGGTCAGCTCCTATTAGGGTGATTAAACCGTTAACAGATGATGTATTTAGGAAATTACCCTGAACAGTTCTTGGAGAAGTAGCTGTTGCGTCAGGGCGAATGGTTAAGGTAAATGTACCTGCACCCGGTCCGTCTTCAGCGAATTTATTCAACTGAACCGCACCTGTTTCGTTTGTTATGTCCGATGTAATCTCAACAAATACATTTCCACCAAGTGTACGGTTATTAATAAATTCAAACAAACCGCCTGCATTGGTAAGTGATGTATAGGTTTGACCGGCACCAACAGGTATAACTGTATTGGCAGCGATAACAGGAAGGAATGAGTAGCGGAACGGATTAAGCGGATAATCCACTAAGCTGTTCACGTTTGTGCCTGTTGCTAAAGCAGGAAATGATTGCAAATTGCTTGCAGCATCCTGTGCCACTACAAAGTAGCGAATAGTATCAGTTTGACTTAATGCGGGTGAGAATGAGAGGTAATCAATACTAAATGAAGCTACAGCATTGGTTGAAGTACCGGTTACGGTAACCGCGCCAGAAGAATACCAGATTGAGCTACCAGTACGTGAATAGTAAATTCTTGGTCTGTTAGCACCCGACATAACTATACCATTATTATCCGTAATTGTAACGTTAGTGAGCGAGCGTGTACCGGTAAAACTACCTGCGTTTGTAAGCGGTGTATAGGAAATTGTAGGCGGGAATGCATCAATCATGTTGAAGTTTCCGGCATGTGCCCCTACATCTGTAGGCGTGAGTGATGAACGGCTGTTAGCAAAATAATCTGTTGTAACAACAGTTACAGTAGGGTCACCGCTGCGCTCGGCAGGTGTATTGGCTGCAAGCGATAGATCAACATTGGGAGCTGCTGCAAGTGCTGCAGAACCAAAACCTGGATCGGCACTACTTGACGTCATGTCTAAGCCTACAATAGATTTATAACTGGTTGGGCTGCCGCCTAGCGAGGCATAGTTCGTATTGAACTGGGCTATACGCGCTGCAATACCTCCTGTACCAGGTGTGTAAATGATATTGAAATTACTCACAGTACGCAATGAATCCTGGTGGCTGGTGCCAAAGTGGAATCCTGAAGCTGTACCCGCATTGGAAGCAATATTGGCAAAAATATTATTACGTAAGTCTATTTGCTGACCCGAAGTTATGCTAACTGTCCGATCAAATGCGAATGTATTGGCACTGCCTGAAGAAGGTTGACCACCAATCAATACCGAGTTGTGGTAATAAAACGCCTGAGCAGCGTTTACATGCCAAATACCACGGATAATAGCCGGATTCGTATATGCTGTACCGGACGAATCAATACCCATACGCACCATGTTATTTGCATATGTTACAAAACCCTGCTGATTTAATATACCTGTTTGTACAGTTACCGCTGTAGTAGCTGTGCTTCCCAAGCTGTGAACAAGATTTCGGGCAGCTGTAGAATTATTACCAATTACACCTACTGATGTAGCCATGTACATACCTACTATGTTAGATGCCGCATTCGACAAATGATTGAGTACACTGATGCGGTTATCGTTGTAATTTGAATTTACCGTAGCAGCGGCATTAACATATAAACCAACCAATGCAGAAGAGGTTGTTGTGCCGGTGCTGCTAGATACCAGATTTAGATTGCGTACTACGTTTCCGCTCACATTTGCATTTTGAGTTCCACCTGAGTTGTACTGTATGCCTATCATTTGTGAAGATACCAAAGTACCTGTGCGCCATACGCTATCAACGGTATTGTTACTGATACTTAATTGGCCGTTAAATGTGGTAGTAGATGCTATACCGGTTACCGCATTCGTGGTTAACGTTCCAATGGCGGTAGAGTTAGTTTGAATACCAAAAACGGTGTTCCCATTTAAGGTAGGTGTACCCGAAGAAACCCAAATACCGCGAATTAATGTAGATGCTGCAGTTGGTGCTACCAATGAGCGAATGGTATTGTTGTTGATATTCAGGTTTAATGTCGAATGAGTAGTAGCAATACCTATTAATGCACAGGTAGTATTAGCAGTACCCGTGTTGGAAGATGTAGTGAATAAGTTATTGATGATGTTATTCGAGATATTAACCACGCTAGTAGAACCGCTTTGAGACCAGATACCTGCCAAGGCGGCTACTGTTCCTGTGTTCAGAACCTGAATATTCATAATCGTATCGTTCTGTACAGTTACGTTTCCGGTTGTGGTGGTATTTATACCTATGAAACGTCCGTTATTATTGGACAGTATAGACTGTGCCATTACGGTACTACCTATACGGTTGTTATTGATGGTATAAACAGCTGAAATACCTTGAGCAAATATACCTGTAAGTGTAGATGTATTTGTTGTACTGGTAAAGTTGATATTCTGAATAATATTATTGTTTACTACCGTTCCAGAGGCTGTACCTGTATTCAAACTTATACCTGTAAAAGCAACTGACGCATTGTTTGTCCATGGCAAACCATCTGCAAATAAAGCACGACCTCCAATGAAGTTGCCCGTAACAAAATTACCATTCGAATTTGAAGTAGTACTTGGAGTAAAGTTTATAGGTATTACTGAGGTTGACGTATTAATACCATAGTTGTAATAGAAGTGGTTATTGGTAATGCGGATATTATCGCCTGTTCCACTGGTAAAGAATACTCCGCTCTGCGTAAAGTTAGCAAACTTGGAGTTGTTAACAGTAATTGAAGAGTTAAAGCGAGGTGATGTACCGGCTGCATAAATACCGTTCGCTGCGAATGCAGCACCACCGGTTAAATCCTGACGGAACCAGCAGTTGTTCACAAACACATTGCTTACCCCTCTTGTGGCTGTGGAAGATGTAGTAGGTATAAGTAATACACCGCTTGTAGTACCTGTAACTCGGCTTTCCAGAATAACATTTTGAAGCGTATCGGTTGAGCCTCCATTTACGAAGCCTACAGCAGGTGTTGAGGTGCTGCTAGAGCGAATAATCAGGTTGGTGTCATTAACTGTTCCTAACGTATCCCATCC
>JBKCPL010000063.1:0-26473 GCA_046309355.1 Bacteroidota bacterium
GTTTACTGACTGCAAAACATTTGTAAATATGTATAAACATTTGTAAAATTGCTCGTTTACAAATGTTTTATAGTATTAATTAACAATAAGTTATGACCGAACATAGCATTGATGCATTAAATAAACGGATAATTGAAATCATGGTGAATAAAGGCCATAGCAAATCCAGCTTTGCTAAGGCAATTGACGTATCTCTGCCCCTAATTACACACATTACCAGCGGGCGCAATAAGCCCGGTATTGAATTGATTCAGAAGGTATTAAATGCTTTTCCGGATATTAATCCGGATTGGCTGCTACTGGGTAGTGGCAGCATGCAGCGCACTGCACTCAAGATGCCCGACTTCACTGATATTCAGGCTGAAATAGAGCGGTTAAAAACCAGAATAACGGATACTTCATCAGGCCTAAATACTATTAAACAATATCATAAAATACTGATTGACGAGCTGTTACACCTTCAGGAGGCCGATATTGAATTGAACACTATACAGCATACCCTGACAGAGATAGTGCGTAAAATGCAGCTGGTGAAACAAGAATTAGAGAATAAAGTATTACTTTAAAAAAGAATGTTTTATTTATTGATTAACAATAATTTATAAATAAAAAAGCCGAACAGTACGTTCGGCTTTTTGTATACTATAAATACCACTTAAACAGTGGCCGGTGAACCTTTGGGTAAGTTGCTGAATTGATCAGCCACAACTAATTCCTTACTGCCGGGCGTGTATTTGTAAAAACCTTCTCCCGATTTTACTCCCAGGCTTCCGGCTGTTACCATGTTTACCAAAAGCGGACAAGGAGCATATTTAGGATTTCCAAAACCATCATGCAATACATTCATAATTGCCAGACACACATCCAAGCCTATAAAATCAGCCAACTGCAGCGGTCCCATCGGATGAGCCATTCCCAGTTTCATCACGGTATCAATTTCCGTTACGTCACCCACGCCCTCATGAAGGCTGATAATAGCTTCGTTAATCATAGGCATAAGTATACGGTTTGCTATAAAACCGGGGTAATCATTTGATTCAGCTGGTATTTTACCGATATTTTTTGACAACTCTATAATCTGCGAAGTAATTGCCCTATCGGTTTTGTAGCCATTTATTACTTCCACCAGTTTCATTACCGGAACCGGATTCATAAAGTGCATACCTATCACTTTTTCAGGTCTTTTGGTAACAGAAGCTATTTTAGTAATAGATATCGATGAAGTGTTGGATGCCAATATGCAGTGTGCCGGTGCCAGTTGATCCAGTTGACGGAAAATATCTAGTTTTATATTCATGTTCTCTGTTGCCGCTTCCACAACTAAATCGGCCTTGCCAGCTCCTTCTTCCAGCTTGGTGAAGGTGGTTATATTTGCCAGTGTTGATGCTTTTTGGTCTTCGGTCAGTGCTCCCTTGGTAATTTGCCTGTCCAGGTTTTTAGAAATGGTATCTACTGCTTTCTTTAATGCAGCCTCGTTAATGTCTACCAACGATACGTTGTATCCATTTTGGGCAAATACGTGGGCAATTCCGTTGCCCATTGTTCCTGATCCGATTACGGTAATGTTTTTCATGCTCTATTGTTTTATAAAAAGTTGCGCAAAGCTATAAAAGCAATCATGTATTGAAAGTGTTTTTTTACAGAACTACTTAGCATCTTTTACGTTTGTAAGGTTAACTTGCCATTCAAATGAGTATTAAAACAATAAACCTGCTTTGCCTTTGCGCTTGGATTCTGCTCTCGTCTTCTTTATCTACGGCTCAAGACAAAGGCTGTGCAACCGTGATGAGTCCTGAAAAACAGCAATGGTTGCGGTCGTTTCAGTTAAAACTAGATAACAATACGGCAGTTTTCCAAAAAAACGGACTCGTTTACGTTCCGGTTCAGATTCATGTGGTACGCAAAAGTGATGGCACATCAGGCTTGCGGCCTGAGTTGGTTCAGGAGGCGCTGTGTAAAGCCAACAGCGATTTTGCTCCAGCCGGCATGTACTTCTACATGGCAAATCCTGTAAATTTTATTAACGATGATTTACTTTGGCGGGGCGAAAGTGGGGGCATTTTTACTACAGCAGACGAGGAAAAAGTGCCAAATGTGGTAAACATTTATTTCCATGGCTTCAGCGATACGTGGTGTGGGGTATATTTCCCCTTTCCGGATATCGTATTGGTTCAAAACAGCTGTGCCAATTATGGCAGTTCAACACTCACGCACGAATTGGGGCATTTCTTTTCCTTACCACATACCTTCAGTGGTTGGGAAGGGGGCACAACTCCACCCTTAAACGAGCGTGAACGGATTGATAAAAGCAATTGTCGTTCAGCCGGTGATGGTTTTTGCGATACAGGTCCTGATTACGTTTCCAGACGCTGGAGCTGTCCGTTAACAGAAGAATTAACCGATCCCCTCGGCATTCCGTTCAGGCCAACCCCCGACTTTTTTATGAATTATGCGCTTGATGCGTGCCATAAAGTATTTAGCAACGAGCAAATATTGGCTATGAAAGCCGATTTGACTATGCGGGCTATGGCCACCGCACCGGTTGATACAACAGCTACACAAGCTCCACAACTTTTAAGCCCGATAAATGGCGATAGTCTTATCAATCCTACTCTGGTTACATTAGTATGGAGTAAGGTGCCGGGTGCAGTGGGCTATCATGTGCAGGTAAGCCGCTTTCAGTATTGGCAAGAACCTCATGTTAATCAGATTTGCAACGATACTACCCTGGATGTGACCTTGCTGGGCGAGTGGCCGTTCGACTGGCGTGTAAAAGCCATTATGCCGGGCAAAACCTGCGGAGCTTTCGACACTTTTGCAACATTTAAAACCAAAACGGTGCCATTGAGCAGCCGGGAAATTGTGGACGTGGCCGCAACATGGAAAATCTTTCCCAATCCGGTAAAGCAGGGCGAATGGCTGAACGTGGAAGCCGAAGGCGCTGTTCGGTTAGACGTGTATGACCTTGCAGGTAAACTATGCACGGCTGTTCCCGTAGTTGAAGCCGGTGAGCACGTGAAGCTTGACATTCAGCAGGGTGCATATCTGGTAAAAGTGAGCCGAGATAAAACCTTTACCTTGAAAAAACTAATAGTATGGTAAGACATGTGCTGGTTTTAACTACTGTACTTTGTATGTTGGTTTCGTGTGAAAAAACGGAACCTTCAGCTACTTTTCCTGCTCCCAGTGTGCCTGAGGTCGACACGGCATTTTATCTGAATCTGGTACATACGTTCAACAATCAGCCGCTTCGGTTCAATTCCAATTACCTACTCAATGTAAACTTGCTAAAACAAGACACCATTCAAATCAACACGTTTAAATACTACCTCACCAATATTTCCCTGCAGCAATCGGATAGTTCGTGGTTAACGTTGGGTGAAACATATTACCTGGTAGACCATGCGTTGCCTAAAAGCATGAAAATTAAACTGACAGCACCCGCAGGGACATATACATCCGTTCGATTTCTGATTGGAGTGGATTCTGCCAGAAATGTAAGCGGAGTTCAGGATGGATCGCTTGATCCTGCATTGGGCATGTTCTGGACTTGGGTATCGGGGTACATTCAGGCTAAATTGGAAGGAAAGGTCATAAACCGACCGAATGCAGTTGCGCCCTTTATTCATCACATTGGCGGATTCAGTGGGCCCTACAATCCACTTCAGTGGATTCAGTTGCGTTTTGATAAACCTGTTGAGTACACTGCTGATGCCTCTAAATCCATAACTATTTCGGCTGATACAGAAAAATGGTTCACAGGATCGCAGTCCATTTCTCCTCTACAATATCCGGTAATTATGGATCCGGGGGCTGAGTGCAAGATGATATCAGAAAATTACCGCCACATGTTTTCATTTGTAGCTTCAGAGTAATAAGTTATTACTCAACCAATAACCTTTGAACTGTACTGCCATTTGACTTTTTAAGGCGTACAACATACATGCCTTTTGGTAGTGCAGATACGTCAATCTGTTGCTCGCATGCATCCACCTGAATACTTAGGCGTATTCGGCCAACTATATCGGACAGGATTAATTCACCTTTTTCACATGTAGCCAATTTAACGGTTATATATTTACCGGCAGGGTTGGGGTAAATAAAAAATTCAGGCATTGACACAGAGCCACGCTGTTTGGGAAGGCCAACAACTCGGCTGTCGCGAATACCGAACGCATACTCACCCGATTGTAACTTATCGACCCAGAAACGCCCGCTCTTGTCGGTTTTTGAGGCTCCGGGCTGGTACGTACAATTCACTACCCGAAACCGTTTATCGGCCTGCAATCTATTTCGGTACAACAATACCAGGCTGTCTTCGTTGGTCAGGTTTTTCATAAACGTATTATCAAGGTAGGCATCCGGTGTACCGTTGTAGCTAAAAAATCCCCACATTTCTGTTAGCGTATCCGAATTTCCATTCACATTTACTTGCCAATACCTGTCGGAATTAATGCGAATGCCTTGCTCGTACAATTCAGTGTAATCGAGTGGAGGAGTCCAGTGATGTGCAACCGATAGTATCACCGAATCTGTAGGAAGCTTACGCGGATTTACACTGAAAAGTGCATTATTAAGTTGAATGGCACTGCCCGTAGTTTTTATTGTTCTAACCTCATGATTAACTCCTAATGCCATTCCATGCGTAAAATTAACCAGCATGGCCAGCACTGGACCGGTATTTTTATTTCCTTCCAGCGTCCATTCATCGCTTGAACCATTCGTTAGGGTTACTGGGATACTGCTCACGCTGTCGCGGTATAGCACATTTAGTATGACCTTACGAATACTGTTTTGATTGCGTTTAAACTTGGTGGTTTCCCTCAAACGAATTCGCTTGACCCAATTCCCGTTTACGTCCGTTGTTTCGCTCAACTCGTGTACAGCAACACTTACCTGACCCGAGTCGTATACCAGCGATTCAAAAAAGGAGCTAAGCGGGTATGGAGTAAAGCGCTGAAATTCATTTTTAAGCATATCGCTGTTTGCATCGCTGAATCGGTAGGTATTGAGGTAGCTGCGGCACGCAGCAAAAAACGCACTGTCGCCCATCGTTTGTCGCAGGTTATGTGCCACCAGTGCGCCTTTCGTATACACATGCCTTCCGTAGGTAGTTGAAAATCCCACACCCGAAACCGGCAACCAGCCGTCATCTTGTCGGGCTGCATTCAAATTCACATCGTTGCATTTGCTACGAATATTTTCATCGTACGCTTGTTTTCCGTAGCGGCATTCTAGGTATACCGCTTCGCAAAAACTTGCCCAGCCTTCATTCATCCACATATCTTTCGATTCGCTGCAGGTAACCAGGTTGCCCCACCAATGGTGCGACAATTCATGAGCCAGAAGAGTTTCGTTGGCCAGTGTGCCATTAATGGCATACAAAGGGTAGGCAATATTGGTGGCATGTTCCATAGCTCCTGCATTAAAAGGAACACCCACAAATCCAACCCGGTCAAAAAGGTAAGGGCCAAAACGCGTTTCAAAACAATCAAGTGCATCAAACAAAGGGGCAAATGATGATTTCAGATTAGCGGTATCAGCTGCTTGAACGGCCAGCCATACCGGAATGCCTTTATATGTATTTTTTACGAATACATACTTGCCTACTGCCACCGATGCCAGATAAGTAGGAATTGTTTGATTGAGTTCCCAAATCCATGTAGTGCTGTCTCCCGATTTGGTCTCAGCTAACAGCAATCCGCCACACACAGCCGTATAGCCTGTATCGGTGGTCATACGAAATGTATACGTGGCCCTATCGGTAAAATTATCAACGCACGGAAACCAGCAGCGGCCATAGGTATGTGGTACCGAACCCATACCCACGCCCATATTATAGGCGTAATTGCCGCTGAAGAAAAAGCCGCCCCATTTCGGGTCGGTTTGTGGCTGCCCCGCATAGTGTACTTTAAGTACAAACGAGTCATTCACATCAACAGCTTTTCTTAAATCAACGAACAGTTGTTCAGCATTTCGCTGAAACGTAAGTAGTGAATCATTCTGCGTAATTGCAGTAACATTCATACCAAGCAGATCTAATCTAACCTTTGACAAGCCGCTCATTCGGCTAACAATGGTTATTTCGGTAAACCCTCTGATTTGCTTGGCTGAAAGCTGACGAATAGACAATTGAATAGAATAGTGTTGCACATCAAAAGAGTCTTTTCGGGCATCGGCATAAATAGCTGAATTAAACAAGAGAAGAATGGCGAGGAAACAAACGAAACGGTTACTAGTAAATGTCATAAATCAAAGGTAATCATTATCCACAATTAGGCATTTATGTGTGGGTATTTCATAGCAAAAAAATGTGCTTAACACAGGGTTAACATTTATCTTGCCATGCTTTGTAAATACAACGCCTAACGGCCTATTATTCGACACCAAAAAAACATAAACTATCTATAGCATGGCAGAAGACAGAATTATTCAGATTAACATTGAAGATGAAATGAAAACAGCCTACATCGATTACTCGATGTCGGTTATTGTATCGCGTGCACTTCCCGATGTGCGTGACGGATTAAAACCCGTGCACCGCAGAGTGCTTTATGGAATGACAGAACTCGGATTGGCTTCTAACCGCCCTTACAAAAAATCTGCCCGTATTGTGGGTGAAGTATTGGGTAAATACCACCCGCATGGTGATGGTTCAGTTTACGATGCGATGGTTCGACTGGCGCAGGATTGGAATGTACGTTATCCGCTGGTAGATGGGCAAGGAAACTTTGGTTCGATAGACGGTGACCCACCGGCAGCTATGCGTTACACAGAAGCCCGTTTGCGTAAGCTGGCTGAAGAACTACTGATAGATATCGACAAAGACACGGTTGATTTTAGGCCCAACTTTGACGATAGCCTTACTGAACCTACCGTATTGCCTGCAAAAATCCCAAATTTACTTATAAACGGTGCAGCCGGCATAGCAGTGGGTATGGCCACTAACATGGCTCCGCATAACCTGTCCGAAGTAGTTGACGGCATTGTAGCCTACATCGATAACCGTGAAATTGAAGTTTCCGAACTGATGAAGCACGTAAAAGCTCCTGATTTTCCTACAGGTGGCATCATTTATGGCTATCAAGGTGTGAAGGAAGCCCTTGAAACCGGTCGTGGCCGAATTGTGATGCGTGCGAAAGCCAATTTCGAAACCAGCAAAACAGGCAAAGAACAAATTATTGTAACTGAAATACCGTATCAGATAAATAAAGCCACACTGATTGAGCGCACAGCCGAATTAATTAACGAAAAAGTAATTGAAGGCATCAGCGAAATACGTGACGAGAGCGACCGTGACGGTATGCGCATTGTATACGACCTGAAGCGTGATGCAGTACCCAATGTGGTGCTTAACCTGTTGTATAAATACACCGCACTTCAAACATCCTTTAGTGTAAATAACGTAGCTCTGGTAAAAGGCAAGCCCGAAATGCTGAACCTTAGAGATCAGATTCGCCATTTTGTGGATCACCGCCATGAAGTAGTGGTTCGCAGAACCAAATACGAACTGGCTGAAGCCGAAAAACGCGCCCATATACTCGAAGGATTACTTATTGCACTAGATAACTTGGATGCGGTTATAAAAATTATTCGTGAAGCAGAAACACCGGATCTGGCCCGCACACAGCTGATGGAAAACTTTAAGCTATCCGACATTCAGGCCAAAGCTATTCTGGACATGCGCTTACGAGCCCTTACAGGCCTTGAGCGCGACAAAATCAAGGACGAATATGCTCAATTGATGAAACTGATTGCCTACCTGAAATCAGTATTGGAAGATGAGAGTCTTCGTTATAAAATCATTAAGGATGAGCTACTGGAAATGAAGGAGAAGTACGGAGATGCCCGCAGAACTGAAATAGTATATGCCGGTGATGAAATGAGCATGGAAGACTTGATACCCGATGACGAAGTGGTGATAACCATATCGCATTTGGGCTATGTTAAACGTACTGCCCTGAGCGAATACCGCACACAAAACAGAGGAGGTAGAGGCTCGAAAGGCGTATCTAAACGTGATGAAGATTTCGTGGAACATGTATTTATGGCCACTAACCACAACTACCTAATGTTCTTTACCAATCAAGGCAAATGCTACTGGCTGAGGGTTTGGGAAATACCTGAAGGTGAAAAAACATCCAAAGGTAGGGCTATTCAAAATCTAATCAACATAACTGCAGATGATAAGGTGATGGCTTACCTAAACGTGAGGAACCTGACGGATGAAGAATACCTGAATAACACCTTCGTGGTGATGTGTACCGAACAGGGAACTATCAAAAAAACCACACTCGAGGCGTATTCACGTCCACGTGCAAACGGAATTAATGCTATTAACGTTCGTGAAGGAGATATGCTGGTAGAGGCAAGATTGACGAATGGTCAATGCGAGATGATTATTGCCAGCAAGGAAGGAAAAGCAATCAGATTCAATGAAAGTACCGTTCGTCCGATGGGTAGAAATGCAACGGGTGTTCGTGCTATTCGACTGGGCGAGGGCGACACCGTTATCGGTATGGTTGCCATCGAAGATCCTAAAACAACCAACGTGCTGGTGGTTGCCGAAAACGGAATGGGTAAACGCAGTGAAGTAGAAGATTACCGCATTACTAACCGAGGAGGTAAAGGGGTAATGGCAATGAACGTTACCGATAAAACTGGAAAACTGGTAGCTATAAAAGAAGTGGACGATACCAACGATGTAATGATTATGACCAAAAATGGCATTACCATCCGAATGGCAATAAAAGATTTGCGCGTGTTAGGCAGGGTAACACAAGGTGTTCGATTGATCAATATTGACGATAAAGACGAAATCGCTTCAGTTGCTAAAATCGATTATATCGAAGTGGAAGAAATAGAAGGAGAGATGCCCGCTGAAAACGAAGATGCTTTACAGACAGGCGATGCCAACGAGGCACCACCGGTAGAATAATTACTTTGTACCGAAAAAAAAAAGCCGATTATCAGTTGATAATCGGCTTTTTTAATGTGAATTGGGCGCAAGTTCAGGTAGAAGCGATATAACAAAGTGCGTTCTGACTTACTACACCCTGATTACATTGTAAATGCGTACGATTAGATTCGCGTTTACCAAATAGGGAAGGAGTAAGTGTAATCAAGTAAAAGAACAATTTAAATCAGCAGGTAAAGCCGGCCTCGCAGCCCATTCCGACAAACCAATCTTTTCTTAACCCTACTCATATGTTTAAGTCCGGAGTTACCGTACATCCATACTTTTAGGCTCAGCAAAAATGTTACGTTGATGTGTAAAATACACGAGTATAAATACCTGTTTTTTTAGCCATCGTGTAGGTAGATGTGTTTGTTGAAAAAGGGATACGTGATCTAACAAAAACTCATGGAAAGTGAATAAATGAATATAAAAGCTGCTCAAATGAGCAGCTTTTATACAACTTATTGAAACGGCTAGAGACATCTAATTAGGACATTTTTACCGTTTCAAATGGCGACCATTGACTCCCACCATCGTGTTCGATATTAACCTGTCCGTTGCCTTTCCCATCCTGATGGGTGCCCATGAAGTTAAATTCTGATCCATCGAACGGATAAGTTGTGTTGAGCGTGAAGGAGAAGAACCTTTTGCCTTCCTTCCAGGTAGCATTGGTAGCAACTCCGTTCGACCAGCTGATGGTTGCGACACCGGAAGTAAGAAACTTAACCGTACACGTTAAAAAATCGCGATTCGTTGCGGTAATCTTCCATGTTGTGTTTACAAGTGATGACATAGTGTGTTTTTTTTGTTTCCTACTCATAAGGCTTCAGTCCTGCCTTATTTATAATACTAATATAACAAGTCCTTTTTTGAGTAGAGTATACAGTAAAAAACGCCTAAACATGTGGTTAAAGCTAAAATGCTTAATGCACTTTATGACCATAATTGACTTACATAGTTCGCCTGATCTTTTTTCTTAATCCAAAATCCGTTTCCTTTCTTCTAGAGTTAGCAATGAACAGGTCTGACTTTTACCAAACCAGGTGTATCTGTTTTTTGCAATCCATGTGTATAACTCATTTCTGATAAATAAGGGAATAATACCAGCTATTTTGAAAAGAATGGTTAAATAACCAATATCAGTACACACCTTTAGGATGGCATCTGAATGACTATAAACCCTATTCTTTGTGAGGTAGTAAATTGTATCAGGAGCTTCAGATGAATAGCTTATACCATAATGCGCAAGTTTTGTTTTTGCCTGAGGCGAATGGAGAGACATGAAAAATATCAACTCCTTTTTGTCCCGCTTCAACAAAAACAAAACAAGTTTATTACACATGGCACACACACCATCATAAAACAGTACCCGGTCGTCAAAATTTATGCTCTTCATAGTGTAGTAATATATCCGTGTACTAGCCCATGCATATACAATACTCCCGGATACGTTAAGGGGAAAGTAAGTAAAAAGTCGTTGAGTCCCATTAACAGTGCCGTGCTAAAGTGAAAACCGAATATGCAAGCCAAAGAGGCAATCAATAATCCCTGAGATGGGAGAAGAAAGCATACAGGTACCGAAAGCATAGAAGCAATAGCCAGATAAGAAACGTACCTTTCAAGGATGGGGCGTTTCCTGAGAAATGAAGAAACATTGGGCGTTCCGTAAGAGCATGTTCCAAATATATCAGCCAGCAGATTGCCTTTTCGCCAATGAGAGGATGTAATTTTAGCAACGCCCGATGTAGCATAGGCAACTAAAACTTGAAATCCAACTGTACTAATAGATAACAATTCTCCCTTTTCTTTTTCAACCAAAAAACATAAAGTGAACGTCAGAAAAGAAATCATTCGAAGCTGGTCTGCACCATCTTTACCGGCTGTTCGAACCGTGTATTGGTAAAATACAATTAGTGTAATGGAAAGGAACACGATTTTAAAGTAATCTCGGGCATCGTTAAAGAATAAAAGTGCTGCTAGTATGATAAGTACCGCACAGCCATAGTTTAAGACTAGCCATTTGGCCCACTTATTAGTAATATTTATATCAGGGAATACGAAATCGAGATAAAGTTTTGGTACTTGGGAAAGTTCTAGGCAGGAAATGAGAGTTGAAAAAAGCAACAAGTATATACTGATTGTATAAGCTAATGATACTGTTAAATGTTCCATAATGCGTTTAGATGATTTGATTAAAGGATGCAAAAATGACTTCATCAATACATACATTATTGATTCCACTTGATTTCAAAATACTAAAACGTATTGTCTTTTGCCCTTCGCCTTCAGTTCTATTCAGAAAATTTGAAACCAGAGAGAGTATATTAAGGTAGTAGAGTGATACCTGAATAAAATATTTGTTTTCAAAACGATGGTAATCCTGAATTAGAAAATGACAGGAATCAATTAGTCCTTTATTGTAGTATTTGAATGGATTCCAGACTATCCTGATATAATTAAATTTTTTATAAACCGGAATCTCTTTCCATGCCTCATTTACTTCAGTGCTTATTTTGAATGCAATCCTGTAATCATTTAATAAAGGTTTTGGTGCAAAAAAAGAGTAATTGGGTAGTATATTAAACCAGTCAATTTTCTGAATAACCTTTTGTAGACTCTTTACCTGGTAAAGAATGCTTGCCACAGAAAATGTGGCAAGCACTACGACTAAAAGAAGGAACATTATTAAGAATATTTCTGCCTAATGGCTTTTAGTTCGGCTAAAGTTAGAACAGAATTCAAATTACTGCCTTCGATTACTTTTTGTTCCGCCAGTGTTTGAGCTTTTGATCCTGCTGCCGCAGCCATTGGACATACTTGAGCGGCTACCTGAACAGCAGGGCATGCAGCCGTTGCTACGCTAGAAGCAGCTGATGCAACATCAGTTGCTATATTTGTTGCCGCTGAAGCAACATCAGTAACTGCATTAACAATTGAGCTAATAAAACTCCCGAATTGTTGAACTCCTTTCTCTTCTAGTTGAGCAATCATCAAGTCGATGGCTGCTAATTCTGATTTAGATAATTGTGACATGGTATTAAAAAAATTAATTTTTTGTTTCCTAATCTTAAGGCTTTTCGGTTCCTCCCTGTTTTTAAAACTGTTACAGCCAGTTCGTTTGTTTTGAGTGGGTTCTGCTCCACTTGTAAAAGCTTTTAACGCTACAAAATTGATGGCGCACAACCGGAATATACTCATTATAAATGCGTGATTTTGCAAACGGATATTAAGCCTGAAACTAGGAGTATAGTGTGTGCACTTTTACATAATAGAGTGGAGTATTCCATACAGGTTTTTATACCTGTTTTAGTAAAAGCGAGCAGGTTAAAATACCTGTTTTTTAACCAATGCTATGCGGTCTGCCGAAGGGCTGTTATTATTGAAACATCAAAATACAAAACACTATGCAAAAAATGAAACAATTACTGGTATACTCGGTTTCGGCTGGTATACTTATTTTATCTGCTTGCTCAAACAATACTAAACAAGCAGACCAATCAGAAATTAAAACCATTACACCGATGTCAGAAAGCACTACTGAAGTATTGCTTGAGGATGCATTATCAGCCATAACCAATTATGGCAACTGGTGGCGCTCACAGCCCAACAGCGGTGGTTACATCAATGAAGTAACCAGAGCTTTTTTAATACCCGGAAATGATTTGGTAAATGTACTTAAGCCAAACGCTGGAGTGAATATCCTCAGCCAGTGCAAATACGATCAGGCACGTGCCTATTTAGGAATAGACAGCAGCAACGTGATACACCTGTATTTAACACCGGTAGATGCGAACGGTAATGATGTCATATTGACCAATGATCAGGGTCAACAAATTGTTTACGACTTAACCACGCCATGCCCCATTACGTGTGACGGTAAAAGTGTATTGTATAAAGCATTTGACGGCACTAATTAAGTATGAATTTAACTAAGCTGCTGCTTGGGCTTACCAATCTACCCATATATATTGCTGCACTGTATGCATTGGTAAGGTTTATACAATTCCCAAAAGAGCTTAGAGCTATATCCTACTTTATATTCTATTCTGCACTCATTCAAACTGTATCGCTGATGTTGTGGTATTTCCATATTAACAATATGTTTTTGCTTCACCTGTATATAAACATCGGCTTAGGATTGCTGGCCTGGTTTTATATCACGGTGTTAGTGGACTACCTCAATAAAAAACTAATTCTACTAGCTGTTGCTCTGTTTTGGTTGGCCAGCCTGATTGATTTGATTATAAACGACCGCTTGGCTAAATTCAATTCGCTGTTTCTTACTATTGAAAGTATTTTAGTCATCATCATATCCTTATTTACGTTCAGTTTTATACTGAATAAGGATATCAAGGTCATCAAGCAGAAGTTGTATTCAAGCCTGATGTGGATTAACTCGGGACTGTTTATTTACTACACGGCCAATGTATTGTTGTTTTATTTCGGACAATACATTATGACAGCCGCTTTTGGTGCTTCAGCTGCAATAAATATCTGGTTATTGCATTCCGTATTTACCGTAATTATGTATTCCTGTTTTATAGTAGGCTTATGGAGATGGAACCGAACTTAACCTTTACAACAGCATTGGTTTCATTCATTGTAGTGGTTTTTATCATTGCCGTGGGTGTGGTATTGCTTAATCTTCAATTCCAAAAAAATCTTCATCGTCAGCAGCTGGCTAATGAGGAATTAAAGTATAAGCATCAGCTGGAATTGCTGCAGTCAAGTATTGCGGTACAAGAAGATGAACGCAAACGCATTGCCGAAAACTTGCATGATGAATTGGGTGCATTGTTATCCATATCACGTATGCGTATGCTGCAAGTAGAGAATGAAATACCGGAACAGTTCGAAAAGCAACGAAAAACTCTTTCCGAAATACGCACATATGTTGAAACGTCTATCGCTTCTATGCGTAGAATTAGCCACGAGCTTATTCCTCCTCAGCTTGAACAGTTTGGGTTGGTAAATACCCTTGAAACCATAACCACTCAACTTTCAGGTATCAACAACTTGTCAATTACCTTTACGCACAGCACCCGAAAGCCCGTTTTCGGCTGGCCGGTTGAAATAGGGTTGTACAGGGTTTTCATGGAACTCATCAACAATACCATAAAGCATGCTGGTGCAACGGAAATTCATATTGATATTACAGAAACAGACGCATTGCTTAAGTGCCTTTATCGTGACAACGGAATTGGCCTTGCGGATGAAAAAGAAATGGCAGGCTTAGGGCTTAAAAGCATGGAAGGGCGAATTAAAGCATTGGGTGGTCAACTCCTTATTAGCAGCCGCTCATCAACGGGTTTTACTGCAGTAATTCAAATCCCATTAGTCACTGAATTAATTTAAACTGCAGGTATGAGCGAAACAATTAATATCGGAATTGTAGAAGATAATTTTCTTTTCAGAGAAGGCTTAAAAGCCATTATAAACAACTGGCCAAAGGTTAATGTAATGTTTGAAGCATCGGAGGGGTATTCCGTTATAGATGGCCTAGCGAATAGAACATCTATACCTGACGTGATGATTGTAGATTTATCGTTACCAGCCAATAACGGAAAGGAATACAGTGGTTTACATCTAACAAAAGACCTTCTGCAGCAGTATCCCGATATAAAAATCATCGTTCTTTCAGTTCACATGGATGAAAATTTCATAGTTGAATTGATTGAAAATGGTGCACACAGTTTCCTGGTAAAAGATTGTAATCCCGATGAATTGTATAACGCTATTGTAGGTGTTTACTCTTACGGTTCGTACATTAACGACAGGGCATTAAAGGCCCTGCAACAAAACCTGAACAGAAAAAAACGAACCAGTGTACAAGTCAATTTAGAAATTACAAAACGAGAGATTGAAATACTGCAATTGGTATGTGAACAGTTAACCGCTGAAGAAATAGCCGATAAATTATTTATCAGTGTTAAAACAGTAAATGGTCACCGAAACAACTTGTTGCAAAAAACCGGATCACGAAATGTAACAGGCCTGGTCATATACGCCATTAAAAATGGTATTGTTACTATCAAGTAGTTCTAGACAAAATCCAAATGGTAATTACGGGTTTTGAAAAAATAAAACTATTCAGGCTATTCAAGAAACACGAATTTTTATTCTGCTACTAGATGTATTTTTACAGCTAAATCTTTTGTCTACGAAATGCGTTACAGGAGTGCGACATTTATCATCTGTTCTTCAATCAGGATTTAGTTTTTCCCAAGTTATTACAGCATTTATTCGCTAAACATTGCGAATACATTAAATGGAAAGGGGCGGCCTTCGGCCGCCCCTTATTTTCCCGGTTGGCATTGCTGCCGGTGCAAAATTGTAAGCCGGGTTCTGTCTGTTCCGCACATGTGCGGCCGAGCTTGTCATTTATCTGGTTCCGCAATTGCTTGCGGAATCGTGCAGCCTACCCACCCCGAATGCACCAAAGTGCAGCAAGCGAGCAGCCTGCATATTCGGGGCCTATTTGGCCTTGCAACCCGTGAGGTTTGTCATGCGCACAGCATCACTGCTTTGCCGGTGGTCTCTTACACCTCCATTTCACCTTTTCTGCCTTGCGAATTCATCGCATGTCAGTAGTTTATTTTCTGCGACACTTTCTGTTGCCCCGCCAGGTTCGGGACACCTACCCGTTAGGTAGCACGGTGCTCTGTGTAGCCCGGACTTTCCTCTGCACCTTACGGTGCAGCGACAAGCCATTTTGCGCAGCAAAGATAGGTTTTTAAGTCGAATACTTGTTTTTTATGTACCTGTATGTATCGTATTGGGCACGATGAAGCGGCTCGTTTTCTGCCTGCAATTTGTATTTATTGTCGTAGTCGCTGTCTACTATGCGTGCCTTTGTGTTATCCTGCAGTTGTATGTCAATTATATCACGCAACTCTTGCTTAATGCCCGGATGGAATACCGGAAAGGCACATTCAATACGCTTAAATAAATTGCGGTGCATCCAGTCGGCAGAGGAGAGGTAGATTTTTTCATCGCCTCCGTTGGCAAATATAAATACACGTGCATGCTCCAGGTACCTGTCTATAATGCTGATGATGCGTATATTTTCGCTTAATCCGCGTACACCGGGTACCACTGCACAAATGCCTCTTACTATCAGGTCAATTTTTACTCCAACTCGGCTGGCTTCGTACAATTTACGCACAATGGATTCGTCCAGCAAGCTATTCATTTTAGCTATGATATAAGCCGGCTTGCCTGAACGTTTATTGCGTATTTCATTATCAATTAACTGAAGAAACTGTTGCACCATATAATCGGGTGCTACCAGCAAATAATCGAACTTATGCTTGCGCGGACTTTGAAATAAGTTGTCGAACAGCTTCTCCATATCGTTTACCAGTCGTTGGTCTTTGGTAAATAATCCATGATCGCAATACAGACGGGCAGTTACACCGTTATAATTTCCTGTAGAGAGATGTCCGTAGCGAATGGTTTTTCCATGTTCATCGCGGTATATAAGGCACATTTTACAGTGTACTTTTTGTCCGGGTTTACCAAAATACACCCGAGCTCCCGCTTCCTGTAACTGTGTGGTCCAGTAAATGTTTGATTCTTCATCAAAACGCGCCTGAAGCTCCATCAGTACGGTTACCTTCTTACCGTTTTTAATGGCGTTAATCAATGCATTCACCACGTTCGAATGCTTGGCTACCCGATACAAGGTTATTTTTATAGCCTGAACCTTGGGGTCAATAGCCGCCTCACGCAACATCCGAATCAGGTAATCAAAACTTTGATAGGGGTGATGCAGCATAAAATCGCCCTTGCTTACCACATCAAATATCGTACGGGCTTCATCCAGTACTTTCATTTGTACCGATGGCAGTGACTCATAATAATGTTCAGCCTTGCCCACTTTCGGAAAATCCATAAAGTCTTTAAAATTGTGGTAGCGGCTGCCCGGTATTAAATTGACGGCACGCAGCTGCAACTTGTCAATAAGCAAATCGAGCATGTGTCTGGGCATGCTGTTGTCATAAACCAATCGGGTAGGCGAACCCTTTGAGCGTTGCTTCAGGCTTTTTTGAATTTTATCTAAGAAGGTTTCACGTATGTTGTCATTTTCTTCGCTTTCCAGCGTAAACTCGGCATCGCGTGTAATTTTAACCGTGTAGGCTTCAAACGTATCGTAGTTAAATATCGAAAAAATAGTTGCCAGCGAATTGCGTACTACATCATCCAGAAACATGATGCAGGTTTTGTTGTCGGTATCGGGCAAAATGTAAAAGCGATTCAATGGTGGGGTAAGCAGTTCAATCAATGCATGCTTAGGACGTTCCGTTCCATCGGCACGGCTCATGCGAACAGCCAGGTAAATCGAACGGTCGCGCAGGTGAGGGGTGGTCTTGCTGTCATCCAGCATCACCGGAAACATAAATGGCGAAACTTCCTTTCTGAAAATTTCTCGTGCCGCTGTTTGCTGTTGCTCGTTAAGTTCGTTTTCGTTGAGTATGAGAATATCCTGAGCCGACATTTCAGAAAGCAACTTGGTGTAGGCACGGTTAAATCGTTCCTGATGTACAACCGATATGCGTTGAATTTCGCTTAGAACCACATCGGCAGGAAATTGCGATTCGGAATAGTACTTGCTGCGGCCCACTTTTTTCAACCGCATCAGCGAAGCTACCCGAACCCTGAAAAACTCATCGTTGTTGCTGCTGAAAATAGCCAGAAATTTCAGGCGTTCGAGCAATGGTACAGCGGTATTTTCTGCCTCCTGCAACACACGTTCGTTGAACAACATCCAACTGATTTCGCGGTCTTTAAACAAATATCCCTTGTGCTCTTTAATCATAAATGGATGCACAAATGTAATGATAGTGAGGTGAGCTGCCTTATATATTACTCACGCGTGCCGTGCAACGTCTTATTTTATAGGCAATAGCAGGGGCTTAGTTAACGTTAATTTTATACTGAGTCAAACGTTCAGTTTTTATCAATTCATAAAAATGGTTTACGTTTGCCGGTATAGTAAAACTTAAAACCATGAGAAAAATAGTGTTTTTATTGACTGCCATGCTTAGTATTTCTGCGTTTGCACAAAAAACAAATGTAGAAAATGCAGCCATTTACCTACGCAACCTGGAAATGGAAGATGCCAAAAAATCAATTGATCAGGCCGCTACGCATCCCGACACCAAAGATGACCCCAAAATGTGGTATTACCGTACAGCCATTTACGATACCATTTATAAAAACCCGGATTATAAAGCACTGGCCGGAAACGTTCAGGAGAATCTGGTAGTATCGGCTTTGCAGTGCCTGAAAACAGATGTGAAGAAGCGCTACGAAGAGTATTGTGGGTTTGCCGTTATTAATGGTGCATTTGCTGCCTACAATCGTGGTATAGAGTATTATCAGCAAAACGATGCAGCCAATGCTGCAAAGTTTTTTCAGTACGTACTGGATGTAATGCCGTACGACAAGAACAAAGACCTTGTAAAAAATAATATCAATGAGAAAAGCATAACGCTGTCGTTGGCTGATTTATCGTGGAAGAACAAAAATTACCCGGAAGCCAAAAAGCATTTGCAAAAACTGATTGATATGCGCTACCAGGAGCCAATCGTATATCTATTGATGGCCGAAATTAATTACATACAAGGCGATACGGCTACCGGACTTAGTTATACGGAAATGGGAAGGGCTGAATTCAAAACGAATAAGGACCTCATTAACCAGGAATTGAATATCTATTTAACACAGGGCAAGCAGCAAATTTTGTTGGACAAACTGAATGAAGCTATCGAAATTAATCCGGAGAATGCAACGTTGCTATTTGTACGCGGCACTATTTACGACAACTTTATTTTTAATACCGGAAAACGCATCAAAAATTTGCGCGATAGTGCACAAGTCGTAGCTAAAAAAGCTAAGTCACAAACAACGCCTGCGGCAAAAACCAAGATGAATCAACAGTCGCAATCGTTAATAAAGCAGGCTGATTCAATGGCAATTGTTAAGAATAAATACATCACATTGGCTGAAGCCGATTACCTGAAAGCAGTTGAGTTAAATCCTGAGTATATTGATGCATTTTACAACCTGGGTGGTGTGTGCGTTAAAAAAACAGACGATATTGTAGAAAAGATGAACGCAGTAACCGGTGCCACACAAGCCGAATACGACCGCAAATGGAATATATTAAAAAAGGAACAAGATGCCATACTGCTAGATGCAGCTAAATATTTTAATGAAGCGGTTTTGTTGGTACAAAAAATGAAAGAGGATACCCCGGAAAATATCAAACTCAGAAATTCAAATTTGGCTGATTTGTATGATACGTTAAAGCGTGTTTATGCTCAAATGGGAGATGAAGCTAAGACGATGGAATACATCAAAAAGCTGAAAGAATTACAAAATTAATCTATATAAAGAAGGGCTGTGTAGCCCTTTTTTTGAATGCATGTATTTAACATAATATTAATTATAAGATTACTAAACTTTTAAATACTGCCAGCAAAGCTTGCTCAAATTAAATTATATATTACTGATAATCTGTATTATATGTAGTTTAGTTTTAATTTAGAAAATTAACTACTATAACTTGTGAGAAGTTTAAAATCAACAAATATGAAAATACCTTTTACTAAACACCTTTTGCTTCTGCTGGCATGCTACATATACATAACCGGCAGCTATGCACAACTCAATTATCAACCTGGCGGTTATGTGGTATTTAATGGCACATATACTGACTTGGGCACTAGCGGTATTCCGATTGTAACTCCCAATAACAATGATGCATTCTCATCTGCGCAGGCAATCGGATTTACATTTAATTTTAATGGTGCAGCTTACGATTCATTTGTATTAAGTACAAATGGTTTTATCAAACTAGGACGCGATTCTGCATCACGCCATTTTTTATTTACAGCACATGTTCAGCCACCACCAAACGGTGTGTTTTCTTCAGGCGGCATTACAACACCCGCTCCGCTACCCAGTGACTCGAGTATGCTATTTGTATTCGGACAAAATCTGGTAGGTAGGCCAAATGCTCAGCCTTACAGTTATCTTACTACCGGCTCACCTGGTAGCCGTATTTGTACCATACAGTGGAAAAATGTAAAAGACACATTACAGGGCGGTGTGGCCGGTTTGTGGGACTCTCTGAATTTTCAGATAAGGCTGTATGAAACTACCAATGTTATTGAATATGTTTATGGTCCCTGGTATTCAAGTATAAGTCTTGCTGCAGCTCGTTTTTCTGCAGTAGGTATTGTTGGTTCAAGTATAACTACTGCCAATCAAAACTTGTATTTAGTAAAAGGGTCAACAGTTATATGGACAGGTACTGCGGCATTTACTGGTTTTTATTTGAATAACGCTGTAAACTACCGCAATCCAACCAGTTCGCCTCCGGGCCCAGCGCCAAGCAACGGACTAACATTTTCATTTACCCCCATTGTAGCAAATGATGCTGCGGTAAGAACTGTTTACACACAAGGCCGCTTTGCAGAACCATTTAATATCGCTGATTCTATTCGGGCAAACATATTTAATCCGGGTACCAACACATTATTTGGATTAACGGTTAACTTAAACATTACGGGCGCCAATTCGTATTCCACTTCAACCGTTATTCCTAGTCTTGCACCAAATGCAAATACAACCGTTTCGTTTCCACCCTATACACCTACCAGCAACGGAAATAGTTTAATTACCGTTTCAGTACCTAGTGATGATAACAATGCCAATAACGTTCAAACATATGGTTTTTCGGTTGGCCCTTCACGCATGACTTACACCGACACCACTCGAGCGGTTACAGGTAGTAACGGTACAACCATACCTCAATTTTGGGGATCTCGTTTCTTCGTTTCTGGAAGCGCACTGGTTACACGGGTGCGTTCGTTTCTCGTAATTAATTCAGACGCACAGGGAGATACAGTTTGCGGTATGATTCTGGATTCTGTTGGAAGAATCTTAGGGCGTTCGCCTAGCTATATTGTTCAGCCTGCTGATTTAGGAACCACGTTGATTTTCAATATTACTGTGCCACCTCTGGTATCCAACCAAACCATCATTGCAGGTATTGCCGGAGGGCAAACCATCAATGGATTAAATTATTTTCTCGGTAGTTCGCAATCCGAAGTTCCCATGAGGCCAAACCCTCCGTTTTATTTTATGTCGCAAACTTTGCCAGGTGGAATTACCAATGCCAGTGTAGGAAATATTTATGCAAACCCGATACAATGGACTACTACGAGGCTGATGATGGAGTGTGAAGTAGTTCCTTTGCCTCAGGTTGATGTGAGTATTAGTGCTGCTGCACCTACCAACAATTTTACCATACCCGCCAATATAAATATACCGCTGCGTGCGGTTGTTAAAAACACAGGTTTACAAGCTCGGCCAGCAGGTATTCCCATATATTACCGTGTGGGGACCGGGGCACTGGTAGGTCCTGTGAACACTACCGTTACTATTGACCCTAATGATACCAGCAGCGTACTATTTACAGGAATACGTGTGCTGAATTTTACAACACCGGGTACGTATGTTGTAAAGATTTTTTCAGCATTAACAGGAGATTCACTTCGATATAATGATACATTGACAATAACTTATCAGGTAGTAAGCAGTTCGCAACTGGCATTACCTTATCGAATTCAAAACTCAATTTTAACTAGTTGGGCAAGCTCTAACCCTACAAGTTTTGGTGTTCCACTATGGTCTCAGGTATCAGCTGTTCAGCCAAATGGTATTACAGGAACCAACGTTTTAAGGTCTGCCAATTTATCAATGACTGCAGGAACAAATGGTATGGTCATATCGCCATTATTGAACTTAACAGGAGCCAATAATGCCACATTAAACTTTTGTATGGCTCATGCACCTAATACATCTACCGCACTGGATGACACCCTACAAGTACTGGTTTCTACAGATGAAGGATATACGTTCACACCTATCTGGACTCGCTCGAGCAACCTCACCTCTCCCCGACTGGGAACCGACACTCCTACAACATTGGCATACACACCATCATTTGCTACCGATTGGCGTTACGAATCGGTCGATTTATCATCGTATGCCGGAAATCAACGTGTGGTTATAGCATTTAAAAGCATAGCTCAGGGAGGAAATAATCTGTATCTGGGGAATATCGCGGTGAGCAATCCGGCATTGGTTTCTACTTCACCGGTATTTAGCACGGGCACATTTTTCAATGCCAATGCTTCTATAACACTCACGTCCATTGGTGCGTCCGGTGGAGAGCTTACCATGAGCAGGTATACATCCATGCCATTTAGCGATGCATCGCCTGTAATTGCAACCAATACAACTGCAGTAACCGGTGGAATTAATATTTTCAGCCCTAACAATACCAGCTCAAACGATTGGCATACTATAACCTATTCAGGTGTAGCAACCGGTAATTATACAGCTAGTGTTGTATATACCTTATCGCTATCAAGTGGCGGCTGGAGTGGACTTTCTAATCCGGATAGTGTTTATATTTTGCGTAGAGCAAATTCCGGTTCATCGTGGCAAGCAATAAATACCAGTTATTCATCAGGTGTATTTAGTTCAGCTGCACAAATTGGTTTTTATGATTTTACCCTGGGAAGTGTAAGTTCAGTTAATGCACTACCGGTAACGTGGAAAAGAACCGGAGCACGTAAACTAGATGGAACTGCCAATGAAATATTCTGGACTACAACATCAGAAACCAATGCAGATTATTATGTAGTAGAGCGTTCATACGATTTAAGTTCCACAGAATTTGTAGGCAGTTTGAATGCTGTGGGCAATACTCAATCAGAATCAAACTACGTGATGTACGACAATAACTTCAATACGAATAGCCAGGTTGTATATTACCGCATTAAGCAAATGGACAAAGATGGCTCAACCGATGTGACTGATTGGATACCTGTAAAACAATCAATAGCAGCTACGGATATTTCGGTTGTAAACCCCATTCAAAGCGACCCTGTCATTCAAATCAACAATATGAATGCTGCTGAAAAACTGTTTGTACAACTTTATGACATGCAAGGCAAGTTAATTGCATCTCCTGAATACAGGCTTAGCTACGGCCTTAATCGGATTAAAGTTAGTACCGACTGGCCACTGAACTCAGGTATGTATATCATGAAGCTTTCGTTTAACAACGGTAGTGAATCGTATACGTATAAAGTAGTGAAGCAATAAAACTGCACTCGCTAATGCTAAAAAATGGCAACCCGAATGTGGTTGCCATTTTTTTTGACCTTACTTTCGCTGATTAATTTATTTACCGTGCGGTTCGATTATTCAACAGTCAATTTGCCTATAACAGGTGCTGTAGCTGAAGTTCAAAAAAAACTGTCAGAGCAAAATACATTGATTGTAAATGCCCCTCCCGGTGCCGGTAAAAGTACATTGCTGCCTCTGGCATTGCTGGATGAAAAATGGCTTGAAGGGAAAAAGATACTCATGCTGGAACCACGCAGGCTAGCCGCGAAAACGATTGCTATGCGCATGGCTGATTTGTTAAACGAACAGGTGGGCCAACGTGTAGGATACCGTATCCGTTTTGAAAGTAAAATAAGTGCAGGTACACAACTGGAAGTAGTTACCGAAGGTATTCTTACCCGAATGCTACAACACGATAATGCGTTGGAAAATGTAGGGATGGTCATATTTGATGAATTTCATGAACGCAGCCTGCATGCCGATGTAGCACTGGCTTTGTGCCGTGAAACACAACAGGTATTAAGGCCCGATTTGCGCATCGTGGTGATGTCGGCAACACTCAATATGCCACAGCTTACGCGCCTGCTCAATTGCCCGGTAGTGATAAGTGAAGGCCGCCAATATCCTGTGGAGATTAAATATACAGGCGAAAGTGACCGTATGCTCATACCCGAACTGGCAGCACGTGTGGTGCTTCAGGCCGTTAAAGAAAATGAAGGTGACGTATTGTTGTTCTTACCCGGTGAAGGCGAAATCAAAAAATGTGCAGCATTGCTCGAAAAGGAATTGACCGATTTTTCCATACATCCGTTGTACGGTATGCTGCCTCATCAAGAACAAATACGAGCCATTACGCCCAATAAATTCGGAAAACGCAAAGTGGTACTTGCCACATCTATAGCCGAAACGAGTTTAACCATTGAGGGTATTCGCATTGTGGTAGACAGTGGGCTTAGTCGTGTTTCGCGCTTCGATCCGGCATCCGGCTTATCGAGGCTGGAAACAGTGATGTTAAGCAAAGACTCAGCCGATCAGCGTGCGGGCCGCGCAGGAAGATTGAGCGAAGGCGTATGCTACCGCATGTGGAACAAAGCTATTCATGAACGTCTGAATGAACACCGCGTGCCCGAAATTGAAGAGGCAGACCTTACTCCGCTTATGCTGGAAATGGCCATGTGGGGCGTGCATGATAGTGACAAACTGGCCTGGCTTTCGCCTCCACCTAAAGCAGCGTTGCGTATGGCCAAAGAAACACTGGAACAACTGAACGCAACCGAAAACGGTAAACTAACTGAACACGGCAAAGCATTGCATGCTCTCCCCTGTCATCCGCGTATTGCTCACATGCTCATTAAGGCACAACAAGACGATAGTGTTTCACTGGCTGCTGATATTGCTGCCGTATTGGAAGAGCGCGACCCTCTGCCCAAAGACTCGGGCATTGATATTAACCTGCGCATTGAGTTATTGCGCAGGGCACGTGCACTGGGAAAAACAGGAGGAAAACTTTCGCGTATCGAAAAAATTTCGGCCCAGTACCGCCACATGCTGCAAACAGAGGCTGATAACGGCCCTGTGGATGTAAATGAAACAGGACTTTTACTCGCATACGCTTATCCGGAACGAATTGCCTGTGCACGTACCGGAAACAATGCGCAATTTCAGTTGGCCAACGGGAAAATAGCCACTGCCGGCCACAAAGATGACCTGGCTCATGAGGCGTGGCTGGCCGTAGCGCATATGGATGCCCGTGACGGTTTAGGAAAAATATTTTTGGCAGCGCCACTTAATCCTAAGGATTTACTGCCTTTGGTAAAAGAAAAAGAAACCATTACGTGGGATGCCCGCAAAGGCGGACTGGTAGCCACAAAAGACCTGCGCATTGGCAGTATCGTGCTGAAGTCTACTCCCCTGCCCAACCCCGACCCTGCCCGCATTCAAGAGGCAATGCTCCATGTGTTGAGAAACGATGGTGCCAGCCTGCTGAACTTCGATGAGCACATGCAGCAATTGCAAAACCGAATATTGAGTCTTCGTAAATGGAACGAAGATGCTTCCTGGCCCGATTGTACGACCTCGAATTTGCTGACCGACACGGCATGGATTGAGCCCTACCTGCACGGATGCAAAAAGCCGGATGATTTGCAAAAAATAAATTTGCACGATGCGTTCCTGCACAGCCTTAGCTGGGAACAACAAAAAGCACTACACCAACTTGCACCCGAAAAAATAGCGGTTCCCAGCGGCTCATCTATACGTTTGCACTATTTTGCCAATGGCGATACTCCTGTATTGGCGGTAAGGCTGCAAGAAGTATTTGGTATGGCCGATACTCCCCGCATCCATAATGATCATATATCGGTGGTGATGCATCTGTTGTCGCCCGGATTTAAGCCTGTACAGGTTACCAGCGACTTGCGCAGTTTCTGGAACTCTACCTACTTTGAAGTAAAGAAGGAGTTACAACGCAGATACCCCAAACATGCCTGGCCCGATGAACCTTGGGAAGCCAAGGCTGTAGCCAAAGGCGGGGTGAGAAAATGAACGTTTATTCGAATTTATTCGATGAGGTGGTTTGGAAAGAAGAAAGATGTAAGATGTAAGATGTAAGATGTAAGAAGTAAGAAGAAAGAAGAGAGACGGGAGAAACGAGAAACGAGAAACGAGAAACGAGAAACGAGAGTTGAGATATAGTTTAACTCCGTGTATCGCTGTGAGCGCTGTGGTTTTTTTGAATAGATGAAAGAAGAAAGAGGTAAGACGAGAGACGAGAGACGGGAGAAGCGAGAAACGAGAGTTGAGATATAGTTTAACTCCGTGTATCGCTGTGTGCGATGTGGTTTTTTGAGTAGATGAAAGAAGTAAGAGGTAAGACGTGAGACGAGAGACGGGAGACGGGAGAAGCGAGAAACGAGAGTTGAGATATAGTTTAACTCCGTGTATCGCTGTGTGCGCTGTGGTTTTGATTTAACCACAAAGTTCACGAAGTCCAGATCGCTATCGGGAGCACAAAGTATGCTAAGGGTAAGCTTGCTGTCCGTTGTCTTCTATCGCATTAGTGTTACTGTGCCTTTATACAGCTTGGTTTTACCTAATGCGCTGTATTCGATAATGAGCGTGTATACATCGTTGGTGCTATTAGCGCCTGTCCAGTAATCATCCATGCGGTTGGTTTCAAATTCCACTTGTCCCCAGCGGTTTACTACCATCATACGAAATGCATCTATCCGATTGCCTTTTATAACCAACACATCGTTTACATCATCACCGTTGGGTGTAAAGGCATTGGGTACATACAGGCTG
>JBKCPL010000064.1:0-35247 GCA_046309355.1 Bacteroidota bacterium
ATCTCTAATAATGTATCTATGCAATTAATAACCTTATCAATTTTTTTTTCATACAAATACTGTGCCTTGATAAATCCACTGTTAACTGTACTAAGCAAAGCAACTACTAATATTTTTAATATAATATTTACCATTTTGAAAAGATTTCTCCATAATAATTGCGTGTCTAGGTATTATAGCTCTATGGTGATTACGCTCCACCTTCCATAATAATCTATCAGGGCATAATACGAATGCATCAATACTAAATTTTTGTGAAAAGATAGCATCGTTCCCCTCAGTTGTCAAAGACGTGCCGTCCGTAACATCTATCGTTATGCAATTTAGGCTTTTATCGTTTCTATTCAATTTTATATCTATTGTTATGATTAAAGTTTAATACACGGACGATAGCCCGCATTGCGGGATAGACTGTCCGCGTGAACGGGGGCTCCTATTTCCACACTTCTTTAGTAATTTTATAAGGGGGTATTAGATATGGTTTTTCGTCAAATTCTGGAGCGATTTTTACCGAGATTATTTTATCCTTTTTAATTAAATAAGATAAAGGCCTTTGTCTACTAGAAATTGAAGCACCATGTCCACTCAATAAATGATTTTTAAAAATAATTGTGTCTTTAGGCAAGAACGGCTTTATTAAAGGGTCTATTTTAACTTTAGAATTTATTGAATCGAGATTATACATAATTAGATAATCATTTCTATACTTCCAATAACTGACATTGTAATACTTAACGGTAAAGTAATTGTGAATGAAGTGCACTCTCACTATATGTTTTGACTTACTACTTGAAATTACCTTTACATAAAAATTCAGATAACCACCAATATTATTACTCTGTTTAACATTGTATATTTTTAATGAATCACAAATAGATTCGATAGTGTTAAATAAAATATTTTCTTGCTTTTGGCTATAGCAAATTATATTACTTAAAAAACCTAAATATATTATTAGGCAAAACTTTTTCATATTAACGCCAGTTAGACTTCCTACCTCTATAACCAAACTCATGAGGTAATATATATCGATTACCTATATTGTCTCTACGAACTACATCAATTGTGTAAACATCACCATTCCATTCAATTGCAGTATGAGATATACCCCGCTGCCTTACGAATCCTTTCGCGTGGCAAGTATCTTTATTATCGCACAGTTTTCCATTCATATAGTTGATCTAATACTTCAATATTAGCTAACTTTCCTTTTACTCCCCAGTAATCAATTGCACTACTATACAAGTCAGCAAAGCATGCGAGTGATTAGCTTCGCTGAACTTTGTTTCGCGCGGCAGCGGGGGGGGGGTAGTAATTCTCACGCATTATAAAACTTGTCCCGTTCTACGGGATGCGCGAGAACGGAGGCTTTTGTGTTATAGTTTCTCTTTTATCTTATTTAAAATCCGTTCTTCAAATTTTTTTTTCTCCTGCTTCTTGTCAGAACGACTAAAGTCTTTGTTTATCTCTTTCCAGTTTCCAAGTGTTAAACCTTCATTGATACTTACAAAAGCAAAGATAGTTTTTCCCTTTTCAGCAGGTCGTGTCCAAGTAAGTATTATCTGGTTTTCTTTAGGGTAATAAAAATAAACAATATACCAGTGGTTCGGTTCTTTTGACTGTTCATCAACCAAATCCCAAGTTGCTTTACCATCAATCGTAACTTTTGGGACTATGTATTCAGGATGCTCCTGCTTAAATTTATTTATTGCAGTTTTTACTTCTTCCTCTGAATAATTCAATTCGTAGGTTTCAGCGTAAGGATAACTACCCGGTGCAAAATTACAGGCAGTAAATTTTGAAAGCAGAATTACAACTAAAAAGCTTTTTATAAATACCATAAGTGTTTTCATTAGGAAATATGATTAATCTTTGTGGATAGTTGGAGCATTATTTACTCCCTGATTGCTAAAGTTGTACCACATCATTGTTTGCATATATCCAAATGGCGTACTTAGCTGAAATAATGTTTTAGGCAATGCACTCAATCCTAAAGCTAAGCCTAATATGCCTGCTGACATTCTATCAATGGGGTTTAAAAATGGATTACCTGCTATGCTAAGTTCCTCCCCAACAAATCTCCAGTCTGCCCCAATGGCTCTTGTATCTGTAAATAGTCCTGATGCACCTGTAATTTTTAAATTGTCATATCGTCTATCGTGTCCAATAGCTGGATATTCAGACAGATTAGTCGGAACATAGGAATAATTGTATTGCCCGTTATATGATTTTGGATTATTTCCACCAGGATATGTCAAGCCCAATAAATTATTTCCTGTAGTTGCAGGATTAAGGCAATTTGGACACCCCCCATTACCTTGAGCTCCCGTTGTCCTTTTAATGGTAACAACAACTTCTTTTAAGCTTGCTAGGTAAACTTTATCGCCATCCCCTTCCCCCATATTCACCTCACCTATTGTTTGTCCACCCCCGCTGGGTCCCATCACATCGTGAAAGAAATCGCGTTTTTCAGAATTTAAAAATGTAGTCCAACTTGTATATTCATACATATGGTTTTGGTAGGCAGCAGCCTGTGCGGCTTGCTGTGCACGCCACGATGCACCTCCATCAATTTCGTTGCCCGTTGGGTCGGTGTATTTAAGGGGGTTGTTAATGACGTAACTGTAAGGCATGAAGCTTAACTTTACACATGCAATTTAAATGAACTCTGTAGCTTTTAAAACTGCATTTGAATTTAACGTGTAACAGTTCTCACGCATTATAAAACTTGTCCCGTTCTACGGGATGTGCGAGAACAGAGCCTTTAGCTAAATAATAACCTAAAGTAAAACATTATCAATTAAACGCACATTTCCACACCATGCTGCAGCCAAGGCTACACCTTGTGTGGGGTAAGTATCGGTATTTACAGGGTCAAATGTGGTTGCATCTACCACAGCTATATACTCCGTTTTAAGTCGTGTATTGGCTATTTCAGCAGCTTCATGCAGCACTTGAGCCAGTGGCCGTTTGCCGATGAACGTACGAACGTGTTGTAAAGCGGTATATATATATACTGCATCAGCCCGCTCTTTCTCATTCAGCCGCAGGTTGCGTGAGCTCATAGCAAGCCCATCGGATTCGCGCACCGTTGGCACAAGCTGCAATTGCACCGGCATACTAAAGTGTGTAATTAACTTTTTAACAACCATACACTGCTGAAAATCTTTTTGTCCGAAAAACGCGTAATTCGGCTGAACAATTTCAAATAATCGCTTAACTACAGTAATTACTCCATCAAAATGGCCCGGCCTGAAAAAACCTTCCAGCGTACCTGTTAATGCTCCAAAATCGTACTGTGCTGTATGTATTCCATCGGGGTAAATTTCGGTTGCATCGGGCATAAAAAGCACATCGCATCCGGCAGCCAATAGCATGGCGGTATCTTTTTCGGGCAAGCGCGGATAGTGGTCGAAATCGCTTTGCTGATTAAACTGGGTGGGATTTACAAACACACTGCACACGGTTATGCTGCAGCTGCGCTTCGATTGATCAATAAGACGGATATGCCCCTGATGCAAAGCACCCATTGTGGGTACAAAACCTACAGTACGTGATTGGGCCTTTTGCTGCTGCAGGTAGCGCTGCAACTCATGGGTTTGAGTAAAGATAAACAAAGCCTAGAATGTTAATTTTCTGTCAGTTAAGGCAGTATTATAAAATAAATGGGGCGAATTATACTGCTTTTTTTAAGTTATTGGCTAACTTTGCATACTTTTTTTATCAAAAAGCATATGTCAAAAAGAAAAGTTCTGTTCATTTCTTCAGAAATGACCCCCTACCTGCAAGTCAGCAATGTTGGAGATTTAGCCAGAAGATTGCCTCAAGCCATTCAGGAAAAAGACAACGAAATACGTGTGTTGATGCCCCGCTTTGGGTGCATTAACGAGCGCAGAAACAGGCTGCATGAGGTAGTTCGCTTGTCAGGTATAAACATTACCATTGACGACAACGACAATCCGTTGACCATAAAGGTAGCTTCGCTGCCCGAAGCAAAAATGCAGGTATATTTTCTTGACAATGAAGATTACTTTCACCGCAAGCACGTATACACAGACGAAAACAATAAATTCTTTACCGACAACGATGAGCGCACCATCTTCTTCTGCAAAGGCGCATTGGAAACAGTGAAAAAACTGGGTTGGCAGCCGGATATTATTCACTGCCAGGGATGGATGACCAGCTTAATTCCGCTGTACTTAAAAACCATTTACGCCAACGAGCCTGTATTTAAGAATGCAAAAGTGGTGTATTCAGCTTTCGAAAATCAATTTGAAAAATCGCTGGGCAAAGATTTTGCGCGCAAAGCAAGCCTCAACAGTATTGACAACAAACAAATGTCATCACTGGGCGATGCATCGTGCTCAGGCTTGTATAAACTGGCCATTACACATGCCGATGCTGTAGTTAAATGCAGCGAGGAGATAGACACCGAGGTAAGCAGTTTTCTGAAAAAACAAAAAGGGAAACTGGTTATGGAACACAAAAACGAAGAAGGTTACGTGGACGAGTATATAAAACTATATGACAGCTTATTGCAAAGGCAGAATTAAGCTTCTCGTACTTCTTTTCTCCGGTATCTGTATTCTGTTTTCTTTGGGCTGTAATAAACCCGAAGAAACTGTAAGTGCCGATTTTATCGGGCTTCGAAATCCTTTCGATATTGTGCCCGACACCTCCGTGCAACTGTATGCATTTACCACTACGCGCGATTCGTTTCTTACACGCAACCTAAGCCTATATATGCTGGGCAATATGAACGACCCGAAACTGGGTGCATCAGCAGCCAACATTATTTCACAAGTAAGCCTTCCCGTTAATCAGTTTTCATTCGGTGCCAATTTTAAAGGCATTGATTCGATGGTGCTACAAGTCACCTATGGATCACCCACGGCTTATTACGGAAAACTTAGTGCCGCACAACAAATTCGGGTATTTGAGTTAAACGAATCGTTATCCAACAATGTGGATTCACTCTACTTCTCTAACCGCACCTATGCATACAGCACAACCACACTGGGCGAGTACACCGGCACGCTGCAAAATATTGACGACAGTGTGTACATCACACAAAACGGAGTAACATTTCCATTGGTACCTCATATGCGCATTCGCATTACGAATACAGCTTTTATTCAAAAATTTGAACAAGGCGAAGCCAACGGCATGTTTATTGACAATTCTGCTTTTCAATCGCAGGTGAAAGGTTTTGCATTCATTGCACAAGCCACGCCTGCAGCCGGAGAAGGCGGCATCGCTTATATGAATATGTTCAGGCCAACTACCGCTTTGGTAATATACTACAACGGCACACAACGTGCCGAATTTCCGCTCACGGTAAATTCAGTTCGCACCAATCAGTATGTACACACCCATTTGCCATCGGTCAATATTCAACCTTATTTCTCCACAACCCCTGCTACCGAAAACTACGTGCAGGGAATGGCCGGTTTAAAAACACGCATCATGATGCCCGGATTATTTGACCTGGTTAAAAACCGTAAAATCGCCATCACCGGTGCACAGATTATCTTTCAGGCAAAAGACGATGCTGATCCATTTACATTGCCTAAGGAACTTCGTCTTTTTGCTTCAGATTCGCTGGGCAGGCTCGATTTTATAAACGACTTTTTTGATGGCGGAAGTTACTATGGCGGCATACTGGATCCGGCTACCAAAACTTACCGATTCAACATCAACCGCCATATTCAGTATTTGCTGAATGAGTATTTAAACAACAATAAAAACTACAACTACGGACTTAATTTAGTTGCCCCTGCTGACAATCCGCTTTCAGCAGCACGAGTAGTGCTGGATACACGTCCGGAAAAACTCAAACTAAATTTAACCTACTCTGTTATTAAATAAGCAGTGATACTTACACTTAAATCAGATACTACGCCACAGCAGTTGCAGGAGTTAACCGATTACCTGACTAATCATCGCATACAGCATACGTCAATAGAACGAAGCCACCTGGTGGTTTTGCCTAAAAACAATGCAGCTGATTTGGCCGAACACTTTTCCTGCATTGAATCTGCCACACATACTACGCAGCCTTTTCCACTGGCATCGCTTGAGTGGAAACAACAAACACACGTAGCCGTTGGCGAACATGTAATAGGGTCCGATGATTTTTCAGTGATTGCCGGTCCGTGCTCGGTAGAAAACGAAGAACAAATTTATGCCGTTGCCGAGTACCTTCACAGCCGGGGTGTTCCCTATATACGTGGCGGAGCATACAAGCCACGCACGTCACCGTATTCATTTCGTGGCCTGGGTAAAAAAGGACTTATCCTGCTTCATCAAGCGGCCAAAACTTACAACCTGAAAGTGGTTACCGAAATAATGGATTTGCGCCTGCTCGATGAATTGATGGAATATGCCGATGTGCTGCAGGTAGGAAGCCGCAACATGCAAAACTTTTACATGCTGAATGAGCTGGGCAAATTGAATAAACCCGTGCTGCTGAAACGTGGAATGCAAGCCAAAGCCAAAGAGTGGCTGTTGGCAGCCGAGTATCTACTCACAGGCGGAAACCAACACGTTGTGTTATGCGAACGCGGCATTCGCAGTTTCGACAGCGACATGCGCAATGTGATGGATATAGGTGTTATACCGTTTGTAAAACAACTTAGCCATTTGCCCATTATTGCCGACCCCAGTCATGGTACAGGTAGCTCATCACGTGTTACAGCGATGGCGATGGCTGCTGCTGCTGCCGGTTCAGATGGACTCATGGTTGAAATACATCCAACGCCAAATCTGGCCTTATCGGATAAACAACAAGCACTCAGTTTTGAAGAGTTCGATGCATTGCTTGAACGCCTGAATGCATTACTGCCCGCAGTTCATAAAAAAGCTCCCACACAAAGCGGGGTTTTCAAACTGCAAACTTTATAGTATTTTTGATCCATTATGTGTGGAATTGTAGCTTACCTTGGCCACCGCGAGGCCTACCCTATTATTATAAAAGGGCTTAAACGCCTTGAATACCGCGGATACGACAGTGCCGGTGTAGCACTGCTTACTCCTGAAAAGGAAATGAACATTTACAAGAAGAGCGGTAAAGTGTCGGACCTTGAAGCATCTGTGGAAGGCAAAAACATAAAAGCCACCACCGGAATGGGCCACACACGCTGGGCTACACACGGTGCCCCCAATGATGTAAACGCACACCCCCATCTGTCGCAAAACGGTGAATTTGCTATAATTCACAACGGCATTATAGAAAATTATGCTTCGCTTAAAAAAGCACTGAGCGAACGCGGCCATATTTTTAAAAGCGATACCGATACCGAAGTACTCATCCATTTAATTGAAGAAGTATTTAACAAAAATGCAGTAGGTTTTGAAGAGGCTGTGCGCATGGCACTCACACAAGTGGTAGGGGCGTACGCCATTGTCATTTTATCCAAAAAAGATCCTAATTATTTGATAGGTGCACGCAAAGGAAGCCCAATGGTAATAGGCATTGGCGAAGATGAGCACTTCATCGCATCGGATGCTACACCTATTGTTGAATACACCCGCAATGTAGTGTACTTAAACGATGGCGAACTGGCCATTATCAAAGGCAATGAACTTACGGTAAAGACGATAGACAACACCATAAAAACACCTTACATACAGGAACTGGAAATCAATCTGGAAAGCATTGAAAAAGGCGGATTTGACCACTTCATGCTCAAGGAAATTTACGAACAACCCCGCTCCATTCTCGATTCGTTTCGTGGCCGCATTCACATCAACGAAGGCACCATTACAATGGCTGGCGTTGATAAATTTGAAGACAAGCTGAAGAACATCAAACGTATACTTATAGTAGGGTGTGGCACATCGTGGCATGCGGGCTTAGTTGGCGAATATTTGCTTGAAGATTTTGCACGCATACCTGTTGAGGTGGAATACGCCTCCGAATTCCGTTACCGAAATCCGGTGATTGATGAGACAGACTTTGTGATTGCCATTTCGCAAAGCGGTGAAACTGCCGATACGCTGGCTGCCCTTGAACTGGCTAAAAGTCGCGGAGCTACGGTATTTGGCATTTGCAATGTAGTGGGCTCATCCATTCCCCGAATGACAGACGCAGGTGCTTACACACACGCAGGACCCGAGATAGGCGTAGCCTCTACCAAAGCCTTTACCGCTCAAGTAACTGCGCTCATACTGATGTCGCTTTCCATCGGACAAAAGAAAGGCACCCTTTCGGTGCATCGCCTGCGTGAAATGCTAACCGAACTGGAAACTATTCCGGCCAAAGTGGAGAAAATTCTGGAATCGAATGACTACATCAGGCAGATGGCTGAAACATTTAAGAATTCGCACAATTTCCTGTACCTGGGTCGTGGGTATGGATTTCCGGTGGCGCTTGAAGGCGCACTAAAACTGAAGGAAATTTCATACATACATGCCGAAGGATATCCGGCAGCAGAAATGAAGCACGGGCCGATAGCGCTTATTGATGAAGAAATGCCCGTAGTAGTTATAGCCACACAACACAGCAATTACGAAAAAGTAATCAGCAACATACAGGAAGTGCGTGCACGCAAAGGCAAAGTTATTGCCATTGCTACCAAAGGCGATGAGCACATCAGGCAACATGCCGATTACGTTATTTTTATACCTCACTGCGAAGAAGCGATGCTGCCTTTGCTGGCTACCATACCGCTTCAATTGCTGTCGTACCACATTGCTGTAATGCGCGGCTGCAACGTAGACCAACCGCGTAACCTGGCCAAGTCGGTAACGGTGGAGTAAAACAAAGAGTAACTACCATAAAAAAACCGCATCTGAATAGTGCGGTTTTTTTATGTGATGAAGTGTTTAAAAACTTATACCATATCTACAGTATAGATGGCATGCATGGGAATAAAATGATCGCCATCAATCGTAATCCCTTTCTCGTTTAAAAAATGCACAATGACTTTATTCAATTGAACAAAACCATTTTGGGTATACAGCACTAGACGTGTTTTTATTTTTACACTTTTTCCTAAAGTAACTGCTTTATCAAGGGATAAACGCCTAACACGTATATCTTCTATTCGGTCAAGCACATCCTTATCGGTGTATTGTATCTGAAACAATGCATCGGGCGATATAACGGGTACTTCTCGTAAATTAAGTGCGGTATCCATGGCGTGTATAAATTACAAAGCCGATTCGTATCGTTTACTAACCTCGTCCCAGTTAATAATATTCCAGAAAGCGGTACAATAATCCGGTCTACGGTTTTGGTAATTTAAATAGTACGCATGTTCCCACACATCCAGTCCCAGTATAGGAGTACCGTTGCAATCAGTCACTACATCCATCAGCGGGTTATCCTGGTTTGGTGTTGAACATATTTTAAGTTTTCCGTTCTCAACACACAACCATGCCCACCCTGAACCAAATCGGGTAACAGCTGCTTTATTGAAATCTTCTTTTAGTTTTTCCATTCCTCCCAGTTCTGCATCAATGGCTGCTTGCAGCTTAGCTGATGGGGTAGAGCCATTGTTTCCAAGAATATTCCAAAACAACGTGTGGTTGTAGTGCCCGCCACCATTGTTGCGAACAGCCATGGGGTACTTGCTGATGTTTTTGCAAATATCCTCGATGCTTAATTTTTCGGCATCGGTGCCGGCAATGGCGTTGTTTAAATTGGTAACATACGCCTGGTGGTGTTTAGTGTGATGGATTTCCATGGTACGCGCATCAATGTGTGGTTCGAGTGCGGTGTACGCATAAGGTAATGGTGGTAATTCGAATGCCATATAAAATAGTATTAATGTTTATGAATAAAAACGTGTGCGAATATAACGCATGTATTAATGAAACAACCTGCGAGATGTAATGTTTATCGTAATTTTTTGAAAAACATTTTCATCAGTTCGGCACACTCATGTGCCATAATACCCGATATAACTTCGGTGCGCGGATGCAGTAAATCGCCTTTGGTACGGTATCCTTTCTTTTCATCAGCAGTGCCGTATACAACGCGTGCTATCTGACTCCAGTACAGCGCACCGGCACACATAACACATGGCTCAACAGTTACATACAACGTACATTCCGTAAGGTATTTCGCACCTATGTAATTGGATGCTGCGGTAATGGCCTGCATTTCGGCATGGGCGGTCACATCATGCAGCCGCTCGGTGAGGTTATGGCCTTTGCCTATAACTTTATTGGCAACAACCACCACAGCGCCTACGGGCACTTCGTTGTTTTCCATAGCTTGGCGAGCTTCATTCAAAGCCATGCGCATAAAGTATTCGTGCGAAAACAGATCAGTATCGGCCATAATCAAGACGCATTATACGAAAAATGTGTGTGCAGTCGGCTATGGAAATTGCCTATGTATAAGCCGTGCACACGTAGAATAATTAGGTGCAGCAAATAATTGGATAATTTGCCTATATTGAACCGATTTTAAACCAACAGGTCAAAACCTGAACTGCTATGAAAAAAACTGTACTCATTGCAATTTATTTACTGGCTGTAACGGTAGTACACGCACAAAAGTCGTTCCCTTTAGTGTGGAAGAATAAGTTTCCTGTAAAGGTAGAACGCAGGTACATCAATGAAGACCGCTCGCTGGTGTTGGGTGGCGGGCCCTCGTCAATGGCTATGATGAGCGGTGAAACCGGAGCTATTTTGTGGGAACTGAATTTTAAAAAACGGTTTGGATACGGCAAGGCCAAAAACTGGAAATGGGAGAAAAAAGAAGGAGTAATCAGGCTCGTATTTCAAAAAAACAAACGGGCACCCGAAGAAATATATTACCTGCGCGACAGCAGCATGCAGGGTATATCGCAGGAGCAGTATGACGAGATCAAGGCCAAACAGCCGATGACTATAAACGGCTCATTGTTTATCAACGAGCACGATACACGCATATTTATTACGTACGACAAATACCGTAAAGATGACGAAGTAGGCAAGCACACCAAACGCCTGGTAACTGTAAAGGCGTTGGGCAAATACTCGTGGAGTACACCGGTTGATATTCGTTTTATGCGTTCGTTCTCACGTACTGCCATACCTGATGTTGCAAGCACCTTTAAAGGCGATGTAGTGCAGTTATTTCATTCGGGCAATATCGTGTTCTTGTACTACGAAGGTCTAACTGCATTCGACATCAAAAACGGAAGTGTACTCTGGCAAACTGAATTTGAAAACTCGGATTACAGTGCCAAAGTGTTCAAAAGCACACAAACGTTTGGCCGCGGTCCATTGCCACTCTTTACAAATGATGCCGTGTATCTGGCAGACATGTCGGAAGACAAATACAAAATTAAAAAATGCATGCTGGATAACGGAGGCGTTATAGCCGCTACACCTACCTTTAGCAAAGACGATGTAATACCCGAAATGTTTCTTTCGGGCCAGGTACTGGTGGCGCGTTTTGGTGGCTACCTCGACCGTCAAAATTTTATTCCCGGAACCAACGGAAAACCCGACACCTGCGAATCTTTTCGGGTATATGAGGGCAAATCTGGATTGCGTGCATACAATGCCAATACCGGTGCATTGATTTGGGAAACATTTGACAATGCCGCACTGGATGATAAGATTTCAGGAACAATGACCAATGCTATTCTTAAAGATAGCCTACTGTATGTAGCCACTGAAAAGCACCTCTTCTGTTTTGATGTGTCTACCGGAATTGTAAAATTTAAAAACAATATTTCTAAAAATAAATCAGGAACACCTGTTCAGCTGGTACAGCACAATAACAATATACTGCTCATTTGCAAAAAGGGTATAAGCAGCTACCGCATGAATGACGGACTGATGAATTTTGATGCCTTTACGACTGCTGTGTATTCGTATCGCATTATTCAAAATGCGTTGTATGTATACACAAAAGAAAGCATTCAAAACTTAACACGCTTTATACGCATCGATTTAAAGAACGGTTCGTTTATGGGCAAAACCAATGAAACACCATACCCTTATTTCTCCAAAGACGGTGAAGGTTTCATCCGCTTTGACGGATCCAAGGTGTTCAAGTACCGAACTGGATACTAGGCTTGGCATTCAGTTTACAATTCACGCATCATTCGAACTGCTCATACGTGTGAACGGCATGGCCTGTGTGTACGCTGCATTTACTACAGGCATAAAAAAATCCCGTCATTGACGGGATTTTTTATGCTTTTAAATAGATGTGCTTAGCCCAAAGCTACACGCACAAATGCTTTAACAGCAAGCCCTTTTTCTACTTCGTTCAGCATCTGAGCGATTGTTTTAGAGCCGTCTTTAACAAATTCTTGATTCATCAGCGTTGAATCTTTATAGAACTTGCCCAGTTTACCTTGTGCAATTTTTTCCAGCATGGCTTCAGGTTTTCCTTCGGCACGTGCCTGCTCCTTACCTATTTCAATTTCGCGGGCAATAACAGTTGGGTCTACATCATCCTTATCCACTGCAATCGGATTAAGCGCGGCAACCTGCATGGCTACATCTTTTCCTGCTACGCTATTCGCATCGTTAGAAGCCAGATTAAGAGATACCAGCACACCCAAACGATTGGCACCGTGTATGTAAGAAACGATATTTTCACCTTCTATTATTTCGTAGCGAACTACGTCTATTTTCTCTCCTATCTTACCTACCTGGTCAGTGATACGTTCGGCCAGTGTGGCACCATCAAACGGAAGCGCTTTAAGGGCTTCGGCATTGGCAGGTTTGTGAGCTAGCGCCAAGTCAGCGATAGACTGTGCAAACTTCACAAAATCTTCGTTTTTAGCCACGAAGTCGGTTTCGCAACTCAGCTGTACAATTACACCCAATTTACGATCGGGTGATGTTTTAGCAATAACTGCTCCTTCTTTGGCTTCACGATCGGCACGGGCGGCCGATACTTTAGCGCCTTTTTTACGCAGATAATCTACAGCTGCTTCAAAATCGCCATTGCTTTCGGTTAATGCTTTTTTACAGTCCATCATACCTGCACCTGTCATTTGGCGCAGTTTGTTTACATCGGCAGCACTGATTGTACTCATAATGATTCGTTAGTAATTAATTGGTAATGGGTTAATGATTAAAAAAAATCGGCCCTTGAGCCGATTTCAGTGGTGTTATTCTTCTACAGCTACGGCTTCTTTTTCCGTTTCACCTTCGTGTTCTTTTTCACGTTTGCGTTCCGATAAGCCTTCAACAATGGCATCGGTCATCACACGGGCAATGATAGCAATGGATTTAGCTGCATCATCGTTGGCCGGTATGGCATAATCAACCAATGTAGGGTCGGAGTTTGTATCTACTACGCCAAATGTAGGAATATTTAATTTTTGAGCTTCGGCAACTGCAATGTGTTCGCGCTTGATGTCGATAATAAATAAAGCAGCTGGCAAACGATTCAAATCAGCGATACCTCCCAATAAGCGGGAAAGCTTTACTTTTTCGCGTTCAACCATCAACCGTTCTTTTTTGTTGATATTGGCATAAGTACCATCTGAAGCCATCTTTTCCAGCGTTTGCAATTTCTTGATTGACTTGCGTACGGTGGCAAAGTTGGTAAGCATACCACCCAGCCAACGTTCGGTAACGAATGGCATGTTTACACGGGCTGCTTCATTTTCAATGATTTCCTTAGCCTGTTTTTTAGTGGCAACAAAAAGTACTTTGCGGCCTGATTTTACGATGTTTTTGATGGCTGATGCGGCCTCATCCAGTTTTACAACTGTTTTGTTCAGATCGATGAGGTGGATTCCATTCTTCTCCATAAAAATATAGGGAGCCATCTTGGGATTCCATTTGCGGGTAAGGTGACCGAAGTGCACTCCCGCTTCCAACAACTCTTGCTGAGTGATTTGTGACATAAATATATAAACTTAATTAACGTTTTACGAACTGGAAACGCTTGCGCGCTTTTTTCTGACCTGACTTCTTACGTTCAACCATGCGTGGGTCGCGGGTCATCAGCCCTTCTGCTTTCAATGCAGGTTTTAACTCGGCATTGTGTTTAACCAGCGCACGCGAAACTGCGAGTTTAATCGCATCGGCTTGTCCGGTAATTCCACCTCCGTCAACATTGCACTTAATATCAAACTGACCTGCTGTGCTAGTTACTTCAAGCGGTTTGTTGATGGCATGTTGTAAAAGTACTGTCGGGAAATAGGTTTTCACGTCTTTGCCGTTAACGGTAATATTGCCCGTACCGGCACTCAGGTACACACGTGCTACTGAGGTTTTTCTTCTGCCTATGGCGTTTACTGATTCCATGAATTGCTTAGAATGTTAATGTTTTGGGTTGCTGTGCAGCATGCGGGTGTTCCGAACCGGCATACACGTATAAATTTCTGAAAATTTCGCTGCCCAGTTTGTTGTTGGGCAACATGCCTTCAATCGCATGTTCAACTGCGTAGGTTGGCTTTTTTTGCATCATGTTTTTAGCTGATTCAAAACGCTGTCCACCTGGGAAACCCGAGTAAAACACATAATCTTTATCGTTCAGTTTATTGCCCGAGAAACGGATTTTATCTGCATTGATAATGATAACATTATCCCCGCAATCTACATGGGGGGTAAAGTTGGTTTTGTGCTTGCCACGTAAAATGTTAGCTACTTTGCTGGCAAAACGGCCGAGTGTTTGGCCTTCAGCATCAATGATGTACCACTCTTTTTTAACGGTGGCTTTGCTGACTGATTTGGTTTTATAACTTATTGAGTCCACAGTAAATAAATTTTATACTTTCTTATAAGGGGTGGCAAAAATAGGGCAGTCTTTTGTAATTCACAACAAATTGTGAAAAAAAGGTTGTTGCCGGTCAATATGCCTCAAAAAATTGGCGATTAGCGTCTTACACAGTGCCTTATTGGGTGCGCACAAAAGCTTTATAGCGGTATACGCCTTGCGTATTGAATACATACATGTAATACACTCCGTAGCGTAGTTCCAGCAGGTCGAGCGAAAAGGAGAAGCGGTTGGCGGGGGGCAATTCGCGTTGCAGCCAAAGCCTGCCAAATGAATCGACCACTACCAGTCGGGCGAAATTGGGATTACCTGCTTGAACCATCGTAAATACAGTGGTGTAATTGCTGGCCGAAGAAATGTAGGTAGGTAAAATATCCATTTCAAATCCCGAACATGAACCGTCTGAATAAAAATTTACGCCATGTCTGAATTTGGCCTCACATTCATTTCTGTAAGTTTGGTTATCGCACCCGCATACCGGATAAAACTCTGAGCTGGGGCATGGAAAAAAAGGACTGGCAGACAGTGAATCTTTGCATACAGGAAATGGCTGTGAGTTTGCCTGAGGCGTTAGTACTGCCAACAGCCATATAATTGGTATACCCTTAAGCGCTATATGCATATTACAAATATGCAGAATTGGTACATAGCATGGATGCCTGTCACAAAAAAAACACTATTCGGAGGTTTTGAGCTACTCTGTACGTACTTGATATGTATGTGTGATAGCGTGATACGTATGATAAACACAGAAGAAAACGATGTGCGCAAGGTTATGGCCGCGCAGCTTCGCTGCGCGGCCATAACCCCATATCACACCATCCTGTTGCAATTCAGCCCGCGTTTAGCTTAAATTGCACGGACAATTTATACAACTGATGAGTACATTTAAGGTGCGTACGATGGCCGAAGTGGCCGCTGCCGGTGAAGAAGCCGAAATATTGTTCTGGGTAGGCTGTGCAGGAAGTTTTGATGAACGGGCACAAAAAATAACCAAAGCCATTGCTAAAATACTGCATGCGGCTGGCATTCGTTTTGCCATTTTGGGAACCGAAGAAGCCTGCACAGGCGACCCCGCCAAACGTGCCGGCAATGAGTTTCTGTTTCAAATGATGGCGATGCAAAATATCTCGACACTGAATATGTACGGCATAAAAAAAATAGTAACCGGTTGCCCGCATTGCTTCAACACACTTAAAAATGAATATCCCGAACTGGGTGGCAACTACGAGGTACTGCACCATACTACGCTTATAAATCAATTGCTTCAGCAAGGCAAACTGGCTGTGAAGGGAGGTGCATTTGCAGGCAAACGCATTACTTACCACGACAGCTGTTACCTGGGCCGTGCCAATGATATATACGAAGCCCCGCGAGAAGTGATTGAAAAACTGGATGCTGCACTTGTAGAAATGAAACGCAGCCGCGCCAATGGATTGTGCTGTGGTGCCGGTGGCGCACAAATGTTTAAAGATGCGGAGCAGGGAACTAAAGAAGTCAATCTGGAACGTGCCGATGACATGCTGGAAGCTAGGCCTGAAATAGTAGCAGCCGCTTGCCCTTTTTGTATGACCATGCTGCGTGACGGTGTAAAACACCATAACAAAGAGCAGGAAATAGAAGTAAAAGACATTGCAGAGCTGGTTGCTAATGCCATGGAGTTATAACCGATGGCCATGAATATGCGGTGCATACCTGTTGTTGGTTTACTTATTCTGATTAGTCCTGTGTGTTATGCGCAGCTTGATAACCATTTTTTAAGCGATAAAATAACCCACGACAATACCGAAAAGAAAACTCTGTCGCTGGACTACACGCAAGTAAACTATTTACGCAACACCGAATATTTTAACGCAGTGGAAAAAGGCCGTACACTGATGGGTGTACAGTTGATACCTGTATTGCACTATCAGCCCAATAAGCGTATGAGCATACGCACAGGAGCATATATTCGATCAGAGTTTGGCGCTACGCCATCGCTTTACGAAGTACTTCCTGTCATTTCGCTCAAGCTATTCAGTGCATCCGGCAAAACTTCATTAACGCTGGGAACATTGGAAGGTGCACTGTCGCATGGTCTTATCGAACCGCTGTTCAATATCAACTCAGCTATTTTAAGACGAATAGAAAACGGAGCTCAGTTTAAAGTAAATTCCAAATATATATTCAGCGACACCTGGTTGAATTGGGAAAAATTTATTGAGCCGGGAAGCGCACACAAAGAGCAGCTTACTGCAGGCGTACACACGTATTTGAATCTTACCTCAGCCGATGAGTCATGGGTAGTGAGGCCGGTGGTTCAGGTTACTGTTTTTCACCGGGGCGGACAAATAGATGCGGATACATCGGCAATGGTTACTGTGGCTAATTATGCAACAGGTGCGCAGCTAATTAAAAAGTGGGCAAATGAACAGGCAACTATTCGGGCTGAGGCATACATGACCGGCTATACAGAAAATACACGAAGCGGAAACTATCCATTTCGGAATGGTAGCGGTGTGATGGTAAATGCGGGTGCAACATTTCACGCATGGTCGTTGCTGGCTACTTACTGGAGCGGCAACAACTGGATAGCCCCACGCGGTACATCCATCTATCAGTCGGTATCCGAACACGACCCGCTATACACACAAAAAATGCGCAAGCTGATTATACCTCGGTTATGCTATCAAACCGAATGGCTGGATAAACAACTGACCTGTGTTGCCCGATTTGAACCGGTGTATGATGCCGGATCACGCACGACCGAATTTTCTTTTTCGCTTTATTTATGTTATTCGCTGAGGCAGGCTATTACACGTTAGTGTGCATGGCTTCAAGTGTTTTTTCAGCAGCCATTTGCTCGGCTTTTTTCTTCGAATGGTTTTCAGCCGATGCCATCGGTACTTTATCAATCAGTACCTGAACCCGGTATATTTTTGATTTACCATCGGGCAACTCTTCGGCTTCAAATTCTACTAGGTTTCCGTTTCGCTGCGACCATTCCATTAGCCGTCCTTTAAAGTTGGTTTCCGTTTGCTGTATTTTGTCTATGTCAATATGTATAAATAGCCGTGTTAAAATAAAACGCTGGGCTGTTTCGTATCCTTTATCCAAATATACTGCACCAATAAACGCCTCCAGCGCATTGCCGAAAATGGTGTTGCGCAACTGAGTACCCAACGCCCGTTTATCGTACTGCACCAGTTCATTCAAGCCAATTTTCATGGCCAGCGCATTTAGGCTTTCGCGGCTCACCAGTTTGGAGCGCATTTCAGTTAAAAAACCTTCATCCTGTACAGGGTAACGTTTGAATAGCAATTCGGCCACCACCGAACTCAATACCGCATCACCTAAAAACTCAAGCCTTTCATTGCTGTCGCGTGAGCCGTTTTTATGTATTTGTGCAGATGCTGAATGATGCCTTAGTGCCTGCATGTAACAGTGTATATTGGAAGGCATGATGCCGGTTAGCGCCCTAATGCTTCGGTAGGTTTTCCTGCTTCCGGAAAAATAAAGTGCGTAAATATTCCCGATTGGATTTCCCAGCCGCACTACGCTGTATACTTTTTGAATATAACAGATACATTGTGGCCACCAAAGCCAAATGTATTGCTAAGCACTACATTTACATCACGCTTTTGGGCTGTATTGAGTGTGAGATTTAGTCTGGCATCTATATCCGGATCGGGAGTAGAATGATTGATAGTAGGTGGTATGATACCCGTGGCAATGGCGGATAAGCCTGCGATGGCTTCAATGGCTCCGGCACCGCCAAGTAAATGTCCGGTCATGGATTTGGTAGAACTGATATTCAGTTTATAAGCATGTTCGCCAAACACCTGCTGAATGGCTTTAAGTTCAGCCACATCACCCAGCGGAGTTGAAGTTCCGTGTACGTTTATGTAGTCAATATCTTGCGGTTGTAGTGAAGCATCTTCCAGTGCAGTATTGATAACTGCAATAACGCCCAATCCATCGGGATGAGGTGCAGTAAGGTGGTAGGCATCGGCCGACATGCCGCAACCCACTACTTCGGCATATATTTTAGCTCCGCGCGCTTTGGCATGTTCCAGTTCTTCGAGTATCAATGCCCCGGCTCCTTCACCCAGTACAAATCCATCACGGTTTTTATCGAACGGGCGTGACGCAGTGGCCGGATCATCGTTGCGCTCAGATAAGGCTTTCATTGAATTAAATCCACCAACAGCGGGCTCGGTAATGCACGCCTCTGAACCGCCTGTAAGAATAATATCAGCTACACCCATACGTATGCTGTTGGTCGCATCTACTATGGCGTTGTTGGATGAAGCACATGCAGATACGGTGGCATAATTGGGGCCCATGAAACCGTACTTCATGGATATATGACCTGCCGCTATGTCGGCAATCATCATAGGAATAAAAAACGGATTGAATCGGGGAGTTCCATCGCCTTTGGCAAACGCCACCACTTCGTTGAAAAAAGTAGTAAGACCGCCAATACCCGATGCAAAAATAACCCCTGCACGGTGTTTGTTTATTTTCTCCAGATCTAAGCCTGAATCCTGAATGGCCTGTTCGGCAACCACCATGGCATACTGCGCGTAGGGGTCCATTCTGCGGGCTTCTTTGCGGTCAATATACTGTTGAACGTCAAAGTTTTTAACCTCGCAGGCAAATTGTGTTTTGAATTTGGAAGCATCAAAACGGGTGATCGGGGCAGCCCCGCTCACACCGTTCGACAGTGCATTCCAGTAATCCTGAACATTGTTGCCAAGTGGCGTAAGCGCACCTAAGCCCGTAACAACTACTCGTCTGGATGACATGAATGATGTTAATTGACGTTATTACTTAACGTTAGCCTCGATGTAGTCAATGGCTTGACCAACAGTTCCGATTTTTTCGGCCTGATCGTCTGGAATAGCGATGTTGAACTCTTTTTCAAACTCCATAATGAGCTCAACAGTGTCAAGTGAATCGGCACCTAAATCATTGGTAAAATTCGATTCGTTAGTGATTTCACTTTCTTCTACTCCAAGCTTATCAACGATGATAGCTTTAACTCTTGATGAGATGTCTGACATTGTGTTATGATTTAAATGGTTTTTGCGTGTGCAAATAAAATCATTTTTTAATGAAAAAGTCAAAATGACCATTTTTTTTGAAAACTGCTTATTCACTTACCTGTTTTAGTGTAAATATAATTAGCATAATCTGGCAATACCCCTGATATTTGACGAGGATTGAAACGATTCACACTGGATACGGCTTATGATGACGATTACCTGCTGACCGGCATGCAATGTGCGCTGTCTGATTACAAGCTGGCATGGCTTATAAACAGGGAGCTGACACTTCAGCTGAAGCGGGCTGAAGATATCAGTTTTTACGACCACGATGCTGTAGTTGCTGCGTTTGCCTACTTTGACTACTACGATGAACTGAACCGTATTTCGTATCAGCTGTTTGCCAATAAAGACGAATCGGTTTTTTTACTGCCCGAACTTAAACATATGGATTACCTGCTGATGATTAAAGGCGTACTCGAACATTTTTCTATGGATTCATTTACCGGAAAACTGAAATCGCTGCCGGGTGTTCAGTTTGCCACCAGGCTTGAGCACCTTAATCTGAAATCCAAACACAACTTAATTTTACCCGATATAATTCCCCATTCTTAACTGCAACATGAAAACATTTAACCGCACCAAAATAGTAGCCACGATAGGACCAGCCACATCCGACAAAGAGATGTTACGCACCATTATTCGCGAGGGAGTGGATGTGTGCCGCCTCAATTTCTCTCACGGTTCGTACGATGATCACCGGCAGGTGATTGAGCGTATACGTGCCATTAACGAAGAAGAAAACTCGTTTGTATCTATACTGCTCGATTTGCAGGGACCCAAACTGCGTGTAGGTGAAGTAGAAAATGGAAAAGTGGAGCTGATTACCGGAAGTACCATAACCGTAACCACACGTGAACAGCTGAGTACAGCAACCTGCGTGTATGTGAAGTTTCCGACATTGCCTGCCGATATAAAACCAGGGGAATACATATTGCTGGATGACGGCAAACTGCAACTCGAAGCCATTAAGAGCAACGGCAAGGATGAAATTACCTGCCGCGTGATATACGGAGGATGGCTGTCGTCCAAAAAAGGATTTAACCTTCCGCATACGAAATTATCTATTCCGGCAATGACCGAAAAAGACCTGGCCGATTTGCAATTCGGACTAGAGATGCAGGTTGATTGGGTTGGCTTATCGTTTGTGCGAAAAGCGGAAGATATTCTGGATATGAAAAAAATAATTGACGGGTTCGACTGGAAACCGCGAGTGGTGGCTAAAATTGAAAAACCTGAAGCGCTTGATAACCTCGATTCCATCATTCAGGTTTCGGATGCCATTATGGTTGCGCGTGGCGACCTGGGAGTAGAAATGCCCATGGAACAGGTGCCGGTTATTCAAAAACGCATTGTAAAGCGCTGCATCGAACTGACCAAACCCGTAATCATTGCCACACAAATGATGGAAAGCATGATCAGTAGCCCATCACCTACACGTGCCGAAGTAAATGATGTGGCCAATGCCGTAATGGACGGGGCCGATGCCGTGATGCTGAGTGCCGAAACATCGGTAGGTGCATACCCTCAACTGGCTGTGCGCAGCATGCAGAAGGCCATAGCCGAAGCAGAAAAAACAAATGCTCCGTACTTTAAAGGAAAAAAGCCTACCGATGATTCGCCTACATTTTTAAGCGATGAAATTTGTTTTACAGCAGTGCGCATATCCGATCACCTGCATGCGCAGGCCATAGTAGGCATGACTTTTTCAGGGTATACAGCCTACAAGCTGTCGGCATTTAGGCCGAAAGCCATGATTTATATTTTTACCGGAAACAAACGGCTGCTTACCACATTAAGTCTGGTATGGGGCGTACGCTCGTTTTACTACAACGGTTTTGAAAGTACCGACCAAAGCATACAGGATGTAAATTATTTTTTGCTGGAAAACGGTTATGTAGATAAAGGAGATATTATCATTAACACAGCCAGTATGCCCATTCAGGAGAGGTCGCGAACCAACGCCATTAAGGTTACCGAGCTAAAGTAATTCAGATTAATTTACTTTAACTTTTAGGGCGTAGCGGTATTTCAAACTATTTTGGTATATATTCGATGTACCAAATTATTAAACGGCTATGCATAAAACGTACATCTCCATTTTTGTTGCCCTCGCTCTTGTTTTAAATTTTTCGCTGCAGGCACAACAGCTACAAACGCACAACGCTACACTTATTAATAATATAAACCGAAGTGCTACGGTATGGAATAGCGGAAGTGGGTTTGGCAAAACAGCAACCTGCAGCTACGATACGGTAAATTATGTGTTTAATAAAACCACACAATTTCAAACCATATCGTTAAACACATCCACCAGTGGAAACACCGCTTTGCAATGGTATCCGGCACCGCAACCCATGACTATAAGCGGGTTTGAATTTTATGCGTGGCAAACTGCAGGTACCAGTGCAGTGGTTACGCTTACGTGCCGTATTTTCAATGCGAACCCTGCCGACTCATTACCGACAGGCCCTGCACTAGCCACCACCACAGTTAACGTAGATTCAACCTTTGGCACCGGTATACTTACTACGCTTCGCAAAATTGTTGTATTCAGCACACCCGTTACCGTTACGGGTCCATATATACTTACTGTAGAAACAAGCAGTACAATTAATGTGGCTATTGTTACCAACAGCTGGACTGCAACGACACCCAACGGACGATCAGAATGGTTAAGTTCGGTACGCATAGGAAGCAATACCATACGCAGTTATAACGTAACAGTAGGAAGCGCTCCGTTTAATGCCGATTTTATTATGCAGCCTTTTGCAAGTTTTGATCTTACGGCTGATTTTATTCCTTCTACCTTATGTAATCAGGGCGGTAACAATATCGTGTTCACCAATACTTCATCGCCCGTGCTCTTCAGTAAATTTTACAGTGTGCGTGCCTGGCAAAATATTCCACAATTCAGTTGCCTATGGGATTATGGTGACGGATCAGGCACATGGTATACCGTTAACGGAAACCGAACCTACAGCAACCGTGCACCTTACTTGGTAACGCTGCGTGATACATTAATAGGCTGGACAAGAGGTTGCTCAGATGTGAAGCAGGAGCAACTAAATGCTGCTCCGCTAACACCCAATGCCTACAGCAACACTCCGCTGTGTTTAGGTGGTAGCCTGTTGTTGCGATCAGATACCATAGCAGGTGCAACCGGCTACTACTGGACCGGGCCAAACGGATATACATCCACGTTACAAAATCCGGTTATTACCAACATCAGCATATTGAACCAGGGAACCTACAGCGTGCGTGCCATTGCTAATCAATGTACCTCATTTGTGGCCAATACAACAGTTAGTATTATTTCTACACCGGTAGCTACCAGCAACAGTCCGCTTTGCACCGGACAACAACTGGCACTTGCCGTAAGCAATATACCGGGTGCCACCTACAGCTGGACCGGACCAAATGGTTTTACATCCAATAACGTAAATCCAACAAAAGGAAACGCAACCATCAACGATTCGGGCAATTACTCGGTTACGGTTTCTCTGCCGGGTTGCGGAACACTGGGTCCATTCACCACGTACGTGTCGGTAAATGCTGTGCCTGCCGCACCCGTTGCATCCAATAACGGGCCGTTGTGTATTGGCGATAACCTAAACCTGAGTGCCAGCAGCATTTTAGGTGCTTCGTATAATTGGACGGGGCCAAACGGATTTTCAGCAACACAACAAAGCCCCATCCGACCGGGAGTGGTATCTGCCTTTGCAGGCACATACACTGTCACAGCTACTGTCAATGGGTGCACATCGCCATCGGTATCCACAACGGTGATTATAAACAACATTCCATCAGCGCCCGTAGCATCCAGTAACGAGCCCCTGTGTGTCGGTCAGACATTAAGTTTGACAGCCACCCCTGTACCCGGAGCTACTTACCGTTGGAGCGGACCTGCTAATTTTGTTGACAGCATTCAAAACCCCACTCGCAATTCGGTAATTCTGGCTCATTCAGGAACATACAATGTGTATGCAGTAGTAAACGGTTGCCCATCGGCAGTAGTAAGTATAAGCGTAGCAGTTTCTACCAGCACACCCACTCCGGTAGCAGGCAACAATGGCCCGCTGTGCCCCGGACAAACACTGCAGCTTACTGCCAGTTCAATAGCCGGTGCCACTTACAGCTGGACCGGACCAAACGGATTTGCATCATCGCTGCAAAATCCATCACTGGATACCGTTAGTATATCGAGGGCTGGACTATACAGCGTTACCGCGGTAACTACCGGATGCAGCATATCATCTGCCGGAAGCACACAAGTTAGCATTAATACATTACCCGCAGCACCTGTTATTACAACCAACAGTCCGCTGTGTGACGGCCAAACATTGAACCTGAATGCATCAACCATTACAGGTGCATCATATAGCTGGACCGGACCAGACGGATTCAACTCCACTCTTCAAAATCCAACCGTTTCTGCACTCCGTAGTGCAAATGCCGGCTCATACAGCGTTACAGTAACAGTGCCCAACTGCGGAACATCGGCACCTGCATCCAGTCAGGTTATCATACGCAGAAATCCATTGCCTCCATCAGGCAGCAGCAACGCACCTGTATGTTCGGGCGATACTATTCGTTTCTTTTCTTCGTCAACCACCACCGGCCCGAACCGTTCGTATGCATGGACCGGACCTAATAACTTTGCATCGGTGCTTCAAAATCCGATATTGCCCAATGCCAACAGCAGCAACATAGGTTTGTATCAGGTTACTGTTTCCGATTCGGGTTGTTCATCATCCCCTGTCAATGTTTCTGTTTCACTAAAATCATTGCCTTCAGCACCTGTTGCCAGCAATAACGGACCTGTGTGTGAAGGAGCTAATTTACAACTGAATGCTACAGCTATAGCAGGAGCATCCTATCAATGGATTGGTCCTAATAATTATTCGGTGTTTTCACAAAATCCGCTCATCGTTGGTATACGCAGTGATCAGGCCGGAACCTACAGTGTTCGTTCCATTGTGAACGGATGTTTTTCGGGCTATGTAAATACCTCAGTTTCGGTAAATGCGCTGCCCGAAACTCCTAAGCCTGAAAACACAGGACCTGCATGCATCGGATCGAACGTAACGCTAAGTACTGGCGGAATTACCGGTGGTGTATATAGCTGGACCGGACCAAACGGATTCAACTCGGCATTGCGCACACCTGTGCTGAATAATGTAACACTAGCTCAAGCCGGAACTTACACGGTGGTGGTATTTGCAGGCACATGTGCCTCCAAGCCCGGAAGTACAGATGTAGAAGTTAACCCCATACCGGCTGCACCTGCGTTGAGCAGCTTGCCGGCTACAGGCCTGGTATGTGCCGGAGACAGTATTATGTTGTTTGCCGGTTTTGTAACGGGTGCTACTTACGAATGGACCGGCCCTGCCGGATTTGGAAGTACTCAGCAAAACCCTGTTCTGCGAAATACAAATACTGCCAATACGGGTACATATAGTGCACGCATGACTAAAAACGGATGCCAGTCGGCTGCTGCACAGATATCAGTTACCGTAAACGAAACTCCGCAAACAAGTACGATTTTCGGACCGGATACTGTACGTAATTTTGAAACGCATACCTATCAGGTGAGTGGCGATGTAGGTTCTATATTTAATTGGGTGATGCTGGGTGGTACGCAGCAAAGCGGAGGAACTACCAATACCATAAGCATATTGTGGGGCGGTGGTGGAAATGGTTTTGTGCGCGTGCGTGAAACCAATAACACCGGATGTCGCGGACCACTGCAGCAGCAAAATGTTTTTGTGCGTAACACTACAGGAGTAGAAGAACTGAATCAACCTACGTGGTCGGTATATCCTGTTCCTGCACAAGACGAACTCTTTATTCAGCCGGTTAGCGCCATAACAGGTAAAGCTACAGTAAAACTGTTTAACGTATTGGGGCAGCTGCAGCAGCTATCCACTGTAGAGTTTAGCGGAACAGATGCAGTGAGTGTGCCTGTAAGCACACTGGCCAATGGCGTGTACATGATGCATTTGCAACACAACGGCCAGGTGCGCACACTGCGCATACAGGTAAGCCGCTAAGTGCTGCTGTTTTTTTGATTGAGCGTATTTATGTAAGTTTACAGCGAACCATAAATACGCTCATTTCATTTTGGAAAGTTTCTGGGATTTATTTCAGCCTGAATTGCTCATACGTTACGGGGGGTTAGCTATTGTGCTTACCATTGTGTACATAGAGAATGGACTTTTCTTTGGCTTTTTTCTTCCGGGCGATTCGCTGCTGTTTACGGCAGGGCTATTGTGCTACGTAGATGTGCTGGATGTCGACTTAGCCGTTCTGATTTCAACCATCGGCATAGCAGCTATTCTGGGCTACTACACCGGATATTATTTTGGATACAAAACCGGACAGGCGTTGTACAAGCGAAAAGACTCTTTATTTTTTAAGAAAAGCTACATACACAATGCCGAGCATTTTTATAAAAAATACGGTGGCATGGCATTGATACTGGGCAGGTTTTTACCCATCATCCGAACATTTGCTCCTATACTGGCGGGTGTGGTAAAGGTGAATCACCGGGTGTTTTTTTTATACAATATTGCAGGGGCAACATTGTGGCCATGTGTAGTGGTTACCTCCGGTTATTATGTAGGTTATGCTTTTCCGAAGGCGCTTGACTACCTTAATTACATCATCATCGGATTTGTGGTGGTAACCGCCATACCCGTTATTAACAACATACGCGAGTACAATAAAAAGAAGCGCTTAAAAGAAAAGGTATAGTTGCTGTACACTTTCAACGCATATCAGTTCCTATTATTCATCCAGTATTCTCGTGTATTTACTACACAGTCTTGTCGACTGTAGTTCCATAACACTAATAATTTTCCGATTTTAACTGAATGCATCACATACACAACTGGGATGTGTGAACTGTGCATTAAATCATGATAATACTATTGCCATACATGAATAAAAAAATAAATTTGAGTTAAACTAAAAATGTATGCTACTAAAAAAACCTTCCCGCTATTTAACTATTAACGCTATACTAATTATTATAGGAAGTATAATATTCACATCAGTTAGTTCATGCGATGATGATGACGAAAAAGAAGAAGCACCAATTGATAATTCAGGAATTTTCATTGGCACTATGAGTTATCAATCCGATGGTATTGATACTTCATTCCAGGATTTAGAATTTACTGTAACAAAACAAGGCGACAATAATTATAGTATTACAAATAAAGACCTTCTGGATGCAAGTTTTATAATGAAAGATAATAAAGGTAGCCTATCATTGGTAGATGGAAGTGGAGCAAATTTAAAAACAGGTGTGGGCACTTTAACCACAACAAATATTACTTTAAGTGGTTCCGGTGATAATGATGGTGATGCATTCACATTTACCTACGGAGGGGTAAAAAAAGGTTCAGGAGGAGGCAATACTGATTCTGAAGAATATTTTATATTCAATGGCAATCGATACAACGCGGATGCCAGTGCAACCGTTTGTAGATTAGAATCTGCACCGTTTTCATTTTATTTTATTGGCATGTACACACTTACCGGAGGCGCAGGATGTATTGTACGGTTTAAAAAAACACCCACTCCCGGAACGTATCAGGTAGTAAGCTATCAAACTTATATTGATGAAAATATTCCCGAGAACTCCTGTACGGTAAGCGTTAATGAAAGTTTCACAGCCAGCGGATATTACTCAACCGGAACATCCGGTACTGTAGTTGTAACTGAAATGAATGGGAAAATGAAATTCAAAATAAGTAATGCTGCATTGGCCTATAATCCGGGAGAGCCGGAAAAAACATTGACGGACGGAATATTAATTTGCAAGTAAACTCTATCTACGTAAGACTTCACCTAGCATTATTTTACTGTTGCCGAGGAGGATGGCCTGATTGAATTTTAGAGGCATGTTATCCGCGTAAAACGAGAAACGGCTACACCATTTGTGCAGCTGCTTTTTTTGCCGGATACAAAGCCGTAATAAATCCAAGTGCAACAACAGTCGCCAATACAATCAGTACATCGCCTGCTCGTAACTCAACCGGATACGATTGATAAATAAACGCGGCCTGTTCATTCAATGTAAGCAAACCGTAGTGCTGCTGCACCCAGGTGAGCAGCATACCCAATAAGATGCCCGCACCTCCACCGGTTAGGGCCAGCAGTAAACTTTCAAATACAAATACGTTTCGGGCATCGCTACGCGTAAACCCCATGGAAGCCAACACCTGCAGGTCTTTCCTTTTCTCGAGCATGAGTAAGTACAAAGAAGCAATGGTATTGGCAGCAGCTACCAGCAAGATGAAAAACAGTATGACATAACTGATTAATTTTTCGGAGCGCATAATCTTAAAAAATGCTTCACGCTGTTCGAACCGGTTTTTAACCACAAAGGCGGGTCCGCACAGTTCCTGAATCTTCTGTTGAACAGCATACATATCGGCTCCCGGCTTTAGCTTTATTTCAGCCGAGCTTCGCTCATCATCCCGCTCTAGCAAATGGGCTAAAAAGGATACCGGAACCAACACATATTTTTCATCTACCTCCTGATGTACACTGAATACGGCTGTAGGTAAAATGGCTGATTTCCGAAAGGCATCTGCTGCATCGAGTATGCTGGTTGTTCCGCTTCGCGAGGGTACGTAAACGGTTAATGGTTTTACAGGATTGTTCGGGTCAATTGCCAATTGCCAGGCCAGGCTTTGACCTACCGCTGCGTAGGGAACATCATTTTCATTCAGCTCCCAACTGCCCGATACAATGTTGCTATCAATATTTACAATGCGTGTGTAATTTTCATCCACCCCTTTTACCGTTGCCAGCGTTTGCCGGTCATCGTATGTTAGCAATACATTTTCTTCCAGCGTAGCCGACAGGTTTGCCACGTCAGGCAGCTGCCGTATGCCCTTATCGGGGAAATCATCCAGGTGAAACACTTTACCCTGTCGGGGTGTAATTTGTAAATCGGGATCAAAATGGGTGTACATGGATAAAAACAAAACTTCAAATCCGTTGAACACCGATAGCACAATAATCAGTGCCATAGCACCTACTACATAGCCCAGCAGCGATATGCCCGATATGATGGTGATGAGATTAAATCCGCCACTCTTTTTGCGTGAAAAAAAATACCTGCGCGCTATGAGCAAGGATAAATTCATGGATGCGTCATTTCCAGGCTTTCACTATAAGGCCTGTACCTGTTTTGTGGGTGGTGTAGGTATCTATCCAGTTAAGTACGTAAGCAAAAGGATACGCAATCAGGTAATAGAAGGGCAGAATAACAAAAAAAAGTTTGCTTGCATTCAACATTTGCATGGGGTACTTCATAGATAATTTCCACGCTATTTTGCCCGGTGTGCCGTATGCATACAGTATTTCTGTTTTGGTGAAACCTGCCTTGTGCAACTTTTCGTCCATTTCGGCAACCGGATAACCATCACGTACGTGTTCGCCAATAAACGACTCTCCATGTTCATCGGCATTGCTGCCACCCTGATCGCTGGGTGTAGAAATGAGCAGCATAGCACCGGGTTTCATACTGCGGTGAAAATGTCGAAACACATCCACGTCTTCCAGTATGTGTTCCATCACATCTACGCACAGCACCAGATCGTATTTATTTTGGGCATGGGGTTGTGTTAAATCGCCATACGAAAACGTAACATTGGTGATGTTGCAGCGTTTGAAAAAATCTGTGCAATCGGCAATTTGTTCCTCTTTCACATCCACTGCATCTATGGTGCACTGCGGATTGCGCGATGCGGTATAAAATGAATACTGACCAAAACCTGAACCGGCATCCAGCATGGTGAATGGCTTATTAAATAGAGGCCAGCGTTTCAGTTCGCGGTGAATGTGCCAGGTGCGCAGCAACAGCAAGTCGAGGAGTTTATAAAACAATTTACGCATAAACAGGGTTCGGTTAAACACCACACCCAAATCGCGTTTTATAGGATCGTATTCCATGAATGTATACTATGTAACGTGCGCAAAATAAGCAAATATTATGAGGTACGCACGCAGCCCTTTATGCGGTGAAATTAAACCTTGTCGAGCAACTCGGCCAGTTCTCTGTCCTTATCTGTAATTACATTTCCGGCATCGTGTGTGCGCAATACCACATGTACTTTATTGTAAATGTTGTACCACTCCGGATGGTGATTCATTTTTTCAATAACAAACGAAGCCTTTACCATCCAGGCAATGGCAGCAGCAAAATCAGTAAACAAAAACGTTTTCTGTAGGCTGTTTTCTCTCTCAATCCAGTTCATGGGTACATTCATTTTTATCAAAACTACTCTAATTCTGACAAAAACAATGTGCGAAATAACCAGCTGAATTTATTTGCCTTTAAACGCAGCAGGGCGTTTATTCAGAAATGCCTGAGTGCCTTCTTTAAAATCTTCCGAGCCAAAGAAGTTGCCAAACTCATTTATCTCTACGTTGTTTCCGTCCAGTTTCTTCTCGTAGTAAGCGTTCACACATCGTATAACCGATGAAATAGCCAATGGCGATTTGGTTTTTATTTTATTGAGAATTTCCTCGCATTTAGCAATAAGTTGATCCTGTGGCACCACATGATTAACCAAACCCATCCGATACGCTTCCTGTGCATTAATCATATCGGCTGTCATAAGCAACTCCAGTGCGCGGCCCCGGCCTATAAGCTGTGCCATACGCTGTGTGCCTGCATACCCGGGTGTAATGCCTAGGTTTACTTCTGGCTGACCAAAACGGGCATTTTCTGAAGCTATGCGCATGTGGCAAGCCATAGCCAACTCGTTTCCTCCTCCCAGCGCAAAACCATTAACAGCAGCAATAACAGGTTTCGGGCATTTCTCAACCGCATTCAGCACTGCGTGGCCTTCGGCACTCATTTTGGTTCCTTCTTCTACGCTGAAATTGGAAAACTCTTCAATATCGGCTCCGGCAGCAAATGCCTTAGGGCCTGCACCGGTAATGATGACCCCTTTTACCGAAGGGTCATCGTAAATGCTTAATACCGCATCTTTAATTTCTTTCAGCGTTTGTATGTTCAGCGCATTCAGTTTGCTTTCGCGGTTAATAGTCACGTAAAAAATTTCATTCTCTTTTCTGGTCAGAATGTTGTGTGTCATGGTTGCTGTAGTCATTATTGTGTATTCGTAAAAATAAGTGCAAACAGTGTTATCGCTGTTTTGCGTTGCAAGGTTATGGCATTGCGCGTTATTACAAAAACATTCGTTTTCTTTTTTTTGCTCAACCTGGCTGTATTCCCGTTGATAAGTCGTTTACTGACTTGATAGTGAAATGAATTTATATAAATTGCTGCCACAATACACCGGCCGTGAAAACTACCCTTTTCCGTAAAAAAAATATCGCTTCGATACTTAAAGAAGCCGAGCAAAACGAACTGAGTGAGCACAAACTTAACCGCACACTCTCGCTGCGCGATATTACATCGCTGGGCATTGCGGCTATTATCGGTGCAGGTATATTCAGTACCATCGGAAATGCCAGCGCATCAGGCGGACCGGCTGTGGTATTGTTGTTTGTATTTATAGCCATTGCGTGTTCGTTTTCGGCTATGAGCTATGCCGAGTTTGCTTCCAGTATTCCTATATCCGGAAGCGCTTATACCTATGCCTACGCTGCTTTTGGCGAAATTGTAGCGTGGATTATCGGCTGGGCATTGATAGTTGAGTATGCCATTGGCAATATTGTAGTGGCCATTAGCTGGAGCGATTATTTTACCGGACTCCTGCAAGGTATTGGCATACATATTCCTGAGTACCTGTGCATGGATTACCTGAGTGCCAAAAACGGGTACATGCAGGCCACGCAACTGCTGCAGCAAGGCGAAATCCTAACACACGCACTACATGAAAAGCTGCTGGCCTGGCAACATGCTCCCGAACTTTTCGGATTGAAGTGCATTGCTGACTTGCCCGCACTGGCCATTATTTTTTCTATTACCGCACTTATTTACCGGGGCGTACACGAAACCAAAACCACAGCCAATTATTTTGTACTGCTTAAGCTGCTGGTGATTGTGCTGGTAATATTGGTAGGTGCCTTTTACGTAGAACCTGAAAACTGGAGTCCATTTGCCCCCAACGGATTAAGCGGAGTGCTGCGGGGAGTAGCCTCCGTATTTTTTGCCTACATAGGTTTTGATGCACTGGCTACCACAGCCGAAGAATGCAAAAATCCTCAACGCGATTTACCCAAAGGCATGATTGCTTCATTAATCATTTGCACGGTATTGTATATTCTTATTGCATTAACTCTTACTGGAATGGTCAGCTATGCCGAACTGGGCGTGGGTGATCCGCTGGCTCATGCGTTTAGTATAATTCATGTAAACTGGATGAGCGGTATTGTAGCCGTAAGTGCTGTAATCGCTATGGCCAGTGTATTGCTGGTTTTTCAAAACGGACAACCGCGTATATGGATGAGCATGAGCCGTGACGGCTTATTGCCAAAGCGTTTCAGCACCATTCATCCCACATTCAAAACACCTTCATTCTCAACATTGGTTACAGGCGTTTTTGTGGCAGTACCCGCACTGTTTTTAAATCTTCAGGAAGTGACTGATTTGTCCAGTATAGGAACGTTGTTCGCATTTATGGTGGTGAATGCGGGAGTTATACGTATGGAAAATCACCGCAACGAATACCATACCGGGTTTCGGGTGCCGTATATTAACGGAAGACTTGTAGTACCGCTGCTCTGCCTGATTAGTTTATACTTGTTTATCATATACGATACCGACAACATTTTTCTACACATCACCACGCACACTTACTGGCCCATGCTGGCCTTTTGGGTGCTGTTCATCACCCTGGCGGCACTCACCTTTGTGAAACGTTTTTCAACCATACCGGTATTGGGCATGATCACCAATTTTTACCTGATGGCGCAGTTGAACTATACCAATTGGGCCGCATTTTTAATTTGGTTGTGTGTGGGCCTGGTGGTATACCTGAGTTACGGTGTGCGAAAAAGCAAACTGGCTACACAGCAGGCTTAGCTGGTGTGATCGGCCACAATCACCCAGCGGTTGTTAATTTTTTTAAACCACAGTGTAAAATGTCCGCCTGTATTCCCTTTGTCGGACTGCCTGTGCAGTTGCCATTTCCCGATTACAAATGCGGCATCGGGCCGACATATATCAATACTCACTATATCAAATTGCAGCTTACCCATGGTTGCCGTATCGGGGTATGATTTCAGGTAATTATCGAGGGTTTGTTGCCACCCGCGTGTAATGCCACGTTTGCCAATGAAGGAAAGCGAATCGCTGTTCCAATAGCCTTGCATAAATGCATAAATGTTGCCGCTGTTCCATGCACGTTGCTGCTCATGCAGCACATGCAGTATCGCTGATTGTTCGGTGTTCTGTGCCTTTAGTGGGAATAAAAAAAACAACCACATGATGGCCGGCAGGTATATATATTTCATACAGCTAAGTAATAAAAAAATCCCAGTGTTTGAGCCGGGATTTTTAGGATATGGAGAAATCTGTTTAGTGCTTAATCAGTTTATGTTTTAGCACATTTCCTTTTACATCGGTTGTTTCAACAAAGTACACACCGGGTTTCCAGTCTCTAATGTCTACCTGAAACTTCGTGCTGTTGATGTACGGAATGGTTAATTGCGTTCTGCCGTTCACATCCAATACTATTGCCGATTGAATTTCGAGGCCACCCAGTTGGCGTATATACACATCATCCTTTGCCGGATTCGGGTAAACCGAAACAGCATTTTCAAGAGATATGCCATAGTTGCCCGGTTCGGGCAGCTGGCCTTTTGCACCTATAAGAATTTTAAAGCGGTTTTTATCATAGCTATCGGCTGATGATTGAGTCACATCAAACACGTAAGCCGGTGTGCTGCGCACATCTATCACGCTGCGTGTGGTATAGTCAACCAAAACGGCATCGAGTGAGGTATGCAAATTTTCAATGTTGCGGAAGCTGATGCTGTAGCGGCCATTGACTGCGCTAATGGCTAGTGGTATGGTATCTCCATGAATGATGGCGGGTCTGCTGTTGATGGTGGTTAGCTTGCCGTCATCGGTTAGCACCGCAATATTGGCAGATCCACTCATTTTAGTAACATCCATTATATCTGATGCACGTGTAGCTTTTTCGTGGTACAACACAGCTGCTTCATCGGCATCTACCGAATTCACATCGTTTAGCACAATACGGAAGGCTTTATCGGGCCTGTCGTTTTTAAATAGGTTGCCGGGGTTAGATGCAGTTTTTGATGCTTCCACCAATTGCAGAACAGGTGCGGTATTGTTGGCCTTCACCCAGAATGCTGCACCCGAAGGTATAATGCCATTTATCAATTGGCCGGTACCTGTGTTGGTTAGTGCGTTATAAGTAACGTAGTTGCTGGCTACAGGGTCAAAAATCCAAATATCGGATTCGAGGTTTAAGAAACGAGTAGCATTGCTGTTGTTATTGGTCCAGAAATCATCCCAATCGTAATCGCACGCATACGGATTGCCTACCAGGTTCCATCCATCGTTAGAAGCGCTGAAGGTGCTTCCGGGGCCGGAGAACGTGCAGGTAACAGGCAAACTGATGCTTCCCTGATTCAGCGTTCCGTTCAAATCCAGTGTTATTTCGCTTTGATCCTGAACCGTGCCGTCTAGTCTTCCCGGATTTCTATCGCCACGCACAAACACCCGGTATCCGCGACCCGGAAGCAGTGAATTCGTAGTATTGGTAGCCGATACCCAACCAATATTTTTGTCGCCTGAGTTGGCTGTTGCCAAATCGGTTTCATCGTATACAAACACACTGCCGCGGTTGTAGGTGGTAGCATCAAACCCGTTGGCTGCTCCGCCCGGGCCTGTAATATGCATTTCGTTTTGCCAGTCGGCCAATGTGGTGGATGTAGCCGGTGACGACATAAAGCGCCAGTTTCTGCGCGATCCAGGTACATAACGCTCTACCTTAACCGTACCTGTAATATAACCTCCGGCTGAACTACCCGCCAGCACGCGCGCAGTGCCCGCAGCTGTAGAGCCCACCGTTAGAAAATTATTTGTAGCAAGAGTACCGGCTGTAGGTGTAAAATTGCCCGTTAAACGGGTTGCGCTGTTTAGTACAACTCCGGCTGCATTGTTCATGGTCAGGTTTCGTATCGAGTCCCCTATAAACAAGGTTGCCGGCAGCGACTGCGAAGACGATCCATTTAATACCAGCGTGCCTGAACCTGCACCCAGTTTTCCTGTAGTACGTGTAATATTTCCAGTAACGGTGAGTTGCTGTGTGCTTAGCAGCAGATCGCCCGATTGCAATACTACGTTTCCGGATGCCGATGCACTGGTTGCCAGCTGCACGTTGCCTGTTGAATTGACCGTAACATTTACAAAAGCCGGATTGCTTGTGCCTGATACAGTTTGCGGGCTTGTTCCATCAAACGTAAGGGTATTGCCTGCAGTTGTAAAATTCACCGCTTGATTGG
>JBKCPL010000065.1:0-28054 GCA_046309355.1 Bacteroidota bacterium
CAGCAGCAGTTGTATTTCACAGCCATCCTTATGCAGCATTGGCAACAGTTGACTTAGCAGCTTTTCGGCACCACCGCCATCCAAGTTATTTATTACATGAAGTATTTTCATTGACTAAATCTCCACTGTCTGAAGGTAAAGCGCATTTTGAATACGAACATATACAGAGATGAAAGGTGAAGTATAAAAAACAACGCACACTTGTGTTTTGTATGCAACGTTTTGTTGTGAATGTAATTTTGCTTCATCGAAATACTCATTGGTTTACTCAGTATGCGCTGTACAGTACTACGTATATAGGTCTTATCATTAGCTGAGGTAGCCAGTGAGTTTACCATTTCAATAATCATGGCCCGGAGGTAAAAATTTTGAAACAATTTGGCATACGCTTGCAGTTTGTTGTATTCAGCTAACCATCTGTTTATGTTCTCGCAGGCAGTATACTTATCAAACAATTTGTCGGTAAATGTTTGTGTAATCGAACCTTCCCGCTGCCGGTAATAATATAATCTTTCGGGCAGGTAGCACACCTCTGCATCAGGATGTTCGAGGTATAGCTTAATCAGTTGCAAATCCTCATACCACACACCCAATGGAAACTCAAACGGAGGGTTAGTTAAAAGTGAACGCTTGAAAACTTTTGACCAAGCCGAAACCATCATTTTACCAGCAAATGTCAGCTCAAGTACATCGGCATAGGTATATCTTTTACCGGGCTGCATGTGTGCCCCTTGCATAGGTAAATTGAAATGTGTGTAAGACTTCCACACATCAAACACCAGCATATCGGGCGTTAGCGCATGCAATGCAGTAATCACACGTTCAAGTGCATCCGTAGCCAACCAGTCATCTCCATCTACAAAAAAAACGTAGTCTCCTTTTGCCACCTGAAGTCCCGTATTTCGGGCTTGGCTAAGTCCGGCATTGGCTTGTTTTATATATATCAGGTTTTGTTGTTTACAGCTTTCCTCAAAGCGTTTAATTTCTGCATATGAGTTATCGGTTGAACCATCATCTACTACAATTATCTCCACATCCGAACTGTTGTTACAGCGCAGTGAATCGAGGCAGGTATAAATATACGCCTCGACCTGGTAAACAGGTACTATAATACTTAGCTTCATGTTGGTAAATAGCGGTGTATTACATCAACCACATCTGCAATATGGTTTTTAAAAAGAAATTTTCCCTGGTGTTCTGATAGAAGTTGTGAAAAACGTTTACGTAAAGTGTCATCTGTGAGCATGCGTTCCATAGCATCAGCTAGCGAGACTGAGTTTGTATCTGTAAGCAGTCCCCATCGGCCATTTTCGAGCAACTCCACTGTTCCTGTAATAGTGGTTGCCACTATGGGTTTACTCAACGTCATTGCTTCACATACAACACCCGGGAAGCCCTCATAGTCGCTACTCAGCACAAAAACATCGGCTTTCTTTAACCACGTATATGCATTCGGTTGAAATCCCTCGAATCGAACCGACTCATGAACATTCAGCTTGTGACAAAGATCTGCCAGCGACTTTTGCAATTCACCTTTACCGAGTATGATGGTCTGAATATCATACCCTTTTTTTACCAGCATGGCATGTGCTTGTATCAGTCGGTCGAAGCGCTTTTGCTGCTGAAGACGTCCTATAGCTATAAAAGTAAATTTAGAAAAGTCGGCAAATGGCTCAGCAGCCAATTTATGTATTCTATCTACATCCACGGGATTATACACCACATGCTGTGGCATGTGTTTTAATCCGTATTTTTCATACCGTTTATTAAATCCTTCTAGCGTTTGAGCCGACACCCCCACAAAGGCATCCATGTGTTGTATAGCTTTATCAAATGCTTGCGGATTGAAAGTGGCCTCGTGGTTTCGCACGTCTACTTGCAGCCACTGAACACAAGCCTTAAACCTGCTTTTTATTTTACCCAGCAATAGGGTATTATAACCCTCACAGAAAGAAACAGCTAAATCGTATTCACCTTTGCGAATTAAACAGAAATAGGGAAGTAAAAATGGGAACCTAAATATTACACGGTAAGCAACTGCCCGATATACTTTGTTTATAATCCGTAATAAAGGGTTTGAAATAGATGTATCGCCTGCGAAAAGATAACGAACTTCAATATCGGGATGTATTTGATTCAGATAAATTCCTTCCTTAACTATCAGATAGAGTGTGCAGTTAAAATCCTCTGAAACAATTTGCCGTAAAACAAAAGAAAGCACGCGCTCGGCCCCGCCTCCATTCATAGCATCTATGAGCATGAGTACATTTCTTCGTTTCATTCAAATACAGTTTTATACGGCACCAGCATCGAGCCTTCAGTAACATTAATGAGCAAATAAATATTATAAACTACGTATAAAAACAGGTAAAATGCTACTGCATATCTGAGCGGCCTGCTTTTAATGGCTTGCAGGGCTAAGGGCAATGCAATAAAATCTATAACTGTAAAATACACAGACGTACGCGCAGCAAATATGGCTAGTATGTTGAGCAGAAAGAAAATGCAACCACCAATGAAGTAGCTATTCACCAAAATGCGAGGTAGGTTGCGTTCTGAATTATGTTGCTCGGGTATTACTGCAAGGTACATAATGGCGAGGTTAACAAAGCGCAGGCTCATACCCGGAGTAAAACCTAAGCGCTTGCTGTAAATCTCATCGGTCAGGTAAATAAATATTTTGCTGTTTAGCTCCGGAAATAAAACTGCACCAATGTAGGCCAGAAGATTTTCGAAGGCTGTAAATAAATAACTTAATCCAAATGCAGCTACCCAAATCAGCATCATGGAATACAATTTAAGTCGGATATTTGCCAACGGGTACAGCAACAAGAAAATGATAGCCGTGTAGTGTACTGAAGTTGCCAATAGAACGGTGAATAAAAACGGCCAAAACCTGCGTTCAAGCACATACTGAATGGACAATATTGTGATGCTGGTTGCCAGTCCCTGCCTTATTTGGCCAAAATCCTGATTCAAGAAACTGATATTGAAGTACAACAGCAGCGAAACAAAAAAGTACGGTGACCATTTTTGAATAGCCCTAAACTTCAGGGAAATACTAATGACAGCAAAAAACGCAATCAAAGATTGAAATTCCAGTCCGAGTATAAACTTTAATACATACTGTACGTAAAAATAAAATGGTTCATTCGACCTGTCGTATGGATCTGTAGCATGAGCGTCATTCCATAATATGAGGTACGAACCGTAGTCGGGTCCTGTATGTTTTCGAATAGCAGCAAATAAGATAAGAAATACCGTTGCCAGTGCTGCTACTCCAAAAACGAGTTTCCGTTTCACCGGATACAACTCCAATAAAGCTATGCAAATGAATACAGCTGTTATGAGGTAATAAATCATGCGTGCTTCTCCCATTCATGAATATACTGCCTGGCTACCTTTATGTAGTGATGATGTTGCTCAACAAATGACCGTGAATCTTCTCCCCATTGACCTATTCGATGTTTGTTTTCACGTATGCAATCCAACTGATGAAACACCTGCTCTTTGCTAGGTGTTATATTCCATACAGGCTTCATTTCTGTACTGCCGTATAACGCATACATGTCCTCTTCGCCCCCGCTTAATACAATTTTACTCTTTGCTAGTGCATGCAAGGCATTCATGGCAAAGCCCTGCGAATACAACTGATCGACAAATACATGCGCTGAGTCATACAGCTGAATATAGTGGTCGTAAGGCACACTCACGGCAACAGAAAGTTCTGTTTCATCAGCATGCAGTTCGGTATATTCCTTTAACCACGCATGCAATTTGTCGGTTCCCTTCCACAGTGTTCGGTTTTGCTGAATTCCTAAAAAGAGACGTAGCTTTTCGCCAGGCTGTAAGGTGTTTTTTTGTCTGGGTATGCTATCCAAATTCACGGGAAATGGTATAGATGAAAGCTTGCTGGCAAAAGGTGTGCGATTATAACTTACATAATAGTCATAAAGTCCTGCAATGATTCCGTTGGCTTCTGAAGCCATGTAATGATTTAACCTCCGCGCACGATCATTCGATAGTCTGAGCATCTGTGAATAATATACGTTTGGTGAAAAACCGCTGGCCAGTGCATCGTAATTCGAATACGTAAAAACCTTTTCATCACACGATTTAGCCCAGTAATAGTCATCGCCAAATGCTCCCAGATAAACTGCCTTATTTCTCTTCTTTAGCGTAGCAAACACCCATTTATTGTACAGGTCGCGTTCTTCGGGATACAGAAAGCGAAAGTTTATAAACTGTACGTAATCATACCCTGCATAATCAGCGGAAAACAAGGTATTGAAGAAAAAGCGTGCCACCTCTTTTTTAGAGGCGAAGCGAAGGTCTATATCACGCTTATAGTCTTTCCATCCGTCACCTTTAGAGGCTACAGTTACCTCATGTCCTTCTTTTCGAAGTCCTTCGGCAAGAGTCCAATGCACATTGCTGAATTCACCCATGAGCAGTATTTTTTTAGGTACACTCATGCCTTTGCAAAAATTAGTTGTCGGAACACCACAAGCATCATCACGAAATAACTGATATACGCGATAGCATACGCATACACGGCACCAACCGCACCTAATTGTTCAACACATACATAAACAAACAAAAGCAAAATGACTCCGTACACCAGTTCAGTTAGGATGTATAAATACGTTTTGGCCCTTGCTATCATAATAAATGCCAGCAGCCAACTGGCTATTTTAAAAAAATCGCCTATCAGCTGTGGGAGAAAATAGGAAGTCATCGGTTGAAATTTGTCGGAAAAGGCTATATCAATAATCCATGTGCGGCATACAAACACACAAAGTAAAATCAGTGCTGTAGCGGGCAAAATGAGGGCATACCCATTCAGAATTTCTTTACGTAAGTGTGTGTCATTTTGTATAGCTGATAACTTGGGTAAATAATACACCGATAACGTGGTTGTAATCACCAGTAAATACAGTTGCGAAATACGAATGGCTCCCTCATAGTAACCCACATCGTAAACTCCGGCTTCTGATTTTAGAATAGTTCGTATCACAATTTGAAGCAGTGGTGTAATAACCGATGTAACCAACGCCATCATGGAAAACGCGAGCAACTTTTTGTAGTGACTGGGTGTGGTTTGTGTTTTCCAAATTTTACGCCATTCAATTTTACCCAGACTTTTATAAAACAGAAATACAGCTACAAATACAAACACCTGATACAATGCCAGCGAAAGCAATCCGCCTGTAATGCCATACGTACGAATAAACAGGTACGTGGTAATTAACCCCGTGATACTGGCAACCACAGCCAGCTGATTAAACTTTTTGTACTCGCTTAATCCGTTTAATACGGAACTGAACAAGGTGTAAGCAGAGTGGCAGAACAATGTAGAACCCAGCACCACAAAAACAAATGCATATTCTGTGTGACCAAACAACCAAAACGACCACCAGCCAGAAAATACGATTGAAGCAATCGATGCCAAAAATGAACCGATGGCTGTTAATTTAAGTGCTGCATGCAATAGCTGGTATTGTTTGGTTTCGTCACCTTTGTATTCGGCTAGGTATTTAATTATACCATTGTTAATAGCGCCTGTTGAAAGCGTTAACGATACCGCAATAAAACTGCTTAACTGGCCTAACATACCGAGTCCGGCTGGTCCTGCATATAGTGCAATAACTTTAGCCGAAAGAAACGAGGTAATTAATTTAATGACCGTAGATGCTGATGTAAATACGGAAACCGTAAAAAACGAAGAGGAAAAAAATGTACTCAGCTTCGACTTCATTGGCACCGTTTTACCTGCTTATAAATTCTTGATTAGCTTTAAACCACGAATACGTGCGGGCAATGCCTTGTTCAAAATCTATCTTTGGATTGTATCCTAATAAGTTTTTTGCTTTGCTTATATCCGCCAGACTGTTTCTTACATCTCCTGAGCGTGAATCTCGGTACACGGGTTTAATGTCTTTACTTTCCTGCGTAAGTATGGCAGAAACCAGTTCATTAATACTTGTTTGTTGCCCAACAGCAATATTGTAAACCGTATTCAACGCGGCTTCATTTGATGTAAATAAGGCGTGCATGTTGGCCTCCACTACGTTCTCTATGTATGTAAAATCACGTGTTTGCTCTCCGTCACCATTAACAACCGGACTCTGATTATCAAGCACTGCTTGAATAAACAGAGGTATAACGGCTGCATACGCACCCTTTGGATCCTGACCAGGACCGAACACATTGAAATACCTTAATCCGATATGCTTCACGCCATAGTTGAGTCCAAAAACGTGTGCGTACAATTCGTTTACATACTTAGTTACCGCATACGGAGATAGTGGCTTGCCGATATTGTCCTCACGCTTGGGCAACTCCATGCTGTCGCCATAGGTAGATGAGGAAGCGGCATATACAAAACGACTAACTGCATGTTCTTTCGCAGCAAGTATCATGTTTAAGAAGCCTCCGATATTTACATCGTTGGTGGTTACCGGATCGGATAGGCTGCGCGGTACCGAGCCCAATGCTGCCTGATGGCAAATCAAATCTACGCCTTTGGCAGCATCCATGCATATATTCAAATTCCGAACGTCTCCTTCTATGAATTGCACTTGCGGCAGACTTAATAAGCTTTCAATATTTTTAATAAAACCATTGCTAAGGTTGTCAAGTACCACTACACGTTTTGCACCATCGGCCACCAAACGGTGTACAATGTGCGAGCCAATAAAACCGGCACCACCGGTAACCAGAATAGTTGATTGTGCAATTTGTGCAGAGTATGGGTTCATGCTAATGTATACGGGTGTAAATGCGTTCAATAATTTCAACAACTTTTAGTCCTTCAAGTGCATTGGTAGTTATAGGTGTGTTGCCGGATAAGGCATCGATTACATTCTGAATAACGTAATGATGATTTTGCGCAGAGCCTTTGTAAGCACCATAATCATTGCCGGGATTAGTAGTTTCTAGTGTTGGCATGGTGTAATTTTTTATATGGCAATATTCCACTTCGTTCATGTACTGCCCTCCTATTTTCACACTGCCATTTTCAGCTACAATGGTCATGCTGCTCTCCATGTTTTTATCCCATACCGAGGTAGAATAGTTTATACAGCCCATGCCTCCATTTATAAAATCAAACGTAACAAAACCGCTGTCTTCAAAATCTGTCAAGTACTTATGATTAAAGTCGTGAAGACGGGTATGTATATTATCGATATCACCGAACAGCCAATACATGATGTCAATGAAATGAGAAAACTGCGTAAACAATGTTCCACCATCGAGTTCTTTTTTACCGTGCCAGCTTTCCTTTTTGTAGTAGCGTTCATCACGGTTCCAGTAGCAATTTAATTGAACCATGAATATACTCCCCAGAGTGCCGCTTTCAACCAGCTGCTTTATCCATACCGAGGGTGGCGAATACCTGTTTTGCATCACTCCAAAAACCTGTCGTTGTGCCTGCATAGCCGTATAAATGACTTGCTCTGCATCGTGCTTGCTCAATGCCATTGGCTTTTCGATAACAACGTGCTTGTGCGCATTCAAAACCTGTTGAGCCTGCAATGCATGGTATCCATTGGGGGTTGCAATGTTCACTACATCGCACGGTGGGCCGTTTTGTAAAAACTCTTCAAGGGATGAGAAAAAAGGCACATCGTAGCTATCAATTCCCAATGTTGCTTTGGGTGCTGTGTCAATTAATGCCACAAGCTGTGCACGCTGATTCCGGCTAATCATCTCAGCGTGGCGCTTGCCAATATGGCCGCAACCTGCAACAGCAAATCGAACGATGGAATCAGGCATGTGCTAAGTAGTTCTTTAGTGTATCTGTAATATAATTTTGAGTGTATTCCTCCAATTCGGTGTGCATGGGCAACGATAGTACTTCGTTGCACAACTGCTCGCTATTCGTAAAACTTCCCTTCATGTATTTATCGTTCATGTATGCCTTTTGCAAATGCATAGGCAGCGGATAATAAATCATGGTGGGTATGCCCTGCTGCTGTAAATGCACTTTCAACCCATCGCGCTTGCCGGATTTGACCTTTAGTGTATACTGATGAAACACGTGCGTTGAGTGTTCACTTCGGTAAGGAAGCTCAATTCCGGGCACATCATTTAATAACTTGTCGTAACGCAAGGCGGCCAACTGCCTGGCTTCAGTAAATGAGGAAAGATGCTTCAGTTTTACCCTAAGGATAGCAGCCTGTAGTGTATCTAGCCTGGAATTAACCCCAACTACATCGTGGTAATACTTTACTTTTTGTCCGTGATTGGCAATCATTTTTATTTTCTCGGCCAATGCGTCATTATTCGTGTAAAGCGCTCCGCCATCGCCAAAGCAACCAAGATTTTTAGAAGGAAAAAACGATGTACAACCAATATCTCCTATCAGTCCGGCTTTGATTTTTTCACCATTGGATGCAGTATACTCAGCTCCTATGGCTTGAGCATTATCTTCTATCACCGTGAGGTTAAACTCACGTGCTATCTGCATCAGTTCATTCATATCTGCGCACTGACCGTATAAATGTACAGGCACAATTGCTTTGGTTTTTGAAGTAATGAGTACACTTAGTTTACTAACATCAATCGTAAACAAACGCGGATCTACATCAACCCAAACAGGAACCAAACCCAGCAAAGCAATAACTTCAACTGTTGCCACGTAGGTAAATGCAGGCACTATCACCTCATCACCGGGCTTTAAGCCTGAAGCCATCATGGCAATTTGCAATGCATCTGTGCCATTGGCAACAGGTATAACGTGTTTGGCACCCAGATATGAAGCCATTTCCTGAGCAAATAAGCCAACTTCGGGACCGTTAATATAGGTTGCTGCAGCCATACAACTGAGTACTGCGTCATCTATTTCAGCTTTTAGACGTCTGTATTGACCCGCAAGATCAACCATGTGTATGACGGGCCGCTCACTCATGCCTCACTCATTAGCTTGGTATATTGTTTTCTAATAATTAAATACAGGATGCACAACAATGCAGCAACGATTCCGCCTAAGATACCGGATGTAGTTTTACCGGGTTTTTCATAGGGCAAGGGATATATCGGGCGATCGATAACCTGTATGATAGGTTCCTCTTTTTGAAGTGTGAGCTTGCTTATTTCTAAATTCTTAAGCAATTCGGCATATACTGTTGTCAGCAATTCAACGTGCATTTGTTTTTGCGCATAAGGCACACGCAGCTCCGTACGAATAGGATTGAAATTTTGGTCCATGCTGGCTGCAGCCCCATACATTTCGCGGTATAGTAATGTTTCTACAGAGTCGGCTTTTTGTTGCAGCAATTCTACATTTCTGCGCGCCTTACTGATTTTCGTTTCAATGTACAATTCCCTGACATGAGCTGCCAGCAATTCACAGAAATGCTTAGCGAATTCCTCATCACGCGATTTTATTTTCAAGCTGATAATATTCAGTTTTTTATCGGCTTTCGATACTGTCAGGTCATTCTTCTTTATGCTTTTGCAAACGGCATGCAGCACACTGTCATGACCTCTTGTATAGTTGTCGCGGTCAGTATCTGCTGTAAATACGATATGCTTGGTTTCTTCTTTGGATGCCAGTTTCTCATCTAGTTTTGCGTACTTCAGGTATCGATTAATCAGCAGTTCTTTTTCATTGCTGAATTGCACCGGCTGTAAAAGTGCATTTTCAATAATTAAACGTGATTTGAATAACTCCATCACATTATCGCCTACAAATGCGCCACCGTCTGAACTCTTGCCGATATCTATACCAAACTGACTGGCTATGCCAGCATAAGCACCTGCCATTCCGCTTTTTTCTTCCAGGGCAAATGTGAGCTCGGCTTCATACACTTTTTTACTAAAGTACGCATACAGTATACCTGATAACATGCCCGCCAAGCCTATGGAAAGTATAATCTTCTTCTTACTGTATAAGTAATTCCACCAGTATTTTGCCAGGTGAACGATGTCTTTTAACGTAAGTTCCTGTTTGGTATTCATACACTTCCTTTCCAATTATTCACACAACGAATTACCTGTTCTACTTCATCATCCGGCATGACAGGGCTAATCGGCAAACTAATCACTTCATTGTGCAGCTGTTCAGTTAGCGGATACGAGCGATTACTCCATTCGCTATACGCCTTTTGATGATGAGGCGGAATAGGATAATGAATAACCGTCTGCACACCATTATCGGTTAAATACTTTTGAAAAACATCGCGGTTTGCAGTTCTTACTACAAACAGATGCCATACATGCTCATTTTCTACGGCTACAAATGGAAGTTGTATAAGCGGATTTTTTATGCCTTGCAAATAGGCTGTTGCTATTCGTTTGCGGGAGTTATTGTCCTCATCAAGCATGGGTAGCTTAGCTGAAAGAAAGGCGGCCTGTAATTCATCCAGGCGACTATTATATCCTTTGTACAGATTTTGATACTTGATGTGTGAACCATAGTTACGCAATGCTTTCATGGTGGTATACAACTCTTCGTCATTCGTTGTAATTGCTCCGCCATCGCCTAATGCTCCCAGGTTTTTGCCCGGGTAAAAACTGTGCCCTGCTGCATGGCCTATAGCTCCTGCCCGCTGGGCGTGGTGTGAGGCACCATGCGCCTGAGCCGCATCTTCTACAACCAGCAAGTTGTGAGCATCGGCCACTTGCTGAATTGATTTCATATCGGCACACTGACCATACAGATGAACGGCAAGTACCGCTTTTGTTTTTTCAGTGATGGCCTGTTTCAGATTTGCACCGGTCATGTTGTATGTTTTCATATCGGGCTCAACAGGCACAGGTACAAGTTCGTTGGCCGATAAGGCAAGTATGGAAGCAATATACGTATTGGCCGGCACCAGCACTTCATCGCCTTTTTTAAGTTTGCCGGTTTCTATGTATGCTCTGAAAATAAGTATGAGTGCATCCAGTCCATTAGCTACACCCAGGCAGTATTTACTGCCACAATACGCTGCGTAGGCTTTCTCAAAGTCTTCTACTTCTTTGCCTAAAATGTACCAGCCTGAATCAAGCACACGGTGCATGGCTGCAGTAAATTCAGCTTCGTGACGCTTGTTTATTTTCTGTAAATCTAAAAATTTTATCATGACTATAATCTGAAATCAACAATATGTTCGGGCAATATACTTTTCACATCTACTACCACGGTTTGAGGTTTACACAGCGAACTGATATTCATACCTAAAAATTCACGGTGGGCAACAGCCAGAATGATACAGTCAAATTCGGTGGCATCACTTTCATCCAGTGAATTGATAATTGATAAACCGTACTCTTCATTCACACTGTGCTTATCGGCCCAGGGGTCAAGTATCGTAATGCGAGTGTGGTATTGACTGAGTTCGTGAATAATATCAGTAACTTTGGTGTTACGCACATCCGGACAATTCTCTTTAAAAGTAATTCCCATCACCAGCACGTGTGCACCTTTGGCATTCATTCCTTTTTTTACAATCAGCTTCACGGCTTCATCGGCTACGTATTTTCCCATGCTGTCATTAAGCCTGCGTCCGGCCAGAATGATTTCGGGATGGTAGCCAACTTCTTGGGCTTTTTGTGCCAGATAGTAAGGGTCGACACCAATACAGTGGCCGCCTACCAATCCGGGTTTGAATTTTAAAAAATTCCACTTTGTGCCGGCTGCTTCCAATACAGCTGATGTATCAATTTGCAGCAGATTGAAAATTTTAGAGAGTTCGTTTACAAACGCGATGTTGATGTCGCGCTGCGCATTTTCTATGACCTTGGCAGCTTCGGCCACTTTTATTGACGAGGCCTTGTGTGTACCTGCGGTAATGATTGACCGGTAAACCTGATCTACCGTATCGGCTGTTTCGAGAGTTGAACCGGAAGTAATTTTCAATATCTTACTCACTGTATGTTCTTTATCGCCCGGATTGATACGCTCGGGTGAGTAGCCTGCGAAAAAATCTGTATTGAATACAAGACCTGAAATGCGTTCCAGAACAGGTACACATTCTTCTTCGGTGGCTCCGGGATAAACGGTTGATTCGTAAACTACAATATCGCCCTTCTTCAGCACTGCACCAACCGTTTCGCTGGCCTTTTTCAATGGTGTAAGATCAGGGTGATTGAATTTATCGACCGGTGTAGGAACGGTAACGATGTAAAAATTGCATTCGCTAAGCGCTGAAGGATTTGCACTGTAGTGCAAATGTTTAGCCTCTTTCAGCTCATCGGAACTAACCTCAAGTGTGCGGTCTATGCCTGATATAAGTTCATCTATACGCGGTGCGTTAATATCAAAACCTACTGTTTTAAACTTCTTACCAAATTCAACAGCCAGTGGCAAACCAACATAGCCCAGACCGATAATTCCTATTTTATAGTGTTCCGTAATCTTATCTGACATATTATTTCTTTACAGGTTCATTGTTTACAATTTCATATATGTGGCCATCTTCATCTTTCAGTTCAAGTGAAAGCACTTTGCCTTCACGGGTTACATATCCTTTATGCATGGCAGGCGAACCGTACCACAGTTCGAATGCTCCCACGGATTTCGTCAGCAATGATCCTGCACCGATTAAGGCGTATTCGCCTATTTCAATGTGCGATTTAATTATACTGCCTGCACCAATAGAAGCACCGTTTTTGATAGTTGCTCCAACATGCTTTTCGGGGTATTGCCTTGAACGCGGATTGTTATTGTTGATAAAAGTTACCTGAGGACCAATGAACACATCGTTTTCAATGGCAATTCCGTCCCACAGATATACTCCGGATTTAACCGTACAGTTGTCGCCTATGACTACATCGTTTTCAATAAATGTATGGCAATTAATATTGCAATTTTTGCCAATACGAGCCCCGCTAAGTATTACAGCAAACTGCCACACACGTGTGCCTTCTCCAATCTGTGTGGTTTGAACATCGGCAAGTGGATGAATCATCATACGCTTGCCTCCTTCAAATATGTGTCATAGTCACGGATATAATCGGCTTCGTTGTAGGTGTGTGAGGCCAGCACGAGGCATATGGCACCCGATGAAAAATTGATTTCAGAAGCCCAAATGCGCGGAGGTATATGCAGTCCCATAAAAGGCTGATTGAGTTGAACCTGTCGTTTCAGTTTTCCATCATCCAGCAATACCTCAAAACTTCCGCTGGCGGCTACCAGAAACTGATGACATTCGTAATGTGCGTGTGCTCCTCTGGATATGCCACCGGGAATATCGTACAAATAAAATACGCGCTTGATGCTGAATGGCAGTTCCACATTTCCGTGAACGGGAGTAATGTTGCCGGCTCTGAAATGAATGCGTGGCAGTGTAATCAAGCTGCAGTCGTATACACTTGTTTTTTTACTCATGCCTTGTTCCGTTTAAATTTTTCATAATCGCGTTCGTAATCGGAAGCCTCGTAATCAGTTGACGCAAGCACCAAGGCCAGTGAGTTGGTTGAAAAATTTTCCATGTGTCGCCACATGCCTGCGGGCACATACAATCCGTAATACGAACGGTTCAGCGAAACTTTATGTGTAGTGTGTCCGTCATCTATAACCACATCAAAACTTCCCGAGAGTGCCACAATCAACTCCTGATTGGTGTAGTAACTGTGTCCACCACGCATTTCGCCACCGGGCACATCGTAAATCCAGTAGGCACGCTTTATTTCAAAAGGTAAATGTCTGTGCTCTTCAATGAACGATAGATTGCCTCTTTCGTCCGGTATTTTGGGTAAATCTATCAGGCGAAACGACATGCAATCAGGGTTTAAACAAGTTAAAGAATGTAGTAGTCATGATTAGCAGCAATGTAGTGGTGCTGGTAATAACCGAAACAGTTTCTGCGGTGCTCAGCTTTTCACGCTTTTCTTTAGGCGGTACTATAATCTCGGCACCTGGCTTAAGCTTTGGCCTGAAATGCACAAACAAAAAGTTTTTGGTTGATTTGGCTGATCCATTTGCATACACTACAAATGCCTTGCGTTTATGTGCAGATGAAGTGAAACCTCCCGATTCACTGATATACTGACTGAAGCTTTTGCCTCTTTCGTATACTATTTTAACCGGGAACAACACCTCACCGCTAACCAACACTGATTGTAGTACACGCGGCACGTTAATAACATCTCTGTCAAATACATAAATATCTTCTTTCCCTCCCGGGTTCTTGAGTATTTTCTTTACATCTATGGCAAACAAATCAAAGTTGCGTCCGAACTCATCCTGCTTCAGTATATCTTTATAGGTATCATCTTCACTTAGTTTTTTTAACGCCCTGTTTTTATTGGCAGTAATCATGGTTTGGTTTGGACCTGTTACACGTTGCCTGATGAGTATGGCTCCTTCTGCAAATCCATCATTGGTTATGCCTCCTGCCCTTTTAAGCACTTCCGAAATACGCTCTTTGTTTTTTGAAATGACAAATTCGCCCGGGTACATCACCTGTCCGTATATTTTTACTGTACTTTGGTTCAGGTATCCCGGGTTGGGAAATACGGTGATGATATCAAAAGGCTGTAGTTCGAACGAAGCTGCCTGAGGGTTTTCTTTCAAATCACGTTCCACGCTAAGTGTAAATACGGTAGCAATTTCGGTAATGGCTGATGTTCGGTCGGCATTACTGGTTCTGCGTCCTACCTGTATTTGCTTAACCGTTGCCGACTCTTTTAAGCCTCCTGCCGCTATGATGATATCTTCCAACTTCATGTTTTCAGCAAAATCGTAAGTGCCGGGCATCATCACTTCGCCCTCAATACGCACTTTATACGCCTCCCGCATTTCCAGTTTGGATGCAATGATTATTCTATCTTCACGTTTCAGGGTTACATCAGCCGCTGAACCGCTCATGACTGCTCCCAGGTCGAATGAAATCATTCCAAGTGTATTGTCTTCTTTCAGCCTGTAAATGATCGCCCTGCTGGTGAATGCGTCTTCCTTTAATCCGTTGGCCATTCCTATCAGTTTTTTAATGGTCATTCCCGGTGTTAAACCAAATTCACCCGGCCGAAATACTGCGCCTTCAATAGTCACTCTGTTTTCATACCTGGTTAGCAGCTCACCTACTTCATATACATCTCCGTTTGCCGGAATAAACATACCGAATACCTGAGCGTCCACATCGGCAATACTTTTTTGTGTGGCTGTATTGCGCTGTACTTTTATTTTTTCGGTGTAAGCAGTTGTAGTAAATCCTCCGGTAAATTCAATAAGGTCTTTCAGAGTTTCTTTGGTTTTCATGTCAAATAAAGCCGGTGTTTTCACCTGACCTTTCACTTCCACCCGTGCTTCGTATGGATTTATTTTAACAATGTCCTGATCTTGCAAAGTAATATTGGAACGGGCATTCCCTTTCACCAGAAATTCGTACACATCTACCTGTGCAACAGGTTTACCGGCTCTGATAACCGTAATAGTGCGCAGCGAACCGTTTTGCGAAGGTCCACCGCACGCATGCAACACGTTAAATACGGTGGCTAGTGAGGGCAGCGTATATGTACCGGGCGAAAATGCTTCGCCAACTACACTTACTTTAATGCTTCGAATACTCGTAATGGATACATTCACAAGGGTTTGGCCGGAAGCAATGGTGCTGTATACATTTTTTAACAAATTGGTTATTCGGGTACGCGCCTGCTCAATGCTGGCTCCCGATACTTTGACCAAACCAGCCCCAGGAATACGAATTGAACCATCAGGCGTAACCTTCAACTGATAACTGGCTTCAGAATATCCGTATATGTCAAGTGCCAGCTCATCACCGGGTCCCAAAATATAATTGGCAGGTGTGGGTATGTTCAGACTGGGTTCAAATGTTATTTTGGGATTAGTGAAGACATCCGCACCAAATACTTTGGATAATTTTTTTACATCCGGCTTAGCATCTGTACTTTCTAGTGTTTGATTACCACCCAGCGAGGGTGCAGCTGTAGCCGTTTTGCTGTCTGTTTTCAGTGTTGTCTGTTCTGTTTTTTGCTCCAGCTTGTCAATTCGCTGCATCAGCTTCTGCAACTCGGTTTCAGGCATCCTGCGGTCACGTGCCAGCGCCTCAAGTCGTGGTCGGGTATATCCCGATGCTTTGGCCTGCTTCCAGAATGAACTAATCTGTTCGTCCGTCAACTGATCCACCTTTACCTGGTTCAGGTTTTGTAAACTGAGACCGGAGTTTTGTTGCGCAAACACTTGATTTACAGTGTAGGTAAAAAACAAAGCCAACGAAAACAGCAATCGGAAATAGGCAATCGCTTTACTTTCTGTCATAGGAGGGTATATGATAAGTCGTAATTTACGTGTATCGGGCAAAAATAGCATTTAATTACGTGTTAACAACCTGTTAAAACGCCCCAAGTCATATTTTAGTACAACTTCAAGCAACCTTGTCAAGTTAAATACTGACTGGGCTTAATTATTCATACAAACATCTATATTCGCCCCGCATGTTTAAGAAATTTCTTGTCGCCCTTTTGCTATTTACAGCTCACAACCTGACAGTTAACGCTCAAAACGGAGAAGTACGAGGATTTGTGTACGACAAAGAATCAGGCGAACCAATCATTTATACCCCGGTTTACATTTTGCAAACCATGTCGGGGGCATCCACCGATATCAACGGATTTTATGCCATCAGCAAAGTGAGGCCCGGTAACTATACCCTTCGTTGTTACGCCTTGGGGTACGATTCGATAAAGCTGAATATTACCATACAGGAAGGGCGCATAACCAATCAGAATATTTATTTGCCACGTGTATCCCGTCAGTTGAAAGAAGTAGAAATTAAAGGCGAAAAGCAAAAAAACAGAACCGAGGTGAAGGTTTCGAATATTACCATCACACAAAAAGAATTGAAGCAACTCCCCAGTTTTGGCGGTGAACCCGATTTAGCTCAGTATTTACAAATTTTGCCCGGTGCCGTGTTCAGCGGTGATCAGGGCGGACAGTTGTATTTGCGTGGAGGACCTCCCGTACAAAACAAAGTGATGCTAGATGGAATGACAATTTACAACCCATTTCACTCCATCGGTTTGTTTTCGGTATTTGATGCTGACATTATTCGCACAGCGGATGTATTTGCCGGAGGATTTAATACTCAGTATGGCGGACGTATAGGCTCCATTATTGATGTATCTACACGAGAGGGAAACAAAAAAAGACTTTCGGGAAAAGTGTCGGTTAACCCCATTACAGCTAAGGCATTGATTGAAGGCCCAATTGATAAATTTACCGAAGGCGGTGGCAGCTCTTCGTTTATTTTCTCTATAAAAAATTCATACCTCAACCGCACCTCACAAACCTTATACCCGTATGCCGACCCTGAAAACCGCACCAACGGGTTGCCTTATAGCTTTAATGATGTGTACGCCAAATATTCATATATAGGTTCGGGTGGTAGTAAGGTTAATCTATTTGGCTTTCGGTTTGATGACGCCACCGACCTGCCACAAACACAATACCGCTGGTCAAATTACGGTTTCGGATCCAACTTTTTCATTGTTCCCGAAGGTTCTACCATTATCAATGGTGCTGCTTCCTACTCACAATACGATATGGAGCAATTAGAATCCGACAGACGCCCACGCGAGAGTGGAATTGGAGGCTTTAACATTGCCCTAAATTTCACCAACTTTTTAGGCAAAGACGATATTCGTTACGGATTTGAGGTAAACGGTTTTAAAACGGTATTCAAGTACTTCAACACATACGGTCTTGGACTTTCGCAAGAAGAAAACACAACGGAGCTGTGTGGTTTTGTAAAGTATAAAAAAGTGGCCGGTAGGTTTGTGATTGAACCCGGCATCAGAATTCAGAATTATGCTTCGCTGTCTAATTATTCTTTTGAACCCCGCATAGGTATGAAATGGAATACGACCGATTGGATGAGAGTGAAAGCTTCGGCAGGCATGTACTCGCAAAATCTTGTTAATGCAGTGTCTGATCAGGATGTTATCAACTTATTCTACGGATTTCTTTCAGGCCCGGAAGATGATTTGCAAAACACATTTGAAGGACGCAACGTAAGTCACCGCATGCAAACAGCCATTCACTACATTGGCGGACTTGAATTTGATGTGGGGCTGCATGGCGAAATCAATGTGGAGGCATTTTATAAAGATTTTACTCAGCTTACGAATATTAACCGCGATAAAAAATTTGACAACACCGCTGCCAATCAAAACAAACCCGAACGCGAACGCGTAAGCTACATCATTGAAACCGGCAATGCGTATGGTGCCGATATTCGCTACAAATACGAATACAAAAACTATTACCTGTGGGCGGTGTATTCACTCACGTATGTAAATAGGTATGATGGTGTTCGCAATTATTTTCCGCACTTCGACCGCAGGCATAACTTTAACCTGGTGGCTACGTATACATTCGGCAATCAGGGAAGCTGGAGTTTCAACACACGTTGGAATTTCGGATCAGGATTTCCGTTTACACAAACCCAGGGCTTTTACGAGCAGCTTAATTTTTCAGGCGGTGTGGGTACCGGTTTCCTGAATCAAAACGGGACACTCACACCCTACTTCACCGATATTAATTCAGGTCGTTTACCTTATTTCCACCGTCTGGATATGTCACTGTCTAAAAAAATAAAATTCAGTGAAACCCGCTCGCTTACCATTACAGTGGCTGCTACCAACGTTTACAACAGACCCAATATTTTCTATTTCGACCGAGCCAACTACCGCAGGGTTGATCAGCTGCCTATTATGCCCACATTGGGGATAAATTATTCATTTTAGCACATACCCGCATGATAGCTTTGACGTTACGTAAACGTAAACTTCATTGCACATGTGTAGCCGAATTAGTATTGCCCTCCTGCTTTCAGTCCTTTTCTCATTCAACGCTGTTGCACAGAAAACTGAAACGTACGCCCATGAATTAAACCTCTATCAACAAGCGCATGAGTTGTTTGAACATGAGCAATACGGTGAAGCGCAAAAGCATTTTTTAACGTATGCGGAGCATGCCCGCGACCGTGAACTCAAAATAAATGCACTGTATTATGCTGGGGTGTGCGCTATGGAATTAATGAATCCCGATGCCGTAAACCTGCTCAACCGCATACACATCCACTATCCGGAACACAGCAAATCGAGGCCGGCCGTATACCAGTTGGGCAAGTATTACTACCGTATAAAAGATAATAAAAATGCCGTGAAATACCTTCAGCGTGTGTCGGCTGAAGACCTCACTCCCGCTGAAGCCGATGACATGTACTTTATGCGCGGCTATTGTTTCTTTAAGCTCGATAACTTTGACGACTCCAAAAAGAGTTTCGTAAATATCAAGGAAAAGAAAGGCAAGTATTACGATGCCAGCAATTATTACTACGGCTACGTTATTTACCGAGAAGGAAATTATAACGATGCACTCGAGCATTTTATGCGTGTACAAAAAAGCAAAACATTTGGTCCGCTGGCTCAGGTGTACGTGGCACAAATTTACTTTACACGCAAACAGTATCAGGATGTAGTATCCTTTGCCGATACCATTACCAACAAAGAAATTATTACGGATGTGGCCGGCATCGTTGGTCAATCATACTTTCAACTGGGTAACTATACGAAAGCTGCTGTTTTTCTGGAGCGTTACAACAGCAAAGCAACTGTAAAAAATAACCAGGATATTTACCGCTTGGGCTATGCCTATCTGCGCACCAAGGAATACAGTCAGGCTATAGAGCAGCTTAGCAGCATTGCCAACAATAACGACTCCACTGCGCAATTCGCCAGTTTTCACCTGGCCGATGCCTACCTGCTAACCAATAAAAAAGAAGCGGCCCGCCTGGCATTTAACCGGGCTTACAATATTGGCTACAATGCCGAACTAAAAGAACTGTCGCTGTTTAACTACGCCAAACTTTCGTACGAATTGAAGTTTCAGCAGGAGGCGCTCAAAGACCTGGTTCGGTTTGTTAATGAGTTTCCAAACTCAACGTATGTAAACGATGCCAAAACTGTTTTATCGGAACTGCTGCTATCCACCAAAAACTATAAAGATGCCGTGGCTCTGATTGAAAGCATAAAGAACCGCTCGAAAGAAAATAACATAGCACTTCAGCGTGTAGCGTTTTACAGAGCCGAAGAACTTTACCTGAACAACGATTATGCAGCTGCGTTCGAAATGTTTAAGAAATCGCAGCAATTCGATTTTGATAAAAGGTTGCTCGGGTTGACTTACTTCTGGATGGCTGAAATACAATTTAAGCAGTCACAGTTTGATTTGGCCAATGAAAACTACCTCGTGTTTTCGCAATTTGCTGAAGTAAAAGAAACCCGTTTTTATCCACTATCCTTTTACAACCGTGCTTACTGTTTTTTAAAAATGGAAAACTACGAGCGTTGCATTGCCGAGATGAAAAAGTTTACCGCCACCGAGTATGCACTGAATAATGTCGAACTGTATACCGATGCAAACATACGCATAGCCGATTGCCAGTTGGTGTTGCGCAATTACCTGCAGGCACTTGACCAATACGAACTGATTGTAAACAAAAAACTGAACGGAGCAGATTATGCGCTGTATCAGCGTGCTACTATTTATGGTGTGCTGAATAGGCCTCAGGAAAAAGTGACTGCGCTAAACACACTGGTACAGAATTACCCCAAATCAACGTATATAGACGATGCTGTTTACGACATTGCTCTTGTTAATCTACAATCGGAAAATTACCAGGCAGCACTCAGCGGATTTCAACTGGTGATTGACAAATACGGCCGCAGCCAGCATGTGCGAAAAGCCTTTCTCAATAAAGGACTTTGCTACTACAACATGAATAAGGAGGATGAAGCTCTTCAGGTATTTAAACAACTGATTACCGATTACTCCACCACAGCCGAAGCCCGCGATGCGCTGGTCATCGTAAAGAATATTTTTATTGAACGTTCGCAAAGTGAAGAATACATTGAGTTTGTAAAGGTTCTTCCCAATGTGACCCTCTCTCCTACCTATCAGGATTCGGTTACATACGAATCTGCCTTTAATGCGTACAAAAACAACGACTGCGCAAAAGCATCACGCACGTTTGGAAATTACATCAGTAAATTTCCGGGTGGATTTTTTGTATTGAAGGCTAATTACTTCAAAGCTGAATGTGATTTCAAACTCAAAAACTTTGACACGGCACTTATATGCTACGAATATGTGGCTATGCAGAACCGAAGCGAATACACCGAGAAGGCTGTAAAACAAACAGCTGTACTGTATTACATGAAAAAGAATAACGAGAAAGCGTATGAATATTACTCTTCGCTAGAACGCATTGCGGGCAGCCGCGACTACCTGGCTACGGCCTTGCTTGGACAGATAAAATCAGCCTCGGCATTGGGACAAATGGAAAATGCCGTTCAGGCATCGTTCCGCTACATCAACTCCACCATCGGACAAAAAGAAGGTATAGTTGAAGCTAAAACAAACATTGCCCGCTACTACATGCTTAATAAGCAATACGATTCGGCTTCCGTGGAGTGGCAATACGTGATGAAAGAAACGAAGAACGTGTGGGCTGCCGAAGCACGGTACAATATGGCACTCATACGCTTCATCAAAAAAGACAACAAAGCTGCTAAAAAAGAAATATTTGAAATGGCCGATAAGTATTCGAACTACGAATTTTGGGTGGCCAAGTCATACCTGCTGCTGGCAGATGTGTACCTGAGCGAGAAAGATAATTTTCAGGCTAAAGCTACACTCCAAAGCCTTATTGAAAACTACGATGGTGCCGATATCAAAAGCGAAGCCACAGAAAAACTGCGCATGATTATAGAAAAAGAAGAAAGTGCCAAACCCCGTAAACCCGAACCACAGGAATAATACCAACGTAAACCATGAAACGCATATTTATATTTTGCTTGTTCGCTGCCGGATGCATCCAGGCAGCATGGAGTCAATCCGATACACTGCGTACAGATGTGATAGATGTGATTAAACCGTTTAAAGCCATTTTAAGCGATGCCATCAAAATTCCTTCAAATCCCAACCCTGAAATACCCGATATAAAACCCGTAGTACTCACCTATAGTTTACCTGAAATACGACACAATGATGTACCTACAGTGTATACCATTAAACCGCTTTCACTGGGTACATCACTTTTGCCTAAATTGAAAAACAATTACACACGCATGGGTTTCGGCAATTACACTACACCGCTTTTTGAGGTGTACCTGAACTCGACCCGAAACCGACAAGCACAGTGGGGCACATATTACAAACATCTTTCTTCATCGGGCGATAATTTTCAAAATTTCAGCACAAACACCCTGTCGCTTTACGGAAAACGTTTTATTGACAATGGCGTTATCGAGTCCGATATTACATACAACCGACAAGTTACTTATCTTTACGGGTATAGTAAAGAATCGCTGAAGCCTGAAGATAAAGACCTGCGTAATCAATTCGGATTACTGGAACTTCACGGTGGATATTCAAACATTGTAAAAGATACGAGCAAGCTGGGTTATACGGCAGGCATACGCTACTATGCATACAGCACAAACAACACTGCAGATGAAGACGACTTTAAAGTGTATGCCGGTTTCAGAAAAAGCATAAAAGGTAATCCGCTAAACGTATACACACAGATGCAGCTAAATACAACTACCACACCCGGAATTAGCTACAACCGCTTGTTTATTGACATAAACCCGGAATACCGCCTGCACATTTCACCCAGTATATATGTAAACGTAGGCTTTAATTCAACCCTGTTTAATGACAGCAGCGGAACAAAGTTGCATTTCTTCCCGAAAGCCGAAGGCGGCATTCACCTCATTCGTCAGGCGCTTACCTTTTACACGGGCATTACAGGAAATTTGCAACGCCACACACTTCGCAGCATAACCACCGAAAACCCGTTTACACGCTCACTATCACTTCAAAATACCGAAAATACATTTGAAATGTATGCAGGTTTCAAAGGCATTATCAGCTCGCAAACTTCGTTCATGCTACAGGCATCTTACTCAACCGTGCGAAATCTTCTGTTTTATGGAGCAGACACACTGTTGTACGCAGCGTATAGCGTATACGACAATTCTACTGCGGGCGTTACGCAGGTGAAAGCAGAATTGAACCACGATTTCTGGAAAAGTTTCAGAATGGGATTTTCGATGCATTACATGGGCTACGATTTAAAACTGGCAGCGCCATACTCACGCCCGACATTTTCAACTACCGCACACCTCACCTACAACATGGCCGACAAATTTATTTTGAAGGCAGAAGCATTTACCATGAATCAGCGTATGGCACAGCTGCGCGGAACGGTAAATACAAGCGATGTAAAAATGAACGGCTGGGTTGATTTGAATGCAGCACTGGAATACCGCTACAGCCGCACCATCGGACTGTTTCTGAACGTAAATAATATCACCAACAACCGCTATCAACGCTGGCTCAATTTGCCGGTATATGGAATAAATGTGCTGGGCGGGTTGTCAGTTACGTTCTGATTTGATACACAATATATTGCGTCTGTATTTGCACAGCCAAGTCAAAATCTTTATTTTGCGGCTTTATGCACCTGCAACATCACCCCATCTGGAAAACAGTTCAAAAGCTGATGCACTCTCACGATTGTGTGATTGTACCGGGCTTCGGTGGCTTTGTGTGCAACAGGCAGAATGCACGCATTGATCAGGTTTCACACGTCATTACACCTCCCGGTAAACATGTTGTTTTTAACCAGAACCTGAAAACCAACGATGGTTTGCTGGCCAATCAGATTGCTGAAGAAATGAAGATGGGATACAGTGATGCCGTAAAATGGATGGAACAAACGGTAGATCAAATTAAACACCTGCTAACCGAACAAAAGCAATTGGAAGTAGACGGGTTTGGCCGATTCCGACTGAATGCCGAAGCCAATTACGTGTTTATTCCGCTGCTCCAAAATAATTACTCCTACTCTTCTTTTGGATTAATGCCTGTTCAGGCATCACCGGTGTCTTCACGCACTATAAAGTCAACCCATACCAAAATTTTCCGCGAGCGCAGCACAGTTAAACAACCCCGTAAGGTTTCAACCGGGTTCTGGCCGGCCATGCTGGCTACTACACTAAGTTTGCTGCTGGTAGTGAACGCCTGGATTTATTTTCAGGATCATTCACTTGATCAGCTACACATTGGCGACAATCAATTGGGTGTTCATACCTGGTTCGATTCATTGCGCAATACCGACAGTACTCCCCAACAAACCATTGCCGAACCTTTAACCGAACCTCAACCGGCACCTGCAGGTGAAGAAAGTGCACCCGCTGAATCGTTCAATCCGGCAGCCGTGGCTAAAGCTATTTCGAACGTTCGAAACAGTTGGGTATTCCCGCCTTATGCAGATACAGAAACCGATCAACCTGCAGAAACAACAGATCCAATTCCTGCCACTACTCCCGAAACAGAAATTCCCTTAGCTGAAACTGTACACACGTCAAGCCATTCATACTATGTAATTGCAGGTGTATTCTGGAAAGAACCCAATGCGGAAAGATATGCCGAAAGCTTAACCCAAAAAGGCTACAAGGCCGAAATTATTCAAAGCAACTGCGTAAACTGCAAACGGGTAAGCATAGGTTCATTTGCCACCAAACAAGAGGCTGAAGCCTTTCTGCGTGAAGTGCAGGCAAGCATCAATACCGAGGCGTGGATTTACTCCGTACGCTGATTTCTGACAGATACTAAAGTATACATACACACCGGCATGTTGTGCAAATGTGATTAAATGCAAGCAACGTTTGCGGGTTTCATTTCCTTGTTTAGCGTAAAATTTAAACGCATGAACAACCTCCTCCTCCAAATTACCGAAACAGCACAACCAGGCGAATCACAAAGTTTGTTTTCGCTGCTGCTCAAAGGCGGTCCTGTAATGATTCCGCTGGCTCTGCTCAGTATCATCGCAGTATACATCACTATCGAACGGTATCTGACCATAAAGAAAGCTTCAAAGCTCGATCAAAATTTCATGGCCAATATCAAAGACATGGTTCTTAACGGAAACATTAAAGGAGCGAAAGCGCTGTGCGAACGCACAAACTCGCCCGTGGCTCGCATGCTTGAAAAAGGCATATCGCGTATTGGCAAACCACTGCAAGACATCAATACCTCTATTCAAAATTCAGGAAACATTGAAATCAATAAACTGGAAAAAGGAATGCCCACACTGGCAACGGTATCGGGGGCAGCACCCATGCTGGGTTTTCTGGGCACGGTTACAGGTATGGTTTCTGCGTTTTACAACATGTCGCAGGCAGGTGCTAATCTTACAGTAAGCCTTTTGGCCGGAGGTATTTATGAAGCTCTGGTAACCACAGTTGCAGGTCTTATTATTGGAATATTCGCTTACGTTGCCTACAACCAGCTGACCGCTATGGTTGAAAAAATTGTTCACCGCATGGAGGCCAGTTCTGTTGAGTTTATTGACTTGTTGCAAGACCCCGCTTAATCAACACCGTTATGTCATTTAAACGCAAAACCAAAATCAAGCCCGACTTTAACATGGCGTCCATGACTGACCTCGTGTTTCTGTTGCTGATTTTTTTTATGATTACCTCTACCCTGGTTAGTCCCAATGCCATAAAAGTAAGCCTGCCCAAAGCAAACTCGCAAGTGACAACAAAAACTACCCTTTCGGTAAGTGTGACTCCCGAACTGAAATACTTTGTTGACGGTACTGAAGTAACCAAAGAAATGCTCGAATCATCCGTAAACAGTGCATTGGTGAAATTGGCTGCACAAGATCCTGTAATTTCGTTGAATATTGACAAGACAGTAGCCGTTGAGCATCTGGTGTACGTAATGCAAACCTGCAATAAACTGAATGCAAAAGTCGTTTTAGCTACACAGCCTGAATAAAACATGATAACAGCCGAAGTACAACAAAAACAGGAAAGCCGCAACCGACTTATTGGTATTGCTATGACCATCGTGATTCACGCGTTGCTGCTGCTGCTGTTGCTTTGGTATATGCTTACTCCACCTAACCCACCCATCGAATATGGGGGCATGGAACTTTCGGTAAGTCTGGGCGAAATAAATGCAGGCGGACCAAGCCCGATACCGGTAGAAGAACCACAACCCGTAACTCCATCACCTGTTGAAGAGGTGGAAGAAGCCGTAGCTACACAGGATATAGAAGAAGCTCCCACAGTAAAACCCGTTATAAAACCGCAAGCTGTCAAAAAACCTGTTAAGGTGACAAAGCCTGTAGAACAACCGCGAAAGGTAGACGAACGCGCATTGTTTAAAAAGAAAACAACCAATGAGGGAGCGAGTGGATTCGGTGATGGTGAAATTCCCGGAAACGAAGGCCGTGCAGACGGACAGGCGGACGGCAGCCCCGATGGAAACGGCACAGGTAACGGCTTAGGCGGAAATGGAACCGGAACCGGTGGAGGCGATGGATTTTCATACGACTTGAAAGGACGTAAACTAGAACTAAGGCCTACGGTTATTGACAATTCGAGAGAGACCGGAAAAGTGGTTGTGCGCATAGTGGTTGATAAAAATGGTCGGGTTATTAAAGCCGAACCCGGACAAAAAGGTACTACTACACCAAGCAGACTATTGTGGGAAAAAGCTGAACAAGGTGCACGCGAGGCCCGATTTTCAGCACGCACCGATGGAGCCGAAGAACAATACGGTACCATGACGTTTATATTTAAGTACAAGCCCTGACATAGATTAACAGGTGGCATTGTGCACCTGAGTTAATTGCCGATTTTTGAGTATTGGACGCATTTGCACAACGCAGTTACCACATAGTTGTGATCGTAAGTAAATTGGATGGGTAGTAATCAAAAAGTTGTTGTTTTACCCTTGATTACTGAAATGGTATCTCTAGAAAATTATGCTTAAGGAAACTACAGATTTATTATTTCTGTTTTATCAGTTTTATGGGTTGAGATAAATGATTCACCAGTGTTAAAAAGTACATTCCATTGCTTAGTTCATCCAAATCTATGATATCATCTTCAACAGTAATTACACCACTAAGTACTACTTTCCCTTTTGTGTCAGTTAAACGGTATTGTTTTCCAATAAGTCGATTATCAACTTTTAGTTTAACAGAGCTTTTGGTGGGATTAGGATATATCTGAATTGCATGGTCTTTATCGATGTCTTGAACTCCAACGTTGAGTACACTTAAATTCAAGGCAGAACTATCTTTACACCCCTGTGCACTTGTAACTTCAACTTGAATTTGCCCAGTACCGGCATTTATCCACTGCACAATAACTGAATTTGTACCCTGTCCGCTAACTATAATTCCGTTCTGTATAGTCCAGTTATAGCTTGTATTTAATTGCTGTGTTACGGTATATGTATAGTTTGTAACCGGATAAAGACTTGTTTGAGGTCCGAGTATAGTATCGGCTACAGGATTTGAATTTACCGTTAAATTCAATGTCGCTGTACTGTCACAACCTACTGCATTGGTTAATCCCGTTTTCGTTTGCGTGCCTGCTGAAGTAAATGTGAGACCGTTCCACACATACGGCAAGTCGCTTGGGCAAATGCTCACATTCGTTGTAGAAGAACTGGTCGACTTCACCGTTAAGTTCAATGTCGCTGAACTGTCGCATCCTACCGCATTGGTTAATCCCGTTTTCGTTTGCGTACCTGCTGCCGTAAATGTAAGTCCGTTCCACACATACGGCAAGTCGCTTGGACAAATGCTTAGGTTAGTTGTAGAAGAACTGGTCGATTTCACCGTTAAGTTCAATGTCGCTGAACTGTCGCATCCTACCGCATTGGTGAATCCGGTTTTTGTTTGCGTGCCTGCTGAAGTAAACGTGAGTCCATTCCACACATACGGCAAGTCGCTTGGACAAATGCTCACATTCGTTGTAGAAGAACTGGTCGATTTCACCGTTAAGTTCAATGTCGCTGAGCTGTCGCATCCTACTGCATTGGTGAATCCGGTTTTTGTTTGTGTGCCTGCTGCCGTAAACGTGAGTCCGTTCCATACATAGGGCAACGCACTTGGACAAATACTTAGGTTAGAGGTAGAAGAAGTTGGTACTTTAACTAGTCCATTTAATGGCAAGTTCTGAGTTGCAGCCCAAGTACTAGTACAAGTAATGCTGCCGGAGGGTGTAC
>JBKCPL010000066.1:0-34019 GCA_046309355.1 Bacteroidota bacterium
ATGCATTGCCATACTCGTAATGTTATCAGCGTGAATTATGTGCCATCAAACCTTCTTTGGTAGCCAGATAATGATACTTGTGCATGTCGTCTGTATCGTAAATAAAACTGCGTATGTATTCTGATTTTTCTTCGTCCCACAACATTGGCACAATGTACTTTCTGTGAATGAGCTGTTTCAGTACATCAGCCACAACAGCAGGTTTTTCGGTACATTCTTCCAGTATATGCTTAAATGGCTCAACAAAATACACGGCATTTAAAATATCGTATTCAATATCAGACAACAGTTCGTTCATTTCAGTGTTCGTTCTTTCCAGGTGTATGAAGCAGTATTTGCCAGCAAACCGATTATGAGTACATAAAGTATATGGAAAATTTCAGCTGCGGGCAACAGGAGCAAATATTCTGTTTTTCTAAAAAATCTCATCACACTTTGCAGAAATAACAGCTCTACGAGCGTTTTGCCAAGTAATAAAATCAAACCTGCATAAAAGTTGACAAAAAACATAACGACTACAGCCGCATTAAACAGGTATGCACCGGCCAGTATAGCAGTTATATATCGATTGGCATAATGAAAACTTTTAGAAACCCAGCGTTTCCGCTGTTCGGATAGTTGATGCAAAGTAGAATTAGCGGTAGTGTGCACTATGGCATCAACATGTTTAAGAAAGGAAACTGCATCAGGGTACCGCTTATGTACTTTGTGCAGCAAAAATTCGTCATCGCCTGAGGCCAGGTATTCGTTGCCTGAATAGCCTCCTACTTCGTGAAATACCTGACGTTCAAAAATGAGGTTAGCCGCACTGCACATATTCGGATACCGCAGCTGAATGGCGGCCCCGCCAATAGCTACAAGTCCGGCAAACTCAAGAGCCTGAAACCGCTCGAACAACGTAGTTGCCGAAAATGCTACAGGTGCATACACCATTTTATGCCTGTGCTGTGCAAGGTATGAGTCAATAGTGGTTAACCAATGTTCGCCTCTAATACAGTCGCCATCGGTTAGCACTATGTATGTTCCTTTTGCTTGCTCCACAGCATAGGTAATGGCTGCTTTTTTCAATTTGCGCAAATCCCGATCATCCGTCATGTGCACCAATCTGAAATTTTTAAGTTTATGCTGTTGAATATACTCATTCACTATTTGTGCAGTTGCATCGGTCGAATGGTCATTTACAATCAGCACATCAACTTTTTGTGATTCTACCTGTTGTTTAATAATGGATTCGAGGCATGCAGCAATATGCGCTTCTTCATTTCGTACAGGAATGACAATGGTATACGTTAAATCCGACTCGTACGTAGAAGGTTTTTTAAAATACGGTATTCGTTCCCATCCTGCCCAATACGCAATAATCAATATGGCGTAAGCTGTCAGAAGCGAAAATGCAACTGTGTAAAAAACCGTCATTGTATTTTCCACTTCAGAAGTACAACCATGCCGGCCAATGCCGGTATCATTAAGTTAACAATCCATACCGTATAGGCAGATAGCAGAATGCCCGGTATATGTACATGGCTCACAAACATTCCAAAAAACCAAAGTGCACTGGCACCGCGTAAACCCAACTCGAGCAAGAGAAAAGACGGAACAAAAGCCTGAGCACATAATGTGGCAAATATGCAAGTAACCGCCACTGATGCGTCAATCGCTACATTGTAAAAGCGAAGGATGAACAGGTACTGTACAACAAAAACAGTGTAGCGCAACACCGACAATACAAAAATGTGTAGCAGCTCCTCTTTTGAATAATCGGCAAAAACGACCGTGTATGTTTTCACTCTGGGCGAACTAAAAACTGAATGAATTCGGCCTAAATTCAGGTATAAATAGACAAACACCATCAGCAACACTCCCACAGCGGTGTACACCAGCGATAAGGTTTCTCCACGATTGATAAGCAGTGCATATAGTGCAGGTATACCTGCCACCAACGTAATGGCCATTTGTGCCGTATTTGCTACTACAGCCACAACAGCGCCTTTTAATTTATTCAGCTGGCGGAGCTGCAGAATTCGTCCGGCAAAATCACCAATCTGATTCGGGGTAAATATGCTTAGGCACACACCCGACAAAACGCCCATACATGCACGACTCAATGTAGTCGATTCGTATCGGGAAACCAGTTTTTGCCACTTAATACTTTCAAGCAACCAGTTTAGGGGCATAAGTATAACAGCGGCAAGTAAAAAGATATAATTAGGCTTAAAAACGGATTGGTACGATTTAATCAATACATCAAAATCGTACGCATAAAATAATTTAAATGCAATGAAGCCTACTGTAAGGGGCAGCAGAAACCACCTGGCAATCCCGATAATTGTTTGTATGTTTCTGTTGGCGGCTATCAAGGTATTTGTAAATTGCATTCCATAATTGCAGGCAGTCAAATTAACTACATTTGGGCAACTTAGATACCATAAAAAATTACGAACGCATCATTCTGGGCATCGACCCCGGCACTATTGTTATGGGCTATGGACTTATAGGCATCAACCGCAAACAGCCGGCTATAATTAGTCTGGGAATAGTGAAGCTCGATAAATTGGATGAACACAGCCTGCGTTTAAAGCGCATTTTTGATCGGACACAAGCGCTTATTGATCAGTACAAACCTGATGAATTAGCCATTGAATCTCCTTTTTTTGGAAAAAATGTACAATCGATGCTTAAGTTGGGCCGTGCACAGGGGGTGGCTATAGCAGCCGCCTTAACCCGCGAGTTGTCTGTTATTGAATATTCACCCAAAAAAATCAAACAATCCATTACAGGAAACGGAAATGCCTCGAAAGAGCAGGTAGCGGCTATGCTGCAACGGTTATTAAAATTTGAAGAAACACCCGAATTTTTAGATGCCACAGACGGACTAGCCGCTGCTTACTGCCATTTCCTACAAAACAGCGCTAGCAGCAGGGGAACAGATAAGAAATATACGGGCTGGAAAGCCTTTGTTACCCAAAATGCCGACAAGGTAAAAAGCCCAAAAACTGGGGGCACAAAAAAATAATTGCATCAAAAGTTGCTATTTATCAGAAAGTTTAATCTACCTTGCACGTTCACTTAATTATTTTTTTCAAATGAAACTCTATGTAGGAAACTTAAGCTACCAAGCCACTGAGCAGGATCTTAAGGACTTATTCTCCGCTTACGGAGAAATCTCTTCGGTAAACATCATTAAAGACAAATTCACCGGAAGGGCAAAAGGATTTGCTTTCGTGGAAATGAACGATGATTCAGCAGCTAACAGCGCTATGCAATCGCTCAACGAAACCGAATTTAAACAACGTAAACTCATTGTAAACGAGGCTAAGCCACGTGAAAACAATGGTGGCGACAGACCAAGACGTTCATTCAACAGAAACGATAACAGAAATAGTCTAGATCAGTTTTAATTGTTTGAATTACCCTCGCTAAGAAAGTCCCGGTCAGTAATGGTCGGGACTTTTTTTATACCGTATGCAATGCAGTGCTTATACGTTCAGCTATGGCTACATATTCATCGTGCGACAATTGCACACGCTGTTTTTCAAAATTTATGTCTGCTAAATGTTGTAACGGAACCAGGTGTATGTGAGCGTGTGGCACTTCAAGGCCAATAACCGAAACACCCACTTTTTTGCAGGGTACCGCTTTCTTCAGCCCCAGCGCCAAGTATTTAGCAAAAAGCATCAGCTCCGAATAGCTGGCATCGTCCATATCAAACAAGTAATCTATTTCCGATTTAGGAATAACAAGTGTATGTCCGGCTACTAATGGTCTTACATCCAGAAACGCTAGAAACTTATCGTTTTCGGCTACCTTGTAACAAGGTATCTCGCCTGCAATTATTTTAGAAAATATGCTGCTCATTGGTATTAGCTACAATGTAATATCCAGTATTTCCAATTTTATCATTCCTGCCGGGGCAGTTACATCCACCACCTCACCTTTTTTCCTACCCATTAAGGCTGCGCCTATGGGCGACTTAAACGATATTTTACCTGTTTTAAAATCAGCTTCCTTTTCCGATACGAGTATGTAAAGCATTTGCTGCTTGCTTTTATGGTTCAGCACTTTCACTTTACTCAGCATCATTACTTTGCTGGTGTCCAGTTTTGACTCGTCAATAATGCGGCTGCGGCTAAGCAAATCTTCCAGCTTAGCAATACGAGCCTCCAGCAAACCCTGATCTTCTTTTGCCGCATGGTACTCGGCATTTTCGCTCAGGTCGCCTTTGTCACGGGCTTCGGCTATCTGCTTGGAAATAAATGGGCGCTGCACATACTTCATTTCATGCAGTTCCTGCTGCATTTTTTCAAATCCTTCTTTTGATACGTAATTTATTTCTGCCATATCTTTCGTGATAACAACTAAGGTATAAAAACAAATGAAACGCCTCCTTTTCAGGAAACGTTTCACATAGTATTGATTGCAAATATATTAACTTTTCTTGCTACCTATCAACAGGCGAAGAGAAAGATTATGAATTCCACTGAATACGCGGGTAGGTGCATAGGCATAATCCAATGCCAGTCGTGTGCCGTTTTCTGAAATAGGAAGTTGAATAGTTAGACCTGCTGTTGTACCCCAGTACTGTGTTCTGAAATCATCACTGGTAATATTTTCCTGCCAGCCATATCCGGCACGAAGCATGAATGTTTCTTTGAAGGCATACTCACCACCTAATGAAACTACATTGCTTGAAAATGCATTGTAGTTAAAATTTCCCATTGCAGTAAGTCTGTGAAAATATGAATTGGGATCTTTGTCTAATCGCATATCGTATGCTAGTCCGATGTTAACCAACGCAGGTATATTAAATTTTTCAGCAATTAACGATGCACGTCTGTCAGCACCGGTTGCAGGGTTAATAGAGCGGAAAGACAAACCTGAACCTCCGTAATTCATGTCGGGTCCAATGTTTCGCACACCGATACCTAGACGAAAATCTTCTTTCTTCAATTTATTTTTAGGATTAAGTGCCGTTTGATACTGCACTCCAAAGTCGAATCCAATGCCTGTTGCTGAAGCATCAGCTATACCTTCATTGATAATGCGTACGAGTGCTCCACCGGTAATACTGTTGGAGAATTGTTTAGCATAGGCAAATCCAATATTGATAATTTGTGGTGTAAATGTTCCAATATCGCCATCTGGCTGTGAATTGGTTCGAATGGGAATATCACCCAATTGCATTTGAGTAAAACTTAATCCGAACACATTGCCATTGCCGAGATGCTGGCTCAATGAAAAATTATTTAAAAAAACATCTGTTCCCTGCAGGTAAATTACACGGTTAGCCATGATTTCAGTTCCTGTAGTGTAAGCCAAGCCCCCCAAGTTGAAATGCATAGCCTCAGCTCCACGAATGCTGGCTGTGTTTGCCCCAAACGTACCCGCTGAGCGTGCGTAAGGATTTAGCAACAACTGCGTGCCTCCTGCTCCACCTGATCGATCAGGGTTACCGGCAAACACCAACTGGCTAGAGATTGCCAATGCAATGGATAGTGTGTATATTTTTTTCATGTACATATCTTTTCAGTTTATAAGTGCACACCGGAATGGGTAACCGGTGTGCATAGTTTATTTATTAGAAGGAATCAAAATCGGCAGTTCGCATTATACCAAACCATTTAATCACTCGCTCTTCTCCTAAGTCAGGAGCTTTTATATTGATAAGGTAAACACCGCTTGCAATTGGTACGTTAGCATCATTTTTAAGGTTCCATTCAATAAACGGAGTAGTAGCATCATCTTTACGAATAGTGCGAACAAGAACTCCATCCATGGTAAATATTCGAATGGTGCAACGAGAAGGCAAATTCACTATGCGAACACGTGTATCTAGTTGGTTACCGGGATCCTCGAAGGCTGAATAAGCATAAAATGGATTCGGCACTACACCTACATTGTCCAGTATACGCTTGCCAGCCGTTTTTGACAGTTCAGGCGCAACACCTTCTGTGTTGAACAAGAAATAAGGTAAACTGTCGTTCAGGCTTGAAGCTGCAGTAGCAAATTTTGCATACGGACGTTTAACACGTATACGAACTTTCATTTCCGATGGAACAAGTCCATCTGCAGGGGAGTTGAAGCTGCGTCCGGAAGACAATACCGGCATGCTGGTCCACATAGCCTGACTGTATAACATACGCTTACGAATAGCATAGGCGATATTTGACACATTGGATTGGATGGCATCGTTACATCCAACGGTCATCACACAGCGGTAGTTTCGTCCTTCATCGTATTTGGTATTTTTAAACGAGATAGCCGAAGAACTGCTGCCCTGAGCCCACCGCTTAGTGCTGCTCATCACATAAATATAATGCTTACCTCCAAATATTGGTCTGCGTGTATTGAAATCAATAAGGCGTGAAGAGGGATTCCAAAGCATGTCAGAACCATTGTCTCCAGGCAATGAAGAGTCTTCTCCAAACATGATATTCAGGCGTTCACCGGTTTCTACGTTGTAAGCATAGCCTGGGAACCAGCTCATACCTGAATCTGCAACATAGTTGGCAGCATCAGGATTACTTGGATCGTTCAGACCTCCCTGCGCAATCGTGCGGCCATTTTTATCAACTGATGCGGCTTTGCGCACATCCATTTTTTCTGCACCACCCTGGTTGGTATTTTGGTACTCGCCAGTTTCAATAACTATACAGCGTGTCCATTTTGACTTATCGGGGGTGATAACAAAGTCAACACTGTATACATCGAACAACTCATTATCCTGACTAGCCGTTCCATCACCCAATGAAGGCGATATCTGACCATCCCATCCCGGACCAAATGTTGGGAACTTGGTGGGAGAATTTGTTCTCCAGCGTGAGGTTAAGCAATACGGTGCCCACGTACTGTTCACTATGTTGCTAAAATTTTTGCGCGGGTCGTAAGCCGGTGGGCTATTTATACTTACCCATTTACGGGCAAAGTCATCTGTTTCCCCATTGCTAAATTTAGGTGTACCTGTACCGAAATTGCCTGAGCGTATCCAATTAAACTGAGGCGCAAGTGTTAGTGCAGGACCATAAGCTATATTAGAGAATGTTGGATCTTCATCACGTACACTGGTTAGCCATTGATCGGCTGAGTTTTGCCACTCAATACTTGAAGTAATGAATCCGTTACTCAAATCAGTAGGAGCATCCGATTGCCCGGGTAGTATTGACTGGGTAAGCTGAACAGATAATCCCCAGCGTGTAAATATTTGCTCATAGTCATTATTTATGGTTTTGATTCCGCGTGCAATTTCGCCAGTGGTTAAATCTTTAAGGAACCAACTTGTTGCATTCGCACGCAAGGAGTCGTTTATTCTAGCGTTAACAGATGTGTCGCGCAGGTATAAGGCAAATTGTGTTTTGGGCAGTTTTACCGGATCAATTACTTTTACTCCCACAGGTCCTTTGCCGGGCTGATAAATACGCTTAGCTACATAACCGTTTGATGCTTGCATCAATTCGTTTACTGACTCAGTACTCAATTCAAGTTCCAAACCGCCATTTCCTACGCCTTCTACCTGATTGATAACAAATCCATCGCCATAACCGGCATTTATTTGTGTACCACCATTTAAGAATGAAGGATCATGCGGTGTAGCAGTGTACACAACTAATTCCTGCCTTGTTATGGTTTTACGGCCCGGCAGATACTGCAAGTCATCGGTAACACAATTTGTGGCATACGCATAGGCGACAATCATATAATGGTAGTTCTTGAAGTTAACCAATGTTTGGTCAGTACCTGTTTCAAACACATCCTTCTCCACCACAAATGAATGCTTAATACCTTTATCTTCACCTTTAACCATTATCTTCTTCACATTTTCATTCAATTCAGGATCGCGTACAGAATTCACCAACATGGTTACTCCGTCCACTATGTCGAATTGAGCAATGAGACGTGCTTGACTAAGATCATTAATGTCATTAGGTACATTCGGCTTAGCTAACTGATAAACCTGATAGCCCTGAAATTTATATAGGGTCCGTTCTGTACACTTGCCTGAAAAAGAGTCTACAAAATTCTCAACCGTTTCTGTATTGGTCATATTTATAATGAGTCGTTTATTCAACTCCACTATTTCCAATGTAGGTGCATCAGGTCCGGCTATGATGTTAAAATTATTCTTGAACAATACGAATGCCTTTTCACTGGCTTGCTTGAGCAGGTTAAATGATCCAGTAGAACCGCCTGATGAAGCACGTGCCCAAACTACTCCTATTACAACACGATTGCGGGCACCGGGCAATAAGCTGAATGGCCCTGCAGTCTGCAGAAAACGTCTGTCAGCAGGTGGGTTACCAGCTGTACGCTCAGTCCACTCCTGACGTTTGGGTACTGCCGGATCTGAATTTCCTGGGAACATAAAACTTGCTGTATCGCTTCCTCCTTTGCCTGTTCCACCATAAGTAATGGGTGCCCCATCTTTCCATCTTCCATTCAAATATCCCCAGTAGTGTTCCGGACGTGTAGGATTACCCTGAGGCGAAAAATCGTTATTGTAGTATACAAACTTAGATAAACCTATTTCGCTTCCGTCAGGACGTTTTGGTCCTTCAAAAAACACTACACCAACACTGGGTGGATTTAAGCCGTAGCCCAGAATACCCTCATCGTTATCATCGCCATTGTAACAAATACCTAAGTTGAGTGGCACATCGCATTCAACATAGTCATCTGCATAATTACCTAAGTCGGGGTCAACCCACTGGCCAAAAATACAGCTGTCAATTGTTTCGTTTCCACGATTGATTACTACAGTGCGATAAAAGGTCATGTTATTTACCTCATCGTTGGTTGCATATCCGAAAGCTGTGGTTTGCAACTCGAGACCTATAGGTAAACCTTCGGTTTCAGAGTGAATATTTCCTTTATCATTGTAAAGAATGAACAACATCATATCGGGTATATTACGCGTTACATTCTGGTCAAAACTGGGGTAGTCACCGTTTAATGGATTGTAGCGGTTATCTCCGTCCACATCCACGTAAGGAGCTATATTCACTTCTTCTCCTAGTTCGGCTTTACCCATTGGCCATGTTTCAATATCTTCGTTAGGTTCGGACCACTTATTAGGGTCATTTCGAAACGCATCAATTTCCTGCAAGGTAACTTTCCATATACGGTCGTATTCTTCGCAGCGTTCGGCCGAAATAGATGCCGTACCAATAGACAAAGGACCCGGATAGTAATCGTTTCCACCCTGACGGTATGTTTGGCCTGCTATACGCAAGTTTCCGCTGGTAACTCCGCCAATCCACAAGGCACCGGCAAACATGGCGTGCTTAGCTACCTGACCCGTTTGCACTTTTGGTACTTCATAGCGCGCATTACTCAGGTTCCACCACATATCACCCCCATTTAAAATGGTAGTGCGCACGTTGTTGACGTCCAAGTCGCGCTGAGCGGTTGCAGGCCTGCACGATGCCTTTTTCATGTGTGGTTCACTAATGCCCGGATCTTTTTTAGGAGGCTCTGCCGGCTTACCTATGTTTTCCTTTCCATACGCATGCGTGAATAGCGCGAAGGAAATAACAAATACACTAAGGGTTTTTAAAAGGTTTGAGTTTGTTCTGTATACTCTCATGGTCATAAATAATTAAGTTAGAAATACAATGCTACACCTAAACGAGTCAGACGTGGTAAAGCGAACAAGTTCGGATTTACTACTCTGATATTGTACAAGTCAACCAGAGACTGTGCATTGGTTGCAGCATCGCGTTGTGCCTGTGCCTGGGGTGATGTAATAAACCCATCGGAATAAGCCGAGCCTGTATATCGGTAAACTCCCAGCACATTTATGTTATTGAATACGTTCTGAACCCAAAGGAACACCCTTAAACGGTAGTTGGTAACCTTACCATCCAGTGTTTCACTTCTGAATGTGAAGTTTTTATCGATGTTTATATCGGTATAAAACTGTGGTGGCAGATTAGCACCATTAATAGTTCCTTTAACCTGGCTACGAGCAACTACACCCGCTTGTACCTCGGGTACCGGTATGGTGTATTGTGTGTATGGTCGTCCTGAAGTTGCATTGAAAATGATATTAATTCCAGCGTTTTCGAATATCTTTTTACCGGCTACTACAGGGCCATTGTAGTCTTTGCCTTGTTTATAGTGATAGTCAATAACGCCTTTCAATGTGTGTCTGGTGTCAAAATCCATAGGGAATACATTACGCAGTGTAGGCAAACCTACCTGTACAAGCGATGAGCTGGATTGCGAATTAGAGCCTGTACCATCAGCAAATTGCAACAGGTAGTTGGCCTGCAAACTGATATTTCCGAGTTCACGTAATTCATATTCAAGAGCTACTGATTTTACAGTTGAAAAGTCGAGGTTACCGAATGCTGTATAGTCATTTGGCCAAGCCTGTACGTATCTAAATAATTGTATCAGGTTTCGGAATTCACGGTAGGATGCTTTGATTCCTAGTGCCGCATCATTACCTATTTGCTGTCTAAAACCAATTTCATAATCCGTCACCTGAGTCATACGCAAGTCCGGGTTAGAGATAACACCTGAAAGGCGGTTGTTTAGAAAATAGTAGTCATCAAATTGAGCCACATTGGCTTCCGTTGGGCGCTGCGCCAGTATATCGTATGTACCGAAAAACTGAGCTGTTGTTGAAATTGGGAATGAGAATGTTAATCGTGGTAGGAATTTCAAATCGGGCGTATAATCTCGGAATGAAGTTTGGTCAGGTCGAGTTTGTCCAGGGTTAACCAAATAAGGTATATTCTGGTTGCGTGTCATTTTCACTCCCTCGCTTTGCGCATTTCGCCACAAGGCTGATGGGTCAGTTACCGGATTACCTTGTGGATCAAACCAGCTGTTTTCTTTTCTGAAACCGATTACTTGAAGGTTTGAACTTTTTTGCTCGTCATCGTTTACATACACTACATAATCATCCCCAATCGAACCCGGTATAGCCGATGGATTAACACGATTGGCCGCACCGTTTCGAACATCAGCAGCCGTAAATACCGGCACCATCGAATAGGGATCGCGTAGCACCAACTGATTTGCATCAAAACGCTCCATGCGTAAACCTACACGAACAATTAAATCTTTAAATACGAATTTATCTTGAACCCATGCAGCTGTGTAAATAGGCATGTATGCACCAAGTAATCTACGGTCGGGGTCGTTCAGGAACTTCTCAATTCCTTGTTTCCCACGCACCCTGTTGCCCAGGTGATCATACCCGAAATAGCTTACGTATGAGTTACCATTATTAAGCAACTCGTCAGCAGTAAACATATCAAGCGAGTACATGCTGGGATCATAGGCATTGGGGTTAAGGCGTGTTTCCTGTGTAATGGGGCGACCGTTCGCATCGCGTGCACCCATCTCAATCAGTTTATTTCTTAAATTACGGTCAAAGTTGCCTTGTGAGTTGAAATCAACCCGGTCTTTGAACCAAACGGTATCTTGAAATACGCCATTGGCATCACGTGTTATAATCGCTTTAGATGAATCAGGTCCACCAATATGTGTATTTACCAATTGCCTCATCAGAATCCACAGGTTATTCGCTGCTAAACCGTATGACCTTCTGAATTGCTGTTCGTAGGTGAAACCAAACTGTAAATCGTGCTTCGATTTAGGATTACGCTTTGGCGCAACACTGGCCTCACTCAATACAAATAAACTAAAGGTTTCATTATTGAATTTAGAGTAAGATGCGCCCTGCAATACACCTGGGCTTGCCCATAAATTCGAATAAATACCGAGTGGCTGATCGCCATTAACTATACCGCCAAGACCCCGTAACTGACTAATACTGGATACACGCTGTCCGTTTTCAGCGTAGTAATCATATATCTGACGGGTGTAGTTACCACGTGTAAGATTTCTACTTGCTTGTTCGAATACCAGCAATGTATCGAATGTTCCAACCTGCCTTGAATAGGATGTACTGAGACGAATTTCCTCACCTGTTCCATCTAAATAATATACGTCAGCTGAGTCGCCAAAACCTTTGGTAACACGACTGAAAACCGGTGTGTTATAGTTTACAAAACGGCCTACAAATCCATAGCTGAAGAAATCGCGTTCGAATTCAGCTGCCATCGTCTCCAGAAATCTGTTTTCATACGATGCTCTTACCGTATAAAATGCATTGGAAATGGTTTGCTGCTTATCTTTTCCGTCATCGCCTTTTTTCTGGTTAAAGTTTTGTGTTAACTGTACATACGTACGAAATGTTTGATCAACGCGTAATGCATTATTGTCAAAATTGGTGAGTGAATTGGTAAAGTTAAAATCACGACCTCGGAAATAATTGCCTTGATAACCTATACGAATGAATACGTTGTTACTCGGTTGATAGGTAAAATTACCCTGTGCATTCAGTGAAAATGATCCTACATTCTGGCGATAGCTGATTTTTTCAAGGTCATTTATGGTCAGGTATTCACCGGCAGGTATAAATCCACCGCCCGATTGAGGAACAAGAGGCTTCTGTTGCAATTCATTCAGCTTTTCGTCTTTTACCTTATACATATCTACTGCTGAAAGACGGCCATCGCGCTGATACACTCCACTGCCGGCAAAAGAGAAACCGAATAAAACGCGTTCTTTATCACCACGCCCCTTGTTTACTATCTTAATTGGTCCTGAAATGAACCCTTGAAATTCATTGTATTGAGAGTTGTCCAGGTATCCGTTGAAGGGTGAGGACGTTATATACTCAAAACCACGATTCCAGTTGCGTGAAGGGGCTTTGGTGTTAATGGCAATAGCTCCGCCAATAAAGTCGCCATATTGTGCTGGTGTACCACCTGTAATTACGGTAATCTGGTCAATGGCGTTTTGCGGTACCGTAAACGACCCTGATTGAACCCTTACACCATCAATATAATATGCAGTACCATCGGCACGGGCTCCACGAAAGTTAGGCGTAGCACCGGCACGTGCATCCACACCTACGGCCAAGTTAGCCACCATGTTAGCATTACGCTGTGGCAGCGCCATTATCTCTTTTGAGTTTTTAGTCATTCCCTGTTTATCCGGATCAATCAGGGGTTTGGTTCTTCGTATAACAACTTCATCTAGCTGTTTTCCTTCCTCTTTTACTTGAAGTGAAATATTTTGAAACGTAATTTGGTCGCTGTATACGTCTACATCATTAACCACCGCATTTACATAACCGGTGTAGGTAACTTTCAACGTGTATTCACCGGGCTGTAATGTCTTTACAATAAAATTACCGTCATCATCCGAGAGTGTTGTGGCTTTTACTGCTCCATTTAACTCAATGGTAATACTGGCATAGTCCAGAGGCTTCTTGGTTTTGGAGTCAATCACCTTACCCCTTATTTCACCCAACTGTGATTGTGCATGCGCTAATTGGCCTAAGGCCATAAATACTAAAAGTAACGAGTATAGTTTTTTCATCTAACGGTTAATTATCTGATGTATGTGGTAAATAAAGTGATTTTCCAATCGGTAAATTAAACTAATTTGATTTATTAATTCAAAATGTGTGGCAAATGAAATTTTATACAGGTATTAAGAATGGGGTAACTCTTTGATTTTACGCAACAAAACTTTAGCAATTTTTTCATACGACTCGCGTGTCCAGCCTCCAATATGTGGGGTCAAAATCACGTTGTTACGCCTTATCAATGAATCGAACCAACTGAGCTCATCAGGACCAAAGGTTTCTGGTTTTTCATTTTCAAGCACATCCAATGCTGCGCCTATAATTTTACCTGAATCGAGAGCTGCGACTACATCTTTTGTGTGGATAACTGCACCTCGTGCTAAATTCAGCAGGTAAAACGGGCTTGAAACTGCGTCAATAAATGACGAATTGACCATGTAACGCGTTTCGGCTGTTAATGGCACATGAAGAGTTATAATAGCTGACTTCCTTTGCAATTCGCTTAGTGTAACTTCCTGAATCGTGGATGTTCCGAAACCTTGCTTGTATTTATCGTACACGCAAATATTCACACCAAATCCCGCCAGTTTTGTGGCTACAGCCGAACCGGTATTGCCGTATCCTATTATCCCTACAGTTTTCCCTTTTAATTCTACGCCTGTATTGCCCTGACGGTCCCAATGCATTGTTCGAACCTCTTTATCCGCCTTTACGATGTTGGCCAATAGCGCCAGCAGCATTCCTACTGTTTGCTCGCCTACTGCATCTGCGTTGGCCTCACCGGCATTCATCAACGTAATGTTTTGGCGAATGCAAAACGACTCATCAATATTATCAGTACCCGCACCGGCACGAGCAATAAATTTCAGCTTTCCGGCATGTGAAAGAACTTCTGCATCAACAGTCGTTTTTGTACGTATCACCAGCCCGTCTGCATCTGCAATGCACGCTATCAATTCGTCACGTGTTATGTGCGGTTGGTAGCTAACCCGGTAGCCTAGCTGCTGTAAGCCGGTAATGAGCAACTCGTGTATATGGTCAGCAATTAATACATTCATGTGTACCTAAATAAGCCACGAGTTTAACCGATAAGTTTGATAATTTGGGAAAATGGTTGCACGATTAAATTAGTATAGCAACCGCCCTATGTAAAAATACAATGCCAAACCTAGTAAGTCGTTGGTAGTTGTAATAAAAGGACCTGTAGCAATAGCAGGATCCACTTTAATTTTTTCAAGCAACAACGGAATAAATGTGCCTAGCACCGAAGCAAAAATGATTACGCTGAACAATGCTGTGCTCACTGTTATACTCAAGTTGTAGGAATGAGAAAAGAAGTGATTGTAGGCAAACAAAAGTGAGGCGCAAATCATGGCATTTAAGATAGCCACACGCAATTCTTTTAAAACTTTAGGTATAATATTTTTAGTCCCCAGTGTGTTGTTAGCCAGTCCCTGCACTACAATAGCCGATGACTGAACACCCGCATTCCCACCCATTGCAGCAATAAGAGGCATAAAAAAGGCCATTTCGGGATGTATGTGAATCTGATTTTCATACAGCTCAATAAACCGTGAGGATGCAACGCCTCCCAGCAAACCGATGATAAGCCAGGGCAATCTTGCACGTGAAAGGAGCCACACCTTATCTGTCGCATCTACATCTTCTGTAATACCCGACATCAACTGGTAATCTTCCTTGGCCTCTTCCTTGATAACTTCCACAATATCATCTACCGTAATTCGGCCAACTAATTGCCCCAGAGCATTAATAACAGGCAAAACAACCAGGTCGTATTTTTTAAAGAGGTTTGCAATCTCTTCACTGTCGGCTGAAGTTGAAACGGAAATAACCTCTTCATTCTTAACCTCGGCCAGTTTAGAATCCGGATTTGCCAGAATTAAATTTTTAAGTGTAATCAGACCTTTTAGCCTTAGATAGTCATCAACAACATACACCACATAAATTGTTTCAACTTCTTCGGCCTGCCTGCGAATTTCATCAATAGCCTGCTGCACAGTCCAGTTTTCATTTGCTTTTACCAGCTCTACTGCCATAAGGCCACCTGCGGTGTGTTCATCGTAGCTAAGCAGCGAAAGCAAGCTGGAAGCAAATTCAATATCCGTGAGTTGCGCAATGATTAATTCTTTATCGCGATTCGGCAAGTTTGTCAACACATACGTTGCATCATCCGAATCCATATTTTGAATAAACTGACCCGCTATTTCGGCCGGAGTATAATTGGCCAGTACCTTTTCACGCACACCCTCTTCCATTTCAACCAACACTTTTACCTTTTTGTCGGACTGAAGTATGTGATGCAATACAACCTTTACTTCTTCCGGATTAAGCTTATCGGTTAGCTCGGCTATATCCTGTGCATAGGCAGCACCCACAAACTCAGCAATAAATTCATGATCCTGCTCTGCTATTTTTTTACGCAAATGCTTGATGAATGCAGCGTCAATTAACGGGTAATCCATGTTGTTCAACCAGCTTAGTTAGTGTATAAAATTGTTCCAGCGATAGTTCTTCGGCTCGCTTGTCAGCAAAGCCTGCCTGCTGCAATATTGCATCATTCAATCCGAAAACGTGTAACGCATTTCTTAATTTTTTACGTCTTTGATTAAAGGCTGTTTTAACTACTTTAAATAATAGTTGTTTCTTCACGGGTGGTTCTTCGGGTTTACGCAGCATGCGTATTACAGCCGACTTAACCTTAGGTGGCGGTACAAACACATGCTCATCAACCGTAAACAGATAGTCGGCCGTGTAATAGGCCTGTACCAGTACAGAGAGTATGCCATAGGTCTTGGTACCCGGTTTTGCGCATATTCGTTCGGCTACTTCTTTTTGAAACATACCTACCATACACGGAATGTGGTGGCGATGTTCCAGTATGTGAAATACAATTTGAGAAGATATGTTGTAGGGGAAATTACCTATCACAGCATATTCATCCTGGATGATAGAATAGAAATCGAACGACAGAAAATCGCCTTCTACAATACGTGAGGCTAGTTCAGGGAAATTACGATGCAGGTACACTATCGATTCACTATCTATATCAATAACGTATGTTGTTACCTGTGTATTCAGCAAATGTTTGGTAAGCACTCCCATACCCGGACCCACCTCCAGCACATATTTAACATTGCAGGCAGTAATCAATGATTCAACAATGGTGTAGGCTATTGTTTCATCTTTTAGAAAGTGTTGCCCAAGATACTTCTTAGCTTTTACGTAAGGTGTCGTTTTTTTCATTACCGATTGCCAAACTTATACAATACGGGTCACAATTCGTTCATGAAGCAAAAAATCATAGATTTGCCTTCAGCAACACAATAAAAACATGTATGATAAAATTTGAATTGATACGTAAACCCATAAGCGATGCTCCTTTGTTTTTAATGGCGTCTAAAAAAACGAATTGGCAGCAATCCGGTTTATCAAAAAAAGAAGCTGACTATATCGAGAAAAAAAGTAAAGAGAATGAATCGTTCATTATCATCAATCAGCTGAACCGCCTGGTGTGTATTCAGCTTACCGAGGAAGCCGACAAAAAGAAATCGGCTTATGAACGGGCAGAATACATGCGAAACAGCGGCCATAAACTGTGTGTAGCTCTGAATGCACACAAATACGACCATATAGTGCTTCATGATTTGCACGATAATGCTGCTGATATACTTGCAGTAGCGGAAGGATGTGCACTTAGCAACTACCAGTTTTTAAAGTACAAAAGCAAAAAAGAGAAGAACACACTTTCGCACATAAAAATACACTCACGTAAAGCTACCAACCATAGCCTTGACATGCTGAACTCAGTTACCGATGCTGTATACAAAGCACGTGACATGGTGAATGAACCGCAGAGCTATCTGAATGCCGTAACCTTTGCTTCTGAAATGAAATCGATGGGTAAAAAAGCCGGACTTAAAGTAGACGTGCTGAATAAAAAACAAATTGAATCGCTTAAAATGGGTGGATTGCTTGCCGTGAATAAAGGCAGTCAAACACCTCCTACATTTACTGTACTGGAATGGAAGCCTAAAAAGCATGCGAACAAAAAACCCTTGGTGCTGGTAGGCAAAGGCGTAGTATATGATACCGGTGGTTTAAGCCTTAAGCCAACACCCAATTCGATGGATACGATGAAATGCGATATGGCAGGAGGTGCAGCAGTGGCTGCAGCACTGTATGCTATAGCCAAAGCTGAATTGCCTTATCACGTGATTGGACTTGTGCCAGCTACAGATAACAGGCCCGGTGAAAATGCATATACTCCGGGCGATGTGATTCATATGTATGACGGACAAACCGTAGAAGTGCTGAATACCGATGCAGAGGGCCGCATGTTACTTGCCGATGCACTTGCCTATGCCAAAAAATACAAACCTGAACTGGTACTTGATTTCGCCACGCTTACCGGTGCGGCTGCGGCTGCCATTGGCCCGTATGGAATAGTGTGTATGGGAACAGCCGAAGAAAAACAAAAACAACAACTCAAGTTAGCCGGCAACAATGTGTACGAAAGGCTAGTTGAATTCCCGTTTTGGGATGAATACAGCAAATTGATAAAAAGCGATTTGGCCGACATGAAAAATATTGGCGGACCTATAGCCGGAGCTATTACAGCCGGCAAGTTTCTTGAAAAATTTACCGACTACAACTGGATGCATTTTGATATAGCAGGGCCGGCATACGTGAGTACATCCGATAGCTACCGCGGAAAAAATGCTACGGGTGTAGGAGTGCGCTTTTTGTTCGAATTTGTTTCAAACCTTTGCAGATAATTTTATACTATGAACAAACTACCTATTATTGGAATAACGCTGGGTGATGTAAACGGTATTAGTCCTGAGGTCATCATTAAAACTTTGGCAGATACGCGAGTAAATGAATATTGTGTGCCTGTTGTTTACGGTTCGCCAAAAATATTATCCTACTGGAAAAAACCTCTCGGATTCGGTGAGTTTAACTTTCATATTGCCAAATCACTCGATCAGATTCATACCAAGCGGTCAAACGTATTGGTGTGCTGGGAGGAAGAGGTAGAAATAAAGCCTGGTGAAGTAACCGAAACCGCAGGTAAATATGCCTTTAAATCCCTTGAAGCTGCCACTCGAGATGTTAAAGATGGTAAAATTCACGCAATCGTTACCGGACCATTAAACAAGCATAACGTAAACAATGAATTGCTTCCATTTAAGGGGCATACTGAATACCTAGCTCAGCAGGCAGGTTCACAAAATTACATCATGATGCTTCTGAGTTCAGACATAAAAGTAGGACTTGTAACCGGACATATCCCGTTGGCTGAGGTGGCAACACGAATTAATAAGGATCTCATACTGCGTAAACTTCGCACCCTTACTACTAGCATGAAAAATGATTTTAGCGTCACTAAGCCTAAAATTGCAGTTTTGGGCTTAAACCCACATGCAGGCGACAATGGATTATTAGGAAAAGAAGACAAAGACGTAATAGCTGCATCTGTTAAAAGTGCTCAGGAGGAAGGTATATTAGCATACGGCCCCTACCCTGCTGACGGCTTTTTTGGTTCACGTCAATTCAAACAATTTGATGCTGTATTGGCCATGTACCATGATCAGGGACTAATTCCGTTTAAGTATCTGGCTTTTGATGACGGAGTAAATTTTACAGCAGGTTTGCCCTTTGTACGTACCTCACCCGACCATGGAACAGCGTATGGAATTGCTGGTAAAAATCAAGCTTCGGAAGCCTCGTTCAGGAATGCATTATATACAGCCATTGATATAGTGCGTACACGAAACGAAAATTTTAACCTTAATCAAAATCCTTTGCCATTTACGGCACACCGCAAGGAACGTTTCAGAATTGATTTTTAACTTAAAAAGCCCCAGCGTATGCTGAGGCTTTTGTACCCGGAGCCGGGGTCGTCCCGATAGCTATCGGGACGGCACGAGGGTTACACGTATCTACGAACTAAATCTTCACGCATTGACTCGTATTTGTGTAAATTTTCGATGTATCTTCTGTTGCGCATTTTTTTTATGTGTGCCTCAACCTTGCGAGCATGTATACTATCTACACAGGTTAGTACTAAAAAATATTCCCAGTCAGTGCTTCGCTTGGTAAACGAACCCGCATATACTCCCTGATTATGCTCTAATAGACGCTGAATCAAATTGGAAGTGCTTCCAACGTAGTATTTGTCTATTAACCTAGAATAAATTACATATACATAATACATATCACATTACTTAAAAAGCCCCAGCGTATGCTGAGGCTTTTGTACCCGGAGCCGGGGTCGAACCGGCACGAGGGTTGAGCTCACTGGTGTTTGAGACCAGCGCGTCTACCAATTCCGCCATCCGGGCATATTTTCAAATACTGTATATAAGAACAACGCTTTGTGAGATTACCAAGTAAACAGAACATGCTTCCCAAAGCGGGCTGCAAATATAGGAGCAAAGTGCGCTTAAACAAACATCCTTTGTCAATGCAACAACTTTACCAGTAATTCTTTCAGCAACTGGTCGTCTTTGGCCGATAAATTATTAACTCCTTTGGCTTTTAAATCGTACTCGTGCATGAGTCGGATAGCACGTTCCATTTCATCCAGTTTATACCATTTGGCAGCCTGTGTGCAATCCTGTGCCTGATAGTAGTTCAATCCAAATTTTTGCTGTGCATCTGCCGGGGTTTTAATAGTACTATTTTTAATCAAATAGGCCTTGCTGAAGAAGGTAGTAAGCATATTGCAGGCCGCTATAATAGAGAACTCCTTGGATTTGCCTAAGTGATGGGCGATATGAAATGCACGGGATGCGTTTTTAGTTGCTACTGCATTAATCAGTTCAAATATGTTGAACTCACGACTAATGCCAATTTTTAACTCGACATCTGTATCGGTAATTTCTTTGCTATCGGTTTTATTAATTATCAATTTATCCAGTTCGTTAACCAACTTGGATAAATCATTGCCAACAGCCTCAGCTACTAAGTCTGCAGCACGGGCACTTATACTGTATCCTTTTTGTTTCAGATACGAAACTATCCAGGTACTTACCTGATTTTGATATATTTTTTTTGATTCAAAAATGACGTGCTTCCCCAGTGCTTTGTAAAAGCGTGTTCTCTTGTCGAGCTTTGATGATTTGTTACAAATAATCAGTATGGTGCTGGGAACCGGTTTATCAAAATACGCTTCAAAATCATCCAAGCCTTTTAGTGTTTGCGCTTCTTTTATCAGTATTACCTGATAGGGTGCCATTACCGGAAACCTGCGTGCATGGCTAACAACCGTGGGCACATCTACATCCTTTCCATAAAGTACCATTTGATTAAACCCGCGTGCAGATTCATCCAAAATACTGTTCTCCATAAAGTCAGACAGGGCATCAATGTAGTAGTCTTCCTCGCCATACAGATAATAAACTGGCGCTATTTTACCTGCTTTTATCCCCGACAGGATGGACTCATATGTATGGTTAGATGCCAATGTGTAAAAATACCTTTATTTGCGTGGTGCAATTAAATTTTCCAACGTACAACTTTAACATAAAAAGGCAAGAAAATGTCAATTATATTTTCGACATTATTCGAAAAAAATGGGTATTGCTAACAGCCGAGGAATGGGTCAGGCAGCATGCCCTGCACTATTTGCTGTATACCAAAAACTACCCCGCTTCGCTGGTCGCAGTTGAACGCGAATTTTCGGTCAACGGATTGAAAAAACGATTTGACATACTGATATTTAACCGAAATCATAAACCTCAGCTGATTGTTGAGTGCAAACGTTCGGATGTTCCGCTGGACGAGGGTGTGATGAAACAAATCTCCGTATACAACTCAACATTTCAAGCAACGTGTCTTTGGATTACCAATGGCATACAGCACATGTTTGTACAATATGCGCACGACTTCAGCAGTTACAATTCATTAACTGAACTTCCCGACCCGCTCTAGCTCACGGGTGCCTAATCAGGCTATTTTTAATCCGTTTTCTACTTTACGTTCCGGTTGCAACAGCACCACGTCTGTGCCATTTCCAACAACCCCCAACACCAGACACTCGCTTATGAAGTGCGCTATTTGCTTGGGAGGGAAATTAACCACTGCAACAATTTGCTTGCCTATTAGCTGATGCGGCTGATAATTTCCCGTTAACTGTGCAGATGATTTTTTCACTCCCTCCGAACCGAAGTCGATGAGTAGTTTGTAGGCAGGTTTACGGGCATATTCAAGTTCAGAAGCTTCCAGTATTGTACCTATCCGAATATCCAGCCTTTCAAAATCATCGCGGGTTATCATGGTATTAATTTTTAGCGTATTCCATCAAATACGATTTTATAAAATCATCCAGTTCACCATCCATTACGGCTTGCACATCGGATGTTTCCGTATCTGTTCGAAGATCCTTTACAAGTTTATACGGATGAAACACATAATTCCTGATTTGTGAACCCCACTCTATTTTCTTTTTGCCCGCTTCAATGCTTGCCTTAGCCTCATTTCGTTTTCGCAATTCCAACTCATATAACTGCGACTTAAGCATTTGCAACGCCCGTTCCTTATTGGCACTTTGCGAGCGCTCAACCTGGCATACAATAACAATACCTGTGGGTTTGTGCGTCAGTTGTACTTTCGTTTCTACCTTGTTTACATTTTGTCCTCCAGCACCTCCAGAACGCGAAGTTTGAAATTCAATGTCCGCATCTTTAATATCAATGTGTATCGAATCATCAACCAGCGGATAGCAGTAAACCGAAGCAAAAGAGGTATGTCTGCGTGCATTGGAATCGAATGGAGAAATACGTACCAACCTGTGTACACCATTTTCACCTTTTAAATACCCGTACGCAAATGGTCCTTCTATTTCAATAGAGCAGGATTTGATGCCCGCCACATCTCCCGGTTGTTCGTCCATTAACTTGGCTTTAAAATCATGTTTTTCAGCATACATGAGGTACATACGCATCAGCATTTGTGCCCAATCCTGACTCTCGGTGCCACCTGCACCGGAGTTAATATTGATTACACAATTCATCTGATCTTCCTCACCGCTGAGCATATTTTTAAGTTCCAGCTCCTCCAGCATTTTAACTACGTGCCGATACTGCTGCTCCAGTTCTTCTTCTACCTGTTCGCCTGCCTCGCTAAAGTCCCATAAAACGGATAAATCATCGTACGACTGCTGTACTTGTGCAAAACTGTCAGTCCATACTTTTTTAAGTCTGATGCTTTTAAGAATTTCTTCTGCTTTTTTGGGATTATCCCAAAAGTCGGGAGCCTGTGTGCGTGTTTCTTCGTCCTGAATACGTAGAAGCTTTACATCCACGTCAAAGGTACCTCCTCAGGTCTGTAACCCTTATAGCCAATGCTTTGTATTGTTCGCTTGTCATATGTTTATTTTAATTCAAACTCACCCGTACCTATACGAAGGCCTTCGCAAAACAGTTCAATTTTGTAATTGCCTTTTACAAACTCAGAGCCTTTGTCCCAGTAAACAATCACCTGCTGTGCCTGTTGGTTAAATTCGAACGATTTTTTAGTAGAATACAACGATTGCTGTCCTTCAAATACAAAAGTACCAGAACCTGCCTGTTCGTTGTACAGTGTAGAGCCATCAGGACCTACAACTTTAACATAAAGGTCCTTCATGCCCATTTCGGCAACATAATTTTCAGCTAATTCAGCTGTAATTTTTAACCGTTCGAGCTGGCTTACACGAATGGTTTCTTTTTCTTTCCCCCCCGATCGGGCTCTAACTCCTGTAACAGTTACTGCTTTTGCATTTAGCTTTGCCCCCACAGCTACCTTGTTGTTCAGGCGAATATTTTCCATATTCAAATCTTCAAAGCGTCTTTTTTCTTTATCAATAACACCTTTCAGTGTCGAATTTTCTTTAGTAAGAACCTGAAGTTGACTTGACAAGGAATCAATCTGATTCAGGTATTTACGTTTGTAATAACGCAGCTGATCTAACTCTACCAAAACGGAGTCAAGTTTACCTCGGCTTAATCTGTTTTGGGCCAATAATGAATATATGCGTTGAGCAAATTGCTGCAGCGAGTCGCTTTTCTGCTTTAAAAACGAATCCAACTCTTCGTTTTTACCCTTGTATACCAGAAGCTCCTGTTCGGTTTCGGTTAATATACCCTGCAACTCAGCTTTAGCCGAATCTGTGGCAAATAGTTCTTCAGCTGTTTGTACCAGCTTTTTGTCTGTAGTAAAGTAATTGTATATGAAAACCCCGTTACTGGCCAGTAACAAAATGATTAGTAATATGTAATATACTTTACCGGAAGTTGATTTTTTTTGTTCGTTTTCCATAAACGCCTGCAAAAATAGATTTTCGGGCTGTATCGCAAACAGGTATTTATTCGCATCTGTGTACTAGTATTTTTTATATACTTTTGCCCGAAACAGGCAAATCCACTACTAAGATTTATAGCATACCATGAAGTTTCAACCTATACCCATAGACGGACCTTTAATTATTCAACCGAAAGTATTTACCGATTCCCGTGGTTACTTCTTTGAATCTTACAGTGAATCTCTGTTTGCCGACCAGGGCATCCAAGTCAAATTCGTACAGGATAATCAATCGTTATCGGGCAAAGGCACCGTGCGCGGGTTGCACTTTCAGTCGCCCCCGCACGCACAGGGCAAACTGGTGCGTGTTGTGAGCGGTTCGGTGCTTGATGTGATTGTTGACATTCGTAAAACATCAGCAACCTACGGCAAGATTTTTACAATTATGCTGTCGGGAGAAAACAAAACCATGTTGTGGATACCCGAAGGATTTGCGCATGGATTTTCAACACTGGAAGACGGAACGATATTTCAATATAAGTGCACTGGCTACTACCATAAAGAGTCGGAAGGAGGTATACGCTGGAATGACCCTACCCTGGCTATTCACTGGGGTGTAGAAAAACCTATTGTTTCCGAAAAAGATTCTTCGCTTCCTCTTTTTACAGATTTTGTTTCACCATTCTAAACCTACCTTGCCCAACATATGAAAATAGATTCGAAATTGAATGACTTGCTAAAATTGCTGGATGAAAAATACGGCAAATCGGGGCAGGACATAAATGCATACCTCGAAGGATTGTTACATGCCAACTACCTAAACTATTGGGACTATATACAGGTAGATACATTGCTTACACTGCAAAAAACGCGAACCCCTATTGCCGATGAGGTAATTTTTATCGTGTACCACCAGATTACTGAGCTCTACTTTAAATTGTGCTTGCATGAAATATACCAAATAGCGGATGTAAAAGGATACATGACAGCCGACTTTTTCATTGCCCGCATGAAACGTGTAAATGCGTATTTCCGTAACCTGATCCATTCATTTGAAATCATGATTAATGGAATGGATAAAGACCAATTCCTTCAATTTCGAATGAGTTTGTTGCCTGCCAGTGGATTTCAGTCGGCACAGTACAGGATGGTAGAAATATGTGCAACTGACTTTATACAACTAACCGATAAAGATTCACGTGATGAGTTGAGGGGTAAATCGCTGGAGGCCATGTTTGACAAAATTTATTGGAAAGCAGGGGCGACAGAACTGGCAAGTGGCAAACAAACACTTACACTCTCACAGTTTATAGAACGGTACGAAAATGACTTTTTGAATTTGGCAAAAGAATTTGAAACCAAAAATATATGGCAGGTATACTTATCGATGCCAGAGAAGTATAGACTTAACCAAGATCTCATTCATGAACTTCGCACATTTGATGAATATGTAAACGTATACTGGCCGTTGGTGCATTACAAATCGGCAGCACGCTACCTGCAACGCAATCCGGAAGATATAGCTGCTACCGGTGGTACCAACTGGCAGAAATACCTACCCCCCCGTTTTCAGAAACGCATTTTCTATCCGGAATTGTGGAGCCAAGAAGAAATGGATGAGTGGGGCAAAAAGGGCCTATTTGAGACGTTGAAGTAAGACTTCTGCTAAGGCTAAATCATCAGGTGTCGTAATTTTAATATTGCTATACTCCCCTTCACACATGTGTACTTGAACTCCGTATGCTTCAGCAACGGACGCATCGTCTGTAAAGCCTTCGTGGTATGCCATAGTGGTGTAGGCATTCATGAGTGTTTGCAAATCGAAAATCTGAGGTGTTTGAACAAGCCTGCAGGTCTCACGGTTTAAAGAAACTGAATTGGCAGGAGTGTTAAAAAAGCGAACGGAATCTTTGGGTCTTACGGCACAAATTGCATTGCCAAGCAAGGCTGCTTGCCGAAAGGTGTTTTCGATACAGTCAGTTGAGATAAGTGGACGAACACCATCGTGTACGGCAACCATTCCAGACTCATGTATCTGTGATAATCCGTTTTTAACCGAATCAAAACGTGTAGAGCCACCCGCTACCACAGTATGCGGAACTGTAAACTGATGCTCGAGGCACAATTCGTTCCAACGTGGAATATGCTGTTCGGGCAACACTAGCCAAATTTCGTTTACGTGACTATAAAAACGCGCTACGGTATGTTGTAAAATTGGTTTACCGGCAAGTAACAGAAACTGCTTGGGCACTGATGCACCCATTCGAGTACCGCTGCCACCTGCAACTATCAGGGCGAATCGTTTAGCCTCCATGCCCAACGTGTATCAATTATAAAATGAGCATGGCATCGCCATACGCTAAGAAGCGGTATTTCTTTTTAATAGCTTCTTCGTAGGCCTGTATCAAGAAATCGTAGTCGGCAAAGGCCGCAGCCATCATCAATAGTGTAGATTCAGGTGTATGAAAATTAGTGATGAATGCGTTGGGAATAGAAAAATCATGATGCGGGAAAATAAATTTATCTGTCCATCCTGATGCATAGTTTAAGCGTCCGGTTGACGAAACGGAAGATTCGATAGCACGTACTACGGAAGACCCAACGGCAACTACCCTGCGCTTCTCATCCAGTGCTTTATTTACAATGCGAGCAGTATCTGATGGAATATCAAAATACTCCGAATCCATTTTGTGTTTGGTCAAATCTTCTACTTCTACAGCCCTAAATGCGCCCAACCCGTTATGAAGAGTAACTTCGGCAAACTGAATTCCTTTTATTTCCAGGCGCATCATCAGTTCTTTCGTAAAATGCAGACCGGCCGTGGGAGGTGAAACAGCGCCAATTTTGTGCGCAAAAATAGTTTGAAAACGATCCCGATCAATCTTTTCTACATCTCTTCCCATATAGCGGGGTATAGGCATTTCACCCAACTTATCAATAAGCTTCCACAACTCCTCATCCGGACCATCGAAAAGAAAACGAATAGTGCGACCACGTGAGGTAGTATTATCCACTACTTCGGCCACCAGTGTATCTTCACCAAAATAGAGTTTATTTCCAACGCGAATTTTACGGGCCGGATCTACCAGAACATCCCACAACTTCATCTCTTTGTTGAGTTCTCGCAGAAGAAAAACCTCAATTTTTGCTCCGGTTTTTTCCTTGCTTCCATAGAGGCGCGCAGGAAATACTTTGGTATTGTTAATTATAAATACGTCACGATCGTTAAAGTACTCCAGAATATCGCTAAACTTTCGGTGCTCTATGGTTTTTTTAGCCCGATTAAGCACCATCATTTTGGCATCGTGCCTTACATCTGATGGGTATTTGGCAATAAGACTTTCGGAAAAATTAAACTTGAACTGTGATAATTTCATGTAGTATTCTGTTATTAATGGTCAGTGCTGAATTCGCATAGTTAGTGCGAATACTTAAAAAATTGGAAGTGTGCAAAAGTAATTCTAATCGTCAAAAAGTCAACTGTATAAAAAAAGTCGAGCCAACCCTTAGAGGTTGGCTCGAGAAATAGGTATTAAGTGTTAAAATTAACGGATTGCTGATTGAAATACAGGATTACTCCAGAATTTAATGAATTCTACATCGTCTTTGGCCATTGTCCGAACTTCAGCATTTAACTGAACTGCGCGGGTAATATTGGTTGACATCATATCCTGGTTGTTGGTTCGGGCACCAATAATAGCACGAAGGTAGTAGCAATTCCAAGTGAGTTCTTCAGGTTTCATATTGTCAATAGTTGACTGTGCTGCAGCGGCATCACCATTAAGAAGTTGTGCAAGCGCAAAATTGAAATCTTTTTTCCCTGATTTGTTAAATTGATTTACTGCCTCAGTATAGTTGCCCAATTTTATTGCCATAATTGCTAAACCGTAACTTGGATCAGCACCTTTATCGGACGCTTTTTTGTACAACTCTTCTGCACCTTTAAAATCGCCATTCATACGTGCAACATTTGCCAAATTCAACAGTATCACACCGGTTTCAGGCGACAGTGAATTTGCTTTGCTGATATTGGCTGCACCTTCTGTTTTGTTACCTAGTAAAAACTGTACAGCTCCCAAATCATTATAACCTCTCCAATCATTTGGGAATGCTGCAACCAATTGAGTGTATACTGGTAATTTTTGGTTCAAATCTGTGAGTATACTTCCTAAGTGGAGTAATTCAATATCATTCAATTTATCCAGACTGCTCATGTAGGTTTTGAGTTCGTCATCCGATTTAAGGGGGTTTTGACCGTTAACTATCAACTCTGACCTGCGAAGCGAAGGGAGTAGAGTATTTTTAGTGGCTTCCCAGAACTTAGGATATTTACTCTTTATTTCAGCTTCGCGCTGGTCATCATTAATTGATTTGTTATTTACAATTTGCAATACAGCCTGTGCATCGGGGTGCATGCTGGTCGAAAGATTTTTAGCATATCCGGCCCAGTCTTCTGATAGCGAAAAGCCCATTTTGAAATTTTGGTCGTTCGCTTCGGTAAAACCAAGCTTCTTCAACTCTTTGCGGAAATAATTAAATGTAGAATTTGCTCTGCCCTTTGAGAGGCCTTCGTTTCTGCGCAACTCACCATCCGGTGAGGCGTATGCATTAATCGTAATCCCTTTTACAATCCAGTTTTTATCTCCTTTAAGCACATTTCTGAGAGAATCGATTTGGTTTTTATTATCAAACATTCCCTTCATTTTGAACGATGCATTGAATTTATCTACATCTATAGGGAAATAAATAGGAACTGAGCGATTGGATGTAACAACAGTGTAATCCGTAACATCGTAGCTCATACCTCCTGATGTATTGGAAACAAGCAGAGCAGTTGTATTGGTTCCTTCAGCCAGTGCTTTAGCGCCCCCTGGAACCTCAACAGCTTTATACTCTCCTTTAACCTTAACTGAAAACTTAGGATAAAGAGTTGCGCGCTTGATATCACTGCTGTAGGGAATTTTATCTGTGTATGTAATTTTGCCTCCCTGCTTAGAATTAACTTTTACATCTACTTTCTCTGCAACAGCTTCACCTCCAATGGTAATAGAGTTTAATTCAATATCGCCACTAGGTGTTTTCAAATAAGGTTGAAAAAGCACATTGGCTTTGGGGTTAATAGATTTAGCCGGAACATTAGCAGATATGGTTATTGATACCGAATCACCTTTCATCTCAAGGGGACTGGGTGTTACCGAGTAATTGTTATTTGACATGTTGGTTTTTACACTACATGATGAAATAACGATTATACCTGCCAGTAATAAAACATAAATCTTGAACTTAGCTATTTTCATACTTTGTTTTGTTTTGCGTTGCAATAATACATTAATTTGTTGAACAATAACCAATAAAAAGTTTCAACTTGTACATCATAAAAATAAAGGGGAAGGCCAAAATACCGGATTATGTGCAATTGCGTGATGAAAATTACACCCTGATTGCCTATTTCCGTACCGACAGGCCTGAAAGGGCGCTGGATAAGTGCGGACTGTCCGATAAAACAGATTATATACTGAATATTGTGAAAGAAATGCCATTTGGCAAAATGCAAAAAATAGAACTCTAGTGGAAGAAAAATTAGTTATCGAGCTCAAAGATGCCCAGGTATTTCAGGGCCACAACCTCATCCTTTCGGATGTTGATGTTCAAATTCGTAAGGGCGAATTCTGGTACCTGATAGGACAAACCGGCAGCGGCAAGTCCAGTTTGCTAAAAACATTGTATGGCGAATTGCTCCTCGAAAAAGGATACGGAATGATAGCCGATATGGATTTAAGTACGCTCAAACAAAAAGATATTCCATTTTTGCGTAGAAAGCTGGGTATTGTTTTTCAGGACTTTCAATTGCTTACCGACAGATCAGTGTATGAAAACCTTAAATTTGTGCTGGAAGCTACCAACTGGAAAACCATGGCCGACATCAATGCCCGGATTAATGAAGTACTGGAATTGGTGGGACTTCAAACGAAGAACTTTAAAATGCCGCATGAATTGAGTGGCGGGGAACAGCAACGGGTTGTTATTGCCCGTGCGTTGCTTAATCATCCCGAAATCATTCTGGCTGATGAACCCACCGGAAACCTTGATCCCAAAGTGAGTGATGACATTATGAACCTGCTGCACGATATCAGCAAAAAAGGCACAGCAATTCTTATGGCCACCCACGACTACCGAATAATACAGAAATTCCCCGGCAAGATTCTTAAATGCGAGAACGGAATTGTGCAGCAAACATATTCTGTAAGTGTAAATTAAATTAGCCCAGCAATTATGCTGGCCTGACGTCTAGTGCTAAATAATTCTGAAAGGCCACGCGCACGTTCTTCGGCATCCTGTTCGGTAAATTCCCGTTTCATTAAACGCATAATCGCATTTTGCATTTCGGTGGGCGCATCAGCTACAGTACAGTAGGGCTCACAACCGGTATTCTTTACCATGTTTGAGTTTGCCACTACAAAACGTCCGCTAAACATTACATGTATTAGTTTCAATTTTATGCCCGTAGGTTGAAAGGTTGGCAAAATGTGAATGTGAGCATCCTCGATTAATTGATCTATTTCTGCTGTACTGATGGACGATTTCAGCTCAATATGTGGGTATCGTTCAACATCCTTTTGTAAACTTAACGAGGGTGAATTTCCGGCTATAACAAACGGCACATCCAATTTTGAAAACACCTCATTCACTAAAAAACGCGCAGCCTCATCGTTTTCACTTACAGCCAGATTACCGTGATACAATACGAACTGACCTTTCCCCGTTGCACATTTCACCGCCTTATGAGCATGAAAAGGACCAACGAGTGTAGTTGTATTAAAGTCACGAGATAATGTTTCGTAATCGTTTGCAGATATCGCTAAAATGTGGTTCGCAGCTTTTAGCTTCGGATAGAACCGTTTTAACAACATAGCCTCCAAATGAAAATATGCCCGTTTCAGGATTCGCGCTTCAACCTTTGCAAGCTGCCTGTAATAATCGTGTTCGATATTATGCATACGTACAAGCTTTACCCGGTGGGAAAGCAGTGGATGTAAAAGCCAATAACAGGTGTGTATACCTTCAAACAAAATGGGTGCGTCATCTTGTAAAAGTCTTCTAAGCAAAAGTTTGCTATTGCGAGAGGCGACAATGTAGGGTAAGCATAAAAACGGATTTACCCATTTCATTCTTGGGTAATAATACACGGCATCACATTGCTGAGCTATATCACCATGTACATTCCGTCCGTATTCAAATACATGAAGAATAATACGAATACCAGCGTCTCGAAGTGCACCGATTTTGTAATACATATCAACTGCCCCACCGTAATCGGGTGGGAATGGATTATCAAAGGCTATAATATGTAATTTTTTAGTAGACATGTTTATACCATTCAAGCAACTGTTTACTGCAATTGTCCCAGTTGAATTCCAATTTTGCGGTTATGCATTGTTCATGCAAATGCCGGTAAAAAACAGGATTAGTTCTTATGCGTTCAACAGCACGAACTAATAATTCTTCCTCATTCTGTATCAAAACGCCTACCTCGTATTGCTTTACTATTTTCCTGTATTCAGGAAAATCGGCACATACCTGAGGGATGCCCGCATGGATGTAGTTGAAAAATTTATTGCTAAGTGAGTAGTAGTAGCTTAAGCCGGTTGCACTAAGTAGATTAAGGCCCAGATGACAACTTGCCGTAACGTGCTGCATTTCTTCATACGGAAGGTATCCTGCAAAAGTTACTTTATGCTGCACCAACTTCAACCGAGCTAATTGCTCCAGCTGGCTGCGCAGCGGACCATCTCCGATGATAATCAATTCTGCATCGAGCTGCGCAACAGCATGTATGGCCGTATCTATACCTCTGCCGGGGTTCAAGTCTCCCTGATAAACCAACTTAAATGGTTGCGGTTGTTTTTCAATTGACTGCACCGAAATAGAAACAGGAACATTGTATAGCACCTGATAAGGCTTATTGTGAGTGGCTGAAAATACATGTGCTAAGGAGTGCGAAACGGTATAACACAAGGTAGCATGTGGCACACAACTTTTTTCTAAATGTTGCCATACTCGTTTAACTGCATACCGGTCATGCACTTCGGGTACTTCCGTGTAGTATTCGTGTGCATCAAATACAAGAGGTATTTGACGGATGATGGAAATAAGTGTACAGGGTAGCAGCGTATCTGCATCAACAGCTGAAATAATTTGTACACGTTGTGAATACAACCAGAAAAAAAGGCGCAGCTGAAATTCGATATAAAACAGAATTCCCTTGTCAAATGTACACGTTAATCGTATCTGATTATAGGGCTTACCGATAAGCTCATCCGAATATTTTCGGGTACGTCCTACCAGTGTAACGGAGTATCCGGCAGAATGAAGTGAGCTGCATATTCTGTGCATACGCTGGTCATGCGTAAGATCATTTGTTACGGTAAATACAATATGCTTCAATGGCTTCGTTCTAATTTTTGATCGGTGGTATAGTGCAATTTATCCATATCGAGTAAATAGCCAACGGCATCGGTTACATTTTGTTGTTTGAATGTGGGTGTAAGTGCTACTAATTCTTTTACGGTTACTGCCCGTTTACTAACCTCAGCAAGTATATGTGTGATTAATTCCTCGAAGCGTTCATTGGTTAATTCAAGTTTTTTTCTGGCAATACATACATCACATACCCCGCATTCACGAGCTCCATACTGGTCGAAATAGGATACCAACAATTTGCTTCGGCACATGAGTGTATTGGCAGCGTAGCGCAGCATTGCATCCATTTTCTCTTTTGCCACCTTTTTGCGCTTTTTTACAAATTGCATGGCACGGTGAAAATCATCATCTGCCAACCGCTGTGAAAGAAACGTCATCTGCGGTTTGTCTTTTTGTGGCTGATAATCGACAACACCCAACATATGTAGCCTAGCCAGCAGCCTGCCAACATCCTGTGATGTGAGCTTTACACGCTTGGCAAGCACCTGCTCGTTAATAACAATATAGTTATCGAACAGTCCACCATAGCTGCGCAACAACAATTTAATAAAGGCATCAAAGGGCTGATTTTCGACCTGAAATTTATACAATTCATCCACGTGAAGTAAAATTCGTAAGCGAGATGCTTCAAAAAAGGATTCGTTCAGTTGAACTAAATCGCATTGCTCCAGAAGCTTAATGGTAGCATAAGTTTCAGCCGGTTTGAGCTTGAATGCTTCACAGAATTGAGCAATATCAAAATCGTATGACCTATCAGGGCTTGCACCGGTAGGTACCGAGTAAAAATGACACAACGAGCGGTAAACGTGTAGCAGTATTTCGCCTGCCGGATATGACAGTTCAAGTCTATCGGTTGCTTCCTGCTCATCGGCTGCATTATGCAGCAACACAGCGTACGAGCGTTGCTCATCTCTACCCGCCCGTCCTGCTTCCTGATAATACGACTCCAGTGATTCCGGCATCTCGTAATGAACAACCACTCGCACATCAGGCTTATCAATACCCATTCCGAATGCGTTGGTGCAAACCATAATGCGTGTATGATTGCTAACCCACTCATCTTGTTTTTTTGCCCGCAACTCATTTGCTAATCCCGCATGATAAAAGTCGGCTCGAATGTGATGATTTTGCAGTACCTGAGCTATTTCCTGAGTTTTTCTGCGGTTGCGCACATACACCAGTCCGCTGCCTTTTACCCTCGAAAGGATATGCAACATTCGACCAATTTTATCTTCGGTAGTATGCACTACATACGAAAGGTTAGCACGCTCAAAACTTTTAACAAAAACATTGCGCTTTTTAAACCTTAATTTTTCCTGAATATCATTAACTACATCGGGGGTAGCACTAGCGGTGAGTGCCAGCATCGGTACATCAGGAAATAAGTCACGCAGTTCGGCAATTTGAATGTACTCAGGCCTGAAATCGTAACCCCACTGCGAAATACAATGTGCCTCGTCTACCGTAATCTGATTCACATTCATTTGCTTTACCCGTTCACGAAACAATTCTGTTTTCAGCCGTTCGGGCGAAACGTATAAAAATTTAAAATCTCCGTGTATGCAATTATCCAACGTGAAATTGATGGCACGGTAGCTCATGCCCGAGTAAATAGCAGCTGCCTTAATATCCCGTTTGTTTAGATTCTCAACCTGATCTTTCATAAGCGCAATGAGCGGGGACACTACAATACAAATACCATCTTTGGCTAATGCCGGCACCTGAAAACATACAGATTTACCTCCGCCTGTTGGCAACAAAGCCAATGTGTCATTCCCCTCAAGTACAGAAAGAATTATATCTTCTTGTAGCGGCCTGAAAGTGTCGTACCCCCAGTAATGTTTAAGTA
>JBKCPL010000067.1:0-34254 GCA_046309355.1 Bacteroidota bacterium
CCCAGGGTTGAGCAGGTAAATGTGTTTGGGAAAACACGCATGCTGTCTATGGCGCAATTATCGGTCGAACCATTGTTTACCTGTTCTGCTGTGATACTTGCTACGCCTAATGCATTCACATAGGCCGAAACAGTACGTGTAAGCGTAATGGGGCGAACTGTATCAAGAACGGTTACTGTCGCTGTTGCAGTGTTTACATTTCCGGTACTATCTTTTGCATACAGCACCACTGTATTGCTTCCAAGTTCAGCGCACCCGAATGTAGCCGGTAACACCCACATCGAGTCAATTCTGCAATTGTCTGCCGATCCATTGTTTACCTGCGCTGCGTTTACGTTTATGTTACCGCTTGCATTCAGATACACAGTTCGATTTCGTGCAATCACAATTGGACTAACCGTATCCAATACGGTGACAAGTGCGGTATTGCTACTGAAATTTCCGCTTGCATCAAATGTTTTTAGGATGACAGTATTTACGCCCAGATTGCTGCAGCCAAATGTTTTAGGCACTACTGCCATGCTATCTACTGCGCAGTTGTCTGTTGATCCGCTGTCTAGTTCAGCGGGCAATATCATGTAAGTGCCCGAAGCATTTAGGTAAACAGTTATATTGCGGGTTACCGTTACCGGAGCTATCGTATCAAGAACATCTACCGTAGCGGCTATCTGTCCAATATTTCCCGAGCTGTCTTTTGCAAATAAATGTACAGTATTACTACCAAGTTCTGTACAACCGAAGGAATTCGGAAATACCCACATCGAGTCTAGGTTGCAGTTATCGGTCGTAGTGTTATTTACATCAGACGATGTGATACTAACCGTACCGTTTGCATCAACATATACACTAATATTGTTAGCATCCACTACCGGACTAACCGTATCTACTATACTTACATTAGCAAAATTGGAACTGAAATTACCACTCTCATCGTATGTGGTTAGCATAACCGTATTGCTTCCTATATGGCTGCAGTTAAATGTACTAGGATAAACAAACATACTATCTATTCCACAGTTGTCTGTTGAGCCATTATTTACATCACCCGGCAAAATGGTTGCCATACCGAATGCGTCCAAATAAACCGTAATATCTTGTGTTGTGGTTACCGGACTAATGGTATCTAAAACTGTTATGAGAGACGTAGCTCTACCAATATTATTGCTGCTATCATACACAGCAAGTTCTACTGCACGTGTACCCAAATGTGTGCAATTAAGTATATCGGGTGTTACGGTTAGCGAAGCAATATTGCAATTATCCGTTGAACCACTGTCTAAATCCGGTGCAGATAAAGTAACAAAACCACTTGCGTCCAAGTAATAAACTGCATTTCTCGCAAGAGTATGAGGAGCAATTGTATCACGTACATCAACTAACGCTGCCTCTATTCCAACATTTCCACTGCTATCGGCTACATATAAAAATACCGTTTGTAATCCAACAGATTGACAATTGAAGGAATTGGGCAATACCCACATACTATCAATGCCACAGTTATCGATAGACAAATTATAGACGTCTGTAACAGTTAGTTCAGCTTCGCCTGATTGGTTCAAATACACCGTTGCATTAGAGGTTATTACAATAGGGATAATTGTATCAATAACATGCACATTCGCATAGCCGATTGTTGTATTCAGACTCGGATCCTGCGCAGTTATTTCAACCTGATTGTCTCCCTTATTTGCACACGTTAGTGTAGCCGGATTAAGTGTAAACTGTATAATTCCACAATTATCGTATGACGCTGAATCAAGTTGAGCTGAATCCAGGTTGATATTCCCGTTAACATCCAGATACCCGATTATATTTCGAAGATTTAGTACAGGAATGATAGTATCCAGTACATCTACATTAAACGCAACTGAATCTATATTGCCTGCTGCATCTACAGCTATTAAGTAAACCGTATTCGAACCTATTTCGGAACAGCTAAACTGATCAATAGATAAGGCGAGTGATGGCACACCGCAATTGTCTGTTGTATTGCTATCTGCATCAATAGTATTGATAGAAGCGGTGCCTGACTGATCTAAGAACACGGTAAGGTTGCGAGCCCTTACCTGCGGACGAATGGTATCAATAACCAGTACATTCACAGAGGCAGTGCCGGTATTCCCAATCTCATCCATGGCGTATAGTAAAATGGTATTTACACCACTTTGACTGCAATCAACTAAATCAGGCGTAACCCAAATACTGTCAATTCCGCAGTTATCTGAGCTTGTTGAATCCACGTCAGATACACCTATCTGCACAAATCCGTTTGCATCTAAATAAAATGTCAAATTCTGTTTAGGTATAACTACCGGTGCTATTGTATCTAATACCGTCACTATAAGATATGTACTATCTATATTACCCGCTATGTCTGAGCCACGCAACCAAACCACATTATCGCCTCGGTGCGAGCAGTCAAATGAATCAATACTCAGCCTCAGCCAATCAATGCCGCAATTGTCATAACTGCCATTATCAACTTGAGTCGCATCCACTGTAACGTATCCCTGAGCATTCAGAAAAACGGTAATATCAGTGGTCCTTATTCTTGGCAATATCGTATCTACCAGAGTATAACTAAAAGAATCCTGTGAATTGGTACCACTAAAATCGAAACTTGTAAGTACCGCTCTTTGCAGGCCTAGATGACTACAATCCAAAACTGCCGGATCTACAGAAAATGAATCGATTCCACAATTGTCAGTAGAACCGCTGTCAATAGCTATCGGATTTATGGTATGTAATCCATTTGAATCCAGATACAGCAGCACGTTTTGCCTGGCCTGTGTATGTGGAGGAAATGAATCTATTACAGTTAAATTATAGGTAACGCTGGCAATATTATTGAATATATCGCGTGCAAAAAGTGTTGCCGTTTGGGTGCCTAAATCTGAACAGTCTACCGTGTCGGGTAAAACCCACATGCTGTCTATCGAACAATTGTCATAACTCCCCATATCGACCTGAAATGGCGTTATGACCGCTTTGTTCGTGGTATCCAGATAAACGGTTAAATCCTGCGCAAACATAAACGGACGAATAGTGTCACGTACAAGAACTGTTGCCGTTTTACTCGATACATTGGACGATGGGTCAGTAAGCGTTAGCGTAACTGTATTGGGGCCCACCTCTGAACAGGAGAAAGCATTAGGCGTTACGGAATAGGTAGTTATGTTGCAATTATCACGAGAGCTGCTATCAACAACAGATGGTGAAAGCGTATAGCTACCAAACTGATCGAGATAAACAGTAGGATTTCTTGTTTGTGCTACAGGTGCAATAGTATCAAGGATAGTAACTGTACACGTTGCAGTCGTAAAATTTCCCGAACTGTCCAATGCCCTTAACGTTACTGTATTTAAACCTACATTCGCACATGTAAATGAATCGGGAATGGCTGTTAGCGTAAACGAACAGTTATCGCTGGAACCGTTATCCAGAAAGGCACCTGTTATTTTAACCCACCCTGATTGATTCAAATAAGCCGTTCTGTTTTGTGCTCGTGCACGAGGCCTCACGGTATCTAATACCAGTACGTTTATATTTTTAGTGGATGTATTGTTGTAAATATCCTGCGCTACAACTGAAATAGTTTTATTTCCTACATCTGAACAACCCACCCTGATTGGAATAACAGAAACTGATTGCATTCCGCAATTGTCGGTAGTTCCGCTATCGATCTGACTGACCAGTAAATTTCGATTTCCCGTATTGTCAAGGTAGTAGACCAGGTTTGTTTTGTTTCGTATGACGGGCGGTATAGAATCCCGAATGGTGACAAAGGCTGTGGCCGTGCTTACGTTATTGAATGTATCTGTAAGTGTTAGTGTAACCACATGATTCCCTATTTGAGAACAATTAAAGGTATTGGGAGACACTGTCCGTGTTTTTATAGCACAGTTGTCAAATGAGCCATTGTCCACATCATCAGGTGTAAGGGTTATACTTCCCGATTGCCCTACCGATCGTATGATGTTGCGGGTACGTGCCGTAGGCGGAATAGTATCATTCATCACACGCACAATCCGATTAACCGTAGATGTGCAACCGCCCGAGACAGTTATAGTTAAACTTACGTTGTATGTTCCGGGAGCTGAATATGTTTTAACCGGTGCAGCGAGTGTTGATGTGGTTGAATCGCCAAAGTTCCAGCTATGGCTGGTAATTCCTCCAATATTGGCCTGGATGAAAATCTCGTCTACTCCCCAATTGTCCCATTGATCACCTGAATTTTGAGGCTGATACCACCTAAATCGCGTATTGGGTCCTGCTGCTCCTGATGGTATAGGAATGTTGTATTGGGTCCATGAATACAATGGGCCACTCTTAGATGGGTTAGGCACCCAATTTGTTATATCAACCCAAGTAGTTCCGTTCAGTGAGTACTGCAAAAACACTCCCTCAACTGTAAGATCAGGGTCTTCACACCCCGGGTCAGGATCATCAGCTCCGTACCGCATGTAAAACTGTATGGTACCACCGGCACTTACGTTCAATGGCTGCGTTTGTACAAAACGAACACCACCTGATCGCGTGGTAGCCCAAAAATAAAAGCTACTATCTACCATGTAAGTCCAGCACGGCTGACCAATTACATAAGGACTAGAAGTCCAACCAACAGGAATAGTAGTAGAAACGAAGTTAAAGTTAGTAGCCGTAACTTGACCAACCGAGAAATTAAACGTACGGTTTCCACACACCCCACTGTCGGGCGTAACAGCTATAGGTGCTGTACACTGGGCTGAAACACGCAGGTTGAGCGAGCCCAGCAAAACGAGGCATATTCCAAAACGTAGTATGTGTTTAAAATACATCTAGCAGCAGCCTATTCGTATATCTTTAGGTTTAAAAATTCAATTTGCTTCATTTCTTCGGCTGCCTCACGGCCCACCAACGATACATAGATGGTAATATCACGAAACTGGTTGTCGCAAGTGGTTTCAAAATTTTGATTTGGCCTTAAGGCAATACGTTTGTGGTATTCTGGCGAATTGCCTTTTTCGTTGGTAAGCCGCTGGTTGTAGTACATTCTGCAATCCCAATCTACGGCAATGTATTTTTTTGTCTGATTCTCTACCCGAAACATAAGCTTGTTCGCTGGAAAACCATTTGCATCGTCACATGACTGTACTTTGGAATATACCTTCACCTGATTGGATGATAGTACCAGTTTCCATTCGGAAAGATCAGATACATTCAACCAACCCGATGTATCCTGAGCCGATGCGTGGTTCAAAAAACCCGAGATGGCACAAAACACACTAAAAAAGATAAACTTAAGGCTACTTAGCTTCATACTGATTACAGAACAAATAAGGTAGCGAATATACTACAAAATTAACCAACGACTATACCGTATTAAAGCTATTTTAATAACTTTTGTAATGAGCATGAAACTGCATGCAAAGAGCCGGTATCAACTGGATCTTATACGTCTGTTTATCAATATGTTGAGATAGAATAAATCTATTTTTTCTTCTTAGCGGGTGCCGGTTTGTAATCTGGCAAAGCTTTAATTTCAGCTATCAAACGTTCATTATTTTTAACATACGTGTCATTATTATCGGCTTTTGCCAATTCCATAGACTGGGCAGCGGCCGTCATTGCGCCTTCATAATCTTTGAGACCACGGTGTATTTTTGCTTTTAACAAGAGTACCCAGTATGCTTTCGGATTGGCTTCTACGGCTTTGTTTACCCAAATCAATGCCTGATTGAGGTCTTTTTTATTTTCGAAATAGTAGTTGGCTGCTCCGTAATATGGGCGTGTATCTTTGTTCATAATGTCACCAATCTGCTTCATCAAACGTTCATCATAGCTGGCAGTTACATTGAGCGATATAGCTGTTCGCTCCCACTTCAGCTCAATATCGCAGGCATCGTTTTTTATGTTTGATACTTCAATCGTGAAGGTTTCTACATGTGCAGCGGTTGCTGACGCTTTTACCTGCATTCTGGCTACATCATTTTCTTTCTTGTAATCTTCTTCGCTGGTAACATCCAAGTCTTTCGTAAGCACTACAGTCCACTCCTGCTCGCCCGGAAAAGTGATTAGTCCGTATTTACCGGCTTTCACATCTATGCCATTTACCTTTACATCTTCACCGAAACTTATGGTAGTTGCCCCGTTCGCACCTGTTCTCCAAAATTTACCGTAGGGTACTACGTCACCAAATATTTTACGGCCTTTAGCTCCGGGACGGGCATACGAAATCTCAATTTTTGATGTGGCAAAATTTTGAGTTACCGTTGCCGCTGGGCTGGGTTGAGGAAATGGAATTGACTGAGCGCTGAGCTCAATCGAGAATAAAATGCTTGTAGCAGCTGTTAAAATGAAGTGTTTGGTTTTCATGAGTGTATTTAATTAATGGTTTGTTTAAAGATTGGGGGTGCGTCCTCCATCTACTGGCAGGTTTATGCCTGTGATGTACGATGCGTATTCGCTAGCGAGAAAAAGTGCAGCATAGGCTATTTCATCGGGTGCGGCAAAACGACCTATCGGAATTTCTGCTGTCATTTCGTGTTCAACCTCATCTGTGCTGTGCTGCTGCTTCATGGCTTTCCCTTCTATGATTTGCCTAAGGCGGTCTGTTGATGTAGCGCCTGGCAGAATGTTGTTGACTGTAATTCCATGTGGACCAAGCTCACCTGCCAGCGTTTTTGACCAATTGGCCACAGCTCCACGAATGGTATTGCTTACGCCCAGGCCTTTCAGTGGCGCTTTCACAGATGTAGAAATAATATTGATGATGCGCCCATAACCTGACGCGCGCATTCCGTCCACTACAGCATGTGCGAGTACCTGACTGCACAGCAAGTGATGTGTAAATGCTGTTAAGTATTCGTGCAATTCGGCATCAATAGCCGTTCCTGCTGGCGGGCCACCGGTGTTATTTACAAGAATGTGATACACCCTGGGCAGGTGCAAAAGTGTGTCAACCTTTTCGCGCAATTCATCGGGCTTACTGAAATCGGCTGATATGTAATCATGCGTCTGTCCTTTTGTTGTATCTAAATCACGAACAATACGCTCAAGAATACTCGTATTGCGTGCTACCAATGTAACATTGGCACCGGCCCTGGCAAGTTGCATAGCTATAGCATTTCCTATGCCGCGAGACGCCCCACAAACCAGTGCATTTTTGTTAAGTAATTCAATATTCATACCTGCGAACTTAATCGTTGAAACAATGCTTCCAATTTTTCTTTCTTTAAAATCTTTTGACCGGTTTCACCCGTTGCTACCAAACGCTCATTCACACGTGCCGTATACGAACAAATTAGTTCATGCTGATTTACCGATTTTACCTCTGCTTCGAACAGTATATTTTCACCGATGAGTGCAGGCGAATGGTGATTTACGGTTAAAAATGTTCCGATTCCTTCTTCATCTGCTTCTTTCATCTGCAGTACAAACTGACGGCATGCCCACTCCGCATCGCGACCTAGCGCAAACGTGGCATAAACAGGGTGCACCTGACCGCTGTCAAACGCTGCTGTATCCTGCTGAGTAATTTGCTTGGTATAATACAGTTTATCGCCTGTAGTGAACGGATTTTTCATTAGTCGTGTCCCATTCTTTTTTGTTTGGTTTGCAGATAATTAAGGTTGTGTGGATTTGGTTTTACTTTAATCGGAACATTCTGCACTATTTCCAATCCATAGCCAATAAGTCCTGCACGTTTGGTTGGATTATTGGTGAGCAATTTCATTTTATGCACACCCACATCACGCAGTATTTGTGCTCCTACACCGTAATCGCGTTCATCCATTTTAAATCCGAGTTTAAGGTTAGCCTCAACCGTATCCAGACCTTGTTCCTGCAATTTGTAGGCGCGCAATTTATTGATTAATCCTATGCCTCTGCCCTCTTGATTAATATACAGAATAACACCCTTGCCTTCTTTCTCTATCATGTCCATAGCTACCTGTAGTTGCTCACCGCAATCGCAGCGAAGCGAATGAAAAATGTCTCCGGTTACGCACGATGAATGCACACGTACAAGTATGGGCTCATCAGGTTGCCACTCTCCTTTTTTGAGCACCAGATGCTCCTGTCCACTATCTATCTGTTCGTAGGCTATCAGCTCAAAATGACCAAGCTTGGTGGGCATTTCAACCGATATAACTCGCTTAATGAGCGATTCGTTTTTTAATCGGTATTCAATTAAATCCTTAATCGTAATAAGTTTTAATTGAAATCGCTCGGCTACTTCTAGCAGATCAGGAAGACGAGCCATGCTGCCGTCTTCGTTCAGTATTTCAACAATACAACCTGCCGGCTCAAAACCTGCCAACCGAGCTAAATCGATAGCCGCTTCTGTGTGACCGGCTCTTCGCAGCACACCGTTGGTCTGTGCACGGAGCGGAAAAATATGACCCGGTTTGCCTAAGTCAGCCGGCTTGGTTTCAGGATCAATAAGTGCCTGCACCGTTTTAGCTCGGTCATGTGCCGATATTCCGGTGGTACAACCTTTACCCAGCAAATCGACTGAAACGGTAAATGCGGTTTCGTGAACTGCATTGTTATCTTTTACCATCAGGTTTAATTCCAGTTGTCTGCATCGTTCATCGGTTAGTGGCACGCATATCAGACCTCGGCCGTGTGTGGCCATAAAATTGATGACTTCGGGAGTTACATTTCGGGCTGCGGTCAAAAAATCACCTTCGTTTTCTCTATCCTCATCATCTACTACTATCACCATCTTCCCGTTTCTGATATCCTCGATGGCTTCTTCTATCCTGTTAAACTTAATCGTCATGTTTTATTTCTTTCTAGGTACTGTTCGTATATACTTAACAAGCGTTTGCTTACTTTGTTGTTATCAAAATGTTCCATCACAAATTCGTGCGCGGCTCTTCCTATTGCTGCAGCTTTTCCCTCTTCACGAATACAGGAGTCTATTGCGTGGATAAATTCATCGGCTGTGTTGCACAAAATGAAGTGCTGACCTGATATTCCCGGTATTCCCTGTGCTCCCAAAGGGGTTGCAATGATAACTTTTCCGCGCGCCATCGCCTCTATAATTTTTATACGCATACCGCTTCCTGCAAACAATGGAACGACCATTATGTGCTTCTCCGTTACGTATGCTTCGGCATCGGCTACTTCGCCATCCACCTGAACACCTGCTGCATCCAGTTTAAAAAACGACTGTGGCATACCACGCCCCGCCAGGTAAAATGAAGTATGAGGATGCATGTGATGAACACGAGGCCACACATTGTTCAAAAACCACAGCATAGCTTCCTGATTTGGCATCCATTCCATTGAGCCCAGGTGGTAAATAGATTCAGGCTTTTTAGGTATTACACAGGGCACCAAGCCTGCCACATTCGCACCCGTTGGCGAAATGTACTGAGGCACGGTACATCCAAGTTCAGCAAGTCGGTGTTTGTCATATTCGGTTATGGGAACAATCAAATCAAAATCATTCAGTTTGGCTTGCTCAAATTTTTTGAGACGGGTATATAACAAATGCAGGTATCTACGTTTTAACGGATTGCTTTCATTTTCATAAAGCGTTTTCCAAATATCACACTCCACATTGTGTGCACGCAGTACGCATAATGCCTTGGTGTGTTTACGTATGGCAGGCAAATACGTTGCCATATATATACTTTCAAATACAATGGTATCGAACTCGTGTGTCGAAACAAGCTGCTCCAGTTTAGCTTCAAATGCTTTATTGTAAAAACGGCTGATATTGTAAGATTCAGAAGAAAATAAATTTAAAAATGCAGGCAGTGGTTTAACTCTATTATCTATGTAAAACAAATGCCAGTCGGCCATTTTCGTCAATTCTTCGGGCAATGTTTGTACAAAATGCTTGGAAGTATTTAGTGCCGCTACGGTAACTTGCGCACCCGCATCGAAATACCCTTTTGTGAGTTGGTAAAATCCGATGGCACCTCCGTCTTTAAGCGGCCACGGAACCCTGTTCATCAGTTGCAGTATCTTCATGTACGTATTTTACGGATAATCAGTTTTTTCCACGCTGAAAAATCGAACAAACCTGAATCGTTGGCTGCCTGATAGGTTAGGAAAATACCAAGAGGCAACAGTACGTAAATGGGCAGCCACACACCGGCTATGGGCGTTGATGTTTCGGACTTCACCATTTTATCGCCTACAATAGACAAGATGTGAAATACTATGTAAAGCAAAACGGAAATAACCAGAGGCAGGCCAAACCCGCCTTTACGAATAATAACTCCAAAAGGCGCACCAATAAAAAACATAATGATACAGGCTACCGATAACGTAAATTTTTTGTGCCATTCAATATTGTACCGAATGATCTGTTTGGTATTGCTGCGTTGCTCGTTCAGCACATACTCCTGCAACGATTTTATATTACGTGCATTGTTCAATGCAGTTGCCACCACTTCACGGCTGCGCCATCCGGCCAATGAAAGTACACCCGAAGCCGTATCGGGAAGTGCGTATGCAGTCGCTTGTTTCATCAGGCTGTCGTTCAGTTTTAGATGAGTGTCGTAGTATGGTTGAACCAGCGTGAGTTTAATGTTTGTCATAAAAATAAGCGTATCCATTTTAGCAGCCAGTTTATGAATATTCAGCATCTGAAATCCTTCTTTAAACAAGCTCTCATCCGTACGGTTAAAGGCAAAACTCATGAGGTCAAATACCACTTCTTCTTCTTCAAACATTAACCTGTTGTGCGGATACCTCACCTGATACGACAGGTCTTTATCCATCTCTTCGTAGCGTATGCCATCGTATAAGGTGAAAAACAAAAACCGATCGTCATTGCTCATGTGCATGCGACCTCGTTTGGCCAGCATAACCACAGGCCTCAGCAGGGATGAGCGATTGTCGTAAATCACTATATCATACATATCTCCTGTTTCTACATCCTTCCTGCCAATACGCATATTTATGCCGTCAATACCATTGTAAAACACCCCTTCTTTAATCAACAATGCCGGCTTTTGCTGCCTGATGTCATAAAGAAGCGATTTTTGTTTCAATACTGCTTTGGGGATAAGCGTATTGGACACCGTAAAGGCAAATACACTCAGAAAAATAAGGATAACAAACATGGGCATGAAGATGCGCCAAATAGATATGCCGGCCGCTTTTGCAGCAATCAGTTCATAACTCTCACCCAGGTTGCCGAATGTCATAATGGACGATAAGAGAACTGCCAGTGGCAACGCCAAAGGAATAATGCTAACCATAGCATAAAACATCAGTTGAGCTATAACCCACACACTTAATCCTTTACCTGCTAAATCATCGATATACAGCCAGATAAACTGCATGAGCATGATAAACAGCACTACGATAAACGTGGGGACAAACGTACGCGCAAACTGAAGAGTTATGAGACGGTTTAATTTTTTCAACGAATAATGCGATTTTTGAAACCGATGCAAAAATGTGTAATTAAACTGACAAATCACCAACTAAAGTTGGCGTCTGAAGCAGACTATCCGCTAACTAAAAATCAGGTTATTCAGAACATCTGCCTGCTGTTTGATTCGCTGGCCAAAGAACTTCAGTCTACTGCATTTTCTCCTCCATTTTCGATGCTAAACCATGCCGATTACAAAATAACTAAAGGCGAAAACTACAAAGGGCTACCCTACGTTGTGCTTGATTACCCAAAAATTTCAGGTGCTGAGTTTCCCATTCTTTTTCGCACGCTATTTTGGTGGGGCAATTATTTCAGCTTCAACGTGATTGTTCAGGATAAAAAGCTTCAACACGATATTCGCCTAAATGAAGCCAGTGAAGTGTATGTACTTACCGGATCAGATAGGTGGGAAAATGACCTGTACAGCAGCGCCTACATAAAAGTAAAAGGCAGCGTTACACCCGATATGCTGCCACAAACTGACTTCCTGCGCATAGCCTCTACGCTTCCAATAGATGCATACGAAACCTTGATTGAAAAAAGCCAATTCTATTTACGCTTCATTCACTCGTATGAAACTAAGTAAATACATCGCCATCACTTGCCTGGCGTGGCTATCTGCTCTTGCTATGCATGCACAAGAACAGTTGCCCGGCAGCTGGAATGTACTCAATGTCAATTATCACCTAAATCCTGCTGTTAGTGTATTTGCCGAAGGGCAAATACGCTCACTTTCATTTTACTCCCAGTTTCATTACCATGAAGTGAAAGGTGGAATAAATTACCACGTGCATCCATCGCTTAGATTAAGTATTGCTGCTGGCGATTACGATACCTACCGAGAAAGTGGTAACTTCATGCTGCCTAAAAATAACGATGAATTTCGCATATGGCCGCAAGTGCTGATACTACAGCAAATTGGCGGTTTTAAGATAGAACAGCGCTACCGCACCGAAATGCGTTTTACGTCCACCGGATACCGCAATCGCTTTCGGTACCGACTGGGCGTATCCTATCCGTTTGTTAAAAGTAAAGAAGGGTACTATATATGGCAGGCAGGTGCAAGCAACGAACTCTTTTTTACGGACCGTGAACCCTATTTCGAACGCAATCGTTCTATGCTAAACCTTCAGTACAGAATAAATAAGAGTGTGTCGTTGCAAATCGGGTACATACATCAGTTCGATTACAAAATAAATGACGAAACGGGCATCGACTTTCTGATGCTTGGGCTATTCCTTGACCTGCATAAAGATTTTTTCAATCAAAGTGATTTTGAAAGCAAAGACAATTAATGCCTAACACACGGCATATCGAACATTTATCTCTTTGTCTGTTTATATAGGATAAAAGCCTATTTTCGCACCACTTTTTAGAACACAGAGAGCAGCAGCATTCATGAAAAATATTCGAAATTTTTGCATCATCGCACACATTGATCATGGGAAAAGTACACTGGCCGACAGGCTACTGGAATACACGCAAACCATTAGCAAACGCGAAATGCAGGCTCAGGTGCTGGACGATATGGACCTTGAAAAAGAACGAGGCATTACCATTAAAAGCCACGCCATTCAAATGGATTACACCCGTGATGGACAAAAATATGTGCTCAACCTTATAGACACACCGGGTCACGTTGACTTTTCATACGAGGTTTCTCGTTCCATTGCAGCGTGCGATGGTGCCCTGCTTATTGTTGATTCATCGCAGGGCATTCAGGCACAAACCATTTCCAATCTTTACCTGGCCATTGAGCAGGGACTTGAAATTATACCCGTTCTCAATAAAATTGATTTACCTCATGCCATGCCCGAAGAGGTAAGCGACCAGATAATTGATTTGATTGGCTGCAAGCCCGAAGATATTATTCGCGCAAGCGGCAAAACAGGAGAAGGAGTTCACGGTATTTTACATGCCATTGTTGATCGCATTCCTGCCCCCAAAGGCACTGAAGAAGCTCCGCTCAAAGCACTCATTTTCGATTCGGTATTCAACTCATTCAGAGGAATCATTGCCTACTTCAGAGTATATGACGGCATTATACGTAAAGGCGATAAAGTTAAATTTATAGCTACCGGCAAAGAATACTATGCCGATGAGGTAGGCGTACTAAGGCTTGATATGGAGCCTCGCAGCCACGTCAAAGCCGGAGACGTGGGTTATATTATATCCGGAATAAAGGAAGCCCGCGAAGTAAAAGTTGGCGATACAATTACACACGTTGAAAACCCATGCACCGAAGGTGTAAAAGGATTTGAGGATGTGAAACCCATGGTATTTGCAGGTATTTATCCGGTTGATACGGAAGATTTTGAAGAACTTCGGGAAAGCATGTACAAACTTCAACTCAATGATGCCTCCCTAAGTTTCGAGCCCGAAAGTTCAGCCGCATTAGGCTTTGGCTTCCGTTGCGGATTTTTAGGTATGCTGCACATGGAAATTATACAGGAAAGGCTTGAACGCGAGTTTAACATGACGGTAATTACCACTGTTCCCAACGTATCGTACCACGCATATACTAAAAAAGGTGAAATGGTTATCGTGAATAATCCCAGCGACCTTCCCGATCAAAATTATATTGAATACGTTGAAGAGCCATTTATTGCGGCTACCATCATTACCCGTTCTGAGTATGTTGGCGCCATTATGACGCTATGCCTGGGTAAACGCGGCATACTTAAAAATCAGGTGTACCTTACAGCCGACCGTGTAGAGATGAAATTTGATATGCCACTGGCCGAAGTCGTTTTTGATTTTTTTGATAAACTAAAAACCATTTCAAAAGGCTATGCCTCATTCGATTACCATCCCATCGGCTACCGCGAAAGCGACCTGGTGAAGCTGGATATTTTGCTAAACAAAGATAATGTGGATGCATTGTCAGCCATTATTCACCGCGAGCGTGCGTACGACTGGGGTAAAAAAATATGTGAGAAGCTGAAAGAACTCATACCCCGCCATCAGTTTGAAATTCCGGTTCAGGCGTCAATAGGAGCCAAGGTAATAGCTCGCGAAACCATTAAAGCGCTGCGTAAAGATGTTACAGCTAAATGTTACGGTGGCGATATTTCACGTAAGCGAAAACTGCTCGAACGCCAAAAAGAAGGCAAAAAGCGTATGCGTCAGGTAGGTAGCGTTGAGATTCCACAAAGCGCATTTATGGCTGTATTGAAGCTGGATTAACACCCGTAGCTTCTCTTATCCGGTAAACCCTGCAGCAAGTTTCATTTTTTGTTTACTTTGCGTATCTCTATACCTAATACTCGTTTATATGCAAAAACACACGTGGCGCTTTTCTACCATCGGTGGCGAAAAGCGCGTAAACATTGACACAGGTTCTGACTTGCTGCACCTGGCCGAACTCGACCAAAAATTGTGGACCGCACTCAGCTGTCCGGTAAACGGACTTGAAATTGATCCCAGAACACTCGAACTGATAGATACAGACCATGATGGCAATGTAAAAGTTACTGAAATTTTAAATGCCATTAAATGGATAACCGATGTACTGCATAATGCCGATGACTTAATTCATCCCCAAACTGCATTGCCCCTCAGTGCCATAAATGCCGGCACGGATGAGGGTGCTAAATTACTACGCAGTGCAAAATCCATTTTGGCTGTGCTCGGAAAACCCGATGCCGATTGTATTAGTGCCGATGACACTGCCGATGCACACCGCTTGTTTGCCGAATCAAAATTTAACGGAGACGGAATAATTACACCCGTTTCTACCAATGACGCTGGGATAGCCGAGTGCATACAGCATGTGATGCAGATCACAGGTACAGTTACAGACCGAATTGGTGTAGCCGGTATAAACCGCGAACTTACCGATGCGTTTTTCAACTCGGTAAGCGAATATTTGACCTGGCACAGCGAATTTGAAAGTACCCAGCCAATATCACCGCTGCAAGAAAAAACACACATGGCGTATGCGTGCTACGCAGCGGTAAAACAAAAAATCAGCGACTATTTTCTTCGCTGCGAATTGGCTGCGTATCAACCTGCTCTCAACTCTACCCTTTCTGATATTACTAATCAGGTTGCCGACTTTTCAGGCTCAAGCCTTCCGCAGCATATCGAAACAATTGCGCATTACCCGCTGTCAACAGTGCTTTCGGCCAACGGACTGAACATGCACACGGGCATAAATCCGGCTTGGAAAAATGCCCTGAACGAATTCTACATGCACTCGGTAATGCCAATATGTGGTAAGATGGAAACACTTAGCGAAGACGACTGGAAAAAAATTACGCTTTATTTTAATGCCTATCAGCAATGGCTGGAACGGAAAAAAGGAGGAAAAGTCGAAAATCTTGGTCTGACATACCTGACACAACTGGCCAACAGCAATAGCCACCAACAGATTATTCAACTCATTGAACAAGACATATCGGCCGGTGCTGAGGCTGATTACATTTTCAAAGTTGACCAACTGGTCAGGTATTACCGCGATTTGTACAAGTTGCTTAAAAACTTTGTTACGTTTTATGATTTTTACAGTTCTTCCGATTCTATTTTCCAGGCTGGCACACTGTATATCGACCAGCGTAGCTGCAATTTATGTGTGCGTGTACATGATATGAGCAAGCACAACGCAATGGTTTCATTCAGCGGTATGTATATGATTTATTGCGAGTGTGTATCGAAAAAAACCAACGAAACCATCATAATAGCGGCAGCATTTACCAACGGTGATATCGACAACCTGGTAGTGGGACGAAACGCCTTGTTTTACGACAAGTCAGGAAACGACTGGCAAGCAACAGTTATTAAAATCATAGATAACCCCATAAGTATCAAACAGGCATTCTGGAGTCCTTACCGAAAAGTATCGAGGTTTATTGAAACGCAGATTAACAAATTTGCTGCTGAGCAGGATACCAAATCGCAAACATCTATGCAAAAAGGTGTGGAAGAAATGCCGGTAAAAAACACCGACACCGAAACAGCACAACCCAAACCGGCTGCACCTTTTGACATAGGTAAGTTTGTAGGAATTTTTGCTGCCATCGGACTTGCAGTAGGCGCTATTGGTTCTTTTATTGCATCGTTTATATCGGGCTTGCTCGGATTGGTATGGTGGAAACTACCCTTTGCCATAGCAGGTATTTTACTGGTTATATCAGGCCCATCCATGATTATGGCGTACTTCAAACTGCGTAAACGAAACCTGGCTCCGATACTGGATGCCAACGGCTGGGCAATCAATGCCAACGTCATTATCAATATTCCATTTGGCAACACGCTTACTCACGAAGCGAAATTGCCTGACGGTGCTCAGGTAAACCTGAACGATCCGTTTATGACACGCAAGTTCCCCTACAAATGGGTGCTAATCGGAATGCTTGTGCTGACTTTACTTGTATTTTATGTGGTATGGAAACTGGGTTATATGCATCTGCCCGAATGGTCGGGTGCCGACTCGGTTAAAGTGCCTGCGAAAGACAGCATACAGTAAAAAAAGATGCGGCAGCGCTAAAGCGCTGCCGCATCTTGAATTCATTAAACATATTTTCTCAGATGTGCATACGTTCTTTTTTCTGCAACAATACGTCCTTGGTTTCAACATGATCAGGATCGGGAACGCAGCAATCAACAGGGCACACAGCCGCACATTGAGGCTCCTCATGAAAACCTACACACTCTGTACATTTGCCTGTAACAATGTAGTACGTATCATCTGACTTGGGTTCATGTCGTTTATTCACATCTACTTCAACTCCGTCAATCATCAATGTGCCACTTAAGGTGTTTCCATCGGACCATGCCCATTCGGCCCCCGATTCATAAATTGCATTGTTCGGACATTCGGGTTCACATGCACCGCAGTTGATGCATTCGTCAGTAATCATTATTGCCATAGCTGATTTTTATTTTATTTAAATAACAGATGCAAAATAAGTTTTGTTGATTTGCAACTCAAAATATAATCAGTCTAAATAAGCATGACTTTTCAACACCACCGTAATGCCATTGTACACTTGGGCCACGTTATGAACCAATGGCTTGCTCATGCACCCAGCGAATTTGAAGAAGCGTACACTAAAAACCGCTGGTTTACACCCGAACACATCGTGCAGGCATGTAAGGTCTGGGCCACACAACTTACGCCCGAATCGATAGACGAGTTTATTTCGCGTTATGAAATTCGTGAACATAAGCCGCTGCGCGTTGCCATTATCATGGCAGGCAATATCCCATGGGTAGGCTTACACGATTTGCTCATGGTGTTGCTGTCAGGTCATAAAGCTGTTGTTAAACTTTCATCGGATGATGAAGTGCTGATGAAATTGGCTATTGATACACTCATTCAATTTTCACCCGATATCAGCGAGCGTATTGAACTGTGTGCCGACAAACTCCCAGCGCAGTTTGATGCGGTGATAGCCACTGGAAGCAACAATACGAACCGCTATTTCGAATACTATTTCAGAAACAAACCTGCATTGCTGCGCAAAAACAGAAACAGTGTTGCCGTGATGTCGGGCAATGAAACTCCCGAGCAGTTACACGCATTAGGCAACGATATTCTTTCATACTTCGGTATGGGTTGCCGGAATATATCAAAACTGCTGGTACCCACCGGCTATGATTTCACTTCGTTTTTCGAAAATATAGAACCGCTCTCTTCCATCATACATCATAACAAATATGCCAATAATTACACCTACCACAAATCCATATTTCTGATGAATAGAACCCGTCATTTAGACAATGGTTTTTTACTGGTTAAGCAAGACGAACGAGTGGCATCTCCCCTGTCGGTACTCTTTTACCAAGAGTACAACGATATGCAACAGGTAACTACATACGTGCAAACACATAGTGAGGAAATTCAATGTGTAGTAAGTACTTTACCCGAGCTTCAAGCTGTTGCACCCGGTATGGCGCAGTGTCCATCGTTAAGTGATTTTGCCGATGGTGTAGATACGCTCCGTTTTTTACTTGAGCTAACGGATAAATCGAATCACGTGATTCAGCAATAAATTTTTGAATTCATCCAGCGGAATCATATTGGGGCCATCACTAAGCGCAGCGTCCGGATTTTCGTGCACTTCAAAGAAAAAACCACGAACACCAACCGCAGCTGCAGCGGCTGCCAGGTAGGGCGCATACTCGCGGTTGCCTCCACTTTTACCGTTAAGACCTCCAGGCCTTTGCGTACTGTGTGTTACATCCATGCACACCGGATAACCCAGCGTTTTCATATCTACCAGATTGCGGTAATCCACCACCAGGTTGTTGTAGCCAAACATAGTACCTCGTTCGGTTAAAATAATCTGCTGATTGCCTGTTGACTCTACTTTACGTACAGCGTGTTTCATTTCCATGCCCGACAAAAACTGTGCTTTTTTAATGTTCACTATTCGCCCGGTTTGGCCACAGGCCAACAACAAATCTGTTTGCCGGCATAAAAAAGCCGGTATTTGCAGCACATCTATAACTTCAGCTAACACCTGAGCCTGATGACTTTCATGTATGTCGGTGGTTACCGGCAGCCCGAATGTATCTTTCACCTTTTGAAGAATGCGTAATCCTTCTTTCATACCTTGCCCCCTAAACGCATCTACCGATGTACGGTTGGCTTTGTCAAACGATGCCTTAAAAATATAGGTTAGCTTTAACTCTTCACTGATGGCTTTAATTTTTTCAGCCAGATGCATAACCATGCTTTCGTTTTCAATAATGCAGGGGCCTGCAATCAGAAAGGCGTTATTCTTTAGTTTATCGTACATACTCATGCTACAAATGTAAGGTGAGTCAGGTATAAAAAAAGCGGATGCATAAAGTACATCCGCTTTTGAGTATGGGAAAAACTGTGTTTACAACGATGGAGGTAACAGCGACTGTACATTTACACCTAAACCCACTGTATGTAAATGATAGCCATAGGTATTCCAGCTGAAATCATAATGTAATGTCATAACCAGCATTTTGATGCGAAATCCCGGATTAATCCTAAGTCCGCTTACACTTCCTTCAATTTTGATAGGGTCATTCAATTCAGTCACTTTTGATTTTCCAAAATTGGGATTGTTTTTATCTGTTTCGGCAATCAGCAACGGATAATCGCCCAGCATGGCAAAGGAAGTGGTAGCACGGTTATAGTTAATTCCCAAATATGGTGTAAAAAACAGGAGTCGGGCAGAAATAATGGTTCCCAGCATCCAGCCGCTTCCGTTGAATTCAAATCGTTGATTGGCGTATGTTTTTCCGGCAAAATCGCCTGCATTGTATGCCAATTGATATTCAGGATTGCCATCCACCTTTAGTCGGTTGGGCTCGGGTATTGTATACGTTGCATTGAAGGAGTTATAACCAAATATAACCGACCAGTCCCACAAAGGCAGTTCTTTAATAGCCGGTATCCATTGCTTGATATCGTGTTTCACCCCAAAACCCAACATACTTGCTTTAAACCCTTCATATAAGGTTACTTCAGGAAGAATACGCAGCATCACATCGGTGTTTTTATACACACCTACCGACAACTGCATGGCCGGTGGTATGGAGGGCGCGATAGGCACATTACCTCCGGGTGGCATGGTAATAGAGCCTATTAAAATAGAGGTGTCAAGCCTTACCGGGTTACCTCCTATAACGGTATCAAATGAAAATCCGTAATTGATATTGTATTGCTGATCACCAACGGCCGGCCCAAATAAAGTTCCAAGCTTTGTACCAGGATCGGTGCCTGCTGTTTTAGGTGAAAAGCTGTAAGAGCCTGAACCTAATCCCAAGCTATTGAATGTGTATGAATTTTCTTCTTCCGGAACGGTAAACAAGGGCAGGGAAAGCGTAATGTCAAATCCTCCCATTCCGTGCGTGCGGGCTGTGTTGTACCAGCCAGCAGTGGAGCCTGATGCAAAACCCTTAAAAAGTGGCGACATGTATGCATTCAGTATTTTGTTGGCATCCTGTGTCCCTGCTTTTAATATGGCTGCACCTTCGCCCTGCGCATTTAGGCGATTAGTGTACACGAAAGCTGTGAATAAAACTACGGTGGTAAAAATTCTATTTTTCATAGGTCTAGTATTTTAGTAAGTCAAATCTACTTATTTTGGAAACATGTGCAACTATACCATAAAAAAATACGTAGAATCTAGTGTTGTTATGCGGATGTGACTAAATGAGAAAGAAATGTTTGTGTGATTTATATTCTACCATTACTTTGCACGTATCAAACCCTTACCCCTATGAAATTAAATTCCCGCATAACGGCTGCTATAATTAGCGGATTGGCACTGATAATGGCTACATTGCTTATTACCTCTACCTGGCGATCGGGGCAGCGAGCACAGCAAACATTAACGGTTATTGGTTCGGCCAAAATGGATATTGAGTCGGATATGGGTGTATTGCGAGGCAGCATAAATACAATGGATATTCGCCTGGCCGATGCTATAACCGCTGTTATGCGGCAACAACCCCGTGTTGCTGAGTTTATAGCAGCACAAGGCATCAAACCCCAGCAAGTAGAGTGGTTTCCTCCCACCAGCTATGGCAATAATGAATTTACAGCTCAGGGTTTTCAAACCGGACGCATCTTAAATTACAGCGTATCGCAGCGTTTTCAGGTAAAGGTGAATGACACCAAAAGAATAAAAGACATTGCTATGCAACTGACAGAACTTATTGCATCCGGTATCAATTTGCAAATGGAAACGCCCGAATATTACTACAGCAAATTATCGGATGTGAAAATTAATATACAGGCGGAGGCCGCACGTGATGCTCAAAATCGTGCCGAACGAATTGCCAGTGCTACCGGACAAAAACTGGGCAAGCTACGAAGTGCCCGAATGGGTGTGATTCAAATTACGCCTAAAAACTCGAATGTAGTGAGTGATTACGGCATCAATGATGTTACATCCGTTCAGAAAGAGATTACAGCTGTTGTTCACGCCTCATTTGAAATCGATTAACCCTACAGCTCAACGGATAAATACACTACATTTGATGCGATTATAACCAATACCAAATACGTGCCATTTAGAGATAAAAAGTCGTCCATCATTATCAAAACCCCCGAACAAATTGATGGCATTCGTAAAAGTTCGCAGCTGGCCGCTCAATGCCTGAAAGTGGTAGCCCCTTTCGTACAATCCGGTGTAACTACTATTCGTCTCAATCAGATTATAGCTGAATTTATTAAAGACAATCATGCCAAGGCCGCCACATTGGGTTATCATGGCTTTCCTGCCGAATCGTGTATTTCAGTGAACGATGTAATCTGCCACGGTATACCCGGGAAATATGAATTGCGCGATGGCGATATCGTGAATGTGGATGTTACTACCATACTTAATGGGTACTATGGCGATACCAGTACCATGTTTTTAGTAGGCGATGTGCCTGAGCATGCCCGCAAACTGGTAGATGCCAGTAAACATTGCTTAAGATTAGGTATTGAACAAAGCTTACCCGGCAAACATGTGGGCGATATCGGCTACGCTATTAATGCCTACGCCACATCGCTGGGCTATAGTGTGGTATACGAATTTTGTGGTCACGGCATCGGCCTCAAGTTTCATGAAGAACCCGAAGTGTGCCACGTTGACCAAAAAGGACGAGGACCAGAACTGAAACCGGGCATGACGTTTACTATCGAGCCCATGATTAATGCGGGCAAAGCACGTGCAAAAATTGATAAAAAAGATGGCTGGACGGCACGAACCATTGACGGTAGGTTATCGGCTCAATTCGAGCATACATTGCTTGTTACTTCAACCATTCCGGAGGTAATGACTGATTTGGACAATGAATTTCCAAAGCCCAATAAAGTGTTTTAACTAGCGCTGTATACAAGGCAATAATACCGACTGAAACACGAGCAATACCCTGTTTTTACCCAAATGCGCATTGCGCTTATCAACTGCCTGATAGGTAGCCGAAGATTGAACGTACTGCGCATTGACCTGATGTGTGCGAATAAGTTCGCGCAACAGTACATTTGCCCGCATGGCAGACCACATCCAGCCATCTTCGGGTTTTTCTTTAGCAGTCAATACCGAATCGCTCACTACTGAAATAGTAAGCCTGAGGTCACTGTGCCGCTTAAGCACACGCGCTGAGCAGGCCAATATCGATTCCCGCAGCGAATCTGCTTTCAGCGACTGTTGCTGGAAAAATGCTTTATCCGAAAACTCAATCACCATCTGACTGCACGTAGTACGTGAACTTTTCAGCTGAGGGGAAAACCCTGAAAACTCATCCAGTACAGCTGAAGCCAATTTATCAAAAGCTTCGTGTTCCTGCTCCTTGCGTGCTTTCATGTCGCTGAGGCTTTGTTCGCGTTCATTCAAGGCCTGTTCTTTCATGCGCAGCGAATCCTCTTTTTCCTGCAACCTGTAAATGAGTGCCTGTTCAACGGCTGCACACTTCTCCGATAAATATGTGTTTTCGTCACTCAACAGACGTATGCGTTTTTCCATAGCTGTGCTATCTGAGCTCAGCTGAACAATGCGCGACTCCAACATGGAAATCGACTGTTGCTGACTTTTACACCCAATCAGTATAACCGCTGCACCAACTACTAGTTTATGTAACACAGTGCAAATATCAACATTTTCATGAATGTTCGAATTGTTATGAAGTTTGCTGTATACGTATATATTTGTCCGACAAAAGAATCAACGTCATTGCATGACAGAAAAACGTGTATACTTAGACAATGCAGCAACCACACCCATGTTGCCCGAAGTAGTGGAGGCCATGCTGCCAGTTATGAAAGATGAATTTGGCAACCCCTCCTCTATTCATGCCCACGGCAGGGTGGTTCGAACCAGAATTGAAGAAGCCAGACGTACAGTTGCACGCCTGCTGGGTTGTACACCCGGTGAAGTATTTTTTACTTCAGGAGGTACCGAGGCGGATAATATGGCGCTTCGCCAATCCGTAGAAAACCTTGGTGTTAAACACATCATTACCTCTGCTGTTGAACACCATGCGGTATTGCATACAGCCGAAGAATTAGCTGCATCTGGAAAAGTACAGCTTCATCTGGTCAACTTGTTGCCCAATGGCCATGTAGATATGGCTGATTTGGAGCGTCTGCTTCAGGAAAACGAACATGCTTTGGTTTCACTGATGCATGCCAACAATGAAATAGGCAACATGCTGGACTTAGAACAAACCGGAGAGCTATGCAATAAATACCATGCACTTTTTCACTGCGATACCGTGCAAACAATCGGTCATTACATCTTTGACTTAAGCCGGCTACATATTGATTTTCTTGCAGCAGCTGCCCATAAATTTAACGGCCCCAAGGGAGTTGGCTTTATTTATGTAAATGCCAAAAACAAACTCCATCCTTTTATAACCGGGGGAGCTCAGGAACGAAATATGCGCGGTGGAACCGAAAATGTGATTGGTATTGTAGGACTTGCCAAAGCACTAGAATTAAGCTATGCGCATCTCGAGGCAGACAAACGGCACATAACAGATTTACGCAACGAATTTATTCAAAAGCTTAAAGAGGCCGTTCCGGGCATTCAATTCAACGGAGATGTAGATGGCCGTTCATCATACACGGTTGTGAATGCCTCATTCCCGCCTTCACCTGTTAATGAAATGCTTTTGTTTAAACTTGACATAGCCGGCATATCGGCTTCGGGTGGCAGCGCCTGTTCATCCGGTTCAAGTGTAGGCTCACATGTACTGTCAGCCATTGGCGCTTCGCCCGAAAGAGGTGCCGTTCGTTTCTCGTTCGGTAAATTCAATACCCGCGATGATGTTGATTACGTAATTAACGAACTCAAAAAAATATATTCTTTACCTGAAACTGTAACCGCACATTAATATGTTTTATATGAATACCAAAACCCTTAAAACTATCCTTTTATCCCTTATTTCGGCACACGCTATGGCACAGGATGCACCGGTAGCACCTGCTAAGCCATGGACCAATGAACTTCAAACCGGCATTAACCTGAATCAGTCATCCTTTAGTGATAACTGGACAGCCGGTGGTGTGAATTCAGTAGCAGTAGGCTTGTTTCTAAATGGCAAAGTCGATTACAAGCACGACAAGCATGAATGGACAAACGAGCTTCAATTGCAATACGGTAACGTTCACAATCGGGGCCAGTCTATGCGCAAAACTTCCGACCGTATCTTTTTTGAATCTAAATACTCGTACAAAATATCTGATAAATGGGCGCTCTTTGCCTCTGCTAACTTCATGTCACAGTTTGATGCGGGATTCGCCTATTTCAAACTCAAAGATTCAACCGGTAAAGAGTTTGGTGAGGAAAAGTCGAGACGTATTTCGGGATTCATGGCTCCTGCCTATTTAACAGAGGCGCTCGGTTTGGAGTACAAGCCGGTTAGTTACTTTTCAGCACAACTTGGTTTGGGGGCGCTACGCCACACATTTGTACTGGATGAAACCCTATACAGCGTGCCCGGAAATGACAGCACCGTGCAGTATGGCGTAAAACGCGGTGATAATATCAGAAATCAGGCAGTGTTTCAGTTCGTGGCTAATTTCGATAAAGAAATCATGAAAAATGTAACGCTCAAAGCTCGTTACATGGCCCTTGCCGATTACGAAAAACTGAACAATCAGGGAGTTGTTCAACGATTGGATGCCAGTCTGATTGCAAAAGTCAACAAATACATCAATGTCAATTTGTCGACCGTGCTACTCTATGATTTTGACCAGTCAAAAGATTGGCAGTACTCACAGGTTTTAGCACTGGGCATACTGTATACACTGAAAAATACACCGTAGGCTACAACTTGAATAGTCAGGTGGAAAACAATTATGCCATTTACATCTATTGCAGGTGATTTTTGATGTACTTTGCTGTATGAGCTCACACCTACATAAAATATACAAACCGTCCGCTAAACTACTCTTTACATTAGCGAACCTGCTTTTTTTTACATCCACAGTCTGGAGTCAGGATATCTTATTTTTATGGGAAAACCACCAGCCGCAGAAAGTGAAAATTGTAAAAATTGCTTCAGACGGAATTCTGTATAAAAAGTGGCCTGCTAATACACAGGACACCGTTGAATTTAAACTGGCCGAACAGATAGAAAAATTAATCATGGAAGACGGCACCACCTACCGGTTTGCCGATGGCGAAGTATATGCCTCACAATTTAATAAGGTGAATAATACATGGATGCTGAAAGTTCATCCGTTTTCTCCTCTTTTTAGTCAGGTAGCCTTTGATCTTGAAAAAACACTATACAAAAATTATTCGCTGGAATTAGGTGCGGGAGTTATTGGTGCAGGCTCAGAATACGATAACCTTACAGCGAATGGTTACTTTGTCCGATTGGGGTATAAAATCACCTTCCCTCCGGTTATTAAGATACAAACAAAGTATTATCATCCACTGCACGGATATTATATTAAACCCGAGCTGGCTTTTGTAAACTACAGCCGTAGCAAAACCTATATTCTTGACGAGACTGTTTCTGCTTTCAGCGTTATCAAACGTGATATTACCTCCTATGCATTGCTTTGCAACTTCGGTAAGCAGTGGATTTGGGAAAACTACATGGCCTTCGATATGTATGCAGGCATAGGTGTAGGGTTTAGCAGCGAAAAAATAACAGAAAATACCAATGGTGATATACCTGATAACTCGGGAATGGAATACTATCAGTACGCCTATTTTGGTGGCCGTAGCGGCATACCGGTAGTTTTCAATACCGGCATTCGTGTATCGGTTCATTACAGCACACTTAGCAAAAAGAAAAAAGATACTAAGCGCTGAAATGTTGATATTTCGACCACGTTGTGGTGCTGCTAATGTTCTAATATTGTCAGGTGAATTATCTGGATACGTTAAATGAAGCGCAACGCGCAGCCGTTGAAAATACCGATGGACCTGTAATTATTGTAGCAGGTGCCGGCTCGGGAAAAACCCGTGTACTTACTTACCGCATTGTACACCTTATTCGCAACGGGATTGACCCGTTTAATATTCTTGCACTTACATTTACCAATAAAGCGGCTAAAGAAATGCGTGAGCGTATTCAACATGTGGCCGGAAATGAAGCACGAAATTTATGGATGGGTACCTTTCACTCCATATTTGCCCGAATACTGCGAAGCGAATCGGACAAAATAGGATACCCGCGTAACTTTACCATTTACGACACTGATGATGCCAAAAGCCTGCTGAAATCCATTGTTACAGAAATGAAGCTGGACGATAAGGTGTATAAACCGGCCACGCTCCTCAACCGAATTTCATCGGCTAAAAATTCACTGCTAAGTGCTGCCGATTATGCCGCTGATGCAGACAATACATCGTACGATGAATCGGCCGGAAGACCAAAGTTCGCTCAGATATTCAGCACGTATGAAATGCGTTGCTTCCGTGCAGGTGCTATGGACTTTGATGATTTGCTGGTGAAAACCTATTACCTGTTACACAACCACAGCGATGTGTTGAATAAGTATCAGCATATGTTCAGGTATATTTTGGTTGATGAGTTTCAGGATACCAACCACGCCCAGTATGCGATTATTCGCAAGCTGGCCAACGTACACCAGAATATTACGGTAGTGGGTGATGATGCACAAAGTATTTACGCATTCCGGGGCGCTACTATCAAAAACATACTCAGCTTTCACAAAGATTTTCCCGAAACACGCGTTTACAGGCTTGAGCAAAATTACCGCTCTACCAAAGTGATTGTTAATGCTGCAAATTCGATCATTCAAAAAAATAAAGACCAAATTGAAAAGAAGGTATGGACAAATAACGAGGCGGGCGATCGTATAAAAGTATTTCGTGCACTTACAGATAATGAAGAGGCACGTATGGTGGCCTCATCCATTTTTCAGGAAAAAATGAATAGCCATGTATTCAACAAGGAATTTGCCATACTTTACCGCACCAACGCGCAAAGCCGTTCAATTGAAGAAGCACTGCGTAAATTAAATATTCCCTACCGCATATATGGCGGTACTTCATTTTACCAACGAAAAGAAATAAAAGACCTGCTGGCCTATTTCCGTGTAGTCATAAACCCGAATGACGAAGAAGCCCTGAAACGAATTATTAATTATCCGACACGCGGCATTGGCAAAACAACCCTCGACCACATCATTGTGCTGGCCGATGAAAAAAATATGTCGTGGTGGGAAATCATCAACCAGGCACCACAACTTGGCATCAAAGCAGCATCAGCCTTGCAGGATTTTGCCATGATGATACGCAGTTTTCAAACGATGCTCGATCGCAATGCCTACGATGTAGCTATGCATATTGCCAAGCAAACCAATATTCTGAAAACGCTGTACGATGACAAAACAGTGGAAGGTATTGCACGGTATGAGAACATTGAAGAACTGCTTAACGGACTGAAAGAATTTAGCATAGAAGAGCAAATAGATGACGATGGTGTTGTAAGGGTTCGTACGCTGCAGGAATACATGCAGGACATTGCATTGCTCACCGATGCCGACAAAGACGATGAAACCGATAACGACCGCGTTTCCGTGATGACTATTCACGCTTCGAAGGGGTTGGAGTTTCGTTTTGTATACATTGTAGGACTTGAAGAAAATCTTTTCCCCTCGCAACTATCGCTGAATAGCCGAGCTGAACTGGAAGAAGAACGCAGGCTGTTTTATGTGGCACTTACCCGTGCTATGAAAAAACTCACCTTGTCGTTCGCTACATCACGCTTTCGCTTTGGCACTATGATACACAGCGAACCCAGCCGCTTTTTACAAGAGCTCGACCCTCAGTACCTGATGCTGGAAGGGCTTGAACAGCGCCCGCAAACGTCACCTCAGCGCACACCGTACATGCGTCAGCAGCCAAAAACTTTCCGGTCGTCACAACCCACTGAATCACACACAGCACCACCTAAAAATTTTGTTCCGGTAAATAGGGCAATCGCAACTCCTCAGTCGGCCGACCCAAACTTTACACCCGATGATACATCCAATCTAACTGAAGGGCAGGTAGTAGAACATCAGCGTTTTGGCAAAGGCAAAGTAACAGGCATCGAAGGCAGCGGTGATAACCGTAAAGCGCAAATAGAGTTTGAAGGGCATGGTAAAAAAATGCTGGTGCTGAAGTTTGCCAAACTGAAAATTGTACAATAAGCTTTAAAGAATTACTTCTTATCAGATTATCTACTGCTTTGTTTTATTCATGTGTAACAATGCTGACAACCGTTGTACAACCGAAGCGGTTGATGGAATTAGCTTTACCGCATCAATAACTGTTGCAGGTGGATACAATGAAACATTACAACACTTTGGTAGTGCTGTATTTTCAATGGCTTTTGCAATTTGAATTCATTTGAAGAAGAGGTAGTATTTTTCGTCTAAGAGCATTTGCTTTAATCTTTTATTGCAAAACAAATGCAAATAAATACCTCACGATATTAGGAATATCAAAGAAAATACGAGAAAATGAAAATTGACTTATAAATTGAAAGATTGTTTTAACATCCTTCTAATCAGGTGGTGCTTGGTTTATTCCCATTTAGCCAAGAAGTATTGCCCGGTAACGTAAATTGACCCGGTTTTTTATTTTAAAAAATCATTGTTGGGAAAGAAGTTTATCCCGATGCGCTGAGGCAAGTGCTTTGGGAAGAATCAGGAATCCAAAGGGGCCCACGAATAAGAAGGCTACTTCGCAAGAGGTGGCTTTCTATTGTATAAAAATGGTTTCTTTATTTGAATGAAAATCTACGGTCAGATAAATTAGATTATCTGTTTGATTACAAGGACTTGGTTTTTAAGTTTATCCAATGTTCCCAAATAATCACCATAGCCAAGGTATCCAATTTACAATACTTAAGTAATGCATCTCGATATTGTTGCTTTATTTCAGCATTGTCATAAAATGCTCCATATAACATATCCTGGTATGCTCTCATTGCGCCTGAACCGTCTTTTACTGATTCTGATTTTTCCATAATTTCAATTTTAGGAAGTAAATCGTAAGGATTCAATATTGTATTTGTATCTGATATTTTAAGCAGTTCCTCTTTACTAAGCCAACTTTTTATGCGTTCAGAACGGGTGGCATGAAGTACTGCTGGCAATGTAACTTTAATAGAAGTTTTACCTCCCATGATTGGATGAAAGTAATAGTGGAGCGCAAGTTTATTCATATCTAAAATCATGGTTTCACCACCTTTTTCAAGTTGAGCCACATGCCTTAACCAATTTAATAATTCAGGTTCGTTAATGTTACTTTCTTCAAGTGTTTTGATTAGGTATTTAAGTTGGGTGTTTTCATAGGAACTCCATGTAAGGATAGTCCCTTCGTAGCCAATTAACTCCTTTAGTGTTTTTGCAAATTCAAAATTCGGGTAAAACTCTTCAGTGTTTATCCATTCATGATGCTCAGGTTCAGCCCCAGGTTTTCTTATTACATGACAACTCCATTGAAAAAGTACTTTTTCATACGGACGCATATTGGCGTGATAGGGAATAGCCATTTGCGATGTTTCAAAATCAATAAAATATAAGGGGTATTTTATGGTATTAATTTCGGTCTGAAACCCATTTAACAAAAACTCTTCGTCCTTCGTTACCTGATACAATGGTCTTCCATTAAAATATGGTTCTACTACTTTGCTTAACAACAAAGAAATGGGAATCTCTTTAAGTGCAATTTCACCTTTTTGTATACGGTTGTTAATACAATCCTTTTGTTCTTTTAATCTATTAATATTACCAAGTTGACCTAATTCAAGTATATGTGGAACGATCTCGTTGTTATCATTTTTGGCTGTACTTAAAACACCCCAGCAAGTCTCAAAGCCTGATTGATTAAATATTTCGTTTGTTACTTTGTATTCGCAATCGCGGCATTTGTAGGATAGAGGTGTTTCAATTCGAGTGTTGGCAGTTACTGCCGGTATGTATATAGTATTTGCAAGCTGTTTGATTTCATTTTCATATTTGAGAACCTCTGAGTTCACATTCACCTTGGTTAAAATGTGATTAGCACGTAGTTGTTCAACATTTCCTGTAAACTCAACATCAACTGATCTAAAGGTTGTACTTTGTTGTATCTCTTTTAACTGAAACCATCTTATTAAGCCTTCTATCGGGGTGGTTTTAGCTTGGTCGGGCAAGAGTAAAAATGCATCTATTTTTGAAGTTGGATACTTGTCTTGTAATACTATTTTTTGATAGGATACATCTTCTAAATAAGGTCTCCAATCAGCATTAAAATAAGTTTTGTTTTGTTGAAGTGCTATTAGTAACTTAACACTATTAAATGATTTAGATTTAACCTCTATCAACTCAAACGAGTTGCCTGATTTAACCAATATATCAATTCTTACTAATTTGTTGTTTACATAAATGGCAGGCTCAAACAATACACAGTTCTCTTGTATTAAAAATTGTTCTGTAGTTTCAATACAGGCTTTTGTATCTCCCTTTATTTCTACTCCATCTGGGTATATTAACTGAGCCATTTTGCCAATCATATATCCGCCATCTGCCAGCATTTGCAGATACTCGTTACTTTCTTTTAAGCTCGGATACTTGTTTTTTTTATAAAATAACTTGGTAGCACATTCTTGTGCTACTTTAAAGTCTGATTTTGATAAAAATGGTTGCATCGCTTAGTTGTTAATTAGTTTCTCAATATCAATATGTTCAAGGTTCCAATAATTGCTCGGTTTTAAGCCAAACGAATAACAGAAATGTTCGAATCTATTATTGGTAACACTAAATTTTAGGCAACATTCATAGAAGTCGTATTCATTTTTTATTCCTTTTACTTTCATCTTACCCATCAAAAAAATATATCCTTCTATAATGATGGTCTGCTCTATTAAAAAGCTTGTTCCTGTTTCATCCGTTTCGTCTGATATGAAGTTCGCATATGTATTAACCTGGTGTTCAGAGCTTATTTCAGTTAATTCTGTTCCAATTGGTGATTGGAACAATAAATCAAAATCTTTATAATGTTTTTGCATGATAAGATGTACCTCCATACTTAATTTAGGTCGATTGGTTCTAACCATTATTTTGTAGTAATAGTTATTTTGATAGTACTTATAACGAACAGTTTTATGGTATTGAATACGCAGATTACCTTTTACAGAAACGCCTCTGTTACTATGCGATTCGTGGCCATCTATCATCTTGAAATTATTTTCCCATATTGGTATACGGTTGGCCTTACATAACTTCTTGAGTATTTGCTCTAGATTGTTTTCGTTTTCAAACTCACAAATGATACTTATGCTGAATGGGTCAACAGGGTCATCTTCGTCTTTGTCTTTAGAAATAAAATCTCTTACATACGCATCAGTATTGCAAAGCAGGTAGCATTTATCGGGAGTGATGAAAACATGCTGAACTTCAAAATATAAGTGAGTGTTTTCGGTATCAGTTGTATTGTGTCCTGGGTTAAAAACATATCTAACTTCATCTAATCCTGCCAACTTGGTTGATGTTTGAAAACGTAATTCACCAAAATGCGGATCTCCCCATGTATCAAGAACTACGGCTTCTTTTAGTTCAGCGTATTCTCCAAAGTTAAAGGTTTCTTTTTTGAACAGATCCTCAACAGTATTCGGATTTTTAGATTTTAAACGGATAGTGCCATGCCACTTGTGAATAGATGGTTTCATGTGTTTTGAAAATTTATTGGCACAAGGTTAGTGCTGTAAATTGAAAGGGAATTTCAATTTGAAAAATTAATTTCATGCCGATGTTATGAAATTTTCTTGATAACTAATTTAGGGTATTCAATTTCAGTAATCGGATGTTCTTCATTCCACAGTGTAATTTTCTGTACGCAGTTGTTTAAAAATATGCTTTGAATTTGCCAATCTACCTTGATCTGCAATTATCGGGTGTTGTATTTTTACCATAGTTCAATTAGTTATTCAAACACAACATTCATGCTGTAGTATATAATGTCTTGTCTACCGAAATCGTTGTTAAATACTGCACGCATAAATAAAGTGGCAGTATCTCCAATCATTTCATCATCAATAAAATAGTTTTGTGAAGGCGTGTAGGTATATTTACTGTAAGTGCCTAGTAGTGTGCGCGCATAAGGCTTCTCCCATCCGGAAAATTTAATGGGTATTTGATACCCGGCAATATTCAATGGACTGGCAAATTGGGTGATGTCTACCATGGTGTATGTTCTGCTGCCAACAGGTATAGGATCTTTAAAGCGTTTATCGGTATAGACACCTAAAAATGAATACACCGGGTAGCGGTAAATAATGGTATCAAATAAAATCCAGTAATCACTATCAAAGCCCACTTCTACTAACGGAACACCGTTGATAACGTATTCACTATTCAATTCATCCAATTTGCCCTTCACTTGAAAGTAGTTGTAACCTTTAAACTTCACATGGTGGTAACCATTGGCATCTAAGCTATCGCCCGGAATTTCAAACACTGCATCACAGTTCCCATCCACACAAGGATAAGTACCCTCCTCTTCTTGCTTTTGGCATGAGAGGAGGAGGAATACGATTGATGTGAAAATTAATCTTATCAAGTTGTTAAATCTTACAAATTAGGCAGAAAGTCAACCAAAAGCATACGATTTGTAGCTTGTCCTCTATCACCATTGGAAATCCAAATATTTGACCCGACATTAAGAATGTTGTTATTTAACATGTTCAGATATCCGCCTGTTGGTGAAATTGCATAATAAATATTTCTATTATCAATATTTATATCTGAGATGTAATTTAGAATACACTCAGAAATGCAATCGTCATTAAATTGGGTATTTCGTTTTTTATATTTTAAATGATAGTCAATTATTTTATCGTCCCATTTTAATATCCCATATAAACCTGATAGAATTAAAATGTGTAGCTTACCTTCTGCGATTTTTTGTAAGAAACAATTTACTAACTCCCGATTATAAAGTTTACCACTATTCGTGCAATATCTTTCTAATGCTGGCAAGTATGTATTTTGACAATTGAAAAAATAGTTTGCATCAACTTGAATTCTGTTTCTTTTTTTATTGAATTCTGTTGGATTATTTTCAATTGATTGGTTGTAATTAGCTAATGTTAATTGGCGTTTATTGTTAATGCATTCTGTTTCGAAATAGTTGCTTTGTAAACCATCACCACCAGCTGATTTCGAATTGGAACATCCAAGAATTAATAATACTGGGGAGTCCTTTTTACGATTGGTTAACCTTTCGATAATTTCATTTTTACTCAATCCAGGAGACCAGGTATGTTCTGCTTTATACGTCTTCGGTCTTCCTCTTTTTTTCTTGGTGCTATTTTCAACCACTTTTTCTTCATCAACCTTATCACTGCAAACACGCACCGTTATTTCTTCTATGCCTTTATCCAGCATTTCTTGTTGTATTAACTTCCATCGTAGTTGGTTGTTTTTATTGGTGTCAATATTTTTGAAATAACCATAAATATTAATCTCTTTATTCCCTGTTGTTCTTTTTCCATTATTTTTACCTGATACATATAAAAACTCACTTGGTTTTTCTGAATTGTAAATTAAAATTTCACATTTGCCTGTGGGTAATCCTTCTATGCCCGATAATACATCGTGAACTGATTGTTCTTTGGTTACAGTAAATTCTTGGCAACCTTCTTTATCATAAATAATCTCGTAATTATTGATTGGTGATGCGGGTGGTTTATTATCGTTTTCTGCTGCCTTAACTTTCCCATTATTACCTTTATTACAACCTATACGTTCGCGGGTGTTATGCATAACTAATCCCCTGCGTACTTTCAATTGCCTTGTTGGATGTTGTCCAGCATTAATACGTGCATTAGGATTGTTTTTTATGTTAAATAGCGGTTTAACAACTGAAATAAGATAATATTCATCATTATCAATCTGCTCTTTAGTATTCGCTTCACCTAAATAAGAATGTACATCC
>JBKCPL010000068.1:0-62388 GCA_046309355.1 Bacteroidota bacterium
ACGGAATCCCAGGCACGGCAACCGTTGAAGTCGCGTATCTGAAGGGTGTAGTGGCGGGTACTGGCCGGTGCTACGGTAATATTGGGATTGGTAAAGAAAGGTGCGTTCAATTCCATACCCGGAAGTGTGTCCTTCATATTATTAAACCAGCGGTAGGTATATGGCGGTACGCCCGATGAGGCTTGTCCGGTAATGGTTAATGAACCACCCCGACATACGAATGTATCGCGGGTAGCAACAGTCAATGGATTCACAATAGTGAGTGTATCAAAAAATGTTTTGGCGCAACCGGGTGTGCCCACTGGGCCGGGCATGGTTATAGTCAATTGTACCAAGTATTTACCAGGCTTGGTAAAACTGAGTATCGGAGTTTTTTGAACATTTAAAAAAGTGCGTGCACCATTTGTCATGGCGTAATCAAACGGTTCGCGTGCGATACTCCAAACTGTGTTGGTGAATGTTTGTCGTGATATATTTTTTAAGTATTCTACAGTCCATTTGTTACACCGTTCATCGTTCTTTTTGATATTCACACTCGCTCTTTCAAAAACCCTGACTGAGAAGGCACGTGTGATTGTACCGGGCAGCGGACAACGGCTATCATCGGCTCTTACTGTAAAATAATAAGGTAATGGACTGCCCAGGTTTTCAGGCGGTGTCCAACAGAAGCGGTAATTGTCTTCACGCGGCCCTACTATTCTTCTTTGTGCTGTAGCATAATTTGGCAGGAACGTAGCGCCAAAACCTGCCAATGCTCCGTTCCATGACAAATACGTGGTATCGGAAACAATTGGTGGATTAAAGTCGGTATCTTTAGCTATGACATCAAAGCATAACTGTTCTCCGGCACACACATCCCAGTTCGTTCGAGGTGCAAGCGGGTTGCCATTCAATCCGGGTACCGTTCGAAGGTTAGGCGGATTATTGGGGTCGCACACTTTAAGCCACATCTGAATATCTCTTCGGGTGGTACCCACCAGCTCCATCACACCTGTTGTGGCATTTCTTCTCCATTGCTGTACCTGTATGGCCATCACCCCCACAAAATTACCTCCGGCAGCCGGGGTAAACATAATATCACCATTTACGGGGCTACAGCTGATACCTGCCGGAAATTGTCCGTTTGATGGACCCGACCAGGGCATTGGGCGGTCAAATGAATACGGAGGTGTGTAAGGCACTGAAGCACCTGCACCTGCTAGTGAAGGGGCAAACGCATATGCCAGCGAATCCAAATCAGGATCAACTGCACCGTTGTTAAACACGAAAGGCTGACCCGAGCACAAAACAGCAAACGGGTCGTTGGTTAATGTGGGCGAGCTGTTACACGGGTTAGTAGATAAACACCTGTTAATAGTTGCCTCGGTATAAAAGTTAGCGCTGGCCGAACCGGTTGAAATAGCATTATTACGGCAGCATAAATCATATGTTAATTTTATATTGCAACAACTTGTAGGAATACCGGAAGCCGGACCCAAATTAACCTGACCTCGAAATTCATATCGTTCAACACCGGGTGTAAACGTTCCCGGAGTTACACAAGCCATATTGTTACAAATACTTTTGGCATTCGGGCAGCGGGGATTGGGATTAACATCACGCACATTGACAAGTGACAAAGAAGCCGTTCCAAAGGATGTATTATTACACGAAGGGTCTGCGCCTCTTAATGATATTGTATATGTACATGCTGCACCGCATGTTTGTGTACATAATGGAATACCCTGACAATCGCGGTAAAGCACCAGGGTTACCTCAAACATACCTGAGCTGTTAACACATCTCCAGCTGATATCACTTCCCACAACGTGTGTTGCCATTGCTTTTTGCGGAAGCATCGCGCACAGTGAGGAAAGTAAGCAAAAGACAACAATGGAAAAATTTAACTTTGCCTTTAAAAGGTGTATCTTATTTACCATAATAAAATTAGATTAAACTATAACCAGTCAAATGTAGGACGCTAAGTTCTAAATTTTTTCTTAAGAATAAACATACAGCGCAAATATTGAGTTTTGGATGCCTACAGCTACCTAAAAAAGTCCTTTAATTTAATTACCTGTTTTTCAATAAAATCAGGCTTACGTAGTGCCCATCCCTCTGGTTTGACCTTGGTTCGTAAAGGATTTAAGTACACATTTACATAAACCTGCCCGGAGGCATAGGTGGTGCCATACCAGTTGTTCTGTAAAAAACGAATGGTTGCTTGGTCAAATTCAGCATTTATGTTGGATTGCAGCACCACGTCTGCATCAGTTAGTTTAGCTAAATCCAATCGTTTAATATCCCTGTAGCGATTATCCAGGTATTTTGAACGGGTAGTGTTGCCTATGGGTGCAAGACTTTGCAACGAGTAAGTGTTCGCCAAATCATGAACAATCGTTTTTTCAAGATCAAAATAATTCCGATAGGCAAGTGTAGCATCACCAATCGTTTTACCGGGATAGTACAAAAAGTTTCCGCTTATTACAGCCGTTACTGTAAGTAGACTTAATGCTACCTGCCACTTACCTGACATAGACGAAACGTACTGATACGCCAGGATAATTGCGAGTGCATGAATGGGGAAAAAGTAACGGTGTGCAATCGTAGCATGCAGCACCAAAAGCATAATGGTAGCGTTAATAGCCAAGTAAGAAATATACACTACGCCCAGCGATTTATGTGCACGTTTGCGTACAATGGCTAATACAGCTAAGGCATGTACAGGCAGCATGCCGAAATCAGCCAATCGCCAGAGTATGCGAAGTACATTTACAGCCATACCCAACACTGTGGTATGTTTTTCTAAATCTGTATAGTGAGGCGATTGTAAATACCAGCCTGTATGCGACTTGTGAAGCAGAAGCCAGCACGCAAACAGCAGAAGCGGTAATAGAAATGCAAACAGGTATCTTTTAACAGTGTGTAGAATCCCAACAACTCCAAAGTTTATGCAGAAAATCGCACACGCATTAGCCAACACAAAAAAAGTTCCCTGCAGGTGAACACATACCATCAGGCAATTAGCCAGCACCAATAAAAACCTGCTTTGTATGATTATAGCATAGGTACTTAACAAAACTAGAAACACAAGCATGGATGTATTTAGCACCATGGCCGAAAGCGATAAGTATGTACTGAAAAGTACAAGCGTACCGGCAGCTAGTGCAACGTAGTGTTGGTAAAGCATGCGATTTGCCAGTACTAAAAACACACCGGTGAAACCAAACATCCAGCAAGCGGAAAATGCGTGTGATACACTAAGTGACTGGCCAAAAATTTTCCAGCATCCGGCTAGGAGCCATGCATAAAGTGTTGGATGGCCGGGATCGACCTCAGGACCATAAAAAAGGGTAAGAAGATTGTTTGTGTAAATGTGATTAGCTGCGTAGTACGTTGACGAGATGGCATCGCCAAAGAGCGGATCATTAACGAACCACAGGTAAGCTGCAAACTGAAACAGGGCTGCTGCTGCATACAAGTATATCAAGCGCATGCCGCAATATAACAAAACAGTAAAACTATACTGCTTTGGCGTTGCTTTGTGCAATTACCCGGTTGTAGTACGCTTCGTACTGAGGCACAATTTCATTGATATCAAACAGACGGGCACGCTGCTTTGCTTGGTGCTTGAATTGCTTCAGCCGCTCATCATTCTCCAGAATATAAATACATTTTTCGGCCATTGTCTGCACATCGCCTACGTCACACAAAAAGCCGGTCACTCCATCTATATTCAGTTCGGGTATGCCCCCTGCATTACTGGATACTACAGGTACTTCGCAGGCCATAGCTTCCAGCGCTGCCAGTCCAAAGCTTTCAGTTTCTGAAGGCAATAAAAACAAATCGCCAATAGAGAGTATTTCTTCAACCGAGTCCTGTTTACCTAAAAAGTTCAGCCCATCGCATATATTCAACTCCCTGCAAAGCATTTCAATGTTCTGACGTTCGGGACCATCTCCCACAAGCAGTAACTTAGAAGGAACCTTCTCACGTACTTTAGCAAATACTTTAACCACATCCTCTACGCGTTTTACTTTTCTGAAATTGGAAGTATGTATGAGTAATCGTTCGCCATGCGGTGTAATGGCCTGCCTGAAATGCTCTTTTGGCTGTTTACTAAATCGGCTTAAATCAATAAAATTCGGAATTACTATAATTTCATTCTGAATGTGAAAATACTTGAGTGTATCCTGACGCAGCGCATCCGAAACAGCTGTTACACCATCCGACATGTTGATGGCGTAACTTACAACAGGTTCAAGTGATTTGTCTTTACCCACCAGGGTTATATCTGTTCCGTGAAGTGTTGTAATAACCGGTATATGAATACCCTGACTGCGTAAAATATTTTTAGCCATAATAGCTGCCGATGCATGTGGAATGGCATAATGAACGTGTAACACATCCAGCTTCTCAAATTTTACCACATCCACCAATCGGCTGGTAAGTGTAGTTTCATAAGGTGGATAATCAAACAGCGGATAGCTGCTCACATATACCTCATGGAAAAAAATATTTTCGGCAAAAAAATCCAGCCTGGCAGGCTGCTGATACGAAATAAAGTGTACCTGATGGCCTCGCTTAGCCAGCGATTTACCCAATTCTGTTGCGACTACTCCGCTGCCTCCGTATGTAGGGTAACAAACTATACCTATTTTCATGCTGATGTATTTTCAGGCAAATGTGATTACCTGCACAAGTATAACACTACGCTGCTTAATTCGTTTCATTAATTATATAACCAACAGCATACATGAATGGTAGAGTTAACTAATTAAATCTGTTAACGCGTGCCGCGATGAATTGCTTCATAAACCAGCTCGATTATACGCGATCGGATATTCATTTCGGTAAGCTTTTTATTATCAGCCGATGGATTGACTCTGTTGCTCAAAAATACAATAACCAACTCGTGTTTGGGGTCGGCCCAGGCTGCAGTCCCTGTAAATCCGGTATGTCCAAAAGTTTGTGCCGACATTGACGAAGGTACTGGCGATGGCTTTTTGGTATCGGTTTCAGGTTTATCAAATCCATAACCCCTGCGGTTGGTTTTACTGTGTTTCTTCGTGAATTCCTTAACCACATTTTCACTAAGCAACCGCTGTCCTCCGTAAGTTCCTCCGTTGAGCAACATTTGCATTATTACGGCTACATCATTGGCTGTACTGAACAATCCGGCATGACCGCTTATACCTCCCTGCAAAGCTGCTGTTTGGTCGTGTACCGTTCCCCAGATAAGTTGTTTGCGAAACAGCGTATCGTTTTCGGTTGGTGCTATCCAGTCAGCAGGTATGGTTTTTAACGGCTGAAATGTGGTTTGAGATAAATTGAGTGGTTTATAAAACTGCTCATTCACGTAAGTTTCAAAAGGCTTTCCGCTTGCTTCTTCAATCACCTTGCGCAGCAATATGAATCCTAAATCGGAATATACGTACTCACCCGGTTTTTTAAGTTCAGTTTCAATAATCCGATTCCACAACCAGGCCTCCATATTCTTATGCATAAACAGCTGCCGCGCAACAGCCAGAGTATATACACTGTCTTGTGTATTCGAATACAACAACGGGTTTAGCTGTGCATCTACACCCGTAGATTTATAGAATGGAACAAAGGGCACCAGACCGGCTTCGTGCATCATGATTTTTGAAATGGATAATGAGGCCTTATTGCTTCCATTCAACTCGGGTATGTATTTACCAATGGGATCATTGATATTTATTTTTCCTGCATCTGCCAGACTCATCATAGCGAGCGTGGTGGCCAGTATTTTTGTTAGTGAGGCCACATCGTAAACGTGGTAGTTTTCTACTTGCTGTGCTGAAGTGTAAGTGAGTTTACCAAATGATTTATGATAAAAAACTTTCCCTTCACGGGCAAGCAGTACCTGACATCCGGGCATTGCTCCTTTTTGAATGGCATCGGTGATAAGGGTATCTATCAACTTAAGAGGACCGTGATCAACGCCTGCATCTTCCGGCAAGCAATAACTGAAGCGGTTTAGCTTTGAGGTGCGTATACCTTTATCCATCATCATTTCTTCATTTACCGATACGGGTAAGGTTGCCTCGGCAGCAACCCCTCCAAACAAGAGCTGTGCACTGTAGTAATTGTACACATCCAGGTCTTCATAGGCCAGAATAACGTTGCGAAGTTTTTCAAATTTGCGCAACATATATGGATTGCCATGTGCTACTACAATCACTTTTTTGCTACTCAGCAACATGCGGTTAACAAAATCAATTTGGGGTTGAGTAAGTCCGTGGTTTTTATTTACAAATCGACTGGTATTATGCAGCGATAGAATTACGAGATTATAGGAAGAAAGTGCATTGTACAAACTATCGAAATAATCGGGACGTTCTGTTTTATCAATACTGAAATAGTCGGCCTTGGTATAGTTCATTGTCATTTTCTGAAACAAAGAGCCGTTACCCTGTCCAACAGCTACACTCGCAATGGTGTAGAAATGCGGATTTTCAATCGGAATTATTTTATCGTCATTTTTTACAACAACCAATCCTTTACGAACCAGCTTATGAATCATGCGCTCAGCATCGCAGCAGTTCAGATCTTGAATTAAATTTTCAAGCGGTATTGGTTTGTACTGGCTTAAGCCTGCCCAGTATTTGGCGCGTAAAATTTTTTTACAGCTTGCCTCTAATTGTGCTTCGGTTATCAAGCCTTGTTCCATGTAGCGTTTAATAACAGCCATTGCCAGCGGTACGTCTTCAACAAACAGCAGAATGTCATTGCCGGCCATTAAGGCACGTGCGGCTACTTCTCCGGGCCCAAAAAAATCAGCTACACCACGCATATTCAATGCATCCGTAATGACAAGTCCCTCAAAGCCCAGTTCGTTTTTTAGTACATCTGTAATAATCTTTTTAGATAAAGAGGAGGCCATATTAGGCGTAGTATCTAATGCCGGAACAGCCAGGTGAGCCGACATGATGCTGAGCACGCCTTTATCAATCAATTCCCTGAACGGATATAACTCCAGCGAATCGAGGCGATTGCGGTTACCTGCAACTAAGGGAAGGCTGTAATGTGAATCGGTAGATACATCGCCATGACCGGGAAAATGTTTTGCACTTGCAATCACACCCTGCTCCTGCATACCACGCATATACTGCACTCCCAACTTAGCTACCCAATTGCGGTTTTCACCAAATGATCGGTCGTTAATTACGGGATTTAGCGGATTGTTGTTAATATCAATATCGGGGGCAAAATTGAAATGAATGCCCATGCGCCTGCATTGCTGACCCACCGTTTTTCCAAATTCGTATACAGTTTGTTCATCTTTAGACGCACCCATAACCATTTGCCTCGGAAACACAGGAGTACTGTCAAGACGCATGCTAAGACCCCATTCGCCATCAATACCAATAATAAGCGGCACACGCGCCAGCGACTGATAGTAATTGGTAAGAACGGCCTGACGGTGAGGTGTGCCCTTAAAAAATATGATGCCGCCTACACCTATTTCGCCAACCAGGCAAGCCACTTCTTTAATATGTGCTGAATCTTTGCCCGACCATGCCGGAATCATCATAAGCTGAGCAATACGCTGATCGAGTGTTAGCGTTTGATAAACAGAATCAACCCAGGCAACCGGCTTTTTCCAGTTGATGTACGATTGTGCTGATGCATGTACACCATACACCAAAATCCATATAAAATATACCTTAACAGATCGAAGCATGAATACGTACCAATAAAACGCAAAAAACGTTAATTTATGCAGCATCTAGGTATGGCACAAAAAAGTATTTTACACACACGAAGGTTTATTGTAGCGAATAGCAAAAGGGTAGTATCTTGCACCCGATGAGTGATATTATAAAGTTATTGCCCGATCATGTAGCCAATCAAATAGCAGCCGGTGAAGTGATACAGCGACCAGCATCAGTGGTGAAAGAATTGCTTGAAAACAGTGTTGATGCCGGCAGTAGTTCCATACAATTATTCATTAAAGAAGGTGGCCGTGCCCTGATACAGGTTATTGACAACGGCAAAGGAATGTCGCCCACCGATGCACGCATGTGCTGGGAACGACATGCCACCTCTAAAATAAACCGTGCCGAAGATATTTTTGGAGTTCGCACCATGGGGTTTCGTGGCGAGGCTTTGGCCTCTATCGCTTCGGTATCGATGGTAGAAATGAAAACACGCAGAACAGAAGACGAAGTGGCTTCCGTTATTCAGATTGAAGCTACGGAAGTTAAATCGCAACAACCAATAGCGGCACCTGTAGGCACAGGCATTACGGTTAAAAATTTGTTTTACAATATCCCCGCCCGCAGAAATTTTTTGAAAAGCGATGCAGTAGAAACTCGGCATATCATAGATGAATTTATACGCGTGGCATTGGCCAATCCGGCAGTAGAAATGAGCTTATACAACAATGAAAATGAAGTATACAGGCTTAAAAGCGGAGACGAAGCCCTGCGCATTCACGAGCTTTTTGGATATAACGTGACTACTCAGTTGCTTGCCATTCAGGAAACTACAACCATCGTAAATGTATCGGGCTATGTGGGAAAACCTGAGATGGCCAAACGAACACGTGGTGAGCAATACTTTTTTGTAAACCGCAGGTTTATTAAAGATGCTTACCTAAACCATGCACTAACCAGCTGCTACGAACAACTGATAAGTAAAGAGCAGTTTCCTTTTTACGTAGTATATATTGAAATAGAACCGTCACAAATTGATATAAATGTACATCCGACAAAAACAGAAATCAAGTTTGAAGATGAGCGCTCGGTTTATCAGATAATAAAAGCTGTAACTAAAAAAGCGCTGGGTCAGCATTACCATATTCCTACATACGAGCCTCAAAGCAACGATACTTTTTTGCAATTTAATCCTTCGTCAATACCCACAGTTACAAACCCCACACATTCCACTCCCGATTATTCTTCACGCAGTACGTTTACTCCTAACCGTACCCAGTCCGATGACTGGAAGGAACTGTTTTCAGTTATCGAAAAAAAACGGGAAACCATAGGCGATATTCCTTTATACAGCAACCAGGCACTTGCACACACGGCAACAGTAGAGGACACAACACGGCACATTGTTCAGATTCACCACGCACTCATAGTTTCACAAATAAAAACCGGTTTACTAATCATTGATCAGCAAGCGGCACATGAGCGTATTTTATACGAACGCTACCTGCATGCACTCAATGAAAATCCGATTGCCAGTCAGCAAAAGCTTTTCCCGAAAAGTATTCACCTGAGTTCGCACGATGAAGCGCTTATGCAGGCCATGATGACTGAAATTCGGAAACTGGGTTTTGATATTAGCGAACTGGGCAAGCATACTTACGCAATAAATGGTGTACCTGCCGAACTTACTCACCAAAATGAACAGGAACTGATAGAAGACTTGCTGGAGGCTTTTAAAAAACCTACAGCACACGATGAAGAAAAGCACCATAAAATTGCTAAATCGTTATCGCGAAAGGCTGCCATAAAAAGCGGTACACGATTAACTACGGAAGAGATGACTGCGCTTATTGATGAGCTTTTTGCCTGCTCTGTCCCCTATTTATCGCCCGATGGCAAACCTTGCCTGAAAAGACTGACACTGGAAGAGGTATTTAATTTACTGAAAAGTTAAGCAATCATTTACGGCACACAGTGAGCAGTGATATGCCAAATGGTACCGGCAATCGCTTGCTAAGCCACACATTCTCGGTTAGAAACAGGTTATAAAAAAGTACATTCAATATCTTCGAATCCAGAAGTCCGAAGTCAGATCCTGAGCCTTTTCGTTTAAAGGGAATCAACTTACCGAGCATACGAACTCCGGTAATTGGGAAAAACAGAATGCTATTAAAATACGATATGTACGATATGCGCTTCCCTGTAAGCAATGTTTTTAATTGCCTGGCTGTATACCTGCGGTAGTGGTGATTTACCTCATCGTGTTTGCTCCATAAAAACATAAAGGCAGGAACCGTAATAAAAACAGACCCATCAGGCTTACACACTCTGAACATTTCGCTCACGGCTTTTGAATCGTCCTGCACATGCTCTATCACGTCAAATGCACATACAATATCAAATTCATTATCTGCAAACCGCAAGTCGAGTATGCTTCCCTGTTCCAAATCTATGGTCAACCGTTCTTTTACAAATGCATAACAATCCGAATCGTACTCGATGGATTTAACCGTACCAAATTCTTCCAGCATTTGTGAGGTTGCCCCGGTGGCTGCTCCTATGTTCAGAATTTTGAGAGGCCCCTTGCCGGCAGCCACTTGCTGTATTTGAGTGCGTATAATATGCAAGCGGGCCTTAAACCACCAGTTCTCCCGCTCCAGGTTGTAGTATTCAACGTAGTAATTCTTGTCCATCCTTCAGTTGGTTTTCAACAATGATTTTTTCAATAATGAACAAAGGCCTTCCCTGAGACTGTTGGTAAATGCGAAGTACATATTCTCCGATAATACCCAGTGAAATAAGCTGAACTCCGCTAAACATGATTATGGCAAATATGAGTGCGGTGAATCCCTGTGGAACATTATTAAAATAGAGTTTGTCTATAAGCACGTATAAAAAATAAGCAATGGCAATCATCATGGTAACTATTCCTGTGCGCGTAATAAACTTAACAGGAAAACTGCTGAAGTTGAAAATACCGCTGTAGGCCAGTTCAAATAATTTTTTCCAACTGTATTTGGTTTCACCGGCAAAACGTGCCGAGCGCTCATATTCTATTCCCTTTTGTTTAAATCCTATCCATGTGCGCATACCGCGTATGTAACGGTTTTGCTCAGGCATGGTGTTCAAATAGTTCAATGCTTTGCGGCTAATCATACTGAAATCACCGCTGTCGAGAGGCAAATCAATTTTTGATATGCTGTTCATTAAACGGTAATAAGCCCAGTACGAAATTTTTTTAGCAGCCGACTCTTTGCGTTTTTTACGAATGCCATACACCACATCATATCCTTCATCCATCGCTTTTAAAAACTGCTGTACCAATTCGGGCGGATCCTGCAAGTCACCGTCCAGTATCATAATAGCACGCGTTGCACGGGCACAACTTAATCCGGCTGTAAGTGCCAGCTGATGGCCATGATTGCGCGATAAAAAAACACATTGATACCTGGCATCATTCAAGGCCAGTTCATTCATCAGGTAAGGTGTTTTATCACGGCTACCATCATTTACGAGCACTACTTCGCAGGTCATGGGCCTTAACTCATTCATAATCGTATTCAGTCGATCGGTCAGATGAGTAAAGTTGTCTTCCTCATTGTAAAGTGGAATCACAAATGATAGCTGTGGTAAAGTCATTGATTTAACAGGTTCAAATATATCATTTATGGCTTTATCTCCATATCCACACCTTTGCGTGCAAACACGAGAATCTCATCGTCTTCATACCGAACACCAAAAGCTGTATTCGTTTTCAGATTACCTATTTCCTGTTCATACCTGACTTTGTCGAACGGGAAATATGACTCCTGCACTTTAAGCAGTACAATCACATCTACCTTGTCCCACATTGGAAAACTATATATAACCTTACGAAAAGACAGATGAGGTGTCAGGTTATTGGATGCTGCTACAGCGTAATGTGAAGGTATCTGCTCCAAGATGCGATGCACTTTACGTATATCAAATGATTGCCTGTAATGTTTAGGATGTAAAAAGTGAATGGTTGTATTATCAAACCATTTGGAATATCGGAATGTAAATGAAAATAGTGTGAGCGAAATAGATACAAAAATAAGCAATAAATAAGCTGCACGTTGTTTAAATGTGTTGCTAATACCATAGCGTATACCATACAACGAACCAATAGCCAATATGGGAACAAACTCTATTGAATAATGAAGATTAATACCCCATTTCACGATATCGTCATGCAGTAATTTTTGAGCAAATACGGGTATCAACATCAATAAAAACTGTGGCCTAAGCAACAGTAGTAAACCCCCACTGAATAAAAAATATACATACAGTTCGGTTTTAATCCAGTAAGTATGTGGTTCATGTATGTATGGACTTTTAAATAAAAGTAAAAATACCTGAAGTGGCTGGGTAATGAGCGATGTAACTATTTCGGTTATACCATTCCCCAATTGACCGAAAGAAAGGTGAATATACTCAAGTCCGGGTGGCATCAGTGCCGGCATGATGAATTTCACAACCAGCAAAAAATAACCGAATGAAATAAGAGACCCAACACGTAATAACACTCTTATAGATCTTGACGTGTCGGGCAATAGCGATAGCCCTATGTAAATAAAAGACAGCCACAAGGCCATATTCTCTTTGCATATACCTATCAGTAAACTGAATAGGACTACTAAGGAGATGCGTTTGCTTATGACAGCAAGTATAAGCCAGGGAACAAACATGGATGCAACCACATTGCTGTGGTAATCGAATGCCAGCGCAGAATAGATTCCCCATATACAGTAAAAATGAATCTGTGCACTTAGTGGTTTGGCGAATCCGATATGATTGGCTATGCGGTTAACAGCTATACCTGCTGTAGCTATGGAGGTAATTTGAACGATAAGTAAAGTGTATGTGCCAAAGATGTAGCGCAGAGGCGAAATGAGCATAAGCCATAAATCAAAATGATCGCTTAACTGATTACGTTGGCGGTGCAATGGCTCAATAAGCAATGAATCATTTAATCGAAACTCAGAATAATCGAAGATTACGTGGTTGTATAATCCAAGATCAAATGAATACGTACGAAACATATAATGATTTACACATGAAATAAAGCCAAAGACAAGTGCAAATAATGCTGCAACCAGATGTGACTTTCGAAAATGAATTAGGTTGTTATCCATTTGAAACGTGCTACCAGAAAAGGAAGTAAAAAAAGTATATTCCAATACAAATAATTATATGGTACGGGAACGAATAAAAAAAACAAAACCAACAAAGTATAAAGCAATGCCGTGAGGTTATTAGAAAAAAACTGGCGAATACGTATTGATAAAGTATACATACAGATGCTGCTAACCATAACCAAAAACAAACTGTATTTTAATGCCGTTATACCAGCCAACAACTGATTGCTTCCCGCCACTGTATAATACCACGCTGCCATACCGTATCCCTGAAAAATTTGATACGGTAAGTCGCCCGGATTTTGCCACGATTGACCCTTCCACTCTCCTAATGCAGCAACATCATACGCAGAGGCGCCTTCTAAAAAAACCCCCGGCTGTACAGTTAAAAACGGCAAAACATAAACCAGCAAGATGCAGCAAAACACAGCTGCGTATGTTTTAACAGCAAATGAAAATGTACCTCGCTTCCATTCATATATCAGGTGAATTGGTATAAAAAACAGTAGTGCGTAACGCGAAAGCAAGGCACACGATATACCTGTGATGAGAAGTGCTTTGTTACGTGTAGTTAACCCATAGGCCACCAACAAGTAATAACCTGCAATTAACAGTTCAACGGTGTGGGCAAATGAACTTTTTTGCTTGATGGCTATAACAAATACTAGCAGATAGGGTATGCTGGCTTTTATATACTTTTCAATAGCTGAAAGATTGAGCCTGCTTAAGTAATTCAGATATAAAAATTGTACGGCTAAAAAGAAGAACAAAGGAATATACCGTGGGTCGAATCCAAAATAAAAAGCCGGAACAAATGGAAGCCAATGCATGGGTAAATAGTTGGGTACCCAGTTAACGTAATCGTATCCGTGAACTCGGTTATAGACAAATTCGCCCGATACCAGACGTGTGTAATAAACTTCTTTGAGCAACGGAAGAATATCGGATTTGCTAATATCAATAGGATTAGCTGCAAATACATACGATGCATATACAACACAACATACGCTTAGTATAAACCCTATAGTAAATACATGTATACGCGAAGCACCTTCTGATTCATATTCCGCTGGAGTTTGGCGTTGAATTATGCTTATAAGTAAGCATGTAAAGCCAATGAGCAATACCGGGTTAATCAATGGATGTATAAAACGGCTGTCAATGGCCAGCATATACACCGTTAACAGTGCAAGAAAAACAACTGCAACTTTAATTTTCATAGATAATTCTACTAGTCTGGCAGTGCCGAATATACATATATTTATACGTTACCTTCATCAAAGTCAACATAGCATTGTTAATACGTGTTTTTAATTACGTGCAAGTAAAATACTTTTGCCACTATGAACAAAACACTCAGCATCATTATACCTGCATATAACGAGGCGAAGACTATCGGGTTAATTCTGCAAAAAGTGCTGGATGTAAAACTGGCCGACCAGCTACAAAAAGAAATTGTGGTGGTAAACGACTGCTCAACGGATAACACAGTTGCCGTAATGGAAGAATGGTGCAAACGTGAACCCGGTATAAAACTTTTTTCACATAATGTAAATATGGGCAAGGGTGCCGCTTTACATACCGGTATAAGAGCTGCTACAGGTGATTATATCATCATACAGGATGCTGACCTGGAATATGATCCTGCAGAATATTCTATACTGCTGGCTCCTGTATTAAGCGGAAATGCCGACATTGTGTATGGCTCAAGATTTATAGGCGGTAAGCCTCACCGCATTTTATTTTTCTGGCACACCATCGGAAATAAGTTCCTTACGTTTCTATCGAATATGTCAACAAACCTTAACCTGACTGATATGGAAACGTGTTACAAACTTTTCCGTTCTGAGTGCATTAAACAACTTTCACTAAAAGAAAAACGTTTTGGCTTTGAGCCCGAAGTTACTGCCAAAATAAGCCGCATACCTAATATTCGAATTTACGAGGTTGGTATATCATACTATGGACGTACCTATGCCGAAGGTAAAAAAATAAACTGGAAAGATGGCTTTCGTGCTATATACTGTATACTAAAATATGGCTTCTTCCGATAGAGTACGATTCATTAATGATACACTTTTATATGCATTTACCGGCTTACTGTTTGTTGTTGCCTGTATAGTAGCACTGGTACTAAACGGAACCAATGGCGGTGGCGACAGCATCGGACATTATCTGCTCGCGCATCACGCCTGGAAGTATCCGAATCTGTTCTTTAATCATTGGGGAAAGCCTGTATTCACTATGCTAAGTTCACCCTTTGCTCAGTTTGGTTTCAAGGGTGTTAAGTTGTTTAATGTATTCGTTACGTTTGGGGCGGTGCTGTGCACTATTGCGCTTGTAAAAAGTTACTTCAGTAAGTATGCTGTGTGGGTTTTGCCCATTTATTTTTGTGCGCCTGAGGGTATCGGTGTAATTTTTTCAGGACTTACCGAACCTCTTTTTGCTCTGCTATTTGGACTCACACTTTGGCTAATTCACCGCCAGAAAAATTTACTGGCCATACTTATTGCCTCTTTTTTGCCTTTGTCACGCTCTGAAGGGTTGATAATACTTATAGTAATTGGTGTATACATGCTACTGAACAGAAAGTATTCACTGCTTCCGTTCATGCTATTCGGACAACTCATTATTACCTTACTCGGTTATTCTGTTTACCACGATCCACTTTGGGTTTTTACCAAAATACCTTATGCCCATCAAAATGCATTGTATGGCAGCGGCCCGTTTATGCATTATCTGCAATCCATGCCACATGTGTTCGGTATTGTTTCTACCGTGCTGCTGTATGTTGGGTGTTGCATATATATAATACGGTCCATTCGCCAGTTGATATCATCCGCATGGTATGAAGTGTTATCCGATGTTCGGTTTATTATATACGGAAGTTTTATTGCGTTTACATTAGCACACTCCGTATTTTATGCACTAGGAACATTTAACGATATTGGTCTGACACGTGTTTTTATTGCTGTTTTTCCTGCTATGGTGTTTATCAGTGTTGAGTCCGTTTGCTACATTCATTCATTTACTAAAAAATTCACAGTTGTCAGAAATCTATTGGCCTACTTAACTTTCATCGCCTTTTGTGCCATGATATATTTTTGCTATGTCGGTTCGTTGTACAGCATACCTTATGCACGTGTATTTATGCAAGATCACAGCCAGCAACTCATAAATAGTCATGTGGTTCCCTACTTAAAAAAACACTACAACAACTACACGTATTATTTTTCCGATAATAATATTGCCATGTACGCTTCTTACGATAAGTACAAAAAAGGAGAGTACAGTTCTGAAATATCTGCCCTAAAACCTGGCTTAAACATTGGTGAAAATGAAATCATTATCTGGGACAATTGGTTCTCCGTAATTGAAGAGCATATAACGCGTGACGAAATGGTGCACAAAAGCAACCTGAAAGTTGATACTACATTTACTGCCACATCTCATAAAGGCAATTTGATTGAATTTATCGTACTCAAACGAAACGACAACGCTTTACGTTAATCTTCACTTTCGGTTGTTTTCAGAATTCCATTTTCATCAAACTGCAACTCGTGCATAGTGGTATCGGGCGCTATCTTAATCATGCTTTTTGCGCGTCCCAAAATGGGTATCTGATAATTAAAGCCTACGGTATCCTGGGGTATTAAAACATTGCGCCTGACCATTAGTCCCGTTAAAAATTTATACTGCCGTCCTACAAATTCCTTTTGTATCCCCTTTTTATCAAAGCGCCACATAAATCCTTTAGGTCGTGGAATGATGGTAGCTAAAAACATACATTCCGACAAATTCAGCTGGGATGGTTTTTTGTTGAAGTAGAATTCAGCTGCTTCACCTATGCCATACACATTTGGCCCCCACTCTATAATATTGAAATACACCTCAAGCATTCGTTCCTTGGTGGCTATTCTGTTATTTTCAATGATGTATACAAGCAGTATTTCTTCCAACTTGCGCGACAATGTTTTTTCACGGGTAAGGAATACGTTTTTTACCAGCTGCATACTTATTGTACTGGCGCCACGAGCAAACTTTCGGGTGCGTATATTTTTAATTATCGATTGCTTAAACGCTTCATCAATGAAGCCCCTGTGATAAAAAAACGAGGGATCTTCGGTAGTGAGCACACATGCCTTCAGGTAAGGTGAAACTTCGCTAAGTGGGGTAAAGTATGGATTTGATACACCAACCACGATGGGTCGAACGGGCCTTCCGCGCTCAAGAGGAACATGTACAAATTCTTCGTTCAGTTTTCCCAAATTGGCCTGACCGTATTTTCGAATATCTAAATTGTACTTATGAAATACGCTTTCAAAAATCAAATCCTGTGGCTTGTTTTCATTGTACACTAAGTCCAACCTGTAGTCAAAATTGCCATCCACTTCCATACCTTTTATATGATTGAACAATCCCTCAGGAAGGGCATTTACAAAATGCTGAGCGGGCATACGCGGTATAACAACCGATAAACGAACAATCGTATCGGGTGCTGTTTCAATCATAAAAAACGGACTGAATGTTAGCTGGTCAATCTTAACATACGAAAGGCTGTCTAATACAACAAAATCTTTGCCGGCAACACCGAAAAAATTGAATTCAGCTGCCGGCAAAACCACATCTTTTGTCGCTATTTTCGGGTGATTGATACGAAGCTGACGGATAGTAGCTTTCCCGGAAACACGCAATTCCTCGTCTTCGTACCTAAATTCATTCAATGTAAAGTTAGCTATACCAAATCCTGTTTGCAGCGTAAACTTTGAACGAATGAAAGGCAAATTCGACCAGGCATTTCCCGTAACTGTAATGTTCATTCTCTTATCGCTTAGGTTGAGTATGCCTCCTACCTGCCAGGTATTAACTGTATCGGGTTCGTACGAAAGTACACGTGCCTGCAACTCTTGCCCTGCCAGGGTCAGCTGCTCGAAGTATACGTGGGCTGACGCTTCGGGCTCTGTCAGTTTAACCGAGAAACGAGAAATATTAACCTTATCCGGTGCTGCATCGAATAGTAAATCTGTCAGCCGGTAAATACTACCTGCTATGTTTTTCTCCCTTTTTTGATTGCCCGATTCAGTTGTGCTTGCTGACTTGTTCGGCTGAACATTTTTTAAAAATGACAGGTTGTTTTTTTGAGCTGTCTTTTGCCACTGAATGTAGCCATCTTCTATCAACAAGTCACTCAGGTCTACTTTTCCGATAAGCAGCGGAAGTATTTCAACGGCTACCTTAACCGACTGTATACTTATAAGCGTATCTGCTTCCGAAGGAAGTGCTGAAAAGTGTTTTACACTTACTGTATTTAAGCCGTTAAACGTTAACTCATCTGCATGTATGTTTAGTGAAAATTTATGTTCGGCTTTTTGCTGAAACTTCTTAAACGCATAATTCAGCAATTGGTTGCGAAATAAAAAGTACGACAGAATAGCCACAAGCAAAAAAACACCGGCCGCTATAGCCAGTGTTTTCAGGTACTTTATAAGCTTATCAAATCGGATCATGTGTAATTACACGTGCATCAGTTCAGCTTCTTTTTGTGAAGTCAGTTCATCAATTTTTTTGATGTAGTTATCGGTTGTTTTCTGAATTTGTTGTTCGGCTGATTTGGCTTCGTCTTCGGGCAAACCTTCTTTTTGCAGTTTTTTTACCGCCTCATTCGCATCTTTACGGATGTTGCGTATAGCTACTTTCGCGTGTTCCGCTTCGCCCTTTACTTTTTTAACTGTTTCTTTTCTGCGTTCTTCGGTAAGCGGTGGCAACGAAATGCGAATAATATTCCCGTCATTGGTCGGCTGTAATCCCAGATTAGCTACTATAATACCTTTCTCAATGGCTTGTAACATACTTTTTTCCCAGGGTTGAATCGAAATTGTTTTCGCATCGGGTGTATTTACGTTTCCTACTTGATTTAAAGGAACCAGATTTCCGTAATAATCTACTTTTACCGAATCAAGCATACTGGGATGCGCTTTTCCGGCACGTATCTTGGTAAATTCGGCTGCAGCATGTTCCACGGCTTTGTCCATGTCATCTTTCAGTCCGTCAAATACTGGTTTAAGTCTTGGGTCGCTCATATTTTTCTGATTATTTAGTGTTCCTGATACATTATTGGCTAACTAACGTGCCCACATTTTCGCCCTGACATACCTTAAGGAAATTTCCTTGTTTGTTCATGTCAAATACAACAATGGGTAAATTGTTTTCCTGACAAAGTGTGATAGCAGTTAAATCCATCACATTTAATCCTTTTTCGTATACCTCGCTGAATGAGATGGTTTCATATCGTGTTGCCTGTTTATCTTTTTCGGGATCGGCTGTATAAATTCCGTCTACGCGTGTGCCTTTAAGTACAAGATTGGCCTCTATTTCAACAGCTCGCAGCGATGCAGCGGTATCGGTTGTGAAATACGGATTACCTGTTCCCGCACCAAAAATAACTACACGGCCTTTTTCAAGGTGGCGCATAGCACGTCTGCGAATAAACGGTTCGCATATTTGCTCCATTTTAATAGCCGATAACAAACGGGTTTTAATTCCTACACGCTCGAGTGCGCCTTGAAGTGCCATGGCATTTATAACGGTAGCCAGCATACCCATGTAATCGCCCTGAGCCCTGTCTACTATACCTCCGGCTACGCCCTGCACTCCTCTGAAAATATTACCTCCTCCAATGACGATGGCTACTTCTACGCCTGCGTCAGTAACTGTTTTAATATCGCGGGCATACTGGTCAAGAATTTTAGGGTCAATACCGTATTGTTGCTCACCCATCAGGGCTTCACCACTGAGTTTCAGAAGCACACGCTTGTATTTCATGCTGTGATTGTTATTTTAAAAATCAGCGCAAATTAGTGTAAATAACAAGGAAAAAAAATGTGCTATTATTCATACAGTTGCACCAAATGGTTTATCGTCTTTACACCGAATGCCGGGTATGTGTTAGTCTAATGCGAAACTGAATCCCAGCGAGACTGTAATTCCTCCGGGCTGAAATGCGCTCATCACTCTTTTTGTAAGCTGTGATGGCTGATAACCCGGAGTTGTAATTTCAAAATTTTTGGTGCGCTGTTGGCTTAGTGCAAAACTATACCCTGCTTCAATGTAAAAGCGACACCAGTCGCTCAAGCGCCAGAAGCGCATCCACGATGCATTCAATTGCCATACCGGATAAAGATTAAAAGCTACGGTTGTATCCACTACAATTCCATTCGGATTAATCGTGTTTGTTTTTAGATCTATATCGCTTAAGCCGCTGGCTTGTGTTAAACTAAATGAAAATGCACGCTTAACCGGGTACTGCTTGTAAATGCGCATACCTGCACCCAATTTATTTCCCCATGTACCAAAACCAATACCACCAAAAACACTCCACTTACCCGGCAATTTATATTCCATACTTATCCCCAGTAATCCGAAATGGTTGTTTAAACCTGAGCCGGTTGCCAGCCAGAATTGCTTAGCCTGAATGTTTTTTAACCGGTCAGCTTCCATTTTACTTTGCTGAGCCAATGATGCAGTTGCTGTAAACAGCAAAACAATGAATATCCTATACATAACTAAGTGCTTGTTTAACTGAAGGCAAATGTAATTCATGCCCGCCATCAAAAATAATGCGAACGGAATTTAATTGCTGAATAACCTGTTCTACCTCGTTTTTCGTTTTGTGGTTCAATAAAGGGTCATGCTCGGCTGATATGTAAACGGTTTTTAGGTGTTCTATTTTACTGCTCAGCGGATGTCTTAACTCTATAGCTATATCGCCCGAACACATAATGAAGCCGGTGAACCTATGCTGCGAATGATGCAGCCACCGTGATGCTGTGGCCACTCCCTGCGAAAATCCCAGCACGCACAAATGGCCGGAAAAATTTGCAGGCACTACCTCTGTGTACACGGTATTCAGGTAATAGATGTAATCGGCTATTTCAGATTCTCTGTCTTCGCTTGTCATCCATGATGCAGCAGGTTTGCCACCTAAGCCTTTGCTGTAAAAACGGTTTAAGGCCTCAGGTGCTACAAATACTGTATCGGATGAAAATAGTGGCTCGAATTGCAGCATGAAATCGTAAGCAAGCTGTGCGTAGCCGTGCAGCACAAATACTATACGTGTTGTATGTTCGGTAATCGGGCCGGATATAAAATACCTGGCTGTTTTAATTACCTGCACATGTTTTTGTTCAATATGCATAATTGCACTACAAGTATACACCCAAATGGGTAATGATTACATTTGCTACATGTTGTATGGTATTAAAAATGCATATAAAGCTTTCAAAACACTGCGTGCGGATAAGAAGGCGCTGCGTGAGTTTGATAGGCATGCAGCATACGTAAAAAATGCTCATCAAACGCGATCAACAACATATTCCAACATCCTTCTGCACTTAGTTGATATTGGCGACTATCTAACATTCCGCAATTTTTTGCCGTATTATCATCAGCTATGTGGCGACAATACATTGTTTATCGGCAATATGGCGTTCAAGCCCATTTACGATGAATACGACCGAACATTCAGACACACGTTGTGGCTCGATAAAAAAACGATTGGAGATTATGCCGGACGAAAGGCATGGCTAAATACCCTTTCAACACTTCATGCCGAGCATGTGTATATGCCCGCTTACAATGCGAATGGATTTCCTGACCTACTAAGCTTATTGGCTTTTACGGATAGTGAAAAAATAATTCCCTTGCATGGAGGTGATTCGTTTCAACAGCACTTTTTGGCCCGCTATAGTCAGCACACCACAAATAATAGCTTTATCGGTTCGTTGCGTAAAGACTTCCTGCACGAGTTTTTAAGAAATAAAGAAATTGCTGAGGCGCTTTGCGACCAAAAAATTCAGCTCGAAAAACCTTATCTACCGGTAACCAAAAAACATTCAACTACGATAGTGGTGTTTTGTGGTGCTAATCATAAAAGTAAAATCTGGCCGGCATCACATTATGCAGCAGTTATTCGTGCTATCGAAACAGCACACCCGCAAACGTATGAATTTGTTCTAAGCGGATCTGTAAGCGAACGCGGTATGGAAAAAGCTATAGCTGATATTTTGTCAACTAACGTAAAAAATTTAACGCTGACTTGTGGCAAAACCACCTTGCCCGAACTTATTCAGCAAATAGCCGATGCATGTCTGCTCATTTCACCCGATACAGTTGCTCAGCATATTGCTGCATCAACCACCACACCATGTGTAGTATACAGCAACGGAGTAAACTACTACCGTTTTATCAGCACACCTGAAACATTCAGCCATATGCATCATGCAGTGCCTCCATTGTTTATAAAAAAAGGCTATCCGCTTTGGCGTTTTGCACCGTCAAGTCTGGTAAGTACTATTCAGCCCGACACAGTCAGCACTCTTGCATTAGGCCTACTAAACAGCCGTTAATTGTTTTTTGCTTACATTTGCCCACGAATGAAAAAAGTCGCAGCACTTATTCTTAGCATTCATTTTTTAATTTCGGGCTTTATGCCCGAACAAAACCTTTCGGAGTGGAGCAAGCTTCCTTCGCTGGTACAGCATTACTATCACCACACGCAGGAACACAACCAAACCCTTTCATTTATTGAGTTTCTGGCTCTTCATTATGGCGATACTCAGCATGCCGAAGAAGAAAATCACGATGACCTGCCACTGTTTAACAGTGTATGCCATTGCCTGCTGTTTGTGCACCAAGAAAACCAGTCGTTGATTCAAGCTGTTCCATTGTTAAGCAGTGTGGCATTTGCCGGCTATGCCAATGCCTATGCAGGTACGCGTAGCGTCTCTATATTTCAGCCTCCCCGTTTTAGCTGATTGTATTAACAGCTGACACATAGGTCAGACGTATGCCGTTACTTTTACGGCTACACATTCCACATTTCTCATTTACTTAAATTCTATGCAAGGTTATGCTTGACCGCATTATATGGTTTTCTATACACCGAAAACCCGTTATCGCACTATTAGTAACTGCGCTGGTTGCCTGGGGTAGCTATGCGCTTACACAACTTCCAATTGATGCTGTACCCGATATTACAAATAATCAGGTACAGGTCATCACACGTTCACCGGCTTTCAGCGCACAGGATATTGAACGTATCATCACCTTTCCTGTTGAGCAGTCAATGACCACAATTCCTCATTTGGTTGAAATGCGTTCATTTTCCCGATTTGGCTTATCTGTTGTAACATTGGTTTTTGACGAAGAGATAGATGTGTACTGGGCACGGCAGCAGGTAAACGAACGCCTTACACAGGTAAAAAATGATTTGCCGGCAGACATGGGGCTACCCGAAATAGCGCCTGTAACTACCGGGTTGGGAGAAATATTTCAGTACACGCTGAAGGTAAAAGCAGGTTATGAAAATACTTACCCAATAACAGAATTACGCACTATACAAGACTGGATAGTCAGACGGCAACTGCTGGGTACAAAAGGAGTGGCCGATGTGAGCAGTTTCGGGGGCTATATAAAACAATACGAGGTAGCAGTTAATCCGCAGCAGTTAAAAAGTTTTGGCATAGGATTACAGGATGTATTTGCTGCACTGCAAAACGGAAATAAAAATACCGGTGGCGCATACATCGAAAAATATCCAAACGTATACTTCATACGCAGTGAAGGAATAGTGGGTACGCTAAGCGATATTGAAAACTGTGTAGTGAAAAAAAATGACAGTGGTACACCCATATTGGTAAAGCATGTGGCTCAGGTAAATTTGGGACACGCTGTACGTTATGGAGCCATGACGTTAAATAATTCAGGAGAAACAGTAGGCGGTATTGTGTTGATGCTAAAAGGAGAAAATTCATCGGCAGTAATTCACGATGTAAAAGATCGCATAGCTCTTATTGAAAAAAATCTTCCGGAGGGTGTAAGTATTGAGCCATTTCTTGACCGAACCAAACTGGTAACGGGTGCAATAAAAACCGTAAGTACAAATCTGATTGAAGGTGCACTTATTGTCATATTTGTTCTTGTATTGCTTCTTGGAAATGTACGTGCCGGATTCATTGTTGCTTCAGTTATTCCGCTGGCTATGCTTTTTGCCGTTGGCATGATGCATGCCTTTGGCGTATCAGGAAATCTGATGAGTTTAGGCGCTATTGATTTCGGTTTGATTGTTGACGGGGCTGTAATTATTGTAGAGGCTACGTTGCACCACTTGCAGATACGTAAAAACGTCATATCGGATCGTAAACAATTCAATGAAGAACTATACAAGGCGGCATCGGGTATTCGATCAAGCGCGGCTTTTGGCGAAATAATCATACTTATTGTTTACCTGCCCATACTGGCTCTTACAGGCATCGAAGGCAAAATGTTTAAGCCGATGGCTCAAACGGTTTCATTTGCCATACTGGGTGCATTTCTGCTTTCAGTTACCTACGTACCCATGATATGTTCGTTGGTACTAACCACATCAGGAAAACTTTCGTTCACGTGGTCTGAACGATTTATTGCAGGTGCATACCGCATGTACAAACCTTTACTTGAAAAAGTACTATACCGGCCGCGTTATTTTATAGCCGCTGCTATACTGCTGTTTAGCCTATCAGTGGCACTATTCACAAACCTCGGAGCTGAATTTATACCCACGCTTAATGAGGGTGATTTTGCAGTGGAAACACGCCTTTTGCCCGGAACAGGAATTTCTAAAACTGTAGAAGTAGCGCAAAAAAGTGCTCAGGTTTTAACCGATCATTTTCCTGAAGTGCTAAAAGTGGTGGGCAAAATAGGAACCAGTGAAATACCGATGGACCCCATGCCTTTAGAAGCATGCGACCTGATGATTATTTTAAAAGACAAACACGAATGGACAAGTGCAGCCGATCGTGATGAGCTGGCTACTAAAATGCAGGAGCAGCTTGAAGAACACATGCCCGGAGTAACCTTTGGTTTTCAGCAACCCATACAAATGCGCTTCAACGAACTCATGACAGGTGCACGTCAGGATGTAGTACTGAAAATATATGGCGAAGACCTGGCACAGCTTGCTGTGTATGCACGCAAACTTGGAAAATTATGCAGCCAGGTAGAGGGCGCAGAAGATGTATACGTTGAGCCCATTGAAGGAATAGAACAAGTACTCATCCGCATCAACCGTAGTAGCCTGGCTCGTTACGGCTTAAGCGTAAACGAAGTAAATACTGCCATTTATACCGCACTGGCTGGTGCATCGGCAGGTGTGGTGTTTGAAAAAGAACGCAGGTTTGATTTGGTAGTTCGTGCAGACACACTTGCAAAAACAGATTTAGTCCAATTGCAACAGTTGCCCGTTGTGTTTGATAACGGGAAAACCATCCCGCTGAGTGAAGTAGCAGAAATAGTAAAAGAACTAGCACCAAACCAAATACAACGCGATGAAGGAAAAAGAAGAGTCATTGTAGGTTTCAATGTGAGGGGAAGAGATGTTGAAAGTATAGTGCAGGACGTGAAGAAAAAAGCCGAACAACAAGTAAACATGGAACCCGGATATTACATAACCTATGGTGGTGCCTTTAAGAATCTGGAAGAAGCACGTACACGTTTACTCTTTGCAGTGCCTGCTGCATTGCTGCTCATTTTTGCTTTGTTGTATTTTACATTTCATTCCGTAGTTCAGTCGCTGTTAATTTTCACAGCTATTCCACTTTCTGCCATTGGAGGCATTGTAGCGCTGTGGCTTAGAGATATGCCCTTCAGCATATCGGCCGGCATAGGTTTCATTGCTTTATTTGGCGTAGCAGTTCTGAACGGAATTGTTCTTGTTGCTGAATTTAACAGACTCATAAAAGATGAAAACGAATCGTGGGAAAATGCCATACGAAATGCCACACGTACACGACTACGGCCTGTTATCATGACTGCATTGGTGGCCTCGCTAGGATTTTTACCCATGGCACTATCATCAGGCGATGGTGCAGAAGTGCAAAAGCCATTGGCTACTGTTGTTATTGGCGGCCTCATTACTTCTACATTACTTACGCTTTTTATGATTCCTGTATTACTACAATTATCCGTGCGATATACGCGCACTACATTTACTGTACTCCTCAGTCTTGTTCTGGTTTACGCATCTGATGTATCGGCACAGCAAGCTAATAAAATAACACTGGAGCAGGCTGTTGACCTGGCATGGAGCAATAACCAACAGGTGAAAGCAGCAAATCTGGAAACCGATTTACGTAAAAAACAACAGGCAGGTTGGTTCGAACTTCCCAAAACAGATGTGAACCTGATGTATGGCCAGTACAACAGTTTTGCACGCAATGACAACAACATCAGCATTGCACAAACATTGCCATTCAGCACATTTACCGGTAGTCAGCGTGCATACGGAAAAGCGCTGACTGCATTAAGCTCTTACCAATTAGACGCAGTGAAAAATGATATGCGCAAACAGGTAACCGATGCGTATGTAAAGGTGAATCATGCATTGTTGCTGGAAACTAAATTTAAACAGCTTGATTCTATTTGGGGGCACATGGAACAAGCATCCAAAAAACGATTCGATGCTGGCGACATAACTGCACTTGCCTACGGAACGGTTGTCAATCAGCGCATGGAAATACAGGCACAGTTGTGGCAAAGCAGCGAAACAGTTAAGCAACTTTACACACAGCTGACATCACTTTTGCAGATAACCGATTCAGTACAAATTGCTGATACCGGTGTTTTTTTACTTTCTGATGCGGTGATGCAACAAGCTGTTTCAGCCGATGAAAATCCAGTAACACAATATGCATTACAAAGTAAAGTTGTAGCCGAAAAACAAAAGAATGTGGAATGGAACAGGGCCTTGCCCGACCTGCGGCTGGGTTACTTTAATCAAACACTTATTGGTTCACACAACGTGAGTGGCACAGAGGTGCTGTATAGCTCCAATGCACGGTTTCAGGGAATCAATATTGGCCTGGCTGTGCCGGTTTGGTTTTTTCCTGATCGGTCGCGCATACAGGCTGCCGAAATAGAAAAGCAAAAACGAAACGCCTTGTACCTGTCGACTCAAAAACAATGGAGTGCGCAAATGCAACATTCCCGTGCCAACTACAGTAAACACAAAGGCTTATTAACGTATTACACAGAATCGGCTGTACCGCTGGCAAGAAAAACTATGCAGCAAAGTATTGCAGCATTAAAAGCTGGCGAAATAGCGTACAGCGAGTTTCTGGTATATTCCAAACAATCTGTCGATACCGAAATACGATACCTGCAAGCCATTCTCGATTATAACTTAACCTTATCCGAAATTCACTACTTAATGAACCGTTAACATGAATAAATTACTCGTATTATTTATAGGTATTGCTGCTATATCGTGTAGCAGCCCTACCGTACAGGAAACTACAGAAACAACTGATGAACAACATTCCGTAATTGTTTCGCTTACTGATGAGCAGTATGCATCTGTCGGATTAAAAACCGCTAAACCCGACTTAAATTATATTTCGGGTAGCATTGAGGCAACCGGAATGCTGGATGTGCCGCCTCAGCAAGCAGTATCTGTTATGGCATTGTTTGGTGGTTATGTAAAAAGCACAGATATGCTTCAGGGCAAGCAGGTGAAAAAAGGCGATGTGTTATGTGTGATGCAAAATCCATCGTACATACAACTGCAACAGGAATACCTGGATATAAAAAGTCAGTTAGAGTTTTTGCAGGCCGACTTTGAGCGGCAAAAACAACTGGCTGCCGAGCAGGTAAATTCACCCAAAACCTTTCAGCAGGCAAAAGCTCAGTATGAATCGGCTAAGGCAAAACTCAATGGCATTAAAGCACAGTTGCTGATGCTGAATGTGCCGCTAAATACATTAGACGCAGGCGTAATTTCTCCAACGGTTAATATAACTTCTCCTATAAACGGCTACATCACCGAGATGAAAATTAATCTGGGCTCATATGTGCAGCCACAGGATTTATTATTTCGAATTATCGACCCCGAACATCTGCATGCCGAACTTCAGGTGTTTGAAAAAGATATACCGTACATTTCGAAAAATCAAAAAGTACACATACGGCTGGTGAATGAGCAAAAGATACGAACGGCTCATGTTTACTTAATCAACAAAGAAATAAGTGCTGAACGCACTGTACGTGTACATTGCCATTTGGATGTGGAAGATCAGTCGCTTATACCGGGTACTTACCTGCATGCGCAAGTATTTAATGACGCCCAAAAGCACTATACATTACCCGAATCGGCTGTAGTATCCTACAACGGTAGGCAGTATGTATTTTCTGTTACTGCAAAAAAACTGGAGTATGAAATGATTCCTGTAAATCTACTGCTGACAAAAGATAAAAGTTGTGTCGTTAATCCTTTGGACACATCGAAGCGTTATGTTGTACAAGGCGCATACGATCTGCTAAGCAAGGTGAACAACAAATCAGACGACTGATGCATCAACGCATTTTACGGTCAAAAATAAGTTGCAGGTTTCGCTTAGGCATTACAAACTCAGGATAAATTTCCATAGACTGAAAAAATGCCTCCTTAGCTTTTTCGATGTTTTTCTGCTGCATGTAACCAAATCCCTTCATGTTCCATAAAGCAGCCATAACAGGTACCTTTTGCTTGCTGGTTTCATCTGTAAATACATCTATGCTGTCTTTCGAGTTTTTCAGTTCTTTCATCAACATGTCTATGGTTTGCATAGCCTGCTTCACATTGCCTGACTGCATTTGTATAGAGGCTACCTGAATGATATACTGCGATTTTTTTGTGCGCTGATATAGGTCATTAAGTAATGCAAACTGACCTTCCATATCGCCTGTTTGTTGTAAACAGATGAGCATGATGTTTTTAAATTTTTCATTTTCAGGATAGCGCTCCATAGATTGCGCACTAGCCTGCATACAGGCCTCCAGGTTATTTACTGCGCCATATAGCTCAGGCAGTGAGTCGCGCAGCCCGCTAGAAGAATCATTCATCAAAACAAGTTGGATGGCAGTAATAGCCGTCTGATAATCTTTGCTGGCTAATGCCTGCTTGTACAGTTTTTCATAGGTAGCAGTTGACGTATCTGACTTTGCAGTCTGCTCGGTTTTTGTTGAACATGCAGTAAGCAAGCATGCACTCGCAATCACTGCTGCATAAATTTTAATCATAATGGTGTTGCTTTAAAAAGTGGTGACAAATGTATGTGAATGTCTCATTTATCGGTGTAAAATTAAAAGCTAGCTGCTTGGTTATTTTTTCTGATGAATACCAATACGTGTTTTGAGATGCTCTGGCTGTTTCACGTGTTATTTTCGGTTGCTTTTGCGTAATGAATCCCCAAATGGCATATAATCTCCACGCTAACTCTGCCAGCTGCTTATTTATTCGTATATAAGGTTTACGCTTTTTCAGCAATTCAGAAACGGAAAACATAAATTGTCTATTCTCTATATTTTGCCCCACAAGTATAAAGCGCTCATTGAAACACTTATTTTCCATCAGTAAAAACATGGCTTGCGTAACATCCTTAACATCTACATACCCGTTTACACCAAGCGTATAAAAAGGAAGCCCATCCCACACCATCTTAAAAAGAGCGCAGGTTCCTCTGTTCCATTTTCCTACACCAATGATTACTCCCGGATTTACAATAGTAACCGGCAATCCTTCTTCGGCAGCTCGCCACACTTCTAACTCAGCTTTGTATTTGGAAATAGCATAGTTCGAATTGTGCTTAGAAGTAACCCAAGCAGTTTGCTCAGTTATTGCACTATTTTTTCCGCTTCTGCCAATGGCTGCTATGGAGCTCACATGGCAAAACTTACTTACAGAGTGTTCCAGGGCTGTATTCACCATATTGGCTGTTCCCTCCACGTTTATGCGGTGCATCATCTCTTTATCGGATGGATGAAACGAAACCACAGCTGCACAGTGGTACACTTCTGTTACACCGCTAAAGGCCTCATTCAGCGAAGGAATATCCAACACATCGGCATCAATCCATTCCGGTTTGTCGGATGTATCTGATGAGTTTTCAAAATAAGTAGCATAGATGAGGTTAAATTCATCCAGTGACGAAGTACTTCGTTTCATAGCTCTTACTGTGAGACCCTGCTGCAATAACCGGCAAACCATATGTGCCCCTAAAAATCCTGTCGCTCCGCTTACAAGTATCAAGTGTGGAAATGTTTATTAATGAGCCGGCTAAAATACACTAATTTGTGACAACGAAACTCATCTGCCCACCATGGAACTAACCGATTATCTTTTACCGGTCCAAAACGCTGTACTGGACGATATACCTGAAAGTACAGCACGTACGCTGGTGAATGTTGCTGACATCTATCTTCAGAAATTTCCCGACATACATCAGGCCGATTTGGTAATAGTAGGTGTGGAAGAATACCGAAACGGCAGCCTTGTATCCATTGCCTCTGCAGCTGATGCTATTCGCAAACAGTTTTACACACTGGCGCAGCCAAAATACCCAGTAAAACTGGCCGATATTGGAAATATAAAAGCGGGCGATACGGTTAACGATTCACTTTTTGCATTGAATGCTGTTATTTCTCATCTGCTTGCACTAAAGAAATGTGTGATTATACTGGGTGGCACACAGGATATGGCGTATGCTCAATACACTGCATATGAAGGTATCAATCGTTCCATGAATGTTTTTTGCTGCGATTCAACTATCGTACTTAAGCAAAACGATCTCGTGCCTGAATCGAATAATTATTTGCTCAAACTCATTGCTCATCAGCCAAACTACCTGTTCAACATAACACATGCAGGTTCTCAGCAGTATTTTATCGAACAGGAAAGCATTGATACGTTCGAGAAAATGAACTTTGATTTATACCGGTTAGGCGGTCTTCGTAATGCTGTACAGGAAACGGAACCATTGCTGCGCAATAGCGATATGATGGTGTTTAGCGCCAACTGCATAAAAGCATCAGATGCTCCTGGCAGTGTGGCCGGAAATCCGAACGGTATATTGGCAGAAGAAGCGTGTCAGATAACACGCTACGCAGGCATGAGCAACGAACTAACATCCATCGGGTTTTATGATTTTGCACCCGAAAAAGATGCCGACCACCGCACGGCCAAGTTGCTTTCACAAAGTATGTGGTACTTTATTGATGGATATTATCAACGCAAAAATGATTACCCGGCACCTGAAAGCGATGACTATACCAAGTATCTTGTAACTGCGCAGCACGGAAACTACGATATTGTGTTTTATAAAAACAAATTCACCGATCGCTGGTGGATGGAAATTCCTTACCCCAACGAAAAAAGCAAGCATAGTGGCAAGTATATGGTGCCCTGCAGCTATACCGACTACGAACTGGCACTGAAAGACGAAATACCCGATCGCTGGCTGAAAGCTTACCATAAACTGATGTGATGAAAGCCTTTCTTATCGATAGTGTAACAGGTAATACTATGCCCGATTTGTACCGTGGATTTGTTTCGGATAAAGGGAATTTACTGCAGCTTACCTACAACGGAATGTTTAATCCGTCAACACTCATTAACCGGAAGCATGGCATGTGGCGTTACCGCGAATCGATTCCAATTGAAGACGATTCACATATTGTTTCGCTTGATGAAGGCTATACTCCTCTGTTGTCCGTTAACGTAAACGGACATTCCATGCTCATCAAACAAGAGCAGCTATTTAGCAGCGGTTCTTATAAAGACCGTGGCGCCAGCGTGCTTATCAGTTATGCCAAAGCGGCCGGTATTACTCATGTAGTTCAGGATTCGAGCGGCAACGCGGGATGCGCTATTGCTGCCTATGCTGCACGTGCAGGTATTAGATGTACGGTGTTTGTACAACATACCACATCACCGGCAAAAATTGCTCAGATGAAAATGTACGGTGCTGAGGTTATTCAGGTAACAGGTACACGAAATGATGCAGCACTAGCCGCACGAAAGGCTGCCGAAAATAGTTTTTATGCCAGTCACTGTTACAACCCTTATTTCTTTCACGGTACCAAAACATTTGCCTACGAACTGTGCGAACAATTAAACTGGAAAACACCGGATGCAGTTGTTGTTCCTGCCGGAAACGGCACACTGCTTATCGGCTGTTATATTGGATTTGCTGATTTATACCGCGCAGGCATTTGTAAAACAATACCTAAACTGATTGCGGTGCAGGCCGAAAATTGTGCTCCACTGGCTAATATATACAACCACACCGAGCATACACGAACCTTGCCCACCATTGCTGAGGGAATCGCCATCGAATCGCCTGTGCGTGGAAACGAGATGTTTCAAATGGTAAATGAAACAGGCGGAACTTTCATTACCGTAAATGAAGCCGAAATAAAAAATACCTGGCTTGCCTGCGGTAAACAAGGGTTTTACATCGAACCTACATCGGCAGCAACTGTAGCCGGAGCAAGTAAATACATGTCGGGTAACAATCTGTCAACAGTGGTCACGCTATTTAGTGGCCACGGTTTAAAATCAACTGAAAAAACGATAGCAGAATTGTGCGGATAACCCGACTTAACTAAAAAACATCCAAGTCATCGGACTGGGGAGTAGGTGAGTCTTTGTGTTTCTGACGTCTTGATTTCATGGATTCTCTTTTCGCCTGTCTTACTGATTCCCATTTGGTATTCTGTTCTGCCGTTAGAAATGATTTTACATCTGAGTTGAACGTATCCATAGTACTTTTTACTTCTTGACGATATGCTTTACGTTCATCAGGCGTTGTTGAGCCCTTAAGTTTATCTCTAACAGGCATTAACTTCTGGTTACGTTTTTCGGCTGCTGCTTTCCATTTGGTGGCCTGTTCATCACTTAACGACAATTCAGTTTTGGCGCGCATTACTTCTTTCTCCAGCTTTTGTTCGGGAGTTAGCTGTTGCTTGGGGGTTTGAGCATTGCTTGTCTGGCACATACCCAGTATGGCCAGGGTATAGAATAGTTTTTTCATCATGCAGGTTCAGATATACCCGAGGTGTAAAAGGTTTAATCGACTGCTGATAATGGATTGGTTAACAGCGATACACCTCCGGTATGAACAAACAGTATGTTGCTGCCCTTCGGATAATAATTTTGCTTGGCCAACTCGCAAATAGCCATCATGGCCTTAGCCGTGTATACCTCGTCAAGTCGTATATTATTTTTTTGGTAAAACTCCGCTACAAATGCCCGCAATTCGTTGTCGGTTTTGGCATAACCACCTCGGTGAAAGTCATGGTGCATCAGTACTTCGTATCCCGCCCACTCATTTACTTCGTCATTCATTGCTTGGGCACCTTTTAACACACATATGCCTTCTGCTATTGCCTGATTTCGTTTAGCCGAACGTGCAATGCCGGCCAGCGTGGTGCCTGTGCCCGCTGCACACACATAATGTGTGTAACCGGATACATCACTCATGATTTCTTCGCACCCTTTTACGGCCAGTTCGCCTCGTCCGCCTTCATCAATAAAATACGTGTCGATGTGTGGTGCAAATAATGACTCGTATGCAGCCTGTTTGTTTCTGTATTCAGTTCTGGAAATAAAATGCAAATGCATTCTGTGCTGCTTACAAAAATCAAGAACAGGATTTTGCACCACTTCTCCTCTCACACAGGCAGAAGATTGCAAATGAAGTTTGTTAGCTGCGAAGGCCAGTGCCAGTAAATGATTGGAGTATGCGCCACCAAAACTCACCAGATGTGTTTTGTTTTTTGCTACCGCATCGGCCATTACATATTTTAATTTTCTCCATTTATTACCTGATATATACGGATGCAACAAGTCTTCTCGCTTTATCTGAACCTGCAAACCATACACCGAAAAATCAGGCCACAGTACAGGCTGTATGGGCGCTTCGGGAATATCTTCAAAGAACCGAATAATATCGGAATGGGTTATGTGTTGCATAGACTCTGAGTGCATCAAACGTAAAGGTTTTTTTACAATAGTAAAACGTCAATAAGTGGTATCGTTTTTGTCACTTTGCATTTATTATACATCCACCATTATGAACAAATTAGTTACTATTTTATGGCTTGCTGTAGCCATTACCATGAGCTCCTGCGCTGTTATTATACAAGATGAAGTTGGAGTTAAACGTACACTGGGCAGGGTTAAAAATAAAATATACGATCCCGGACCTCGCACGTATAATCCCTTCACATCACGCATTATTAAGGTAAAAGTACGAACTGTAAATCTGGAAATGACCTTAGGACTTCCGAGCAAAGAGGGACTTACGGTAAACAGCGAAATATCTATACTTTATAAAATAGTACGTAATGAGGTACCTAACATACTTCAAAATACAGGACTCGAATTTGAAGATGTACTCATAAAGCCTGTGTTGCGTAGCGCCAGTGCCGATATATGTGCCAAGTTTGATGCTAAGGATATGCACAGCAGTAAACGCAGTATAATCGAAAAACAAATAGCTGAACGTATGATGGAAGTGCTTTCGCCAAAAGGTTTCCTTATTGAACAGGTATTGCTGAAAAGCATTGCATTGCCTCCGGGTTTAAGTAAAAGTATCGAAGAAAAATTGCAAGCCGAGCAGGATGCACAGCGCATGGAATTTGTGAAAGAGCGCGAACGCAGAGATGCTGAACGTAAACTGATACAAGCCGATGGAGAAAAACAATCCCGTATCATAGCTGCCGAAGGGTTAAAACGGACAACAGAAATTGAGGCTGAAGGGCGGGCAAATGCCATAAAAACAGAAGCAGAAGCTCAAATGCGGGCAAATGAATTGCTGAACAAAAGCTTAACACCCATCGTGATAAAAAACAGACAGGTGGAAGCGTTTATGAACTTAAGTAAGAGTTCTAACACCAAGGTTATAATTACGGATGGTAAAACACCGCTAATGGGTTTAGAACCTTAATTACTTACTTGTTTTTTAGTTAGCACATGCGAAAGACCAATGCCTGCTGCTATAACAAGTAGCGGCATTATGGCACTGCGGTAACGAGAAATTCCCAGCATGCCGGTGGTTAAAACCATGTAAGCTACAATTAGCAGCAAAATACGTTTGTATACTGCTTTGTGGTGTACACGTAAAATATAAACAACAAGCAAAAACAAGGCACTCACGTTCCAGAGCAGCGACAGAATGAGTAACAGCAAAGCTGGCAGCGGAATGGATTGTAAGTAGCTACGTATGCCTCCGTAGCCACCTGATTGTATAGTGTAAAACAACCCAGGCAACGCTGGATTATCTAACCCTGTAAACCTGACTAACTCGTGCCTGCCCGGATCGAGAAGCATAGCTGCGGCACCTTTTGTGTATAAATAGATAGCTGTTAAAGGATATTTTTTAACCACCGAATCGCCCATGTGCTGCATAAGTTCATACCGCTCTTTGTATGTTGAACAGTGTTGCAGCCGACTATAACAGCGATCATTCCAGTCATCAGCAACCTGCCGGCCGTATTCATTGGCCAATATAAACTTTGCATAATAGCGCTGCATGGTGACAGGTTTTATGCTGCTGAAGTGATAGTACCCAAGCTGATGAACCTGCTGTGTACAAATGGCGTGTATACTTATTCCCGCAATTGCTGCTACCAGTATGCCGTGTAGCGCTGTACGCTTTAGTGATATACGGAAATTAATGGTAGCTATACACACCACTGCTACTGCCGGTAAAAATAAGGCTACTGGCTTGGTTGCAATCAAGCATACCAACCATAGTGATGGTGCAACGAGTGTTTTGTAATGAGGTGTTTCGCTGTAGCGGACCAGCGCTAAGAAAAACTGAATAAGTAGAAACTGAAACAACATCTCGCTCATTACCATATTTGCCAGCATAACCTGTGCGGGATACAACAGCAAAAAGGTATAGATTATATACCTAATGTGAGCAGCAGTAACCGATGATTTTTCTAACTGACGAAGAATTACATAACACGTGTATATGCTAAGTATATTCTGGAATAACAGAACAGACCACACCGAATCCCAAATAAATTTACAACACAAAATAAAAATGGCATATCCGGGTGTGCGGTACGAAAAATAATCCAACAGCAGAGGGGCATTCCAGTCTTCGGAATACCAGCTGCCGTAGGTTTTCAAGTTAAATGCCTGATGCAAATAACCGGATGAATCGGCCAGGTAAATATTCCCTGAACTAAAAGCCCAGATGAATGCGGCTACATGCACCCCTATAACAACCGGCAGTATGCGATTTTTTATCGGCATCAGCGAACACGAAGCATTTGTCCGGCAAGTACAGTATTATCTATCAAGTTGTTGAGTTTACGAAGCGTTGCTGCATCCGTAGAAAATTTTCTGCTTATGGAAAAAAGTGTTTCGCCTTGACGTACTTCATAATAAACGGCCCCTTCCCCATCGTCAGTTACTTTTTGTTCACCTGGTTTTTCTCCGTGTCTGGGTAAAATAATAAGTTCATCGTCTATGTGTATGGTATCATTAGCCAAATCATTCACTGACTTCAGCAATTCAACTGTAGTATGGTAAAGCTTAGCGATGCTATAAAGTGTTTCGCCTTGCATAACGGTATGGTAACCGGGAATTACCGATTCTTCATTTGCATTCTGCACCGGCTGATTGGGGTTTATTATCAACTTATTGCCCGGCTTTATGTCATCTGATACTAACTTATTCAGTTGCCTGATGCCTTCAATCTGCACGTTATACCGTTTAGCGATGGAGAACAATGTTTCGCCCTGCTGCACGATGTGAAAAAACGCCATAGGCTCTTTCACGCCATGCGCACTTACGTCAAACGGATCATCAGGAATAACAGGTCTGGCTGTTTCCATATTCTTCACCGGATCGGCATACACCTCATTATCGTACAGGCTATCTTTTACAGCCAATGCTAGTTTTCGTAAAGCGGGTGGCGACATACGTTTTGTGCGCAGGTAAACCGACTCTCCGGTCTGAGGTTCTTCTCCGTTTTTCATGCGGTTTAGCGCCAGCAAGCGGCTTAGTTTGATGGCATACCGCTGCGAAATGACAAACATATTGTCGTTAGATCCAACCATGCACGAATCGGCTAATGCCTTGTAGTTTTTGGGTTTTGTATAAAGGGTATCGCCAGGCTTCAGAACAGCATCTTTATTCAAATCGTTGTACTTGTACAATTGCCATACGCGCATGTCATTTGCCAAAGCAATAGAAGTAAAACTTTCGCCCGTTGCCACAACAATAGCCGGCACACCGTTTACAGTAATATTTTTTTCCTGCTTCAGTTCTTCGCGTTTCTCTTCTGCTATTTTCCTTGCGACCGGCTCGGCTGGTTTCATGCCATCAAAACGGTACAGGTTGTTTCGCTCGATGGTATTTATGAGAATCTCGGCATATTTCGGATTGGTTGCATAACCTGCTCGTTTTAGTCCGTTTGCCCACGCTTTATAATCGGTTATTTCCAAGTCAAACAAAAATGCGTAACGTGTTCCACTCTTAAGAAACTCTGAATGGTCTCTATACGAGTCTAGGGGTGTGGGGTATTTTCTGAAGCACTCTTGTGGGGCATCATCATCGTGGGTGATACTTTCGCCTGTCCAGTCTTTGCGGCATTTTATGCCAAAGTGGTTGTTAGCTATCAAAGCCAATCGGCTATTGCCATTGCCTGATTCAATTAACCCCTGTGCAAGTGTGATGCTGGCCGGTATGCGGCTTCGCTGCATTTCCTCTACAGCAATCGGTGCATACTTTTCAACGTATTCTTCTACCGACATTTTGAAAGGAAAATCAACCGTAGGAACCGGCTGCGCAATAAGTGAAGTGCTGAATGTGAGGAGCAATGAAATGATGTATACGGTGCAAGAGGCTATTGTCTTCATACAGCAAAGTTAACCCAAGCAGTTTTTTGCTTACATCAGTGTATCGTTGGTTTACCCACAGGTGTATGTTTTGTTATGCAATCAACTCTTGCCACCTCTTGTGTGGTAATCCGCAGGTTTTATCGGTACACAGGTAATATGTATTGTCTTCCGTTACAGGCTTATCGGCTAATAGCGGAAGGTGCGATTCGCCATTTTGCACAAGTACAATCAAATTAGGCTCGTAGGATGAAATGCGGGGCCTTGTAGCCTGTTTACCACTAACCACCAGCTGCCTGAAACCTTGATTGCGCAGAAATACAAACTGCATCCAGTTGCTGAAACCTGTCGGAAATTTCTCAAATTTATACTGAACATGCATCACCATTTGGTCGGCCATGTGTTCATATTCAGGCTTATCGAAAAGATAACTGAGCATCCATAGACACTTGGCAAATGTAGAATTGGCCGAGGGTATAACATCGTCATTGATGTCTATTTTACGAGTAGCCAGCTGTGTGTCAAATCTCGATTTGAAGTAAAACAGTTTTTTTTCTGAATCGTAAAAGTGTGATATAGCAGCCTGCATGATTTGGTGAGCATGCATGAAATAGGTTTCGTCTTCTGCTACTTCTGCCAGCCTAAGCAGGGCTTCACACAGCAAGGCATAATCTTCGGCAAATGCCGGTATGCTTGCCTTACCGTTTTTAAGTATCCGTTTCAGTTCGTTGCCGTTCCACACCTGTTGAAGCAGAGCATCGGCCGCCTGTTTAGCACATGAAAGATAATCGGGTGTATGAAATGTATGGTAGGCATCGGCATACGCTTTTATCATCATGGCATTCCACGAGGTAATAATTTTATCGTCAAGCCCGGGCTTGATGCGCATTTCGCGAACAGCGCACACAATGGCATTGCAGTGTTCAATGGTTTGTTCAATTTGCTCTGCGCTTCTGCCGGTTAGTTCACCTATTTCCTGCGTAGTGCGTGTTTTATGAAGAATATTACTGCCGTGTTCCCAGTTTCCGTAGGCTTGTACCGAATAATACAGGCTGTACAAAGGCTCATCAGGGCCGAGCAAATTTTTCAATTCCTGCTGAGTCCATGTATAATATTTCCCTTCCACGCCTTCGCTGTCAGCGTCTAGTGCACTGTAAAACAATCCCTGCTCATTCGTTAGTTCACGCTTTATGAAACCGAGTGTTTGCTTCACAGTTTTTTCGTACAGCGGGTTGCCAGTCACCTTAAATGCATGGCAGTACAAGCTAACCAGTTGTGCATTGTCGTACAGCATTTTTTCGAAGTGCGGTACCTTCCAGAATACGTCTGTACTGTAGCGGGCAAATCCACCGCCCGCCTGATCGTATATGCCGCCTTCAGCCATCATCACCAGTGTTTTATTAACTGCTTCTAGTAATTCGGTGTCGTGTGTAAACCGATACAGCGACAAATACAATTCCCAATTATTCGGCATAGGAAATTTGGGTGCCCATGTGTATCCGCCCAGTTCGGTATCCATATTCTGTTTGACCTGCTGAACAATACGCACCACATCCGAATCTGTTATCAATGGTGCTGATGACTGGGGCAAAAAAACATCCAGCTTTTTTATTCCGTTGGTTAATTCTGTGGCATACTGCATGGCCTCTTCTTTGCGTGTGCGGTAAAATTCAGAAATAGATTTCAGCACACGCTGCCATTCGTTTTTAGGAAAATAGGTCCCCCCGTGCACCGGTCTGCCATCAGGCAGTGTAAAACAATTCAACGGCCAGCCTCCTCTTCCGGTTAGCAATTGCACTGCGTCCATATATAGCTGATCTACATCCGGACGTTCTTCTCGATCAACTTTGATGCATACAAACAGTTCGTTCATCATCGCTGCTGTTTCTGCATCTTCAAAACTTTCGCGTTCCATCACGTGGCACCAGTGACATGCTGAGTAGCCTATGCTTACCAGCACGGGTTTATCTTCCGTTCGGGCTTTTTCAAAGGCCTCATCGCACCATTCCCACCAGTCGACCGGATTGTGTGCGTGCTGAAGCAAGTACGGACTGGAGGCATGAATAAGTCGGTTTGTGTGGGTATGTTGTGGCATGTATGTAAAAACAGGAACACAAAACTACTGATTTAAAATAGTTCGGATAAAAAAGTTTATTTCGCATTATAACGAGCGCAATTTATGTTAATCAGAACTTACGGCAGTGCAGTGCATGGAGTAGATGCGGTAACCATAACCATTGAAGTGAATGTTTCCAATCAGGGAGTGGGATATAGCCTGGTGGGTTTGCCTGACAATGCCGTAAAAGAAAGTCATCACCGAATAGAAACAGCCGTTAGAAACAACGAATATAAAATGCCTCGCCTGCGCACGGTTATAAATATGGCTCCGGCAGATATCCGTAAAGAAGGTTCGGCTTACGACCTTCCCATTGCCTTGGGCATACTGTGTGCATCCGAACAGGTGAAAAGTGAATTGCTCGATAAATACATCATCATGGGCGAACTGGCGCTTGATGGAAGCCTAAAGCCCATCAAAGGTGCACTGCCTATTGCTATTCAGGCCCGAAAAGAAGGATTTGAAGGCTTTATTTTGCCAAAACAAAATGCACGTGAAGCGGCTATTGTAAATAACCTGAAAGTATACGGTGCCGAAACCCTGAAAGACGTGATTGATTTTTTTGATGGCAATAATTCGATGATTCAGGTGGAGATGGATACCCGCAAAGAGTTTGAACAAAACCTGAACAACACGGATGCTGATTTTGCCGATGTGCGCGGACAGGAAAACATTAAACGTGCTATGGAAATAGCTGCAGCCGGTGGTCATAATGTCATCCTCATAGGTCCGCCAGGCGCAGGAAAAACGATGCTGGCTAAACGACTTCCTTCCATTTTGCCTCCGCTTACACTGCATGAAGCACTTGAAACAACTAAAATACATTCCGTAGCCGGACGCTTAGCCAAAGAAACTGCATTGCTGTACCAACGACCGTTTCGCGCACCGCATCACACCATCAGCGATATTGCGCTGGTAGGAGGAGGAAACAATCCGCAGCCGGGCGAAATTTCTCTGGCCCATAACGGTGTGTTGTTTTTGGATGAATTGCCGGAGTTTAAACGCACGGTGCTGGAGGTGATGCGTCAGCCACTTGAAGAAAGAAGGATCACGATTTCACGTGCTAAGTTTTCAGTCGAGTACCCGTCCAGTTTTATGCTTATCGCATCTATGAATCCATGCCCTTGCGGGTACTTCAATCATCCTGAAAAAGAATGTGTGTGTGTGCCGGGTACGGTTCAAAAATACCTGAGCAAAGTATCAGGTCCGTTGCTCGATCGTATTGACATACACATCGAAGTGACACCGGTGAATTTTGAACAGCTGGCCGATACACGAAAGGCTGAAAAAAGTGAACGCATCCGCGAACGTGTGGTGAATGCCCGTTTTATACAAAGCGAGCGTTTTAATGGCCGGGAAGGTCTATACAGCAATGCTCAAATGAGCAGCACGATGGTGCGTGAGGTGTGTCAAATTAGTGCAGCAGGTCAAAATTTGCTGAAAACAGCCATGAATAAGCTGCAATTATCGGCCCGCGCTTACGACCGTATTTTAAAGGTAGCCCGTACCATTGCCGATTTAGCCGCCAGCGAAGAAATAAAAATAGAACATCTGGCAGAAGCCATTCAGTACCGCAGCCTCGACAGAGAAACGTGGGGCTCGGCTTAAGGCAAAAGTTCTTTCATCGGATCCCAGAATATCTTATCGAAATCCTGAACCGTGTCTTGGATTACCTGTATCCCTTCCTGCTCCAGCAATTCCTGCATACGCAAGGGAGTAGCAAAATGATGCTTGCCGGTAAGAACACCGGCTCTGTTTACCACACGGTGAGCAGGTACATCCGGTAAACTGTGAGAGGCATTCATGGCATAACCAACCATTCGGCTGCTTTTTGCTGTGCCCAAACACCTAGCAATGGCACCATAACTAGTAACTCGGCCCTTAGGTATTAGGCGAACTACATCGTATACACTTTCAAAAAAATCGTTTTGTGGCATTTCTGTGGCATGCAAATAACGTATTCCCCCGTTAAGCTGCTAAAAATTCATCGCAAATGAAAACGAAACCTGAAGCATGCTTGAAAATAATAGCCATATACGTAACCTTGCAGACTAATTTGTATAGCATATACCATGTACGAAAATTCCATTGACTTTGCCCGAACCCTCGACTCCACCGATAAGCTTTCTGCTTTTCGCAACGAGTTTCATCTGTTGCATAAAAACGGTCAACCGATTACGTATTTATGCGGAAACTCACTTGGCCTTCAACCCAAAAGTGCGAAAGCGTACGTGGAGCAGGAACTGCACGACTGGGCCACGTTAGGCGTAGAGGGCCATTTTCACGGCAAAAATCCATGGATGTATTACCACCACTTTCTAACCGAACACGCAGCCCGTGTGGTAGGAGCAATACCTGTGGAAGTAGTGGTGATGAACAACCTGACCGCCAACCTGCACCTGATGATGGTGAGTTTTTACCGACCCACCCAAACGCGCTACAAAATCATGATGGAAGTATCGGCATTCCCCAGCGACCAGTATGCTATGGAAACACAAGCTAAGTTCCACGGATTTAATCCCGATGATGCCATCATTGAACTGAAACCGCGCGAAGGAGAATACACCTTACGCACCGAAGATGTGGTAGCGAAAATACATGAACACAAAAATGATCTTGCCATTGTGATGATGGGTGGAGTAAATTACTATACCGGACAGGCATTTGATATGGAAGCCATTACAAAAGCAGCTCATGCAGTGGGTGCAACCGCAGGTTTCGATTGCGCACATGCAGCCGGAAATCTGCACTTAAAACTGCACGACTGGAATGTAGATTTTGCCGTATGGTGCACCTATAAATACCTGAACTCAGGACCGGGTGGAACAAGCGGTGTATTTGTACACGAGCGTCACGCCAAAAATGCTGATATGCCACGCTTTGCCGGATGGTGGGGCCACGATGAAAAGGAACGCTTTCTGATGAAAAAAGGATTTAAACCTATGGAAGGCGCTGCAGGCTGGCAGCTAAGCAATGCTCAAATTTTCCCGATGGCTATACACAAAGCCTCGCTCGAACTTTTTGACCGGGCCGGCATGCAAAACCTGCGTGCTAAAAGCGAAAAGCTAACCGGCTACCTGGAGTTCATTCTAAAACCATTCAGCGAACACTTAACTATCATCACACCTTCTAACCCGGCTGAAAGAGGCTGCCAGTTATCTGTAATAGTAAAACAAAACGGCAAACACTTGTTCGATTATTTGGTTGACAACAATATACTTCCCGATTGGCGAGAGCCTGATGTAATTCGCATGAGCCCCGTACCTATGTACAATACATTTGAAGAAGTGTACAGTATCGGTGAAATACTAAAGTCATACTTTAAAAACTAAGAATAATGTCACAAAAAATTACCATCATAGGCGGAGGATTAGCCGGTAGCTTAGCCGCTATTTACATGGCTAAACGCGGGTTTGAAGTAAACCTGTTTGAGCGCAGGCCCGATATGCGCAAAACAAATATCTATCAGGGCAAATCCATCAACCTTGCCTTAAGCACCCGCGGATTGCATGCGTTGGAAAAAATTGGATTGGACAAAGAAATTTTAGCCGATGCCATACCGATGTACGGCAGAATGATGCACAGCAAAACAGGTGAACTTTCCTATCATCCATACGGCAAGCAAGGGCAGGCCATTAACTCAGTGTCGCGCGGTCGCTTAAATCAAAAACTGATTGAACTGGCAGATGCATTTCCGAACATCACAATTTATTTCAACAGCAAGTGTGTAGATGTAGATGTAAATAAAACTACAGCTACGTTTGAACTGGAAGATGATTCACTTAAAACCATAACCAGCGACCGTATACTTGGAACAGATGGAGCTTTTGCTGCTACCCGAAGCAAACTTCAAACGAGTGAACGTTTCAACTACTCGCAAAGTTATTTGCATGTAGGCTACAAAGAGCTGGAAATTCCGGAGGGCGAAAATGGACAATTTATGATGGAGAAAAATGCACTTCATATTTGGCCCCGCGGCAGTTTTATGATGATTGCTTTGCCAAACCCAAAAGGCGATTTCACGTGCACGCTATTCATGCCTTTTGAGCTATTTGATAACATAAAAAGCAAAGAGAATGTAGCAAAATTCTTTCACGATGAATTTCCGGATGCAGTACCTATGATGCCAACGCTGGTTGATGACTACATGAAAAATCCAACATCCAATTTAGTAACCGTGCGTTGCTATCCGTGGGTGAAGGGCGATAAATTAGCACTCGCAGGTGATGCTGCCCATGCTGTTGTTCCATTTTACGGTCAAGGTATGAATTGCAGTTTTGAAGATATAGTGGTGCTGGATAATATGATTGAAAAATACGGTGACGACTGGAACACCATTTTTGACGAATACCAGAAAGAGCGTAAACCCAATGCCGATGCCATTGCCGATTTAGCCATTCAGAATTACTACGAAATGGCCGATAAGGTGGGCGACAAACATTTCTTGCATAAAAAACATATCGAGCACGAATTGTCGGAGTTGTATCCTGATAAGTTCAAATCGCAATACGAACTCACCACCTTTAGCTTGAGTGGGTATAAGTACGCATGGGATATGGGTAAAAAGAATGATGCCCTACTCGAAAGAATCATTGCCGATAAAGCCGAAGAAAAAATTAAAGACGCGGCATACATGGAACAGTTGTGGCATTTGCTTGCGTAAACGTATGAAAGGTTGGATGTACATACTTCGATGTGCTGACGACTCATACTATACAGGTAGCACATACAATTTACTCCTGCGAATACAGCAGCATCAAAGCGGTATTGGCGCAAATCACACAAAGAGTCGATTACCCGTTGAATGGGTGTACTATGAAGAATTCGACCGAATTGATCACGCATTTTATCGGGAAAAGCAAGTACAGGGATGGAGCAGGGCTAAAAAAGAAGCATTAATCCTAAACCGACCCGCAGACTTACATTTGTTGTCTGAATGTAAGAATGAAACACATTATAAAAATAAAAAGAAGTAACGGTGGCTTCGACTGCGCTCAGCCACCGATCTGAACTATCTTTTTCGACTGCGCTCAGCCACCTGTAAAAATCACTCTGGTGTCTGAGCGGAGTCGAAGACACCTTTATAACACCTAACATTATCATTTCACATCCCATCAATAATATTAACTTGCGCCCCGTTTTAAATCATACACGTAAATGTCAACTCAAATACAAAACCTGATTAAACGCTACGAAAGCAAACAACCTGAAATAGTTTTTGAATGGAAAGACAGTGAAACCGAAGCCGAAGGTTGGGTTGTCATTAACTCATTGCGTGGCGGAAGTGCCGGTGGTGGTACACGCATGCGCAAAGGACTCAATAAAGATGAAGTGGTTTCGCTGGCTAAAACCATGGAAATTAAATTTACTGTTTCGGGACCGGCTATTGGCGGTGCTAAATCAGGTATCAATTTCGACCCGGCCGATCCGCGCAAAAAAGGCGTATTGGAGCGTTGGTACAAAGCTGTAATGCCGTTGCTAAAAACATACTACGGTACGGGGGGCGACTTGAATGTAGATGAAATACACGAAGTAATTCCCATTACTGAGAAATACGGCTTACAACACCCGCAAGAAGGAACAGCAGTAGGCCACTATCAACCTGACGAAGCCCACAAAACCCGAATGATTAAGAACTTGCGTGAGGGCGTTTCGAAAAAACTGGATGATGCCCGTTTTTCACCTGATACCACCAAACATTACGTGGTGGCAGATATGATTACAGGTTGGGGCGTAGCCGAAGCAGTTCGTCATTATTACGATTTGTGGGGACCGAATTTCGCCTATAAACGTGCCCTTATTCAGGGCTGGGGAAATGTGGCTGCAGCTGCGGCATACTACCTGTCGCAAATGAATGTGATGATTGTAGGTATTATTGACCGCGAAGGTGGATTGCTGAATCCCAAAGGATTTTCGAAAGAGGAGATCAAACAACTGTTCATCGAACGCGATGGCAATAAACTGTCGCAGGCCACCTGCCAAAAAATGGGACTTGAATTTATTCCATACGATGAGCTGAATACAAAAATATGGAGTGCCGGTGCTGAAGTATTTGTTCCGGCTGCTGCATCGCGCATGCTCACACAGGAGCAGTTAAATCAATTGATAGATAATGACCTTGAAGTGATATCAAGCGGTGCCAATGTGCCGTTTGCCGATAAAGAAATTTTCCTCGGTCCTATAGGCAACGATGCCGATGACCGCGTTGCAGTAATTCCTGATTTTATAGCCAACTGCGGCATGGCGCGTGTTTTCGCCTACTGCATGAGTGAGGAGTTTAAATTAAACGATGAGGAAATTTTCAAGGACGCTTCCAAAACCATACGTCAGGCAATGCTTCGCCTCAATCAGTTTAATCCGAAACATACGGGTTTGCTCAAAAAAGCGTTGGAGATGAGCTTGGTTACCTTAGTAAAATAACCATTATGGCATTGTTTACCCGACTCAAGTTAAGCGGTATCAATAATCTGTCTGATGCCCGTTTTGCTGCTGCTGCTGGCTTTGAGTACATCGGTTTTTGTTTCAACCCGGAGTCTGCACACTACCTCGCTCCAGTAAAAGCTAAAGAAATCATTGACTGGACTACAGGTTGTGCCATTTCAGGCGAGTTCGGCCATCAGCCTGTGCAAGAGATTGCCGATATCAGTACATTATTGAATCTGGATGTGGTAGAATTGAACAACTCTTTGCTGCCTGATGAACTGCAGCAAATAGACAAAGCCATTATCAAACATATTGATACGGCACATTTCAATACCGAGTCGTTGTTAGCTGAACTAAATGCCTACGCTGCAGTAGCTGATGGATTTTTAGTATACACCTCAAGCAATCTATTGCCTGATGAATCGGTGTTAAAACACGTATGCAGCAACTATAAAATTATATGGGGATTTGATGTAAACGCTGCCGATATAAAACACATCGTTCAACACTATCAACCCTATGCCATCAACCTGCAAGGGGGCGATGAAGAGAGGCCAGGTGTTAAAGATTTTGACACGCTGAATGATATACTTGATGCCGTTCAGTTGCCCGATTAAAGGGCTCAGGCAAACTTTTTAAGTACATCCATCAAGGAATCTATTTCCTGTTTGTTGTTGTAAATATGAGTAGATACACGCAGGCAGTTAATATCGTTTTCAGGCACCTGACGTATAACTATGTTTTCTTTCATCACCGCTTCGTACACTTTCTTGTAATCTTCTCCTTTTATTCTGAAACCGGTAACCGCGCCACGCGATCGGCCTTCATTAGGTGTAAGCAACTCCAATTTTTCTCCTAATGTGTTCTGCAACGATGCCTGTGTGTAGGCACTGAGCTCCTGCACACGGGCAAAAACAGTTGGCATACCTATCTGCTCCATAAAATCAATTGCTGCAATCACTCCTTTAAACAGGCCTGTATTTTGCGTGCCGTAAAAATAGCGGTGAGCCGAGTTGCTGTATTGTCCAAACTGCGGATTGGGCTTTGACATATTCCATGTGTTATCATCGCCACCGGCTCCTATAAAGTAGCTTTGCACGGTGGATAGCATTTCTTTTTTTACATACAAAAATCCGGTGCCTTTAGGTCCCAGCATCCATTTATGGCAGCAACTGGCATACGCATCGCAACCAATTTCGTGCAGGTTTAGCGGCATCATTCCCGGACCGTGTGCACCATCAATAAACACAAACAGGCCTTTGCTTTTGCCCCAAGCCGTAAATTCTTTAACCGGCATTACCTGCCCCTGTGTACACGGTATATGCGGAATAGCCAGCATTCGCGTTTTGGAAGTATATTGCTTCTGAATGTTTGCCAGCGTTTCATCGGCTGTGGCACCGGGCGAAAATGTTTTAATCACGATGCCGTGCAGCTTTGCACGGTTCAACCAGGCCAGGCACCCCCCCACATGTTCGTGTGTAGAGATAATAACTTCATCGCCTTTTTTGAGCGGAAAACCCCAACAGGCAATGTTTACCCCTTGCGTTACATTACTGGTAAGCGCAATTTCCGACTCATCAGCACCGGTGAAGGCGGCAATTTTTTTAACTGCATCTTCCCAACCGCCATAGCTTCCATGCTCATCCATGTCGGCCATACTTTTGTGCATAGTTTCAATTACCGGAAAGGGCGATGGCCCCATCGTGCCATTGTTCAGGTATATTTTTTTTTGCGTAAGCGGAAATTGCCTGCGCACTAATTTCCAGTAAGCTTCATCAGGGGCACCGTTATGCATAGGCATAGCCTGTACTGAGCTAAGTAGTTCAGGCATGGCCAGCGAAGCCACCGATGCACTTTTTAAAAAATGACGTCTGTTTTGTTTCATAGCTGTTTGTGTATCAAACCTACACATTTGATACTTATTTGCAAAAAGCACGTACAATACACGTAACCTGTCAGATGTGATAATTAATTATAAATTTGTCCGTTACTACAACTAACCCACTATGCAACTTATAAAGCGAGCATCTTTCTCCTGGACATATATGTTCATTCTTCTTGGTTTTGCACCATCGCTGCTAGCCCAGCAGCAAATGAAGAAAAAACCCGATTGGAATATCACGTTTACAAAAACAGATTTAAAGCCGGGCGATGAAACCGAAATTGTTTTTACCAGCGAAATTGAAAAGGACTGGTATATGTACTCCAGCGATTTTGATGAAAACCTGGGGCCTATTGTTACTTCGTTTACTTACGAAAAACATCCATCGTACGAACTTGTAGGAAAAGTTAAACCCATAAAACCCAAGCGTAAGTTTGAAGAGGTGTGGAATGGTGAAGTGGCCTACTTTACCGGCAAAGCCGAGTTTAGGCAAAAAGTAAAAATACTTTCAGCTAACCCAAAAATTAAAGGGTTGATTGAGTTTCAGGAATGCTCAAACGTAACCGGAGTGTGTGTGCTGTTCGAACATGATTTTGAACTGGGGAAAGAACTAAAATTAACAGCAGCAGCTCCTGAAAAAGTGAGCACTGATTGGGTGGAGCCAAATAATGAAGCGGCTACTACTACCACCACCACAGTTGACACATCGCTTACAACCCAAACCGAAACGGCCAAAACAGATACCGCATCAACACCCATTGCTAACGATATAAGCGGTGGAAGTCAGGAATCCATATGGGCATTTTTACTGTTTGCTATGTCATTTGGATTGGTAGCTGTAGTTACTCCCTGTGTATTTCCCATGCTGCCTATGACGGTTACCTTTTTTACCAAACGCAGCGAAACCAAAGGGCTGGCACTGCGCAGGGCATTCGGTTTTGGATTGAGTATCATAGCCATCTACTCCAGTTTGGGAGTAGTGTTCAGTATTTTTGGGCTGGGTCCCGATTTCGGCAACTGGCTAAGCACGCACTGGGTGCCCAACGTATTGTTTTTTATCATATTCATCGTTTTTGCTGCATCGTTTCTGGGCATGTTTGAAATTACCCTGCCACATGGACTGGTCAATAAAATTGATAGCAAAAGCAGCATGAGTAGTTTTTTGGGAGTATTTTTTATGGGTTTCACGCTGGTGCTGGTTAGCTTTAGCTGCACCGGGCCTATTGTAGGCAGTTTACTCATACAGGCTGTAGGCGGCCAAATACTGAAACCCATTTTAGGTATGGCTGCATTTGGTTTCGGGCTGGCATTGCCGTTTACCTTATTCGCCATTTTTCCTAACTGGATGCAAAACCTGCCCAAAAGCGGTGGCTGGCTCAATTCCGTTAAAGTAGTGTTGGGATTTTTAGAATTGGCGCTTGCGTTTAAATTTCTTTCTATACCCGATCAAACCTATCACTGGGGATTGCTGGACCGCGAGGTTTATATCGCCATCTGGATTGTGATTTTCTTTTTGCTTGGCCTCTATCTGCTGGGTAAACTCAAATTTTCGCACGATAGTGATTTACCTTATCTGAGTGTACCACGACTAAGTCTTGCCATTGTTACCTTTTCATTTGTAGTGTACCTAATACCCGGTATGTTTGGCGCACCATTGAAAGCACTTAGCGGTTACCTTCCACCTCAGGCCACACTCGATTTCGATTTATACTCCACCAAAACTTCAACACATACTGAAAACGTTGCCGGCAACGACCTGGGCGATGTAAAATACAAAAATCTCTTTCACTTCCCGCATGGCATTGAAGGATTCTTTGATTACAAACAGGCGTTGGAGTATTCGAAGAAAGTGAATAAGCCCATTTTTATTGATTTTACCGGACACGGTTGCGTTAACTGCCGCGAGATGGAAGCCAATGTGTGGAGCGACCCGCAGGTGCTTAAGCGCATGAATGAAGATTTTGTCATGCTGGCCATTTATGTAGATGATAAAACAGAATTGCCCGAAAACGAATGGTATATTTCAGCCTACGACAATAAGGTGAAAAAAACCATAGGCAAGCAAAATGCCGATTTGCAGATTACGAAATACAATGCAAATGCACAGCCCTATTATGTAATCATTGATGGCCATGAAAACGTGTTAACACAACCACACGCCTACGACAGGAACATACAGCATTTCATCGATTTTCTGGATGCAGGCAAAAAGGCTTTTTATGAAAAGAAATAACATGAGTACCATTCGTAACCACTTTGAAGAAGCGCTCAATACGCTGCAAACTTTTTTAGCCGATGAGCAAAACATGACCCGCATTGAACAGGCCGGTAAGCTGATGGCCGATGCTATAAGCCAAGGCAAAAAAATAATGAGTTGCGGCAATGGCGGAAGCATGTGCGATGCCATGCACTTTGCCGAAGAACTGACCGGGCGCTACCGCGATGATAGAAAAGCCCTGCCCGCTATAGCTATCAGCGACCCTTCGCACCTGGCTTGTGTAGGCAACGACTACGGCTACGATTTTGTATTCAGTCGCTATATTGAGGCCTTGGGAAATGCAGGCGATGTGTTGCTGGCTATTTCTACCAGCGGTAATTCAAAAAATGTGATTAAAGCCATTGACGCAGCTAAAGCCAAAGGAATGAAAGTGATAGGGCTAACCGGAAAAGACGGAGGAAAAATGGCTGCACTGTGCGATGTGGAAATACGTGCTCCGCACAGCCCCTATGCCGACCGCGCACAGGAAATTCATATCAAATGCGTACATGCGTTGATTGATTATATTGAAAGAAACGTGTAGTGCGCAAGTGTCAATCGTAAATGGCCAAACTTCAATCTACTGCTAAAAAAAGTGAACAAGCCGTGCTGGTGGGAATCATTACAGCCCACCAAAAACCCGAACAAGCCGAAGAATACCTGGATGAACTGGCTTTTCTGGCGCTAACAGCCGGTGCCAAGGTAAGCGCTCGTTTTTTGCAGCGCCTGCCTTATGCTAACCCACGCACATATGTGGGCGAAGGCAAACTGGCCGAAATAGCCGACTACGTGAAAGAGCACGAAATTGATATGGTGATATTTGATGATGAACTATCGCCTTCGCAAATTCGTAACCTGGAGCAAAGTCTCAAGTGCAAAATACTGGACCGCAGCAATCTGATACTCGACATTTTTGCCAAACGTGCGCGCACCGCACAGGCGCGCTATCAGGTAGAGTTGGCACAGGCACAATACCTGTTGCCTCGCCTTACCCGAATGTGGACTCACCTGAGCAAACAAAAAGGCGGCATAGGCATGAAAGGACCTGGCGAAACAGAAATAGAAACCGACCGCAGGGCGTTGCGCAATAAAATTACCAAACTGAAAGAACGCCTGAACGAAATAGATAAACAAAGCGCTACACGCAGGCAGCAGCGTGGCGATAAAGTTCGGGTAGCATTGGTCGGTTATACCAACGTGGGCAAATCAACCCTGCTAAATTTGCTGAGCAAAAGCGATGTGCTGGCCGAAAACAAATTGTTTGCTACACTGGATGCAACTGTTCGGAAGGTGGTGTATGAAGATGTGGCTTTTCTGCTTACCGATACCGTAGGTTTTATACGCAAGCTCCCGCATCAACTGATCGAATGTTTTAAATCTACGCTGGATGAGATACGTGAAGCCGATGTGCTGGTGCATGTGGTTGACCTTTCGCACCCCAATGCCGAGGAGCATGTAACTGTGGTACAGCATACACTAGATGAAATAGGTGCACTGCACAAACCCACCTTGCTCGTGTTTAACAAAATTGATCAGCTGAAAGAACCGCTGCAGCAAGATGATACCGAAGATCCCGAGCCATATATTGACAGGCTAAAGCGCACCTGGCTAGCCCGGCAAGAGCATCCGGTAGTGTTCATTTCGGCTGCCAAAAAACTGAATATAAGTGAATTGCGAACGACCCTTAGCAATCTGGTACGTACCACTCAGGCTAAATTGAGCCCGAAATAGTATATGTGTCACATTTTTATAATTTTGCGTGCCCAATTTTTAAGCATACAAAAAAATCAGGATTAAGAGATATGAAGAACCTATTAGCGATTATCATCATGTTAACCGGTGTAACAACATCGGCTGTATTTGCCCAAAACAAAAAAGCACCTGCTAAAGCACCTGCCAAATCTGCTGCAGTGCCTGTTAAACCTGTAGCTAAGCCCAATCCTTGGGTATTTACCTATGGCAGCGATACCGTATTGCGTGATGAGTTTGAACGGTTGCTTTCAAAAAACCGCAAGGAAAAAGAAGCCCCATCGAAAGATGAGATTACAGAATACCTTGACTTGTACCAAAACTTTAAAATGAAAGTGAAAGAAGCGCGCTTAATGCAGCTCGATACGTTTACTTCATTTAAAACAGAATTGGCCGGCTACCGCAAGCAATTAGCTAATCCTTATTTAACCGATAAAAAAGTAACCGAAGGCCTGATAAAAGAAGCGTACGAAAGGCTGAAAGAAGAAATTAATGCCAGCCACATCCTCATCAATTGCCCCGAAAATGCTGCACCTAAAGATACACTGGCCGCTTACAACAAATTGGTAGACCTGCGCAAACGCATCCTGAAAGGCGAAAGTTTTGACTCGCTTGCAGCTAAAAATTCGGAAGACCCATCGGCCAAAAGCAACAATGGAAATCTGGGTTGGTTCACCGCTTTTTACATGATATACCCATTCGAAAACTTTGCCTACAACACACCGAAAGGTCAGGTATCTATGCCGTTTCGTACCCGTTTTGGCTATCACATCATTAAAGTAATAGACCGCAGACCCGCACGTGGCGAAGTTAAGGTGGCGCACATCATGCTTAAGGGAGGCACGGGCGACAGCAAAGAAAATATAGCCGAAAATAAAACCCGGATAGATTCTATTTATTCCGCACTGCAAAATGGTGCCTCGTTTGAAGATGTAGTGAAATCTGTATCGGTTGATATGAGTAGCAATCAAAATAAAGGCGTGATGAACTTTTTTGGCAGCTTCAGCAATTATCCCGATAAGTTTAAGGAAATAAGTTTTTCTACTCCGCGTGGCGAACTGTCAACGCCTTTCCAAACCGAATACGGATGGCACATTATAAAAGTACTGGAGAAAAAAGGTACTCCCGAACTGAAAGAAATGGAAGAAGGCATTAAGAGTAAAATCACACGCGATAGCCGTTCGGAAAGTAGCCGTGCTGTTGTTTCACAACGCATCAAACGTGAAACAAAATACACTGAAAATAGTGCAAACTTTAAGGAATTTAGCCGCTACCTCGACAGCACATTTCTTAATGGAACATGGGAGCCCAACTATTCGCTGATTATAGAAAAACCCATCGTGTCGTTCAACGATAAGATTTTCACCACTCACGACTTTGCCCGTTTCCTGCGTACTGCACAAGAACCCCGTAAAAATGATGAATCCATAGAAATGACAGCCACCAACCTGTTTAAACGATTTACCGATGAAAAAGCGTTGGAATACGAAGAAGGCATTCTGGAAACCAAATACGATGATTTTCGCAACCTGATGCAAGAGTACAACGATGGCATTATGTTATTTGACCTGACTGAGAAAAAAGTGTGGAACCGTGCACATACCGACACTGCAGGACTTGAAAAGTATCATGCAGCCAACAGTGGAAAGTATATGTGGAAAGAGCGTGTTGCTGTATACACGGTAACCTGCCTGGATGAAAAAACAAAACAGGCCGCACTGAAATTAGCCCGTGCCGGTAAAAGCAATGAAGAAATAGGTGCCAAGCTGAATAAAAAAATCAAAGGTGCTGTGACATTCGATTTGAATAAGTTTGAAAAAGGAGCCAACAGCGCTATGGACAAACTGTGGGATAAACGCGGTGTGGAGGATATTTCTAACCAAAACAATACCTACAAATTTTACATCGTAAGCGGTATAGTTGGTCCCGAACCCAAATCCGTAAAAGAAGCACGCGGTCCGTTAACATCTGATTACCAAAGTTACCTCGAAAAAGAATGGATTAAAGAGCTAAGGGCAAAATACCCGGTAAGTGTAAACACTCCTGTGCTCGACCAACTGTTTAAATAATGTATTCACGTGCTGGCCTAATCGTGCTTGTGCTGCTGAGTGCCTGCAGCAACAATGGCGATAAGCCCCTGGCAGTGGCATTTACAAAAAAACTGTACTACACCGATTACGCGGCAACACTCCATACAACAGATGAGTTAACTGCTGCCGATAGTCTTCAGCAACTGAATGCCTTTGTAAATAACTGGATTAAGGATTGCGTACTTGCCCACAAGGCCGAAGAAAATCTGTCAGCCGATGAAAAGGATGTTAACGCATTGCTGGAAGCCTATAAAAATTCATTGCTGGTGTTTCGCTATCAGCAAAAACTAATCAGTGATCGGCTTGACACAAACGTAACGGACAAAGAAATGCGCAGCTATTTCGAAGCCAATAAGGATAATTTTATTCTGCATAAGAACATTGTTAAGCTTCGCTTTGTAAAAGTAAATACCGATAACCGAACCGTATCGGTTATGAAACGCCTCATCAGGCGTGATGATGCAAAATCGCGCATGCAGCTGGCCGGATTATGTAAAATGAATGCAGTCAATTATTTTCTGGATGACGAAACCTGGTTGGAATGGGATGATGTAAAAAAAGAAATTCCGCTGCCTGCCTATAACGATGAGCATTTTCTGAAAAACAATAAATACCTCGAAATTCCGGAAGGACAGTTTATATACCTGGTGAATTTGCAGGATTACCGAACTCAGCAAAGCACTTCCGATTTTGAATTTGAACGAGATAAAATACGGAAAATTATTTTACAGCAACGCAGTATTGCACTGATTAAACAGGCTGAAGCCGATATTCTGAACGAAGCCATTGGGGAAGGACAAGTGCAGGTAAATATGGAATGAACGAGGATATTGCAAAAGTGAGCAGAACTATATTCAAAATAACCTAACCGATACGTCAGCTACACCTCGCACATCTGATGCATCGGGGTAAACTTCAACTCTTTTGTTGCACAAAAAAAACCTGTACGTTGCCGTAGAGGTTTCTCTCGCTTACTGCTCACCCTGCAGTCTCGCTCCTCGCTAAAATGACCCACCGGGTCATTTCTAAACGCTCGGCCGTGCGAGAGGAGAGTCCCCGATAGCGCATCTGTTGCTCGTGCCTCGCACATCTGCTGCATCGGGGTAAACTTCAACTCTTTTGTTGCACAAAAAAAAACCTGTACGTTGCCGTACAGGTTTCTCTCGCTTACTGCGTGCGCGAGAGGAGAGTCGAACTCCTACAGGTGTTACCCCACTGGCTTCTGAGACCAGCGCGTCTACCAATTTCGCCACCCGCGCATATAAAAAAACAGCTTCCCTACGCTACTTTCGTCTGCCTCCCGACAAGTCGAGATTGTTCGTCTACCTGTTTTTCTTCGAAATCCAGAGACTCACGAAAATTTTGCCACCCGCACAACTAAGAACGCTATCGTACTGCCTTGTGAATTGCTTGCAAATGTAGCCTTTACTAAAAAGCTATGCAAATTAAATGCACGACAGCATGCGGGCACTTTACGTGCTGTTGCGTAGCGTTAAATTTTCCAGGTGAGCGTTATAAAATAATTACGCGGTGGTGCAGCAAAAAATACAGGAGTAACCATTCCGGCTGTAGTACCATCGGGTTTATAATCTACTACATTGCTGAACATACCTACATTTCCCCAGGCATTGTAGAGAGTGTTCATCATATTGTTGATCTGAAAACTAACCGATATATTTTGCTTCAGCCATTGCTTCAGTTGAATACCTGCTCGTGCATCAACAACGGTATATGCAGGAATACTGGCAGCTTTTTTCGAGCTGTTATCTACAAACTGCTGCGACACATGACGAACATTTACATCTGCAAACAACCACTCAGCGGGTTGCAGGCGTACGCCCTGATTGATAACGAATGAGGGTGTAAGTGCCGGTGTGGTATTGTTATAAGCAAATCCTGCACTCGCAAAAGTGCTGTCGGTATAATACTGCGTTATGGATTGAATGACGTTATAACTGTAATTGCCCGCATGAGTTAACGAAATATAGTTGTTTATTTTCCATTGTAAATCCAACTCTAATCCACTTCGCATACTATTGGCTACATTAGTGGTAATAGGATAACCAAAAGCATTGAGCTGCCCGGTATTGATGATGGCATTGCTGAACTGCATGTAATAGACATTGGCATTCAAAGTTATGTGGTGTGTTGCGATGCGCAATCCGGTTTCAATATCTGTAACATACTCCGGTTTTATATCATCCTGCTTAACATCACGTGTGGCATAATCATCCTGAAAATAATCAAAACGAGTTGGCTCTCTTCCTGTCATACCGGCTAACAGATAAACGTCTGCACGTTCGCTGAGTGCAAAACGCGCACCCAATTTCGGATTGATAAAAGTCCATTGCATATCTTCTGATGTAAAAGGCGGAGCAGCATACTGCATGGTTTTCGGCCGGTATTGAAAACGCGCAAGGCGTGCCTGTATATCGGCAAAAACACTAAACCTTGAAGTAAGATTGTACGTTGTTTTTACAAAAGCAGATGCTTCCTGCTTATACCCTGTATTAAAGTAAGCATGATGTCCTGATGAAAAACCTGCCGGGAACACATCCATACGCTCCACTTCCATAAAGTGATCGCTGCTGAATGCATTCATGTGTATGCCTGCGTCAAACTTCAAACGCGTACCGTGAAAATAGTAATTGGCAAAGCCTCCATAAAAATGCTGGTTTAAGCGATAAGAAACCATGGCATTGGTTTCGCGAATAGTATCGGTTCCAAGAATGGGCTCAGGCATATTGTAAAATGAATACGGGAAGAATGGAGCTGCAGCAAAAAACACCTGAAACTGCGGTGCAGCACCACGCACATAATAGGCTGATGCATTCACTCCGGATTTGGCCGAGAGTGAATATTGATAGTGCAGTTGAAAGAAATGTTGTTGAAACCGATCGCGTTCGCCTTGCGTAAGCGGATTGGCTTTTCTGTTAAGTTTCAGAGTTTGTTCATCTGCACCCATATAGGCCAGCTGCGATTGTGCATCACCGCCCCATGCATTGAGTTTCAGTAATGATTTTTTACCAAATCGGCCTACGCTAAAAAAATAAGAAAGCACATGGCTGCCCGAACGTTCCCTGAAACCATCCGTTGCAATATTGGAAAGTCGGACATACGCGGCATAATTCTTGGCAAATCGCCCGGTTTGTATTTCCGCACTAAATCTTCTGGAGTTAAACGACCCGTAACCGGCATTCACTTCTGCCGTTGCATTATCCGATAAATGTCTTGTTAAAATATTGATGCTGCCCCCAAATGCCGCAGCGCCATTGGTTGATGTGCCTACACCCCGCTGAATTTGTATAGACTGCGCACTACTTGCCAGGTCGGCAAAATTGTTAAAAAACGTACCCTGATTTTCGGGATCATTTACTGGAACACCGTTGATGGTTAAATTAATTCGTGTTTGATCCATTCCACGCATTCTGAAAAAGCTGTAACCTATTCCGGTGCCGTTATCGCTGTATGAATGAATGGAGGGTGCCTGTTGTAGAACCATAGGCAAATCAGCACCATAATACAGCTGTTTCAGCTGTTTGCTACTGATATTAAATTGAGTAACCGGTGTTTGAGCATTTGCTCTCAGCCCGGTAAGTACTACTTCCTGCAATTGTGCAGTGCGTGTAGTGTCGCTAGTCTTTTGGGCCAGCACTGCATAGTTCATGAGCAATGCGGCAACGAATAAAATGTTTTTGTTAAACATAAAAGAACAACTGTGGTGAAACAAAAACAGCAACCGGGGCGGGTTGCTGCTGAAATTTTATTTACCATCTTGGAAGTATGTATTCGCATTGCCGAACAACATACAGCGAAAAACCGAAGCCTTTCGTCTTCTCCCTTCGCAGGCATTATCCTGAGCAGGTTCCAAGGGTATTATCTCAGGCTTTTTACAGCCACCCCTAAAGACAGGCGCAAAGTAAATGCAATAAATATAAAACTTCCAAAAAGAAAATGAGTTTGATGAAGATTGGCGAAAAAAGAAGCAAGTACGTGAGGAGCTTGAATGGGTTGCAGGTGACGGGTAACTGTTGTCAAGAAAGCGGGATTGATTTTAGTCCGTTTTTACCACGGAGGCCACAGCGAACCACGGAGTGGCACGGAGATGATTTATAGATTTGACAGACTTTGCGTGCTTTGCGGTTAAATAACTACAGAGGCCACAGCGAAACACGGAGATGCACGGAGATGATTTATAGATTTGACTAAATAATAAATAGTCTTTGCGTGCTTTGCGGTTAGATAACCACAGCGAGCACAGAGCTTATTTAATCAATACTCCTTGCGCACTTTACGGTTAAAAACATTCATAATATGCTTATCTACTACCCATACACCTTATTTACTAAACAATACAGGAAAGTGTTGGCGGCAAAATGTCATATTGGTAAACTCACCTTTATAATCAGTAAACCAATGATACATGTAAGCAGTTAGCATGAGTTTGGATATTGACACGTTAAGGCAATCACATAGTGAATAACATTGAGCCAAAGAAAGCGGCAATGCCGTGCGTTCCATTTTAGCATAATGACGGTCAGAAAAATGCAGTTGCCGGCTTAAGGTTAATGTATTCAAACGATTTTGACTACGTAAATATTTAATGGCAGCATATAGCAGCATATAAAAAACGTTTTCATTGCAGTGTTTTCTGGAGAGGTACGACTTCCATTTAATTTCCTCCATAACAGGTGTAATTTGTGAATTGAATGGTGACTCGCTAATACCAGGGCCTAGTGGAGGGGCGGTAAACACATGATAATCGGATAAATACAACAACATAGTAGGTGAAATGCCTAATGCGTGTGCGATAACCAGCAACTCATACACATACAATTCTTTTTCGCCCCGTTCAATACGGCCATAGTAATCTTCTTTTCGATGACCTAAAGCAAAAGCCATACTAAACTGTGATCGATTAGCCTGTTCGCGCAGCAGTTTAATAGTTGTTCGAAGTGTGTCTGTTTTCATAGCATTACGATTATCACTAATTGCGCGAACAACATCAAGCCGACAGTGTAAAATTTTACACCAAGTATCCGTTAGCGGGTATGTATCCAAATGAGGGTATAGAAAATGCGAGTGAACTGAAAACTAAAACAGATGTTGCTGTTGCTTTAATAAATACAAGCACAAAATGAAAACAACAAAAACCATTTTGAAATTAGCCGTAGCAGGATGTATGGTTATTTTCTTCAGCTTTCAGTCGTGTAGAAAAGATGAACAAACTATCGCAAACCATATGGAAACAACCAATGGTATTGATCCATCGCTATTGTCAGTATCGGAAAACGACATTTTCAGCAATTACACGCAGGCAGAGATTGATACATTTCTGGTGAAGATGCACGATTACCACAACTCAGCTTTGACTGATAAAATGAATCTAGCCGATGTTTACCCTCTGATGTTGTTGGGAATAAATTACACTTTTTCTGACCTAAGCCAGGCTACAAACAATCAGTATTTAACAACACCTTTTAGTATATCAATTACACCCGATGCAAACAATCAGGTATTACTAAGCGAAGTTTCGGCTAAAATGCATCAAATGGGCAATTATATACGCGAAAAATTAGATAGTGCCACAGGCACTGTATTAATAACCGTTGGCATTAAGCCCATACCCGGAACCAATGATGAATTTGATGTGGAATTTTTGTTCGGTGTAATAGAAACGCCACCAGCACCCGGGCAAACAGCCGATAACTGCCAGTGGGACCGAATTGTAAACCCGAATTGTTATAAGAAGGCACCGAATGAAATTCAGTTTTACGGTAGAAAACACCTAATAGCAAAATTTGAGTACTTTAGAACGCACACTTACTATGGATTAGGTAAAGCGGGTTATTTAGTAGGTACTTATGATCTTAATAACGGGAATTGGATATTACCTTCAATGACGCAAAATATAGGTAATGGTATGCCCGGATTTATGATAAATGGATACGCGCCATCTATAGCGGCTATATTTGAAATTAATGAATATGCATCCGTACACTCTATAAACGGTTATGAATTATGCATACCATACCAATTTGTAAATTATTATATCAGTAAGGTAGATGATGTTTTTGATTATTTGAAACCCAATAACACTTGGCCTATAGCTAGTTTATTTGTTGTTGAAACTGAGCGTGACAAAAAAAATATACTACTAAGGCATAAATATAAATATGGCTTTAGCAGATTGTTCGTTCGACCTATTTCGCCATATTTGTTTATGTGATAACTAATTAACCAACCGGTATGCAAGTAGATTTACAACACAAAAATAGAAGCCAGTGTATTTGGCTTCTGTATCTTACGTGTCTGTTGTTACTAATGAATACAGTTAATGCACAAAACTTCCATAATTGGAACTGGGTTGATACATTCAATCATAACAGTATCGTTGCTACACCGGATAATGTGATTAAGACGGCCGACAATCATTATCTGGTAAGCTACTATCAAATACATGATGGTGGAGATCTGGTGAGAAACTACTATTTTAAGTTCTCACTGGTTAATCAAGCGGGTTTAATAACACAAACGATTACCATAGAAAGGGATTCATTTTATGATATGCAATTCAACAGTTTATTTGCACAAATTGTTGAATTGGATTCGTTTTATTTCTTTTCATCGGCAGTTCAGGAATCCACAGGTAAGCCATGTATGGTATACGCGGTTATTGATAAGCAATTTACAGGGTACCGCATAGGAAATATAACATACACAGCATTGACAGATAGCTTTGAATTTGAACCTAGTGATATTACGGTTAAATACAATAAACATACAAACCAGTTTTATGGCGTGAATAGGTTATGGTCAACCAATAAACCTAAACCCTACCATATATATCAGGTAAACATATTGATGGATCCACATTTAAATGTGTTGAATAATACCGTATCCATTACAACAACTAAGAGTGGAAGTAAGCAAGATGTGGTATATAGTCCTGCTACTAAACGGTATTATAGTATTGATTTGTTCAATGATAGTATTGTGCTAGACAGCATGATGAATACATTAAGCATACGCAATACAAGCTTTTGGGGTGTTTATGATATATATGAAACAAACTTTCAGGCTTTCGCAATGCCGCAATCATTTATTGAGTACAACGAAGATTTTATCTTATCCGGTATTTGGTATAAGTATTTTGGGCAAGTGCCTGCTGACCCATTTGGCGATTACTACTACAATTATTACTATGCGTTTAAACGATTTAATAAATATATGCAACTTGTTGATAGTACAAGTATTCTTCCTATACCTGAAGATAGTGCCTGGAGGCGTCAAACCAGTAACCTAAGCGATCCTATGATTCCCTCCAATAATGTAGCTGTAAGCTATATTAATCCCAATCATATTTATTTTGCCTACTACTCATATTCTATAGAAGGAACTGATTCGAGTTGGTATGTGTTGGGTGTATTAGATAGTACACTAAAACTAAAATGGGTACGAAAGTTTTACCAACATACGAGTAGGGTAAACATAACGAGCATACTAGCAACAGATGATGGCGGCTGCTTGGTGCTGGGTAACAATACTATTAATAGTAATAACTATTTTTATGAAATAGATATTTACATCGCCAAGCACGAAGCCGATGGGCGCATAACCAGTGTGCAGCAACTGGCACAAGGCAAACCACAATCACTGATTTACCCTAACCCGACACACGGTTTTATATACGTATCGGGCAACAAAGCACCGGTAAAAGCTACGGCTATCAACTTGTTGGGTCAGGCCACAGCGCTACCTGCAGCAGATTTTACCGTTGATGCGCGTACATTGAGTAATGGGGTTTATATTCTTCAATTATTTGATACTACCGGTGATTTAATCAGTTCACAGAAAATAATTAAACAGTAGGACATTCTGTGTAGCGAACAAATTGGTACACACCTACAAAGCGGTGTGATGGAGAATGGTAATAACATTGATATTTCTCAACTGCCGCAAGGGCTGTATTTTTTGCAAGTACAATTAGAAAATGGGCAAATGGCAACGAAGAAGTTAGTTAGAAATTAAGAATGTTGAATGCTTAATGATGAATGTTGAATTGTTTGCAAGATTTATTTGAAGCGCCTAAGTTGTGCGGCTGTGCCCTCCTACCAAAGGTAGGTAAATCAGGGTTAGGGCGCGGGCGGGAATTAGTTTGAAGTTATTAGTTCGAAGTCAGTTCGAGTAGCATGGGGTTGCCTGCGCACTAGCGCGTATCGAGAACGATTTCATTTTCCTATTGGTCTCGATACAGCACCTTGCATCGTACCTCGCACGCGTACTCGACCTAACTAACTGTCAAAATTTTGAAGCTGTGCGGTGTACGTAATTCATCTTCTTAAG
>JBKCPL010000069.1:0-86180 GCA_046309355.1 Bacteroidota bacterium
ATGGATACAAAGAATTCGTCTGCCATTTCAATTATGAAAATTGGGCATGGCACATTTGTTTTTTTTTAATGTATTATCTATGTTGCCCGTTAATTTGAACATGTTCAACTATATCTACGGTTTTTTATCAAACGCATGAAGATTGTTTCACATATAACTAGTGTTTTTTTTAAATAATCTAGGAATACTTTTAAGTAATAATAAAAATGGAAAAATCTTACAACTTTAAGAAGCTTTTATTAATTGTATTGACCATACAGTTTTCAGTATTTGTAAAAGCCCAAACGTATACGTTTACAAATGCTGGTGCCACCGGTATAGACGGACCAACGCAGACGCAAATAAATACCGCATACGGCAGTACGAGCCTGGCAGGACAAGTTACATCCGTTAACGGAATCCAACATTGGAGAGTACCTGTTGGCGGGAATTATAAAATAGAAGTCTACGGAGCTGAAGGATATGGCACTTTTGCAGGTAAAGGAGCCTACATGAGCGGCACATTTAGTTTATCTACAACTGATACGCTTAAAATATTGGTTGGTCAACAAGGTGGATGCTGTGTAGGAAGCGGAACAAATCAATTTGGTGGGGGTGGCGGCAGCTTTGTTGTTGCCTCTAACAATATACCATTAATTGTAGCAGGAGGCGGAGGTGGAGCTATTTACAACACCGCTATATTGCCTTCATCAAATGGATCAATAGGTATAAATGGACAAACTGCAACTGGCACAACAAGTGGCGCTGGTGGAACTAGTGGGAATGGTGGCCTTGAAGGAGGCGGAGGTGGTGGCGGAGGTGGATTTTTTACCGATGGCACAACTCAACCATGGGGAGGTAAAAGTTTTTTAAATGGTGGTCAAGGAGGTATAACTACCGGAAGTGGTGGCCGTGGAGGATTTGGTGGTGGTGCAGGGTGTAATAGTTTTAATAATGGACGCGGTGGTGGCGGAGGCGGTTACAGCGGTGGTGGCGGTGCTGGTAGTTCAACTACTGCTCAGCAAGTTGGTGGCGGCGGTGGTTCTTACAATACAGGAACTAGCCAAGTAAATTTAGCTGGCGTTAGATCAGGTCATGGTTTGGTGGTAATTACTCTATTAAGTCCTCCTGTACCTAACAATGCTGGTGTTGCAAGTATAACTCCATTAGGTAATTTTTGTACCGGAGTACAAACCATACAGGCTACTATTCGAAATTTTGGATCAAATGCAATAGACTCGGTGAATGTTTCTTGGAGTGTTAACAATGTGTTTCAATCAACAATAGCTCACACTACCACACTCGATACATCTAATGGGTTAGGTGCAAACACAGCACTTATTAATTTGGGTACTTTTAATTTTACGCAATCCATACCTTACGCCATTAAAGTATGGACATCCATGCCAAATGGAGTTGCAGATACAGTTAACTTTAATGATACGGTATCAGTTATTGTTAGGCCTTCTTTAAATGGAAACTTTACCATTAATCCAGCGCAAGTAACCGGTGGTACTAACTTTCAAAATTTAACCGATGCAATAAATGCGTTAGCCAATTTTGGGGTATGCGGACCAGTTGTATTAGAAGTTGATTCACATTTGTTTGGCTCGGTTACCATTCCTGCAATTCCTGGAACGGATAGTGTTAAAACATTAACGATTAGAGGCAAAGGATACACAATCACCAGTACTACCTCACCTGTTATCGCATTTTCACAAGCAAGGTTCGTCACACTCGATAGCTTAAATGTCACGCTAAATGCTGCAACGGGGTTTGGTATTTATTTGGGCACCCAATCAAGAAATATCTCGATACGTAATTCAACTATTAATGTAGGTACAACATCTACCGCAACCAGCAATGGAGGAATTGTGGCTTCAGGTTCTCAAACCGTAATTACAACAACGGGAAATAATGCCCAAAATGTAACTATTGAAAATAATACCATTATTGGAGGCTATTATGGAGTATCATTAGTTGGTTCAGGCTCTTATCTTGGAGGCACAGGGCATATAGTTAGGAATAATACGTTCTTAGATAACTACTTAGGTGGCGTATATTTGAATAGTACTGATTCTGTTTTAGTAGAAAACAATAATATCTCACGCGCAACACGAACTACGCTATCTACCTATTATGGTATTTACGGAACTACCACCCGAAATACTAAGGTAATTCGCAATCGCATTCATAGCACCGGTGTTGGCTCATATACTTGTTATCCAATTTGGTTTGCTACTTCTATAAATAGTGTAGGGCTCGAAACCCAGATTATCAATAATTCAATTTGGAATATACCTTCAACCAGCACTGTATATGGGATGTATTTCTCTAGTTCAACAACCGGATTTAAAATTAATCACAATACAGTAAATCTTAATTCAACGGGAGGTACCGGAGCTGTGCGTGCAGCATTTTTTGCAGTGGCTCCAAATAATGTCGATTTCAGAAACAATATTATGCGGGTATATGGTAGCGGTAGTGGAATCAAATATGCTGTTTATGTAACAACTACCTCCACCTCTTTCCTTTCATACAACAATGTGCTGAATATGGCTGCAACTGCAGGAACCAACCGTGTTGGATACTGGACCGCAGATCGTACCACACTTGCTGATTGGATCACTGCATCTACCAGAGATACAAATTCGTTTGATATCAATCCTGTATTCTATGATGAACCGAACGGAGTGTTATTACCAATGAACGCAGTTATTGATAACAAGGGAACACCAGTAGGTATATTAACTGATATTACCAATGCTACGCGTTCATCTACAACTCCTGATATTGGATCTTTTGAGTTTGTAGGAGTAAATGCTGATTTAACATTGCTCAATCCACAGTTGATTTACGCAAGTGGTTGCAATAATAGCAATGATACACTAAGGATAACCTTAAAGAATGCAATCGGTTCACCAGTCGATTTTTCTGTCAATCCGGTAACAATCAATTGGAGACTTTCTGGGCCAATAGTAGATTCAGGCGTGTTTACTATTACTTCTGGCACACTTAATACAGGGAGTGATTTAGTTGTTACATTATCAGATTCAATTGATAGAACCATTGCAGGCACATATCAACTCAAAGCGCATATACCTACATCTTTGGTAAATAATCTTTCAATTAATGATACTATTACCCTTACAGCACGCCCAGCTTATAGTGGCGTGATGAATATTGGTTCGGTTTCATTCCCTACTATTCAATCAGCTTTTGATACACTTACTTTGAGAGGAGTTTGTGGTCCGGTAGTTATTAATATACCTGCCAATTCAGGTCCCTATACCGGTAATGTGGTAATAGGAAATATACCCGGCACTACAGCAACAAAAAATGTGGTGATAAATGGAAATGGAAATATTTTGCAAAGTAGCGTTTCACCAATCGTGCGATTCAACGGTGCAAAGTATATAACTCTTGATAGTTTACGTATTATAGCTACAGCGGGTGCGAATGTAGTTGGGATTAATTTAAGCGGCCAAAGCCAATATATTACTATTCGGAAGTCATTAATCGATGTAGGAATAGCAGCTACCTCTACGCTTGCTTCCGGAATTACTATTTCAGGCTCAGCAACTGCTGCTACTACTGCCGGAAATAATGCCCAATATGTACTCATTGAAAACAATGAAATTATTGGAGGCTATTATGGAATCACCTATTTTGGAGAAGCTTCCTATCAAAATAATTTCGGTCACATTATCCGAAACAATACTATAAAAGGATTTTACTTTTACGGTATTTATGGAAGCAACAGCGATAGTGTACTAATTGAAAATAATGTACTCAATCGTATTGGTCGTTCTGTTCTTACTACCTTCTACGGATTTTATGGATTAACTACACGCAATACAAGGTTGCGTAACAACCGTATACACGATGCAGGTGTTGGTTCTTATACAGCCTATCCAATTTGGTTTGCAACTTCAGTAAATAATTTGGGTTCTGAAACTGAGATTGTGAATAATGCAGTTTATAATATTAACTCAACAGGGTTGGTTTATGGTCTTTATTTTTCAGGTACATCCGATAGATTCAAAATTTATCATAATACAATAGATATTGATGGAGTCGGAACAGGCAATAAGCGTGCAGCATTTTTTGCGGTAGCTCCAAATAATACCGATTTGAAAAATAATATATTAAGTATAGGAGGAAATGGTACAGGAACAAAACACTGTATTTATGTAACTACAACTAGTTCAACTTTTACGTCAAATAACAACGTATTGTATATGGGTGCTACAGGTGGTACAATAAATAATGTTGGATTTTGGACAACTGAAAGAACCACCATATCCGATTGGACGACAGCATCTTTACAGGATTCGTTTTCATTAAATACCGATCCGGTATTTGCCAATTTGGCAAATGGTGATATTACACCTTTGTCAATCAATGCTGATAATATTGGTGCCTTGGTTGGGGTAACAACCGATTTGAGTGGTGCCAGCCGTTCAACATCAACACCTGATCCTGGAGCACTGGAATTTACAGGATTGTCGGGTGATTTAGCGGTTGTTGCTGCAAGTCTGCAAAGAGTAAGTCAATGTTATGGCACTGCCGATAGCGTTAAAGTAACTATAAGAAATTTAATCGGTACAACCGTTAACTTCTCTGTAAATCCGCTTACCATGGTGTATCAAGTAACCGGCCCGGTTAATATAACCGATAGTATTTCTGTTACTACAGGAAGTCTTCCTGTAAGCAGTGATCTTATCCTGACAAACAATAATATTAATATGTCAGTGCCGGGCAAATACATACTCAAGGCATTTATCCGTCCGAATGGTGTCAATGTAACTGCGATCAATGATACACTGATAAGTGCAGATACTATTATTGTATTGCCTTTAATATCGGCATCGCCTAAAGTTGGAACAGCAACAACACCTACTGATACTTTTGTATTGCGAGCTGAGTCACCTTTCTTCCTGCCGGGAAATGTTAAGTTTTCAGAAATCAGTCATTTCAAAACAACAACAGGACAGCCAGTTGGCGGATGGCCGGCATATTTAATTGCGGATGATTATGTAGAACTTACAGGAGCACCAAATACTGACCTTGCCGGTTACAGAATGGAAGAGTGGAGTGCCACCGCATTAACACATACGGTTACATTCCCGCTCAATACTAAGTTCAGTCCTAATGGCACAATGGTTTTGGCTACGGGCCAGTTAGGTGCCAGTGTGCCTTCTCCACGTAACTTTTATTATCATACCGGTAATACAACATCCCATGGCTCAACAACCGCGCAAGGTTATATTCTTAAGGATACATCCGGAAACATTATTGATGCTGTTGGATACGGAGCGTTTACTTTCCCTGTAGCTTCAGGTGTTACTTCGGCTATGTGGTCCGGTAATACCACAGCGGCAAATTCCGGCATAAGACTCATAGGTAGAGACAATGATTCTTCAACAGCCTGGGTAAATAGCAGTGTCACTCCGCAAAATCCAAATATTCTCAACGCCAACGTGCCTCAGCCCGTACCGAGTGGTCTTGCAGGCTTCAATTGGTATTTTATGGGCAGTCCTATTGATACCAATGCAAGAATCGTTGTAGGTCCTTATACTACTCCTGGTATTTATCGTTATGTGGCTGTATACGTAAATAGCTGTGGAACTTTCTATGATACGGTAACCATAACTGCAACGAGCACAGTACCGGTAACGCTTACTTCATTTGATGCAGTTAAGAACAATAAAGATGTTATGCTAAAATGGATCACTGCTTCTGAAATCAACAACGAGTATTTTGAAATACAGCGTTCGTTGGATGCCGTGAGTTTTGAAACAATAGGTAAAGTGCAGGGTAATGGAACTACTGCGTCAGTATCTTCTTATACATTCTCTGATAAAAACGTATTGGATGATTTTAGCTCTGTTTCCGCATTCTTCTATCGCCTCAAGCAAGTTGATTTTGACGGTGCAACCGAGTATAGCAAAACGGTTAGGGTAAGCAATAATGTACTTACGACTAACAATATTGAAGTTTATCCTAATCCGAATAACGGTACGTTTAATATCATGCTTCCGGCAAATGAGCAGTCAACTATTCAGCTGACTATTATTGACCCAACCGGTAAAGTTATTGAACAAAAAATGATGCCATTACAGCAAGGCAATAACTTACTCGACTTGAATCTTTCATTATCAAAAGGCATCTATATGTTATTGATACAACAAAATGGCATTAGCGTAAGTAAGAAGTTTGCTGTAAAATAATTACAGCTTTTTCATCCGAATAAAGCCGTCATGCACATAGTGCATGGCGGCTTTTTTTTGAAATACTTCTTTGCTGCACTATTCATCATGCTGTAGCAAATCAGTTTTTTGGATTTATTTTAATGGCTCATTTCTAGGTGTCGTCCCACGTTCTCGTGCATCCCGTAGAACGGTATCTACAAGAGCTAATTTTTCGAATTGCCCATTCGGGCATAGTAGCTATTAGCGAAAATGAAGGCAACACCCGAATGGGTATGGCATTTTTTAAAACACATATCTTTCTTATCTATTTCTGCCTTCAGTAGAGCTGCTTTTGTTGTCTTACTATTTCTTAAAGGGTATTATTACCATACTTAACATATACCTTTAAGGGTATAAAGTGGGCAATTAGTTTAAATAGTATACCCGAAAAGGTATAATTATTATATTTAAAGATAATTTGTACCCTAAGGGGTATAAATTAAACATATATTATTATATTTGCACCCAAAAGGGTATAAAATGAGCCTTGCCAATTTTGTTAAAGAGAAAAGAAAATCAGTGGACCTAACCCAGCCGGAATTGGCAGAAAAAGCCGGTGTAGGCTTGCGCTTTATTCGTGAATTAGAACAAGGGAAGGAAAGTTTACGCATAGATAAGGTTAACCGGGTTTTGCAATTATTTGGGTATGAAGTAGGTCCCGTTCCTGCCAAAAAAGAAAATGAATAATGCGAAAGGCAATTATAAAATTAGATACGCAGGTGGCAGGCCGGCTTACACAAGATGAAAATGGATATCATTTTGAATATGACCCGGCATATTTAAATCAAGCAAATGCAAAACCGGTAAGTTTAACACTGCCTTTACAAAGTGGTAAGTATACATCCAATATATTGTTTCCATTTTTTGATGGCCTAATCCCCGAAGGCTGGTTATTGGATATAGCAACAAAAAACTGGAAGCTAAGCACAAGAGACCGGATGGGCTTGCTCTTGGTTTGTTGCAAAGATTGCATTGGAGCAGTGAGTGTAGAAGATGTAACAACGGAAGATAAGCCATGAAAAGATGTTTGTTTTGCTACCAGCCAATAGCCGGAAACGAATTGGATTTTCACGGCACTTGCTCCAAAAAAATATTTGGCCAGCCTACTCCTCCTTTATTGCCATACTCCGAAGCAGATTTAGAACCTTTGGCTAAAGAAGTCATACAAAGCCATACCGCAGTAACAGGCGTGCAAGCCAAGTTATCGCTGCACATTACAAACAACTTGGAGGAAACAGGCAAGCGATTTACCATAGTTGGGTTATGGGGAGGCTACGTATTAAAACCACCTACTGCTTTATATCAACAGTTGCCTGAAGTGGAAGATGTTACGATGCATTTAGCAAGCATAGCAAAAATAAAAACAGCCCCCCACAGTCTTGTTCGGTTAATATCAGGTCATCTGGCTTATATAACCAAACGTATTGACAGGGTAAAGAAAGACAAGCTTGCAATGGAAGATATGTGTCAACTAACAGAACGACTTACAGAAGATAAATACCAAGGCAGCTATGAACAAATAGGGAAAGCCATACTAAAATATTCTGCTACGCCAGGCTTAGATTTGGTTAATTTCTTTGAAGTGGTATTGTTTTCTTTTTTAACAGGCAATGCCGATATGCACTTAAAGAATTTTTCATTGGTAGAGCAACACGGCTTGGGAATGGTATTATCACCAGCTTACGATTTGGTGAATACCGCATTGATAAATGAAGAAGACAATGAAGATATGGCACTTCATCTTAACGGAAAAAAGAGTAGGTTAAAAAAACAAGATTTTGTAGCTGCTATGAACACACTGAAACTGGATGAAAAACAGCAGGAAAATATTTTTATTAAAATGGAAAAATCAAAATCGAAGTGGATGGAACAGATAGATATTAGTTTCATGACAGATGATTTTAAAAATAAATACAAGCAATTGATAACAGAAAGATTTGAACGATTGAATAACTAATTGGGCCTAAGTGCTGTTGCGGTATGATAGCTATAGGAAAGATACAAATGGATGGAAAATAAGTGTTGGCATGGCTCTCAAATAACCTCTCGCTTTTTCAGCATTGGCCTTTATTTAACTCAGGTATTTCCTCACCGCATTTTTTAAAGTTGTTTTTACGCCCTCCCAGGTTTGGCCCTTAGGCCAATAGGGTCTTCGCCCTCATCAGCATCATCAAAATAAGTTAATGCCTGAGGTATGGAAATCAGTAATTGTTGAGAGGGGAATTTGTGTTGATACAACTCAATCATCTGTGCAACGGTATAGTGATTGCTCAATTCTGCCAAATCCCAGAAGTCTTTCTTTTTGCCCCTGACTAAAATGGCATTTATTCTGTTCTCGCGCATCCCGTAGAACGGGACAAGTTTTATAATGCGTGAGAAGGAATAGCTTGATTTATAAAATCAACACGTTATTTTAGCTAAATACACATGGCATAATTTCAGTATTTAAAAAGATGGAAGAGTAAATGTACAATTTAGATATACGTATGTTTAATTTCAGTACGATATGAGTTATCAACTAACATTTAATGATAGTAAGGATGTTTTTGAGCCCACGTATTACAATACCTGCCCAGTTTTGCGGGATGTGCAGGAACGGGAACTTAAAAACAGCGTATAAGCTGTGGTAGATGCAATCCCATTTAACCCTATAATTACCGATACTTACCCCACACAAGGTGTAGCATTGGCTGCAGCATGGTGTGGAAATGTGCGTTTAATTGATAACCCGATACTCTGATACGTCAAATAATTTGTTTTACTTTGACATGTGAGTGCTTACGACACGTTTATAAAAGCTACTGAAACAGCAACGGCCAATAAGGAATTGGCACCTCGTATGGATGGCATGATGCAACGGTACGAGCAGCAGTTGAATCAGGCACGCTCACAGTATGCCAACCTAAAACTAGCACGCGAACGTGCAGCTTACTACAAGTGGAAAGTGCTGGAAAGTCTGGATAAATACCTTATTGATTTTGAAGCAGCCGTTATGCGCAGAGGAGGCAAAGTGCTATGGGCAGTAGATGCCGAAGCGGCCTGCAATGAAGTAGAATCAATACTCAAGCGTGTGCAGCCTCAATGCATAGTGAAAAGCAAAAGTATGCTTACCGATGAAATAGAGCTGAATGCATTTTTACGCAAACACAATTATACCGTGCTTGAAACCGATGTCGGGGAATTTGTAGTAGATATGGCAGCTGAAAAGCCTTTTCATATGGTGACACCGGCTATGCATAAAACAAAAGAAGAAATTGCAGCATTGCTGAATGATAAGATAGGTGTAAGTATGGATGCCGATGCAGAACATATTGTAGAAGATATCCGTACCGAATTGCGCAGCCGTTTCACACAGTCTGATGTACTGATAACGGGAGCCAATTTTTTAATTGCCGATTCCGGCATGGTAGCTATTACCGAAAATGAAGGCAATACCCGAATGGGTATGGCATTTGCTAAAACACATATCGTGTTGGCAGGCATTGATAAGCTGATTCCTTCGCTCAACGACCTGGATGTGTTTTTTCCGCTGCTGGCTACATTCGGAACGGGACAGAAACTAACTTCGTACAACAGCATTACAGGTCCAAGGCAGGCAACTGATTTGGATGGTCCTGCTGAGTTTATTGTCGTACTCATTGACAATGGCCGCTCCAATGTATTGGCGCAGCCCGACCAAAGGCAAGCATTATCGTGCATTAAATGCGGGGCGTGCAGCAATGTGTGTCCGGTATTTAAAACCATTGGCGGACATGCATACGGTGTAAGCAATGCCGGGCCTGTAGGAGCTGTGGTAGTTCCGCACATGCAGGGTATGGATGCCTATAAACACCTCAGCTATGCTTCGCCACTGTGTGGCCGCTGCACCGATATTTGTCCGGTAAATATTGACCTGCACAACCACCTGACCCGAAACCGAAGAGACAGCGTGAATCAGGGATTTACCAAAAGTGCCGATAAACTGATGTGGTTTAGCTGGAAAAAAATGATGCTGAGCCGCAAAAACCTGAACAAAGGAGTTTCGATCAAAAACTTTATGCTAAAGTCGTTTTTCAAAACCTCTTGGGGCGAGCGCAGGGAGTTTCCGCGCATTGCAGATAAGTCCTTCAATCAACTGTGGCGCGAACGGCTGGGCGTTTAACAAAAGCGAGTGTAAAGTTTTACAGAATCAGGCAGCGCTTTCTTCTTGCAGGTATTCCGATTGGTAGCGCTGTAAAAAATCGTATTTATTTTCCTGAATGTTTACGGCATACTTCAGTCCGGCCCCCTGGCCTACTACCTTCACCAAATTTAAATCGAGCAGTGCATTAAAGTCGCGCTGTATGGTTTTGCGGTTGCATCCGAATTCATCAATCAACTCTTTGGTAGCTATGAACCCTTTTTGCTGAATGACGTACATGATCAGTTTCTGCCTTTTGTTCAGCACACTGTCATCAATTTCCTTCAGTTTAAAGCCCCGTTCAAACACATAGTTCATAATATTTTTTAACCGCGGGGTATGTTTGTCAAAATCTATTTGTTTGCGGAAATAACTACGTAATAAAAGCTTGAGTCGGTTCAGTTGATTGCAGTACATGCTCATTCCGAATTCAACTTGCTGCTGCAATTCTGCCTGAAAATCTTCTCCGAAACAGGACTGGTAGTCATTTTTAGCCAGATACAATTCATGTTCTAGACAAAACAGACCATAGAGGTCCATCTGCCTTTTGCGAAGTAAAAAATGCTGAAGCAACAAGGCCATTTTTGTTTGTGCCTCACTGAATAGTTTTATGCTGAGTATTCGGAAATGAAGAATCCAAGAAAGCACAACCGGATGATACTCTGTATCGGTATTGATGAATTCGAACAGAGCTTCTAATTGCTGTTCATTATCGTAACTGATGCGCTCGGGTGTACGTGTTTTGTGTGCAGAGAACAGATTAATGTCTTCGCGGTTGTTGTATAAATCGAGAGTAAGAATTTTGTGTAGCTGATACAGCATACTTACCTGTAAAGGCTGATCAAGCTGTGTATTCAGCCACTCTTCAGCTTTGCTGTATTGTTCTATAGCGCGTTCCGAGAGGCCTTTAGGGCGAAGGTTTCCGTTCATTACGTACTTCACCGTTTTCATATCCACCAGATTATGGTCCAGTGCATTGGCATAGTAATTACGAAGTATTCGGCTGTTTTGCTTTTCTATTTCCTGCAGTTGCTGTGGCAACTCTACGAAGTCATATATTTTGATGAGTTCTTCATGCCGCTGAAAAATGCGGAAGTGGTGTTCTTCGGTTAATAGTTGCGGTTCGTACTTCTGAAGCAGAATCATCTGTACCAAAACTATTGTATAAAGTAAAAGTGTGATAGTATGTAATATCTACAACCACATGCTGCATGTGCTAGCACTGTGCTAATAATTACCTAATGTTTAGTTAAACTCCGCTATTGGCGGGCAATGTAGCCGTGTTGTAAAAAACAGACACGCATGAATGCTGCTGTGTATAAGCGTTAAAGGCTGTCGAGGTTAGTTAAATACGTATTTGCCTGCATCAGTATTTTTTCTTTTTCATCGCTGCTCATCTTATCCCACACATTGTACATCATACTCACCCGCTGATTGTTTTTAAGTAGGGACCGGTGCTGGTCGTAAAAATTCCAATACAAGCTATTGAACGGGCAGGCTTTGTCGCCATACTTTTTTGACTTGTCGTAGAAACAATTTTCGCAGTAATTGCCCATCTTATCAATGTAGTTGGCACTTGAAATATAAGGCTTACTGCCTACAATGCCACCATCGGCAAACTGGCTCATGCCGCGTGTATTCGTAATTTCAACCCACTCAATGGCATCGATGTAAATGCCCAGGTACCACGCATCTACTTCATCGGGTGAAATGCCGGCAAGCAACGCAAAATTTCCGGTCACCATCAACCGCTGAATATGATGTGCGTATGCCTGATTGAGGCTGTTTTGTACAGCATGCTTTATGCAATTCATGTGTGTATCGGCATTCCAGTAGTAGTGAGGCAGCTTACGTGTATGTCCGAAATAATTCAGCTTGGCATAGTCGGGCATCTTCCACCAGTATATGCCACGCATGTATTCGCGCCAGCCAATTATTTGTCTTACAAACCCTTCAACCTGTGGCAATGAAATAAGCTCGGGCTTTTTCTGCCACTCCTGCACCACACGTTCAACCACCTCAAGCGGATGTATCATTTTGCAATTGAGTGCAAATGACAAGCGCGAATGAAACAAGTAGCTGTGTTGTGTGTGCATGGCATCCTGATAGGTGCCGAAGTAGGGCAGGGCCTGTGTTACAAAATACTCCAGCAAGGTGAGCGATTGCTCACGGGTTACAGGCCACGTTAGTTCAGCAGCATCTATCAATCCCAGAGTTTCTATGCCTGCCTGTTTAATTTCTTCTGCCACATCACGCACATCATTTAGTACCTTGTTATGTGCCGGTGCAGCCGGTGTTCCTTTCCATTTCTTTCGGTTCTCGCTGTCAAAATTCCATTTGCCGCCAATGGGGTCTTTGCCATTCATCAGTACGTTGTATCGCTTGCGCATGGTGCGGTAAAAGGTTTCCAGCAAAATCTGTTTTTTGTGTTCAAACAGCAGTTTTACATCATCGCGTGTGCTTAAAAAATGCTCGGTGTCGTATGCGTTGCATTTTATACCTGCTGTGCTGCAAAAGTTTTTGAGTTGTTCATCCAGCCTGTACTCATCGGGCAGCATGTATTCAAACTGTGTAATGTGTTCATTCGTTATAACCTGACGCAGATTATCGGTTAGCGAGTGTTGGTTGTGTGCATCATTTATTGAGTAGTACACTACCCGATGACCGTTGCGTGAGAGTTCATCAGCAAAATGCCGCATGGCCGAAAAAAATGCGGCTACTTTCTGAATGTGATGCTTCACATAATCCGTTTCTTGCCGCATCTCGAACAGGGCATACACTACCGTATTATCCGGCTGTTTGAACCACGAATGTTGGCTATTGAGCTGGTCGCCTAGTATGAGCCGCAAGGTTTTTGACATGGTTTGATAACATATGGATGCGTTCAGATGTTTACCGCTAAAAAATATTTGCCTATTCAGGCTAATGATGTAATTTCGCTGCCCGCTTTAAATTATTTATGCCATGCATGGATAATAAGCAGGGCCTATAGCTCAGTCGGTTAGAGCATCTGACTCATAATCAGAGGGTCCCTGGTTCGAGCCCAGGTGGGCCCACAAAGGAGTAGCCAATCAGCTGCTCCTTTTTTATTGATATCATGTACGGGATAGAGCGTGCACGTTCACTGAGTTTCACCCTTCGTAAATCCTGTTGTATACGCCAGCTGTATGCAGTATCCAATTTGCTTACAATCATACAATTAGATTACTGCCGGCATAAGTTTTCATTTTTTCCAAACAATTAGCGGCTTATCGGCTTTTATGTAAATACGGATGGCAAAAGTAAACGCACTTATATTCGATCTTGGTGGTGTAATTCTGAATTTGGATCAGGATAAAACACTACGTGCATTCAACCGAATGGGCGCCAATTTGGAGGAACTGAACCTGGCTTCCACCGTTTTTACCGACTTTGAAACCGGTAAATTGTCGGAGGACGATTTCAGGCAAGTACTGAAAACAGCGCTGCACGGCCGTTTTGACGATGCACAAATAGACCATGCGTGGAATGCCATGCTGCTTGATATACCTCGCAAGCGAATAGAGTTGCTTATCAAATTGCGTAAGCATTTCCGGATACATTTACTCAGCAATACGAATTCTATTCATATCACTTACTTCCACGAGTGGTTTAATCAGCATTTTGGAAGTGAATACTCGTGGAACGAGTTGTTTGATACTATCTTTTACTCGCACGAAATAGGTTTGCGAAAACCTACGGCAGCCTGTTATGAATATGTATTAAACGCCATCAACGAATCTGCAGAAAAATGTGTTTTTATTGACGATAGCCACATCAATATACGTGGGGCCGAATCATTAGGTATACGCACCCTGTGGGCCAAAGAGCCACTTAATGAAACGATGCTACATCAGCTGAAGGCAGTTATAACTTCAGAAACTCCGTACTTGAATTAGAGTATCTTTTTCTGCCGTTTACTAGTCAATTTACTGCAAGGTATACCTCAACGAGAAGCCACCGCTTTGTATAATAGTAGGGAAAGTGTTTGACGTTGCCGGATCAGTTCTGCGGTAGTCGTAAAAAATACGCAGCATCAGCTGCTCGGAAATCATGTAATCAATATTCGGACGCAGCTGATAAATGGTTTGTCCCTGCACCGGATCGGTTGTTTCACGGTCGAGGTAGCGTATGCTGGTTACACGTTGTTGTATGGAAAAATCGAGTTTGAAGTTGATATCACTTTCCAGTACCAGCCTTCTTCCGCTGCGCGACAGGAATGGAATTTCGAGTTTGGATGTGCGGTAACCGGTACTGAATGAAAATTCGTTGCCCGACATTTCACTGATTTGTCCGTTGGTTAATCCGAAGTTGATGGCACGGTCGCGTTTGTATTCAAACTTGGCGTTGATGTTGTTTACAAACGTAATATCTAACCCTATAAAAGGGCCCCAGCGTTCGGCAATTTGTACCTGCCGAATTTGATACTTGGATACGTAGTCGCCAGTAAATCCATTCAGGTTTGTTGAGTCCTGAAGTATATTCTGAAATCCGCTAACGGTGTAAGTTGATGTATATTGATTGCTGATCTGGATATTGTTGGCAAACTGTTTTACCCATTCAATTTTACTTAAGCCGTTGTAGGCAATTTTCCAGTTTATGTCAGGCAATGTTGGAAAAGATGTGAGTCCTATTTTGTTGGCATCAGTACCGCCATAGGCAGCCAGAAACGCAGGTATCAGCACATCTTGTGAGCTGCGGCCGTAACCAATAGGGAATCCTGCAGTGTCAATTCCGCGTCCGGGTTTTTCGGGGTCAAGTGCCAACCGCTGGGCAATAAGAATTCTGTTTTCTTGAAGCTGTTTAAATGCATCATCGCTGTTAAAGCTGGTGCGCCACACATTGTAGGTAATGGTGTAACTGCCGTTTTCAATGGGATCATTGAGGTCTGCAAAATCACCAATGGAATCGTTGTAGCGGAAAATAACCGAACGTTGTAGGCTACGTTGTTTCGACACATTTAAATCAATTCGAAAATCCTGCAGGGGTTCAAGGGTGGCGCGGCCTGTAAGTTGCTCGCGGTACTCGCTCATATACATAGATGCCAGCCTGGGGTCGCTGCTTAGCCATCCGTTTCGTGCAGCACGAAAACGTAAGTCGGGGTCCTGGCCTCCTAGTATAAAATCAATACCGGGGGCAGTATTGGTGAAATTGTTTCCCACGTATTCGGGTTTGAATTTAAAGCCGGGCAATGTACTTCCATCGTTTTGGGTGTATGAGAAGTTCATGTTTTTAAGCGAGGTAATGAGCCGGAGTGTTGCAGCCAATACCGGATTTATTTTTTTCGTTTCTTCTTCTTCCTTTTTCTTCTTCCCTTTGTCGTCTTTGCCCTTTCCCTTATCGTTTGCAATGCCTTCCTGGTCGTTTCGGTCGCTTTGTTTTTTCTGTGCCGGTGGTGCGTTCAGGTCTTTCAGCAGTTTAAATTTATTGTACAGCAAACTCATGTTCAGATTCAGATTATACTGCTGCATGCGTGAATTTGATATGGTGTTGCCTAAACTGTCGGCAGCGGGAGGTGCTTGCTTCCACTGGTAAGTAGCCTGATACGTATAGGAAGATTGACTGATGAAATTGAGTTGTTGAATTTTATTCAGTGGTACATTGTAGTTCATTCGTGCCGACTGGTCAAATTGCATGATGCGTCCGCCATTCAGGAGGTTGCGCCACAACGTGTCGCGTTTTTCGGGAGTTGTTTCGTCTATTCGCCCCAGGGGTTCATCAATACGAGCCAGAGCAGTGGCGTTATAATTAAAGGTAAGACCTCGCGAGAAATTGTAGGCAAACTCATAGTAGCGGGTCATGCTGTACATTTTGTCGTAAAGTGCAGGAATGGAAGACGTACCCAAATCGTTTGAGCGGAATATATTTACTCCGTATCTGCGGTCGGTTTGCACACGGGCTCCCCACGATTGAGGCAAGAAATACACATTGAAATCTTTGATCAGCGTTAGCTGCTTGGATTTGATTTTTTTGAATGGCTCCCACGGCTTGCTTCGGAATGTATACGTATAGTTAACCATGGTCTGGTAATTCTGCAGCACGTAGTAGGCAATTTCCTGGTTGCGCCTGAATACTTCGTTGAAGTTGTAGGTGAATGAAAAGTTTTCAATATCCCATGGGTTGTTACGTTGGGTATTGATTCGGTTTTTACGCACGTTGGTAAAGTTCATGCTTCGCCTGGCAGTATAGTCATCGGCAGCATTGCTTATTCGCTCTCTTCGGTTTTCGTCTATGGTTTGGTCCAGTTCTTTTTGCAGGCGGGTATCGGGGTTTAGTGGGTTGTAAAACGGACGTATCAGCGTGTTTCCGTACGAAACAAAAACGGGGATAGAAATACCGCTGGTTTTTGGAAAAAATCTGCCCAGTTCAAAGCTTCCCGACAGGTCGTACTGATACCTGTCATCTAGCTGACGTTGTTGTATTTTTTTATCAATGCCACCCCAACCCACGCTTGATATGCTTCCGGCTGCTTGCACTTGTCCCAGGTCGGCTAGCTTGGCCTGCATGGTTCCTACTGCAGCCCATCCGCCACGGTTGTTAAATTCCGTCATGCGCAATTCGTTGAACCACACTTCGGCACATTTAGGAGCACCGTCATCTGCGCTGCCCGGAGTAGCTTTGGGATTTCGTACACCCAGCATCATCACCCGCAGGTTACTTAGGTCAGGCAATCCGATTACACTCATTTTACCGCGGCCTAGTGCACGTGTAAAGCGAGCCGTAAACGGATGGTTGGCATTGTTACGGGCAATTTTGGTGTCAATAAAATCTTCCAGTAAAATATTCAACTCATTTTCAACCGGCCATACGTCAAGGTCTGTAGCACCGCTGCGCGAAATAATTAATGGCATTTCGTATTCGTAGTAGTTGTTGGTAAGGTCGGTACCAATACGTATAAATGCGGTTAGTTCTCCATTATTGATGTTGTTTCCATCGGCATGCAGAAACATGCGCAGGCGGCCATACTGCCGCAAATCAACCTGTGTGCTTTTAAACACGGCCCGTGCATCGCCATCCAGCAAGTTACACACCAGTAGCGATAGCGACTGTTCATTTTGTTGTATGGCTTGCGGTGTGCTGAAATCAACTTCACGTTGAATGCCCGGAGGCACTTTGTAGGCTATGGGCGAGCGAGCCGAATTTTTTTCGATGTTTACGGTTGATATCACAAATTGCGTTTGATCGGCATCGTCTGTAGGTTTGCCTTCTTTCCCGTCTTCCAGGCTGTTTAGGTATTTGCGCCAGTCGGCACGCACAAATTGTAAACTGCCCATGCGCAGTACCTGATCGTTTTCAAAACCCCGCATAAACATGCGTATAAAACGCATAGAACGGAAGTCGTAAATCTGACCCACTTTTCGTTCGTATTCGCGTATCGGAATTTTAAACTGATACCAGGTTATGGTATCGTTTTTCCCATTTTGTAATTTCACGTTTCGTGTTTCAATGCTGGCTATATAGTTTTGGCCCAGCACCATTTTATCGGGACTTAAATCTATTCTGTACTGGAAGTATTCTTCCATGTCGTTCAGTGTATAGTCGCGGTTGATATCTTCCATATCAGGCACGTTGGTGGCCGTTGTCGGATACGTTTCGGGCGACTGATCCTGCGTAGGTGAATTGCCCTGATGTCCGTTGAATTTTTTGTAACGTTCCAAAATATTCAACTGCTGATTGTCGTAATCGGTTCCTAAATAATAGTGGTAATTGTCTTTGGATGGATCTTCAAGTGCTTGGTCAAATGCAGGTGTGCCGGGCGGATGCACAGCTGACAGTTTTTGTAAATAGGCAGTATCAAACAGCGTGCGTTCAGCCGGGTCATCGTAGCCGTCAAGTCCCACATCCTGCGTAATGCGTACGGCAGGGTCAGCATCAAAGGCAAAGTTTACCACCGGTGCACGTGGCACACGTCCCCACACACTCGTATCAACAAATTGCTGATTGGGATCGTTGTTCCGCGGCAATCCGTTTTCGGCAGCTCGCCTGTTGTCGCGCAATACATCTTCTGAAATATTACCCAGATTTATATAAAGCTGTCCGGGATTTTCGGCTGTAGTTCGTGTGCGAGCGGGGTCCATCATCCATATTTCTATGTAATCAATATTGGCTGCTTCAAAGTCGGGATTTTCAATTCTTCGCATCACACCGCCCCACTGGCTTTTCGGGTTCACAAAGGTTCCGTCAGCGTTCAACTCGGCAGGGTTGTAGTTATATGGACCGCGCTCTTTTGGATAGAATGCCAGGTCAAAGCTTGTGAGGTTATCGGGCATGCCGCGTTGTATCTGGCGGTTAGGAAAAACTTCTTCTACGCGTATCAGCCGCATGCGGTGGTCCGACAGCATTTCCTGATCATCGCGAATGTGTTGTGGAGTGAGTGTGTTGGGCAGGTGAAATGTATTGGCAATTTGATACCAGTTAAGCAGCGAGCGTTTGTAGCCATACTGCAAGTCATTTACCAGGTTTCCTTCAGGAAATAAATCGGGCTGCCCCTGTGGCACACTGGCCAGCACCCAGTTATTGGCTGCGCGTATATCGAACTGTGTTTCGGCCCCTTCAAAATCATCGAGGTAGGCGGTTCCGTTTTGCGCCAGCGCACCCTGTATGCCTGGAAACAAATGCGCGTATTCGCCCGAGAGGGTTATGGTCGAAATATCTTTTGTTTCATAAAACGGCAGGCGGTCAACCAGCTTGGTTAAAAACCGCGATTCTTTTTTGTACGAACCATCAATACCTACAATTAGGTTGCTGATGGGCTCTTCACCCAGATTTACTTTAGGTGTAAGCGGCCTTTCATTGAGGTACAAAATGCTACTGCCCAACATAAAGTCGCGGTTCACTTTATAATCAAGTCGGGTTCCAAGCAACGTTTTTTGCTGTACGCTGAACAATGAATTGCTTTCGGAGGAAACTTTTATTACTGCACCCGAATTGAGCAATCCGGTGTTCAGTATTTTTACCCTGCCCAGGTTATAATCTACTGTGTAGTCAATGTTTTCGGTAAGCGGAGCTCCGTTTGCAGTAACCCTTACCGAGCCGCGAGGAATATTTGTTCCATTCAGCGAAATTTCGGTATTCGATTGCCCCTGATAGCTGCCTCGTATAAAAAACTTATTGTACTGCGGAAGTTGTATGGCTGCAAAACGTGTGGAGTCGTAAAGCTCGAAAAAGCAGTAGTAACGGGCCAGCTGCGGGTTAGTGATAAATTTCTTTCGCAGGTTTTCGCCAAACGGTTCTACCGTTGGAAAAATAATTCGGCCTTGCTGTGTATTTACGGTTATACCTTCTATGAAGTCGAACAGGCCGTCAGGCGCACGCTCCTGCACGGTATTCATATTGTCGAGGTTCAACACCTGAATAAGAGGTTGCCCTGTAAGCAACGGTTCATTGGGTGCGGGTATGTAATTTAAGTCAGCGCCTGAAGGATCATCGGCATAGACGATGTTGAAGCGAAAATCTTTTTGCTGTATTCCGAAAGCACCCAGCGAATACACGTTTTTCATCATCAGGTCCCACATAGGCAAGTCGGGCCTAAGCGAAGGACCTTTCAGCATTTTGGCAAACAGCACATTGGGAGTTTGGGGGTTTTGAGGAATATCAGTCGAAAACTCACCCACACGGTAATTGCGTCCGTTTAATGAGTATTCAAAAGCGACACACAAAATGTCATCGTTGTTCAGTGTTTGGTTTAGTGAAATATATCCAAGTTGCCTGTTCACGGTATATTCACTCGGATTTAGCAACCGTGCGTAGCTCAGCACCTGATATTGTGAAATGGGTTGTAAACGTGTAACAGGCTGGTCGCGCAGCAACTGATTTTGCAGGTTGAGTGACGAACGAAGTGCAGCGGTATCGCGGTTGATAGGAGTACGGCCGGTCAGGTAAAAATAAAGTTCGCTGGTTCCATTATCAGGAAATGTATCGGCACGGTTTGGACTCAACTGCCAGTTTTTATTATCGCGTCTGGAAGCTTCTCCCAGGTCGGCAAATCCGCCTACATCTCGCGAGCCTTCAAAGTTTCCTGTGCGGTTGGTAATCCATACTTCAACACGGCCTATCACCACAGGCGAACCAATGATAGGAAGATTGGCTAACCAGTTGTCGTAATTGTCGCGGAAATAATGGGCCAAAAAGAAGTGGCGGTTTACATCATAGTTGTCTGCCTGAATATTGAAACGTGTTGTTTGTGCTCCACCGGTAATTTCTGTCTCGGTGGTTTGTCCGCGTTGCTGAGTAAATATGCTCGTAACTTTCAATCGCCCGAACTGCATTTCAGTTTTTACACCAAACAAGCTCTGGCTTCCCTGAATCAACTGGGAGTTAAGCGGCAAGCTAACGTTTCCTACCTCAATTTTTTTGATGATATCATCTTCCTTACCACCGTAATCCAGTTTTATCTGATTTTCGAAATCGAAGGTGGCTTCGGTGTCGTAATTGATGTTCACTTTCATGCGGTCGCCTATACTGCCTTGCACATTCACCTGTATTTTCTGCCTGAAATCGAATTGCCCGGTAGTTTGTTGTTGCGGTGGCAAGGCCGGATTTCGCACGGTGTTAAACAATCCCTGAAAAATAAGTTCGGCTGTGCCGCGTGGCCTGATATCAATTACTCCGCTACCAAAAATTCGTTCAAATACTTTGGGCCCTATTTTAAGTGGCGGAATCAAACCTGTGCCGCTGGTGTAATTATTGGCCTGTGCCCGCTGGCGGAAGTAGGCGCTGTTTTGGCGTTTGTTTTCTTCTGCCATTTGCTGCTTCATGTTCAGCGTAGCAGGCATGCGGTATTCCTGCGACCCTATTTTGGAACTGTAGTTGTACGAGTTGGTTTGCGGGTCCAGTTCATAACTGTTTTTGATGGCTGAAGGTTCACCCAGATCAAGGGGGTTTCTACCGGGTTGGCGTTCCCAGGGTTTGCGGTCGCGAATGGGGTAAGGCAGCTTCGCCTTTGAGGTGTCGCCACCGGTCGAGTCGGGGGGCAGCATAACAGGCAGCAACTCCCACTCCATAACTGAAAGTTCGGGCAATAGTTCAGGTGTTGCCCCCCACAGCATGGTTGCTGCAAGGGCCATTACGGATGCGAGTGATATGTGGTGTAATTTAAAACTAGACAACTAGTAGAAGTGTGCCATCAGAGAATCTTTAAGGTATGTTTAACTAATTCTTCCACTGTATATTCAGGATTTTGCTGCCGTGTTTTCAGCAGCGCTTTTTCAGCTTCATTTTTGCTAAAGCCCAGCATGGTGAGTGCTGCCAGTGCTTCATCGGCTTTGCTGTTGCGTGGCGAAGTCAGGGAGAGTTCGCCTGCAACATCCGATTTCATCACCTTGTTTTTCAAATCAATCACCACTTTTTGTGCCGTTTTTTCGCCTATTCCCTTCACGGTTTTGATTAACGCCCAGTTGCCTTCGCTTATTGCCTGCTTTATATCGGCAGGCTTAAGCGATGATAGCATCAGTCGGGCTGTATTGGGCCCTACACCGCTTACTGAAATCAATTGTGTAAACAACTGACGCTCGTCATCTTGCATAAAACCATACAGCGTGTGGCTGTCTTCCTTAATGACCAGATGCGTAAGTAAGCGCACGTTTTCGCTGTTGCCCAGTTGTTCGTAAGTGTGCAGCGATACCTGTATGGAGTATCCCACTCCACCACAATCCACCACAACATACGTAGGGGTTTTTACAGTCAGTTTACCTTCAATGTGAGCAATCACAACGTGTTTCGCGTATTAATTTTGGAATTACAGTAAGGTCGCTAAAATAATAAAAAGTATTGAATAGTGCGATAATGCCTGCGTTATTCGTGTTTTTTTATCTGCAACCGGCTGTTTCCTGACTTTATGTGGTCAAACGCCTTCGGCAAAATCATGAAAACTCCTCTGCCTCGATGTAAAAAAGCTGCTATCTTCGCGGTGTGCCGTTCATGAAAAAATACTGTATCGCCTTATGCCTGGTGCTTCTGGGCATGACAGCAGCCCTAGGGCAATCTACCCCACCTGATGGCAAATACCGCTCTGTTTATCCTTCCGGAAATACAGATGAAACAGGCCGCTATGTGAATGGAGTAAAAACAGGAATGTGGTATAAATACACCGAGAAAGGAACCGTTCTGCGCAAACAAAAATGGAACAACGGCAGTTTGCGCTGGCAGGTTGACTATGAAAATGGCCACAGAGCCCGAATTACAGACAGCAAAGGGAATACAAAAATTTTGCCGGCCTGCGGCTGCTCATAACAGTGGCCGATAAATAAGCTACCTTCGCCCCTCATGAAATTACTACTCACTTATTTGTCGCGGTACAAACCACTTATTGCATTATCGCTTTTACTGGCCGCCCTCAATCAGATTTTTTCGCTACTCGACCCATACATTTACGGGAAAATCATTGATCGCTTTGCACAACATCCAGCTGATTATACCGAAGAAGCATTTCTAAAAGGTGTGGCATGGCTTATTGCTGCAGCTATTGGCGTGGCTATGATTAGCCGCATTGCCAAGGCATTTCAGGATTACACCGTTAACCTGGTCATACAAAAATTGGGTGCAGCTATTTACACCGATGGACTCAAACACTCGCTGAGTTTGCAATACCAGGAGTTTGAAGACCAGCGCAGCGGTGAAACGCTCAATATTTTGCAGAAAGTAAGAACCGATTCCGAAAAGTTTATTTCCAGTTTTATCAATGTGTTTTATACCAGCATTGTCGGAATTGTATTTGTGTTTATCTATTCCATTTCCGTGTACGTTTGGCTTATACCCATATACCTGGGCGCTTCGGTTTTATTAGGTATAATCACCAACATGCTGTCGAAGAAAATAAAAGCGGTACAAAAAAATATAGTGCGCGAAACCAATGTGCTGGCGGGCAGTACCACCGAAAGTTTAAGAAATATTGAACTGGTGAAAAGCCTGGGACTTACCGGGCAGGAAGAACAGCGCCTGAATGTTGCCACCATGAAAATTTTGAAACTGGAACTTAAAAAAGTACGCGATATACGCAGCATCAGTTTTGTGCAGGGCACGTTTGTAAACTTTCTGCGCCAGTCCATTTTATTTTTACTCATGTACCTGTTGTTTCGCAACGAGGTGAGTCTTGGGCAACTGATGACACTTCAGTTTTATTCCTTTTTTATTTTCGGACCACTGCAGGAAATAGGTAACGTGATACTCAGCTACCGCGAAGCCGAGTCGAGCCTTACGAATTTTGACCGCATCATGAAGTTGCCGGCCGAACCCAATCCGGACTCGCCCAAAGCGATGGGCACCATTCAGCACTTATCGTTTAATCAGGTTAGTTTTAAGCACCGCACATCGGCCACACATGCCCTTGACGGCATCAGCTTTGATGTACACAAAGGGGAAACCATTGCATTTGTTGGTCCAAGCGGTTCGGGCAAAACTACGCTTGTAAAACTACTTGTGGGCTTGTATAAACCCAATAGCGGACAGGTATTGTATAACGGTATAAGTAGTGATGAAATAGAAATGAATGAACTGCGTGCGCAAATAGGTTTTGTTACACAGGATACACAGTTGTTTTCGGGAACTATCAAAGAAAATTTGCTGTTTGTAAATCCAACCGCAACCGATGAAGAGATACATCAGGTGCTTCAGCAGGCAGCTTGTGCTCCATTGCTGGCACGTAGCGAAAATGGTATCAACAGCATTATAGGCGAAGGCGGAATAAAAATATCGGGAGGCGAAAAACAGCGCCTTTCCATAGCTCGTGCATTGCTGCGCAAACCCACACTTATGGTTTTTGATGAAGCAACATCAGCTCTCGACTCGATTACCGAAGAAGAAATTTCATCCACCATCAGACACCTTTCGGCAAGTGGCAACCACATCACCGTTATGATTGCTCACCGCCTGTCAACCATTATGCACGCGCACCGCATTTATGTGCTGGAAAAAGGAACACTGGCAGAAGTGGGCACGCACCAGCAACTGCTAGATGAGAAAGGACTGTACTATGCCATGTGGCGTCAGCAGATTGGAGAGAGGAAAGAAGCGAGATGAGGGAAGAGGGATGTGAGATTTGAGATTTGGGATGTGAGATTTGAGATTTAAGATGTGAGATTTGAGAATTAAGATGTGAGATTTGAGAATTGAGATTTGAGATTTAAGATGTGAGATTTGAGAATTAAGATTTGGGATTTGAGAATTTTGTATACTGACAGGATAGTTACCGCCAATGCTGAAAAACCGACAGCAAACCTTTTGAACGCTGGTCGTTTCTCAATTGGTACCCTGTTCTGTGTTACACCACGCGTGTCATTTCTATTTCCTCTTTTCCGCCTTCGTTTGCCATGCCTCAAATACTCGTACAACTTCTTATATTGTATGTTGGCTCTCCAATTTGTGTGCTTGCATTCCCATATCCACTGATATATGCGCTCGTGGCTTACCATGTTTTCACCGCAGCATTTGCTAATTAGCTCTGGACTCCAACGATCAACTGTTAGATGCTTAACAACTAGTTTTTTGACATGTTCATCGAAGTATACACGTATGGGCTTTTGACTATGACGTTGATTTGTTTTACGCTGTGCATTCGTTGCCACATATTCGTTGGCAGTCCGTCCTCGCTTAGCAGTGTTTCTGCGGAGTTCTCGGCTAATCGTGGATGGTGAAAAACCTATTTGCTCTGCAATGGCCTTTTGTTTCAAAAATTGCACTTATCAGTTGAACTCAGCAATGTTGTGTATACTCACGTGTTGCTTATGCGCGAGAACAGAGGGCAAGCATTGTCTTTTGACATACTCACGCATTGCAAATGCGCGAGAACAGAGATTTGGGATTTGAGAATTGAGATTTAAGATGTGAGATTTGAGAATTGAGATGTGAGAATTGGGATTTGGGAATTTTGTATACTGACAGGACCGATAGAAAAAATAAGATATAATAATCGCTTAACAAAGTGGGTGTTCTAGTTGATTTTACCATTCGGTAATGCGATTAATATCGGGCAGCACTTACAACTTTACACAATATGACTACTTTTGCCCTATGAGTACAACTGTTAAAAAATCGCCATATCCGTTTGACCGCATTGCGGTGGCAGTTGCTTTTTCGCCACGCATAGAAGCAATACTGGCTGCGGCCAAACGGCTGCACGACACCTTCAATGCCACCCTCTATTTTATACACGTAGGTGACCACGACATAAAACAGGAGCAGTACCTGAAACACATGCTTCACCGCTTCGGACTGGATGCACCGGCCAATGAAATTATCTGGGAAACCGGTGATCCGGTTGAAAAAATTTTGGATGTGTGCAAAGACAAGAACATTGATTTGCTGGTAGCAGGAGCACTTGAAAAAGAAAGTCTACTAAAATATTTTATGGGCAGTGTTGCCCGCAATCTTAGCCGCAAAGCTAAATGCAGCATACTCATGCTGCGTGAGCCGGAAATAAAACTCAAAACCATTTCACGCATTGTGGTTGAAGGCAGCGATCATCCCAAAACGGTTAATACCATCGAAACAGCCGTGTATGTGGCTAAACAAATGCAGGCTCATGAAGTGTGTGTAGTACAGGAGCAGGATGCCGGTAAAATGGCTCTCATACGTTCGCAGGAACTAACCGACAATGAGACCGATGAGCACCGAGAGAAAATAGAACGCGATGAAAAAGAACGGCTGGATGAAATCCTACGCTGTGCCGGCTGCGGTGATTTACGAGTAGTCACAGAAAGGCTGGAAGGTAAACCCGGTTTTGTTATCAGTAATTTTGCCCGCGAGCACAACGCAGATTTGCTGGTACTGAACTCACCGGATACAAAATTGAATTTGCTCGACCGGGTATTCCCTCACGATATTGAATATGCATTGGCCGACCTGCCCTGCGACTTGCTGATTGTACACTCACGCATTACCAATGATAGTGAAGCAGAGTAAATGAACCACACCGATACCATAAACCTGCTTGTTGCCATTGCAGTTATGCTGCTTGCAGGCAGATTATTCGGTGAATTTTGCCGCAAATTGCGCATGCCGCTTGTTGTAGGCGAACTCATTGCCGGAGTGCTATTGGGTCCCAGCTTGCTGGGAAAATACTACCCCGTTTTGAACGACATCATTTTTACTACCAAAGGTCATGTGGGGCTCGTTTTAAATGGACTGGCATCGGTTTCGGTGGTTATGCTGTTGTTTGCCGCAGGTATGGAAGTAGAATTTGCCATCATCAGGCAGCAGGGAAAAACCGCAGTAAAAACCAGTTTAATCGGATTAACTACTACGCTTACACTTGCTTTTTTTGCAGGTCGGTTTCTGTATCCTTACATAGGTATTCAGGGCGGTGCAAATGAGCTTACATTCAGTTTGTTTTTTGCTACGGCTATGGCCATTACAGCCTTGCCGGTCATCGCTCGTACGCTTATGGATCTGAATTTATTTAAAACACGTACCGGGATGATTATCATTGCCGCTGCCATGTTTGATGATGTGTTGGGATGGATTTTATTTTCAGTTGTGCTGGGCATGATGCACACGGGTACTACCTCCTATGAATTTTTAAATACACTCGGATATACACTTTTGTACGCAGTGCTAATGCTCACAGCCGGCAGATTTTTATTTAACCGATCGCTGCCGTGGGCACAGCGCAACCTCTCGTGGCCCGGTGGTGTGCTTGCCTTTTCGTTAGGCTTTGCATTTTTGGGTGCAGCCTTTACCGAGAAAATAGGAATCCATGCCATTTTCGGTGCCTTCATCGTAGGTATTGCCATTGGCGATTCGGTGCACCTAACTGAAAAAACGCGCGACATTATTCAGCAATTTATTACCAATATTTTTGCTCCCTTATTTTTCGTTTCCATTGGCTTTAAAGTCGATTTTCTGGCTAACTTTCAGTGGCCGATTGTACTCATAGTATTGGTTATTGCTATTGGTACCAAATTGCTGGGTTCAACCTTGGGTGCACTGTGGGGTGGGTTGAAGTTTAAACAGGCACTAGCCGTTGGCTTTGGCATGAATGCCCGTGGTGCGATGGAAATTGTACTGGGTTTGCTGGCCTTGCAGGCCGGGCTTATCAATGAGCAGTTGTTTGTAGCGCTGGTTGTCATGGCTGTTTTCACCTCTATACTTGCCGGCCCTATGCTCAAGTATTTGCTTACGGGCGAACTGCAGGTGGGCACAGGCCTTAAAGAAATAATACCCGGAAAAAAAGATTCTGCTACTTCAGCCTAACCCGACTATGCCTAAAGATAAACTGAGACGTTTTGCCGAGTACTCATCTTTTCCCAACACGTATGATTTTAATTACGACCTTAAAGGCCATTGGCGTGAGCGTGTGTTTAATAACAATAATCCGCTGGTGCTAGAACTTGGATGTGGCAAAGGCGAATACACGGTAGCACTAGCAAGGGAATTTCCTGATAAAAACTTTATTGGAATAGATATAAAAAGCAATCGAATGTGGAAGGGTGCCGGTATTGCCTTGCAAGAAAAATTAACCAATGCTGCATTTCTGCGCCTGGTCATGCATAAAATAACCGAAGTAGTTGCACCACACGAAGCCGATGAAATATGGATTACTTTTCCTGACCCGTTCCCGAAATTACGCCATGCCAAGCACCGACTTACCCACCCACGATTTTTGAACTTGTACAGGCAAATTTTAAAACCCGGTGGTGTGGTGAACTTTAAAACAGACGATACCGATTTGTTTGAATTCACTGTGGATATGCTGCCTCGTATTGGCATTACTCCAATAACGGTTGATCGCGATGTTCACAGCAATACGAATGCTTCGCCTTACTTGAAAAACATACGAACACACTACGAAAATCTATTTATGGCCAAAGGGCGCACCATAAAATACACCTGCTTTACGCTCGACAAGTATGATGAAACTAAGGCTACGCAGTTTGTAAAACAACTGGACGAATTGCGCAAACAACAAGCACTTTCAGAAAATAAGGGAAACGAGTAAGTGTAACCCCAGCCATACGCAGAAGAACAACTTCATAAGTGACCCGGCCACAAATCCGATAAATGCTGCTGCACCTGCTATTACAGCCTCACGCTGGCTTTTGCCGGCCGATAATTCGCCCATTACCGCTCCAATAAATGCACCCAGAAACAGGGCAAATGGAATAGGTACAAACATGCCCACTACAGTTCCAATCATTGCACCTCGTGCACCCTGCGGTGTTCCACCACTAATACGTGTAGTCCACATGGGCAGCAGATAATCGACAACACCGATAATGACTACGCCTATGCCATAAACTACCAGCGTGGTTGTGCCGAATGGCGCGTAGGAGCTGTATTGAGCTGCCCATATTCCTGCATAGGCCAGTGGTGGTCCGGGTAATGCAGGCAAAAAGCTTCCGGCTATGCCAGCCACAATTAATAAGAAGGATAAAACCAATAAGAGTATATCAAATGACATTACTTTGCAGTGTGTTTGAATTACGATTGCAACATACATTTTTTACGGCAGAGCAGTTACATGCCGGTACATGGAAATCTGCCAGCCTCCATGAACAAGAAATAGCGCTGCTCCAGTTTTGTACCGATTGGCTCAATCAAAAATCTGCATATACATTTCAAACCTCCGGCTCAACGGGCACTCCCAAGTCTGTCGAATTAACCCGAGCACAGCTGCTGGCCAGTGCAGCTGCAACTGTACATGCATTACAACTCACTGATCATGATCATGCCTTGTTGTGTCTTTCACCGGCTACTATAGCAGGCAGCATGATGGCTATGCGTGCCATGCTCGTGAATATACCACTTACGTACATTGAACCCTCAGTTGATATACTCTCACAATTAAGCGAAACACATCCTTACACGTTTGCAGCGTTTGTGCCGGCACAATTATTTGAAGCGGATAAGTACAGTATGGTATTGAATCATTTCAAAAGAATTCTGATTGGTGGTGCTGCATTGACTGATACGTTAGAACACACATTAAGAAAGTTGCTGCCTCGCATATATCATACCTACGGCATGACCGAAACAGCCAGTCATATTGCCCTGCGCGAAATACACAGCCAGCACCGGTTTCATCCTTTGCCCGGAATTAAACTGAAAACAGACGAACGCGGTTGTTTGTGCATCAAAGGGGATATAACACAACAGGAGTGGATAGTTACAAACGATGTGGTTGAACTCACCACTAACGGATTTACCGTAAAAGGCCGTGCCGATTATGCTATCAATACAGGAGGAGTAAAAGTGCATCCCGAAGAAGTAGAACGAATTTTAGCAACATGTGAACCGCTGCACAACCGGCATTTTTTTATAACCGGATTGCCGCATCTGCAATGGGGGCAAGAGGTGGTACTTATAGTAGAAGGCCAAACTCCCTTAACCGAAAGTGAATGGAAAATGCTGTGCAAACGGGTATCGCAAGCAGCAGGGAAATATGCAGTGCCCAAACGTTACCTGCTGATTCATTCGTTTGTGATGAGTAAAAGCGGTAAAATAAACCGACCAGCAACTATTAATTCGCTGAATGTGTGAAAAATAGATTGAACTCAAAAAATTCCTTTCAAAAGCATCAGGTATTTTTATATTCGCGTAAATTTTAAACGGAAAACAATTATGTACTGGACATTAGAATTAGCTTCCTATCTTGATGATGCACCTTGGCCTGCTACCAAAGACGAATTAATAGATTACGCCATTCGTTCGGGCGCTCCATTGGAAGTAATAGAAAATTTGCAGGAGTTGGAAGATGATGGCGAACCTTTTGAAAGCATTGAAGAAGTGTGGCCCGATTACCCGACTAACGATGACTACTTTTATAACGAAGACGAGTTGTAACGCATTTCATCAATACGTATTTTAAAGCCACCCGAAAGGTGGCTTTTTTTATAACGGAAATTTTGCGGTAAAGCCAATTATGAAACCCTTATCAAAACTTAAATAATTATCCCACAGCCAAGTAATCCCAGAGCCTTGCGAGTATGATAAACTGATTTTTGGCATTAGTTCCGAGTCGTTGTTGAAGTGAGCCAAACCAATTTGAAATCCACTCCAAACTTCATCTTTCTTAGGCGGACTAATTAGTCTCATATAGATTAGATCATACGATTGCACAAAGGATAAACTACGTTCATTAAACTGATACATGGAGGAGGTAGTTATACCCAGGCCATATTTTCTAGTTGCGAAATGGTATTTATTTACTTTTTTATACATCAGATTTATGCCAAAACAAGCACCTAGTTCACCGCCAACTAGCATGGGTCCTGCAAAAGGTTGTGCGTCAACTACATGTTGCTTGTAGGTGTTGTATCTTGCTTCAATTTGATTAGAGTTGTTTTTAGAAACCGTGATCTCAGTACTGTTTAATACTGCTTTTTTGTTTGCAAATGCCTCAGCGAAATATACACCTAATGAAGTTTGACTTAATGCACTAATCAATGAATACGGATTTGATGTATGAATCTGATATTGTAGTTCGTTTTTGAGATCAACTACACGGATACGTACAGATGGTATATTTTGCTGAATACGGAATATTTCATATTCAATATCTATTTGCCTGTCGGTAAATTCAGGTAGTTCAGCCTTAAGTCGCCTTTGATTTAAGGATTTATACAGATATACAATTTCTGTTGTTTGTTCGGGTAGCTGAGATGTATTTAACGATTGAGCTAAATCAGTTCGTAAGTATGTCAGAACTGTATCAATCTCGGCTTGTTTATCGTAAATAGCTGTAAGTTTTGCCCCTGTTATAAAAATGATATTTTCTTTGTTAAGCTTAATCACAATAGTGTCGTTAAATAATTTTGTTTGTGGCTGTGGATTCCATTCTACTTGTGTTTGCGCTATTACACATAGGGGCATGGTTGCCGCAAGTATTAACATACATTTCAGGTATTTCATGGGTTATATTATATTATTTACTAATGAAAGAAACTGTAATAGCTGTACCAATTAAAACGTTATCGTTAGATTTATTCGGATGTTGATTTAATTGGTTACGGGTACCAATATTAAATTGATAGTCATTGGTATTCGCAACACTTTTAATGATATGATTAGTGTCATTATCAGTACTGCCAAAGTCTATCTCGATAAATCGTTTCTTATTATTTACCGCCACTATTTCTGGTCTCTTGCTAAAACTCGGGTTTACTGAATCATTTTCTACTATCACATTATTACATGTTTCATGCATACTTATATCAGGTTGCGATAATTCTGGAGTAGTTTTTTGCCTCTCTTGTTTGTTTGCTATGTTATTGCTAAATGCTACTGCGGGCTTAATGTTATCCTCTTTAAATATCTTTTGAGATTCTATTGCTTTATTGTGAAGCTTTGTTCTAGTTGTTCTTGTTGTTGTACGATTATCTTCTAGTATATAAAAACCTGCCATCATTACTAATGCGATACTTGCAGCTATGGATATATAATATAATCGTTGTTTCCTCTTTGGTTGTATTGCTATGCGTAAGGTCTCCCATTTACTATCTAAGTTTGGTTGGTAGTCATCTGGTAAATCAGTAATGGCATCTATCTTGGTTTTGATAATAAGCTCAATTTGTTTTGTATCCATACTTCTCATGTGATAGTAAATATTTTAAATGTTGTTTAGCTTTACTTAGCTGTGATTTACTCGTGTTTTCGGTTATGTTCAAGAGTTTGGCTATTTCTTTATGAGTGTAGCCTTCTATTACAAACAGATTAAATACTGTTCTGTATCCATTTGGTAACTGAGTTATTAAATACAACAGATGTTTAGTATCTATACGTTCTATGATGTCAGTTTCGAATGCTGGTTCTTCCATTTCAACAGCTGGCATTGGTCCAAAAAGCTGTTTCTTTCTAATCTGCATTAACGCTTCATTGACAACAATTTTTTTCATCCAGTAATACAAACTGTTGTTGTCGCTGTATCTAAACGCGTTAATATGATTATAAATTTTGAGAAAGCTGCGCATGACACAGTCTTCAGCTTCATCAATTCGCACAAGGTAACGCTGACAAATTCTGATGAATACGGGATAGCAGGTTTCGAATAATTTTTTCTGCACGGCAACGTTTCCTGCCTTCAGTTGAGCTATAAATTCTAAATCAAATTGAATACTCATTTTTCACCTTAATGCGTTGAGTGGTGCAAAGGTTGCCTGTTAGTAAAATTATTTCCCCATCACAAACATCACGGGCTTTTTATGCAGGTCGGGCTTTTGGGCTGTCCACTGCTTCAGCGTTTGGGTTTTGATAAATTCGTCAGGTGCGGTCATATTCATCGCTATGCATAGCCGTGTTTCGGGCAGGCAATTTTTAAGTATATCATCCAGCAGTTGATTATTGCGGTAAGGTGCCTCCATAAACAATTGTGTATGATTGTTGCGCAGTGCTAGGGTTTCCAACTCCTTCAATTTCTTTATCCGTTGTGGTTTATCAATAGGTAAATAGCCATGAAATGTAAATGCTTGTCCGTTCATACCACTTGCCATCAGTGCCATAAATATACTGGAAGCACCGGGCAATGGCACTACGGTGATGCCTTTGCTGTGCGCCCATTTTACAATATCGGAACCGGGGTCGGCAACACAGGGTAAACCCGCTTCGCTGATGATACCAGTATCGTGATGTAGTATCAGTTCAGCTATTTCGGGCAAGTCTTCTTTGTGGCTGTGTTCGTTCCATAGCCGAATCACCAATTCGGGTTGTGGCGTGGCCAGTTCCAGTTTTTTAATCAGCGCACGTGCAGCCTTTTCATTTTCAACAATGAAATGCCTGAGGTGATGTACCTGTTTTTTAACATGCAACGAAAAAAAATCGCCTTCGTTGGTATCGCTTAATATATTCGGAATAAGGTATAAGGTGGGCATACAGTGGCAACAAGGACCAAAGGTAGCAATTGCTGTATTTTGTAGGCAGTTGAATACAAAAATTCGTAATTGTTTGACTATTAGGCACAATCATATTCATGCAAAGTTGACACATACCGCCAATGCGCGTATTTTTGCCCACTTTCAAAAAATTATACCCATGTCTATATTAGAACGTATCAGAAACAAATCAGGATTAGCCATCATATTCGTAGGAGGTGCACTGGCATTATTCGTTATCAGCGATGCATTGCAAAGCAACAGTAGCCTTTTTGGCGGACAAGCCGATGCATCCGTGCTCGGTGAAATTGATGGCGACAAAATCGATGTTAAATATTTTGAAGCCAAAGTAACGGAAAACGAAGGCTTTTATAAGCAGCGCATGAACCAGCAAACAATCGATGCAAATACAATGGAAATGTTGCGCGAGCAAACCTGGACTCAGGTACTTCAGGAATCGGTGATGTCTAAAATTTATGCTGAATTGGGCATACAGGTTACTGTAGATGAGTTAAGCGATATGATTCAAGGCGAAAATATTCACCCACAAATATCGGGTGCACCCATTTTTCAAAATCAGCAAACAGGGCAGTTTGACCGTACGCTCGTTGCGCGCTTTCTGAAAAACCTGAGCGAATCGTCAGATGAAACGACCAAAACCCAATGGGCACAATTTGAAATTGGACTGAAGAAAGAAGCCGAAACTAAAAAATTTAACACCCTGCTCGGCAAAGCCATTTATGCTACCAAGCTGGAAGCAAAAGCCAAGCTGGCTGAGCGTACCGCCCAGGTTGATTACAATCTGGTAGCACTTAATTACAATACGGTTGCCGACTCAACCATTAAAATAGATGAAGGCGATTTGAAATCGTTTTTCAAAACCATCAGCTACAAATACAAAGCAAAAGAAAACCTGCGCAAAATTGATTACGTGTTGTTCGATATCATTCCGTCATCAGACGACTCGGCCGGCATTTTGAAGTGGGTGCAAGATCAGGTTACCCAATTTGCGCAAGCTACTAACGATACCTTGTATGTAGATTTGAACAGCGATACCAAGTTCGATACAGTAGCACATACTAAAAACTTCTATCCCGAAAGTGTGCAAAATGCATTGTTCAGTGGAAATGTAGGCGATGTGATTGGACCGGTATTCAGCGATGGCAAATACAGGCTATACAAAGTTTCGGGTATAAAGGAGGACGAGAAATTTACGATGAAAGCCAGTCATATTTTATTCCGTACGGAAGGTGCTACAAAAGAAGATACGCTGAAGACACTTAAAAAAGCACAGGAAGTGATGGCTGAGATTCGCAGAGGAGCAAGCTTTGAAGAAAAAGCCGCTCAATACGGAACCGATGGCACAGCTTCGCGTGGTGGTGATTTAGGCTGGTTTCAGGAAGGCCAGATGGTTGCCGAATTTAACGACTATGTGAAAAAAGGAAAGAAAGGCGATATGGGTATTGTGAAAACACAATTTGGCATTCACATCGTAAAAATAACGGAAGACAAAACCAAAAAAGCAGTGTGTGCCGGAGTGCTGGAGCGTGCTATTGAAGCAGGCGAACAAACCACCAACATGGCATACAACAAAGCCAGCCAATTTGCAGCTGCACTGGCCGGAAACGATGATTTTGAAAAAGTAGCCCTCGAGCAAGGAGTGACCAGACGCATTGCTGATGACATACGTGAAAACGACAAGAATATGGCCGGTATGACCGATGCACGTGAACTTGTACGCTGGGCATTCACCGCCAAGAACAACGATATTTCGGATGTGTTCAGCTTGGGCAACAACAAATTTGCTGTGGCTAAACTTACCGGCATTCGCGAGAAAGGCAAAGCTGATCTCGAAAGTGTTCGTGAAAAAGTAGAAACCGAATACCGCAAATCTAAAAAAGGAGAAATGCTGATGGCAAAAGCTACTGAAGCCATGAAAGGTGCAAAAGACCTGAACGATTTGGCCATGAAACTGCAAACTGCAGTAACCCCTTCAACTGCACAAACATTTGAAAACAACAACGTGCCCTATGCCGGACCTGATGCTAAGTTTATAGGTACCTTGTTTGGAACTACTCAAGTCAATAAAATGTCTGGGCCGGTAGTAGGCGAAAATGCCGTGTACATCTATACTATTTCCCGCATAGCACCTGCTGACGCCAATGCCGATACTGCACCTTACCAGTCGGAGATTCGCAGTAGCAATGCATCGCGTGTTGAATACGGTTCGTTTGATTTGCTGAAAGACATTTACAGCGCAAAAGATTACCGCTATAAGTTTTATTAAGATGTTGCCCTATACACAATCCGGCTCAGGAAATACACTGGTACTCCTGCATGGATTTTGTGAAGATAAGACCTGCTTCAACGAGCAGGTCTTTTTGCTTCAGCACCATTTTCGGATCATTACACTCGATTTGCCCGGATTTGGCGAAGCCCCGGTTACTCACCCGATACAAATTGATCATATGGCTGACGCGCTTTTTCATACGCTTGAGCAACTGAATATACACACGTGTGTGCTGTGTGGCCATTCCATGGGAGGTTATGTAGCGCTAGCGTTTGCAAAGAAATATAGCCAGATGCTTAAAGGACTGATTTTGCTTCATTCGACTGCTGCAGCCGATACCGATGAGCGCAAACAGAAACGCGATCAGGCTGTCGCATTTATTCAAACACACGGAAGCGCTGCGTACGTTAAAAATTTTATTCCTCCGCTGTTTGCACCAGCGCACCGAAACGAACACTATGTAGCAGCCGGTATAAGCGCAGCATTGTCTATTTCGCCCGAGGGTTTAACAGCGGCATTGCTGGCCATGAAAAACCGATTCGATTCGCTTGACTGGATTCAGCACACAACTCAACCTGTGGCCTACATTGCCGGCCGATACGATGAATTAATACCTGTTGATATGTTGATGAAGCAAGCAGTGAAGTTGAAGAAAGGGTATATCACCGTATTAGAAAACTCGGCTCACATGGGCATGGTAGAAGAACCCGAAGCGTGTGCCTCAGCTCTAGCCGAATTTACACAGTATTGTTTTGAATGCTAAGTTATCAAACCCTATCATTGCAGCATATTTTACATCACTAAGTGCAACAAAAGCCACATATCGTTATAGTGGGTGCAGGACCGGCCGGCTGCGCAACTTCTTTGTTTCTATCCAAAGCAGGCATTGAACATACTATTATAGACAAGCAAACATTTCCACGCGACAAAATATGTGGTGATGCGCTGAGTGGCAAAACCGTTTACGTGTTGAATCAAATCAATCCGGAATGGGTAAACGAATTGTGGCAAAACAAAACCGATTTCATTGAAAGCTGGGGAGTAAAGTTTGTAGCACCCAATGGCAAAGCCATTGATATTCCGTTTAAATCCGATACATCAAAAAGCGACATTCCACCTGGTTTTATTTCGAAACGCATGCAGTTCGATCATGAACTGTTCAAAAGGCTGGATACTCGCTATGCCCACATCATGCAAGGCACCGAAGTAAAACAAATCAAACGTACGGGTAAACAGTTTGCCATCGAAACTTCAGCAGGCAGTATTCAACACGTTGATTTGATAGTTGGATCTGAAGGCGACCGCAGTATGGTGGCCAAACATCTGGCCGGCATACACAAAGAAAATAAACACTACTGCGCAGGTATTCGTGCATACTACGAAGGCGTGTCCGATATGCATCCGCAAAATTTTATTGAGCTGCATTTTCTGGAAGAACTGTTGCCCGGCTACTTCTGGATTTTCCCGCTACCCAATGGTCAGGCCAATGTAGGTGCAGGTATGCTAAGCCATACCGTAAGCAAAAAACGCATCAATCTGAAAGAAGATATGCTGCGAGCCATCGCCAATAATCCAAACATTAAACACCGTTTTGCCCATGCACAGATGATAGGCAAAATTCAAGGATGGGGGTTGCCGTTGGGTTCTAAAAAGAGGCCGCTTAGCGGAGATGGATTTTTACTAACAGGCGATGCAGGCTCATTGATTGATCCCTTTACGGGCGAAGGCATAGGAAATGCCATGTACAGCGGCATGATGGCTGCTGCACGAATTGCCGAAGCTATTCGGGTAAATCGCTTTGATGCTGCTTTTTTGCACGAGTACGATACCGCATTTTACGACCGCCAATGGGATGAACTTAAATTGAGCCACACCATGCAAAAGCTGTGTAATTATCCGTGGCTGTTCAACTTTGTAGTAAACAAGGCACATAAAAATAAAACCCTGCGCGAAACCATCAGCTGCATGTTTGAAGACCTCGACCTGCGTGCCAAGTTGCGCAATCCGCTGTTTTATTTCCGACTGCTGATGAACGACTAGCTCACAGCTTTGACAGCAACCGGCACAACTCCCCGTTACGTTATTCATTTGCTTCCCGTATCTTCGCACGGTATGCGCACACTCTTATTTTGGCTAATTCTTTTTCCCTTTTGCCTGCTTGCTCAGCAAAACGAAGAGCAACTGGCTGCGCAGTATTTCAGCAACAACGAATTCGATAAGGCAGCACAGGTGTATGAAAAAATCATGCAGCAAAATCCGGAGTCGAGTTACATTTATGAAAACCTGCTTACCTGCTACCTTCAGTTGAAGCAATATACCGAAGCGGAGAAACTGGTAAAAAAGATGCAGAGGAGAAACGATGATAATCCATTTTATCAGGTGGATTTAGGATATGTGTGGATGCTGAACAATCAACCCGAAAAGGCCGAAAAAATATTTAATGAATTGCTGCAAAAACTGAAAGGCAGCGAGCAGGAAACCCATGCGCTAGCCAATGCATTTCAAAAACGCAGATACACCGACAAGGCCATTTCCGTATACCTTAAAAGCAGAAAATTAAACAACAGTACCGACCTGTTTGCCGTGCAGTTGGCACAGCTCTATGCATTTAAAAATGAAACAGCCGCTATGATGGAAGAGTACATGAATGTACTCGTATGGAATGGCAATTTGCTGGAAGAAATAAGCGGTTACCTTCAAAATTATCTCGATAGAAATGAAGATTTTGAATTGCTTCGCACCACGCTGTTGAAGCGCATGAAGGCATATCCGCTAAATGATAATTATGCAGAGTTGATGATTTGGCTGTATGTGCAGCGTAAAGATTTTGACAACGCGTTTATACAGGCACGTGCGTTGGATAAACGCAACAAGGAAAACGGATTGCGCATAATTGAACTGGCACAGCTGGCACAGCAAAATGAATATTACGATGCAGCCATTGCGAACTATCAGTACATTATCAGTCTGGGTAAAGATCATCCGAATTATGCTAATGCACAGGCCGGTGCTATTGAAGCCCGCAAGCTGAAAATTATTACCGGAAATACCTACACACCGCAAGACTTGATTACACTTGAAAACGAATACAAAGCATTCATCAGCGAATACGGCAGATATTATTTTACAGCCAACACTATTCGCGAACTGGCCCGCTTGTATGCGTATTATTTAAACAAACGTGATACAGCCATTGCCCTGTTCAAGGAATTGATTGTGCTGCCCCGTATGGAAGCTAAATTTGCAGCCGAATGCAAACTGGAATTGGGCGATATTTATTTGCTGAATGCCGAAGAATGGGAAGCCATGTTGCTTTATGGACAAGTAGATAAAGACTACAAAGAGGATCCGCTAGGGCAGGAGGCTAAATTTAGGAATGCACGCCTTTCGTATTATTTAGGCGAATTTGAATGGGCGCGTGCCCAACTGGATGTATTAAAAACCGCCACAACTCAACTCATTTCCAATAATGCCATTGAACTTTCGCTGCTCATACAAGACCACACAATAGATAGCGTAGAAGAGCCACTGAAGCTATTTGCCCGAGCCGATTTATTGCTGTATCAAAAACAGTATGCCGCTGCTGAAAAGTTGCTGGATAGCTTGGTGACCACATTTCCACGACATACACTAGAAGGTCCGGTATTGTATAAGAAAGCCGTTTTACAACTCAGGAAAAAACAAACCGACAGTGCAGTAGCTTTGCTCGAACAATTACTAAAGGAACACGGAACCGGTATTTACGGTGATAATGCCCTATTTGATTTGGCCAGCATCTATGAACGAGAAAAGAACGATCAGGCAAAAGCACTTGACTACTACACACGTTTTCTAACTGATTATCCCGGAAGTTTTTTTACAACAGAAGTGCGCAAGCGCGTCCGTAAAATCCGTGGCGATACCATTAACTAAAACATATCTACATGATTATTTACAACGTAACCATACACCTTGAAGAAAGCATTGAAAACGATTGGGTAAACTGGATGCAGAACATTCACCTGCACGATGTAATGAATACCGGCATGTTTATGCGGTATGAATTCAGTAAAATGCTGACACGCCAACCCGATGAAACCGGAGTGACTTACGTGGTTCAATACGTAGCTCAAGACATGGCACACTACGAGCGATACCGAGATGAATTTGCACCTGCTTTGCAACAAGACGGGCGTACCCGGTTCGGAGAAAAGTTTATGGCGTTTCGCACGTTGATGGAAACATTGACTCACGAATCGTAATACAACAGTTGTTAGCCGCTTCATAAGCAGCTATTCATTTCTTACCCTTAATACCCGAAAAGCACGTTGTTTTCCTCTACATACAGTTGAGTTGCGGCCACCGCATTAAAATATTTTAATAATCAGATTTTGAGGGTATTAGTGTCAACACGTAGGCAATTGCATTTAATCCAAATAGTATTATTTATTCAATAAATAAAATAAATATATCAATACTTACTAAATTATCGAATTTAGAATATTTCTAATGTGTAATTTTTGTAAAATTATATTTAACTGATTTACAAATAATTGCAACATATGTGGGAATTTAATTTCACTTCCAGCGAACCAATACTACAAGGTCATGTTGTGAGTGGTACAATTAATTAATATTCAAATGGAACACTTAAAAATTGCCAGCGACAACTATGTTGCATTCACGTTCTTCATCGGAACCATGGCCATGATGGCCGCCTCTGTTTTCTTCTTTTTTGAGCTTAACAACACCAGCGCAAAATGGAGAACTTCAGTTCTTGTTTCAGGTTTGATTACTTTCATTGCTGCAGTTCACTACTACTACATGAGAGGCTACAACCTCGAAACAGGTGATTCACCCACTTTCTTCAGGTATGTAGATTGGATTCTTACTGTACCTCTGATGTGCGTGGAGTTTTATCTGATTACCAAAAAAGCAGGTGCTAAATTGGGATTGCTTTGGAAACTCATCTTTGCATCACTGGTGATGCTGGTAACCGGTTACTTCGGTGAAACCATCTACAGAGATCAGAGTGTATTCTGGGGTGTAGTTTCAGGTATTGCTTATTTCTACATCGTGTACCTGATTTGGTTTGGTGAAGTGGCTGCTCTTGCTCAAAACGCAGGTCCGCAAGTAGCAAAAGCTACTCGTGTACTGGCTTGGTTTGTGCTTGTTGGATGGGCTATCTATCCTTTGGGATACATTCTGGGAACTCCAGGTGGCTTGTTCGGAATGCAGTTAGTAAGCGATACTGAGGCTGCTGTGCATGCCATGGACATCGTGTACAACATTGCTGATGCTGTAAACAAAATCGGCTTCGGCTTAGTAATCTATAGCTTATCAAGACAAGCTGAAGATTAATCAAAGAAATTTAGAAAAGGGAAAGCATACAGCTTTCCCTTTTTTATTTACTAACCACCACAATTACACTTCGGTCGTTCTTTTCTCTCTACTTTTTTTCAAACCGCTACCAGTAGTAGCATGCTATTTTCAGTCAAGCATGACTGATAAAATCACAACCCTACTAAACCTAAATACCAATTACTCCTAAACACCAATCGGCATGAACACCCGTGAATATACCGAGTACGACTTCCTGTTCATTGGCATGGGTGCAGCCAACAGTTTACTCCTGCTTAGGCTATACAGAAGCGGCCAGCTTCGCAACAAACGTATCGGTATAGTGGATCCCGATACATCATCGAATAAAGAAAAAACATTTTGCTTCTGGGCAACAGATGAAGAATGCGAGAACTTAGGTTTATCGCAGCTTATAGATAATACGTGGCAAAATCTGAAAATCAGCGGCAGCACGCATCAGCATATTTCGCCATTGGGTTACCGGCACGTGTCGGGCAAAAACCTTCACGAACAGGCTATGCGGGTACTGCAGCTTGTTCAGGCCAAGCACTACCATATACACCTTACCGAAACTCCTATTATTAACGGCCACACCTACCGCATTCAGCTGGGCGATGAAACTATTGAGGCATATGCTGTTTTTGACAGCCGACCTCCGCAGTATGCAACTGAGCCTGCATCCAATCACCTCTATCAATCGTTTTGGGGATGGGAAATACAAACCAACAGCGATGTGTTTGATACTCATTCAGCCGTGCTGATGGATTTTAGCATTGAACAAAACGAGCAGTGTCAGTTTATGTATGTTCTACCATTCGCTGCTAATCGTGCATTGGTCGAGTTTACACGTTTTGGCAAAGAATTGATTCACGAAAACGAATCAGTTCCGGTATTGGAAAACTACATTTCTACTTTATGCACTCAGTACACCGTAGTACGTACCGAAAAAGGAATTATTCCAATGACCAATGCTCCTATACTGAGTGAAAACTTGGGCAGTATGTGGCATCATACAGGTGCACGTGCAGGTCTTATAAAATCAACAACGGGTTATGCCTTTCATGCTATGGCCGAAGATGCCGTGCGCATATCGGCTGCATTAAATGCCAAACGGCCCGTTGAACGCACAGCACCACCTAGGCGTTTTGCCTATTACGACCGCTTGTTGCTTTCTATACTGGAACGCGAACCCGGTACAGGTAAATCTATTTTCGAAATTTTATTCAGTAAAGTTCCCGCACCTCGCGTACTCAATTTCCTTCGTGAACAATCTGCACCGCGTGATGAGGTGGCTCTGTTCAGCAAACTTCCAATAGGTCTGTTTTTACGCTATGCGCTTGTTGATGCGTTTCGGCACATGAAATACAGCTATACGTCTGTTATATCGTTATTTGCAGCTGTAGTTATGGTTGTGTTATTCGCTGTTCGTTTGGATGAACTGGCATGGCTTATTATGGGTGTAGGATTTTTGGCAATAGGTTTGCCTCATGGCGCACTTGATCACCTCACTTCAGTCAAGCAAAAATCAACTCAGGCACTGAGCGTGTTTATTACAAAGTACCTGTTTGTTGCTTCACTATTCGGAGCTCTCTGGTATGCACTTCCTGATTTAGCTCTGGTGCTGTTTCTGGTTTTTTCAGCCTGGCACTTCGGGCAAACGGATTTTAAAGAGTGGCAACTTCATCAAAATACGCTTACGTTTTTATGGGGTGCGAGTTTGTTGCTGCTCATACTGGCTACACATTTTTTTGAAACACAGTCCATCCTCAGCAACATACCCGGCCTTGCTATTTCATCATGGCTGCTTCACTTCAACAGCACCGAAGTGCTGGCTGTGCAGGTTGTGCTGGCCGCAGCTGCATTGGCACTGGCAATAGCTAAACGTTCGTACACCATGTGCATCACACTGGGCTGTATAGGCATACTTAGTGTATTGCCCGTAGGCATGGCCTTTGCCGTTTATTTTATTTTTCAGCACAGTCTGCTGGGCTGGAAACACCTCACACACGAATTGCACATGAACTCCGCGCAATTATGGAAAAAATCAGCACCGTTCAGCATTGCCGGTGCACTCATCATTCTTATAGGCACCTTGTTTATACAAACACATTACCTGTCAGTATTCTTCATTGTGTTATCGTGCATTAGTCTGCCGCATATTTTTTTCATGCACTCGATGTATAACGAAAAGACTTCTGCTACTCCGGCTTCAGCCTGATTACATCTTTTCTAAGCCTCACCGATTACTTATTATCAGCTTACGGGTAAATGCACCCGAACGTATAAGGTATATTCCGTCAGGTAATGCACGGATATCGGCAACACCGTTTCGCTGAATGATCATCAAATCATGGCCAAGCAAATCATGTATCACCGCCTCTTCGTTTAGTCCTTCAAAAATTACATACGTAGATGCCGGATTTGGATAAACATTCCACGGGGCTGTATGGTCATCTGATGAAACGCTCACTATATGGCTATTCGAATATGTTCCGTCTGCATCAACCTGTTTCAAGCGGTAATACAGTGTTTGATGTGTGGTGAACAAATCAGCTGAAGCGTCATCTGTAAATTGATACGATTGCTTTACGGATTGTGTACCTGCACCGTTTACTTTTGCTACAGCATGAAAAGAATGCGCATCGGTTGACCGTTCTATTTCAAAATACGCATTGTTAATTTCGTTCGCTGTTTGCCATTTTAATAAAACCGAGTAATCAGGTTGTTTCGTTGCTGTAAAACTGATGAGCTCAACAGGCAAAGGATTCGCATTGCTATCAGCACCGATGGCAAACTCGCCAAACAATGTTGTATTGGTTTTTGTAATAGTAAATGCATTTGCATTTCCGGCAACTACTCCTGTTGTTCCAAATGTTTGCCAATTGCCACCCGGGTTACGGAAAATTAAACGCGTGGTCAAATGGTTGTTTATTCCATTGTAATTGTTTGCTCCGGCAATAAAAGTAAAACTGATACCTGAGCGGTTCAATGTATTTGCAGTACGCCAATAACCGTTTCTACCAGCCGTAGTTATGTTCACTCCGCTTTCTGAGCGGGGAAGACCACCATTGCCCGGCACAGCTGCCACAGCATGTGCGGTAATCAGCACATTACCGGTTCCGGAAGGTGTGGACGTGAAATTAAATTGGAGGGGCATGTATTTGGCCTCGCGACCTGTAGGCAACAAACCATTGGAGCCCGTGGCCGAGATATTTCGAATCCATCGATTCATGGGTCCATCTATAAATCCGTTGGTATATACCAGTGGCCCTACAGGGAAGAATTGTGTGCCCAGCGTGAATGTATCGCTTTGCATGCGCACGATAGCCCCAAGTCTGAGTGTATCGGCTACCCAAATTTTTCCGCTTGCTAATTTTTGACCTCCCGACAAGGTTAGCCTTCCAAATTTCGATTCAGGAATTGTTTGCGTAGCTGTGCCGTTCCATACGCACAAACTTGTGTCTAGTCCTTCTACAAATTGTGTTTTAAGTTCGCCTGATACGCTTAATATGTGGTTTCCATTTATTGAAACGTTTCCGCATTGTACACGCATGCCTGTCGGTATGTTGAATTGAATAGGTGTACCCGGAAACCCTCCTGTTTCAATGCGTACAACACTGGATATGGAATCCAATTCCCAATTGGCTGTAATGGTTGGTGTGTTGTTATTTCGTATCCAGTAAATAGCCGGAGTAGTAAAATTTGTCGGTGCTATTCCGCTACCATTGGTATTGGTTCCCCAGGTTGCCAAGGCATTTAAATTTCCTGTTGTTTTATTGTAGTACTGTGCAACCGGCATGGTCAATCTTCCTGTTAAATACGGACCGGATTGATACGATGAGGCTTGTCCTGTTTCGTTGTATTCAATCACAGCAAAATGATATGTTTTGCCCGGAATTATTCCGATAAGCAATGTTTCATTTCCTGTTCCATTGTATACCACATAGTTTTTAAACCCTAAACTGTCTCCAGTACCGAATTCAAAACTGGCATTGTATGATACACCATATGTTGGAGATGCATTCACAGCTGAATCAGCTTTTGCAATTACAATTCTGCGTGCACCGTTTCCGTTTTTCCAAAATAGAACCACACTTGTAGGGGTGATGTTTTTAAATTTAAGCGATTGTGCAGATACGGTTGGTGCCTGACACAACCCTGTATTTGTAACGGTTATATTGGATGTGGTATCGATACAATTGGCAGGAGTTTCAACTATTGCTTTGTAAATACCAGTGGTGCTTACGTTCGGAAAAAGATATTGCGTTGCACCAGTTATCAGCGTATCATTTCTATACCATCTGTATGTATCTGTAGTACGATTTGTTGAGTCTGCAAAAAAGATGGAAACGGTTTTTCCGGTACACAATTGTGTTGTGCCAGAAGTTTGAATGGCTTTTGAAGCAGCATCCCCCACAACTATGTTTCGCGAAGCTTCTAATCTGTTATTTTGTGATTGAAGGGTTAGCTGGTATGAAGTGCCCGTAGTGAAATTAGTGGGCAATGCAATAGTTAACGAAGGGTTGGATGGGATGGAAATTAATCCCAATAATGTGCTGTTTAATCGAATAGCGAATTCACGTGAAGGCAGTATATCCGCTCCTGCAACTTGTATGGTAAACGAACGCCCTTTACAAATATTCAATCGCGAAGTTTGTAACCGGAGTAATTCATTGTTTGCCAAACTGTATTCTGATAAATGTGTACGCATGATACCGTTAATAAACCAACCGCCACAAATCAGGTTGTCTCCATAAATAATTCCGGTATTTACCCGTATGCCAAATGGTGAAAACGAATTGAGTACTCCTGATGATAAAATCAAGGGCGACTGGTTGCCTTGAAACGTATCAATTAAGTAAGACGTACTACCCATCAATAGCAAACCTGAGCGATAAGGCAAAATGCTTCTGTACTCTAAATTAAAAGTTGGACTGCTCCATATCGAATCAGGCAATCCTGTTATTGAATTTATTTTGAGCAACTGATAGTTTGGCCGCAATACGTATACATGGTTATTGATAACCTCCATTTGGCTGATGCCTGAACCAATTGAATTGCTTAGGTAAGGTTTCCAGTTTGTATTCACTGCCAACGTAGCACGATTGAATGAAGCCAAACGATGGATATAAGTGCCACCCACCGAGTCAATACCTCCACAAATAAATACATGATTTGCATTCGATTTGATAAAAACGACCTGCGCATTTGCATTGAGTTGTACTACACTGCTACGTAATGTTAATGCCGGCAAATTAAAAATGGCGAGTCCGTTACGCGTTTGACCAGCTATCGTATTAAACGAACCGCCTACCCATAAATTGGAATCGGTAACAAGCAACGCATTTACCCATATTGGTACAGTTGCGGGGTTCCATGAATTTACGTTACCTGTGGTTAAATTTACGGAGGCAAGTCCTGCTCGTGCGAGTGCATTGATGGAGTCAAAGCCACCTCCAATGTATAAGGTTTGACCAAAGCGTGCAAAGGAATTGATTACTCCATGTGTACTCAAGGACAGGTTCTGCATGATCACTTTTCCGGTGCTGCGTTGATAAGCTAAAAATCCGCGTGCCGGTATTTCACTTCCCACAAATGCAAAGCTCCCTGCGGCTATTATTCTGTTGCCGGCCGCTTCAAATGAAAATACATCACCTGTAGGCACATCCATACTGCGCGATACAAGCAAAGAAGGAGCAATAGCAGGATTGGATGCTACAGCAAAAGTTCTAATCTGCTTCAGGGATTCGTTGTTTTGTAAGTACGTACCAAAAGTGTACAACCTGTTTCGATAAAAGTGTATCGACTGACAGGAAGTATAATCCGTGCTCCATGTACTATTGCTGCCAAAAGTATTTGCAGAGGTAGAGATTAGTCCGATTGCATTTCCGGATAATGTAAATGAGCCCGCCAAATGCAGCTGACCATTTACCAAACACATTTGATTCACCGTGCCCGTATGCGGACGTATGTAAGTTTGAAGGGAAGAACTGGCAATATCCACCCCGACAAGTCCGCTTGGATGTGAGGAGAACTGTCCGCCAAAAATGATGGAATTGTTCCATTTAACGAGTGTATTCACAATACCAGAAACTCCGGTGAGCATGGGCGATAATACATCGTAATTGCTCAGGCGAACAGCTGCAAAATTGTTGCGGGTAGAATCTGCACCACGGTTTCTGCCATAAATAGTAAATGCACCACCCATATACAATGTATCATTTGAAATGAGCAAGGTCCTGACCTGACCAAATACCTGATGGTTAAAAGTAAACATCGAATCGCTGGTGGTGTGGTATACCAGCAATCCGGTTACGGTTTGGTTGTTATTAAACCGAACAAATTCTTCTGTACTAGTTGCACTGATTAATATGCGATTACCTGAACCGCCCAATACAGTTTCATTTAATAGTGTATTCGTTACAAAAGAGCCCGTAAGTGTATTGTTTGAAACGTTAATAGATGCCAGGCCGCTGCGTGGATTGGTATTCATGGCAGTGAAGTTTCCACTCGCGTATAACAAACCCTGATGCAAAGCAAGCCTATAAACAACCTGGTCGCGTGGTACAGTAAACTGAGTGATGATAGATCCTGTTCCCGTGTTTATGGCTACCACTCCACAGGCATTGGTAACCAACCCATTAATGGGAATGGTCAATCCACCTACATAAAGTGTAGTGCCGTTTAATAACATATCATATGTAACAAAGGATATCCCCGACAAAGCACTAGGTGAAATAGTAAGTGCGCTCAACACTCCGGTTGCCAGATTTATACTAGCAATAGCTGATCGGCTAATGCCATTTACCGTGCTCGCACCGCCAATGAACAACTGATTGCCACTTACAATGATTTTAACTGCCGCTGGATCCACATCGATAATGCGCGAGGTTGCTCTCCAGGTTAAGGTATCTATTACAGCCACACGCAAACGTGCCGAATCGCCAATATGCGTAAAGTCACCCGCCAACACCAGCGTATTTTGCCAGCGATCAATCGAATTGATGCTACACAAAAGGCCAGCTCGGTTGGCAACTATGTTCAATGCGGTAGTGGTTTTTCCGCTTGCGGTATCTACCTCAGCAATCGAATTGCGAAACTGTCCATTTACAAATTCAAATCTTCCTGCCAGTATAATTCTGTTTCCGCGCAGCATCATGGTGGTTACTACAACACCTGTAATAGTTGGTTCCCATGGAAGCACATTGCCCAGGCTATCAATTTTTGCTACCATCCTGCGGGGCTGATTGCCCACGCGGGTAAAACTACCACATATATAACGTGCACCCATGGCATCTGTCACCATGTAATCTATAGTGCCGTTTACTTCGGGTAAATTGCTGTTATCGTTTGTACCCGTAAGTGTGGAAATGCCTCTCAGGTAAGTATTAGATGTGGAGTTTGTAGGGTAAACATTAAAGAGGTTGGAACCGGCTGCAAACAGACTATCACCGTGCAAAGCCAAATCGTTAAAGTTAGGAACTTCCTTGCGCCATCCACGTAATCGTGCAGTTACATTTCCGGTAGCATCAATATGTGCCACACCCGAGCGGATAGAATCACCAACGGTGGTAAATGTTCCGGCTATATAAAAACCTGTACCGTTTTCATCGCGAATAATTTTGCGGATATCGCCATTGGTGCGGAGTTTTGCAGCAATATGTTGCCCGTTTAGTGTGTCGAAATAGGCAATTCTTTCAGATGATTGTTCGTAGGAATATACCTTACTAAAACTTCCACCTACGAATACGGTATCACCATAATTGGCGATGGTTCTTACTTCTCCGTTGGTATAGGGAGTGGTTTGGGCAAATGCTTGAATGTTTGCAATAAACAGGAGGGTGTAAATAAATGAGCGCACAGTGTAATGGATAGTATTTAAATTAAAGCGCGCAATATCTGATATTCTATTCATAACAAAAATCCCCCACCGTGTTAACGATGAGGGATTTTGTATGTTATAGTTAAATGTCCTCCCCACGTGCGGAGGGAAATACGTGGCTTAGTTATTTGATAAGAGTACGATAACAAGGTTAGTACTTACTATCAAATACGTTTGCTTTGGCGGCTGAGCGTAGCCGAAGCCGCCAAAGATTATGAACAACCCGTCTGCGTTCCGCAGTTCATGCACTTGTAGCATGCACCGCTGCGTATGGTTAAGCTACCGCAGCTGGGGCAGGCGGGGCTGTCGCCCATACTCTTAATGTACGCCTGAGTTTGGTCAACCGGTGTAGCATCAGCTACCGGAGTTACCGATGCCGCTGCTTGTGGCGATGCTGCAGGTTTCATAAAACCAATTGGAGCGGGTGCCACACTTTCATTCAATATGGGATTAACCGATGCAACAGAACGAGTAGCAACTGTTTGGTGTGGTTTATTTACGGCCAGTTGCATTTTTTGATGCTCAGTTGGAGGCACCTGTAAAAAGTCTTCACGTCCTAAGTACTCAAATCCCAGCATACGGAACATGTAGTCAATAATGGATGTAGCACTTTTTATATTGTCGTGCCCTGCAACCATACCAGCCGGTTCAAAACGGGTAAAGGTAAATTTATCTACATACTCTTCGAGTGGCACACCATATTGTAGCCCGAGTGAAACTGCAATAGAGAAACAGTTCATCAATGAGCGAAGCGTAGCACCTTCTTTGTGCAAGTCAACAAATATTTCTCCCAATGTTCCGTCTTCGTATTCACCGGTACGCACGAAAATGGTTTGTCCGCCCACGGTGGCTTTTTGGGTAAATCCGCCACGCTTGCCCGGAAGTGCTTTGCGTGCTACCACACCGGCCAGTTTGTGTTTAAATGCTGTGTCGTGTGTTTTGTTCAGTATAGCGGTGGCTGCTTCCAGTACTTGCTCGGGCGAGAGTTCGCCTACCGGTTTGTTCGCATCTGCTCCCAGTACTTCTTCTACGGCTTCGTGCACATCGTCCTCATCTTTTACATCCGACTTGTTGCTGAGTGGCTGCGACAGTTTACAGCCGTCACGATAGAGCGCATTGGCTTTCAAGCCCAGTGTCCAGCTAAGGTAGTAGCAGTCTTTTATATCATCTACGCTGGCCTCATTCGGCAGGTTAATGGTTTTTGAAATAGCTCCTGAAAGGAAAGGTTGTGCAGCGGCCATCATACGTATGTGACCTGATGCAGCAATGTAACGCTCACCTTTGTTGCCACACTTGTTGGCGCAATCAAACACAGGCAGATGTTCTTCTTTCAGGTAAGGAGCACCTTCTACCGTCATGGTTCCGCACACATAATCGTTGGCTTCTTCTATTTCTTTTTTGGTAAATCCAAGTTTGCGCAGCAGATTAAAGTTGTAGTCGCCATACTCTTCAGCGGTGAAGCCCAGGCGCTGCAGGCAAGCTTCGCCCAGTGTCCACGAGTTGAAGGCAAAGCTGATTTCAAAACTTCCGCTTACGGCCGCTTCTACTTTGGCAATTTCCTCATCTGTAAATCCTCGGAATTTCAGTGTTTCAGGATTGATGTGCGGAGCACCGTTCAATGTGGCGTGTCCGGTTGCATGTTTAATGATGGCATCAATTTGCTCAGGGCTGTAGCCTAAGTTTTTAAGTGCCGCAGGCACCGATTGATTAATGATTTTGAAATACCCGCCACCCGATAATTTTTTGAATTTAACCAATGCAAAGTCAGGCTCAATGCCTGTGGTGTCGCAATCCATAACCAAACCGATAGTTCCGGTTGGAGCAATTACAGTGGTTTGCGCATTGCGGTAGCCGAATTTTTCACCCAGTTGAACAGCCTCATCCCAAGCTGTGCACGCAGCACTTAGCAGGTAATCGGGGCAGTATTTAGGATCAATTCCTACAGGCTTAATGGAAAGTCCTTCGTAGGTGTCGGCACTGGTATTGTATGCTGCGTAGCGGTGATTGCGCATCACTCGCATCATGTGCTCTCTGTTATCGTTGTATTTAGGAAACGCTCCCAAGTGCTCAGCCATTTCGGCCGAGGTGCGGTAAGCAGTTCCGGTGAGTATAGCAGTAATGGCTCCGCAAATGGCAAATGCTTTTGGCGAATCGTAAGGAATGCCTGATACCATGAGCGCTGTACCCAAGTTGGCATATCCTAAACCTAATGTGCGGTATTCGTAAGATAGCTGAGCAACTTCTTTAGAAGGGAATTGTGCCATCAATACCGAAATTTCCAATACGATAGTCCACAGGCGCGATGCGTGCTCAATGGCTTTTACATCAAACGTGCAGGCTTCTTCGTTGAAAAACTTCATCAAATTCAGCGAAGCCAGGTTACAAGCTGTATTGTCTAAGAACATGTATTCCGAGCATGGGTTGGATGCATTGATGCGGCCACCTTCGGGGCACGTATGCCACTCGTTGATGGTGGTATCGTATTGCACACCCGGATCAGCACATGCCCAAGCGGCATCACCAATCATATCCCATATTTCTTTTGACGGAATAGATTTCATCACATTGCCTTTGGCGCGTCCTTTCAGTTCCCAGTCGCGTCCTTCTTCTAGGGCTTTAAAAAAGTCGTTCGGTATGCGCACCGAGTTATTGGAGTTTTGGCCCGAAACGGTTGCGTATGCTTCACCTTCGTAGTCGCTGGCATAGCCGGCAGCAATTAAGGCAGCCACTTTTTTCTCTTCGTTTTTCTTCCAGTTTATAAATTCAATGGCTTCGGGGTGATCCAGGTCAAGGCATACCATTTTAGCCGCACGCCTGGTTGTTCCGCCTGATTTAATGGCACCGGCAGCACGGTCGCCTATTTTCAGGAAACTCATCAAACCGGAAGATGTTCCTCCGCCCGAGAGTTTTTCTCCGGCACCGCGTATGCGTGAGAAGTTGGTTCCCACACCTGAACCGTATTTAAAGATACGTGCTTCGCGAACCCAAAGGTCCATAATACCGCCTTCGTTTACCAAATCGTCATCTACTGATAGTATAAAGCAGGCATGTGGCTGCGGGCGCTCGTAAGCAGAAGTTGATTTTTCGAGTTTGCCTGTAATCGGATCTACATAATAATGTCCCTGGGGTTTTCCTTTAATACCATAAGCCGTTGCAAGTCCGGTGTTAAACCATTGTGGCGAGTTTGGAGCAGCATACTGGCCAATGATCATAAACACCATTTCTTCATAAAAGCGCTGAGCATCTTCGCTTGTATTGAAGTAACCATATTGCTCGCCCCACTGTCTCCAGCAGTCGGCCATACGGTGTGCAACTTGTTTAATAGATGTTTCACTTCCATCCGAACCATCGGGCTGGGGTACTCCGGCTTTGCGGAAATATTTTTGTGCCAGAACATCCGTGGCTACCTGACTCCATTGTTTTGGAACTTCCACGTTGTTCATTTCAAATACTTTTGTTCCGTTCGGGTTCTTGATTACTGATGTTCGGTAATCGTACACAAACTGATCGTACGGACTTACTCCTTCTTTGGTGAAGAAGCGCTCAATTTCCAGGCCCCTGGGTTCTGCTTTTTTGTTTTTGCTGCTCATACTTGCGAAGCGATTTTAATGGTTATGGTAATGTAAAATTTATGTTTACTTTTTTTTAGGGAGTTTTCATCCAAAAGTCTACTTGCAAACCACATGATTCAATTTTCATTTTCCACAGCCGGTATTCGTCCACATAACTTACTCCCGATTTTGGTGGCACTTAACCTGTGTATAACATAAATTATTCACAAAAAGTCGTTTATTTGCCTAGGGTTTACTTTGTTTAAGAATGGTTTCTAAATCAGTACATTGTCCTTTTTATCATACAAACGCGTTTTGAAGAATACTGTATATACAAGCATAACCGAAAAAAAAGCACGTGGCGAAAAGCTGCTGGCTGTATTGATTGATCCCGATAGCATGAGTGATACGGCTTTGCTGGCTCACACATGCACCATCAGCAATAAGGCCGGTGTAGATTTGATACTGGTTGGCGGTAGTCTGATTACCAATGGATTTTTTGAAGAGTGTGTAGCCATTATAAAAGAACATACATCTATTCCGGTATTGCTTTTTCCGGGCAGTGTCATGCAGGTAAGCAGTAAGGCCGATGGAATTCTATTGCTATCACTCATCTCGGGTCGCAACGCGGATTTGCTCATTGGCAAACATGTTATTGCTGCCCCTCACATAAAAAAGAGCGGTATAGAAGTGATACCTACCGGATACATGCTCATTGACGGTGGCCGGTCTACTTCTGTATCGTATATGAGCAATACGCTGCCCATACCCGCTGATAAGCCTGCTATAGCTGCTACCACTGCACTGGCTGGCGAATTGCTAGGGCTGCAATGCATTTATATGGATGCCGGTAGCGGTGCAGATAATCCCATTCCGCCTACCATCATAGAGGCGGTGAGTAAACAGGTGAATGTGCCCGTTTTTGTAGGTGGTGGTATGAAACATCCCGATCACATCAGACAGGCCTGCTTAGCCGGTGCCGATGTGGTGGTGGTGGGCAATGCATTTGAAAAAAACCCGGAATTGATTGCTGAATTGAAACGAGCTACCTCTAGTTCGCAGTCGGGTGTATAAGTACCTCCCATCGCGGCTTTTCCATTCTGCATGTAGTTTTGTTTTTCTTTAGTGAACCCTATGTGCTGTTGCTTTTATGCTTAACCAGAATGTGGCCATCGGTATATTTTTACGTATAAATAACTTACAGTTTCTTTTATCGTATGCCTCACCATCTGATTTTTTCCGAAGGGTGTTGCCCAAAAACCTTTATTTTGCGCTGCTTTTTATACAAACATGACGCAAAACAAAGATTATACGTTACGCCTTTCGGGCCTAGAACCCCTCGTTATTTATGAAGGCTCCAATTTTATAAATGTTGGCGAACGTACCAATGTTACCGGCTCAAAAAAATTTCTGCGCCTGATTAAAGAAGGCCAGTTTGAAGACGCCCTCGAAATTGCCAAAGAACAGGTGCAGGGTGGAGCGCAGGTAATAGATGTAAACATGGATGAAGGCATGATTGACGGTGTAGAAGCCATGGTGCGGTTCCTCAATCTCATCGCCTCCGAACCCGATATTGCACGTGTTCCCATTATGATTGATTCATCGAAATGGGAAATCATCGAAGCAGGCCTAAAATGTGTACAGGGGAAATGCGTGGTCAACTCCATTTCGCTGAAAGGCGGTGAAGAAGAATTCATCTATCAGGCTAAAAAAATTAAGCGCTACGGTGCTGCGGTAATTGTGATGCTGTTTGACGAAAAAGGACAAGCCGATACCTACCAACGCAGAATTGAAATTGCCGAACGTGCTTACCGCATTCTCACTGAAAAAGTACATTTCCCTGCGGGTGATATCATTTTCGACCCCAATATTTTTCCCGTAGCTACCGGTATGGAGGAGCACCGCAAAAATGCGCTCGACTTTTTCAATGCCACTAAATGGATTAAAGAAAACCTGCCCGGTGCAAAAATAAGTGGTGGTGTTTCCAACGTCTCGTTTTCGTTTCGCGGAAACGACAAGGTTCGCGAAGCCATGCACTCCGCATTTCTATATCATGGAATAAAACACGGCATGGACATGGGTATTGTAAACCCTAGCCAGCTCGAAGTGTATGACCAAATTGACAAAGAACTGCTCGAGTATGTAGAAGATGTATTGCTCGACCGAAAAGACGATGCTACCGAACGCCTGCTGGAGTATGCTGAAAAAGTGAAAGGCAAAGGCAAAGAAAAAGTGGTGGATGAAGCGTGGCGAAATGCTCCGGTAGAAGAACGTCTGAGCCATGCACTGGTAAAAGGTATTATCGATTACATCGATGTGGATACCGAAGAAGCCCGTGCCAAATATCCCAAACCACTGGATGTAATAGAAGGTCCGCTGATGGCCGGTATGAACATTGTTGGCGATTTGTTTGGACAGGGAAAAATGTTTTTACCGCAAGTGGTAAAAAGCGCACGCGTAATGAAAAAAGCTGTGGCTTACCTCATGCCATACATGGAAGAAGAAAAACGCAAAAGCGGCAATATGTCAAACAGCCAGGGAACAATTCTACTGGCTACCGTAAAAGGCGATGTACACGATATTGGTAAAAACATTGTAGGCGTAGTTATGGCTTGCAACAATTTTGATATTGTAGATATGGGTGTGATGGTACCTGCCGATAAAATCTTAGCCAAAGCCAAAGAAATCAATGCCGATGTGATTGGCCTGAGTGGCTTGATTACACCCAGCCTGGATGAAATGGTGCACGTGGCCAAAGAAATGGAACGCCTGGGTATGAAAACACCGTTACTCATTGGTGGTGCCACTACTTCGCGTGTACACACAGCCGTAAAAATTGACCCGCACTACAGCGGTTCGGTGGTGCATGTAATTGATGCCAGCAAAAGTGTGCCGGTAGTGCAAAACCTGATTAATAAACAAAATGCGCAAACCTTTCACACCGACATCAAAGCCGACTATGAACGTTTCCGGGAAGAATACAAAAACCGCAAACGCGAAAAGAATTTTGTATCGCTGGAAAAAGCACGAAGCACCCGCACGGTAGTGAGAACAGAAAATACTGTAGCACCCACGTTTACCGGAGTAAAGGTGTTTGATAATTATCCGCTCGAGGAGCTACGGAACTATATCGACTGGACTCCTTTCTTTATGACATGGGAACTCGCAGGCCGTTATCCAAAAATTCTGGAAGATCCGATTGTAGGCAAAGAAGCCCAAAAATTATTTGCCGATGCCAATGCCTTACTTGATAAAGTAATCAACGAAAAACTATTGCAAGCCAAAGCCGTAATTGGTTTCTGGCCGGCCAACAGTACAGGCGATGATGTGGTATTGAAAACCGAAAAGGGCGAAACCACTTTTCACTTCCTGCGTCAGCAAAGCGAAAAAGCCGAAGGACAAACCTACCACTGCCTGGCCGATTTTGTGGCACCAATAGAAACAGGTACAACCGACTACATGGGTGGCTTTGCCGTAACAGCCGGTATAGGTATAGAAAAACTGGTGGAGGCCTACGAAAAAGACCATGACGATTACCACAGCATCATGATCAAAGCCATTGCCGATAGATTGGCCGAAGCATTTGCCGAGCGCATGCACGAGCGTGTGCGCAAAGAATTCTGGGGCTATGCATCTTCAGAGAACCTAAGCAACGATGACCTGATTAAAGAAGAATACCAAGGCATTCGTCCCGCACCGGGCTACCCGGCCTGTCCAGACCATACCGAAAAACGCACGTTATTTAATTTACTTCAAGCAGAAGAACATGCGCACATACACCTGACCGAAAATTTTGCTATGTATCCTGCAGCCAGTGTAAGCGGCTACTACTTTGCCCACCCCGAAAGCAAGTATTTTGGTTTAGGAAAAATCAACAAAGATCAGGTAGAAGAATACGCCAAGCGCAAAGGCCAATCGGTGGAGTATATTGAAAAATGGCTATCGCCTAATTTGGGGTACGAGGGGTAAGAAAAAGACGCAAAGCTGGCACCCCTCAATTTCGAAGCGCACAGCTTCTGTGATATACAGGTAAATCAATCTTTACGTTTCGCTTAAGGGTAACTTTAGTAAAAAGTTGTTCGTGTTTACACTGGACATCTACACCTGAACACCCACGTTACGACTAAGACACCCGCGGCAAGTTCAGGCGTAAGTGCTGAAAAACTACTTGCCGAATGGGGCGCGTTTTATATTTCGTGCATATTCATCCATAATAAAGCGTACCTTTGTCGCATGATTGGTTGCCTTTACTTAATGCACGGCAAAAGTGTTATTACTAATTCAAGCTTTCATATTCATTAACCCCTTTAATAACACGTATGAGTAAATCGCAGGAAACCTTCAGCAAAAAAGAAAAAGAGAAAAAACGCTTAAAGAAAAGACAAGACAAAGCCCAGAAGAAAGAAGAGCGTAAGGCCAATTCTCTAAAAGGGAAATCACTGGAAGACATGATGGCTTATGTAGATGAGAATGGAAACATTACAACTACAATGCCCGATCCTAAGAAGAAAAAAGTATTTATTGCCGATGATATTCGCATTTCGGTAACACGTCAGGTGGCTGACCCAGCTGATTCATTACGTACGGGTAAAATTGCTCATTTCAACCACGATAAGGGTTATGGTTTTATTAAAGATGCTGTTTCACAAGAAAGCATTTTCGTGCACATAAACAGCATTGATGGTGTGGTAAAAGAAAACGACCACGTAGTATTTGAAACTGAAAAAGGCCCCAAAGGCATAAGCGCCATTCGCGTAAAAAAGGTGTCGGAAACTGCACCCATACCGGCACCTCAACCGACAGACGAACCTGCTGCGTAAGCTGTCTGCTCGCTCGTTCGTGTTACGCCACCCGATTTAAGGAAGCGAAGCTTTACACATAGTTGCTGGGGTGTGTTATATGCCTCACAACAACATACTGCTCTACGCATGAAATGAGCAGCTGTATCTTAATTGGCATCTTGCGCTGTTTGCCGTAAATTTGAGTTTTATTCCAAAAAGATTTGCTCACCACTATTCTGTTTTTTCTGGCCGCATTGATTTGCGAAATTTTGGGAACCCTGGGCGGTTTTGGCTCATCCGTATTTTTTGTACCGGTGGCTCAGTTTTTTTACTCGTTTCAGCTGGTGCTTGGCATCACCTCGTTGCTGCATGTGTTTAGCAATATCAGCAAACTACTGTTGTTCGGCAAACACATAAATTACCGCCTGATGTATTTTTACGGTGTGCCGGGTGTATTGCTGGTGTTGGCCGGTGCATACTTCACCACACAGGTAAAGCTGGAGTTTGCTCAACTGGCATTGGGCATTTTTCTGGTACTGTTCAGCATTGTACTTTTGTATTACGACAACCTAAAACTGAAGGCCACACAGGGCAGTGCAGTCATCAGCGGTGGTCTGGCTGGTCTTATTGCCGGATTTTGCGGAACAGGCGGAGCCATTCGAGGCATTAGCATGGCGGCATTTGCATTGCCCAAAAGCGTATTTGTGGCCACATCGGCAGCCATTGATCTGGGTATTGACGTAAGCCGCAGCATAGTGTATGTTCAGCATAATTATTTCACCCGCGACCTGCTGTGGATGCTGCCTTACCTCATGGTTATTTCCTATGTGGGAAGCTACATCGGGAAAAAATGGCTGGAACGCATACCCGAAGCCACGTTTAGAAAAGTAGTTTTGCTATTGGTTTTATCGGTAGGTTCTGTAATTTTATATCAGGAAATAAGTTTGCTCCTATAAGGTTACCTTCAATGACATTCAAAAATATAAAGGAATTTTTCAGCAAAGACATCTGGTACGTCCGGCTCGATAAGTTTCCCCGCTGGCAGCGGGGCGGTATCAAGCTGGCACGCATTGTACTGATGTCGGTTCGCGATTTCAGCACCAAGCAGCTCGAATTGAGGGCCACGTCACTCACGCTGTATTCGCTGCTTTCCATTGTTCCTGTCATTGCCATGATATTTGGTATAGCGCACGGTTTTGGCCTGGAGGCCTACCTGACTGATCAGCTCGAACAGGCATTTGCCGGTCAGCCCGTCATACTCGAAAACCTGATAGACTACGTTCATAACATACTAACCAGCACAAAAGGCGAAGTGATTGCCGGCTTCGGTTTTATTTTGTTGCTGTGGTCGGTTATTCAGGTGCTTAGCAGCATTGAAGACACGTTCAATTCAATCTGGTACGTAAAAACCTCGCGCACATGGGCACGCAAGTTTACCGATTACCTCAGTATTATGATGCTGGCTCCGGTATTTATAGCCCTTACGGGTGTGGTCAACGTATTTATCGCTACACAAATACAATCGTTTGCGCGGCAGCTGCTGCTGTTTGGTCCTGTTGTTTCCAAAGCAGTGGTTTTTTTCATCAACCTGTTGCCGTATTTCACCACGGCAGTGCTGTTTTTTATGCTCTACATCGTAATGCCCAACACGCGTGTAAAACCAAAGGCAGCGTGGTATGCCAGCATTGTAGCCGGTGTGGTGTTTCAGTTGTTTCAGTGGGCCTACATCGAGTTTCAGGTGGGAGTGTCGCGCTACAATGCCATTTACGGAAGTTTTGCATCTATTCCGTTGTTCATTACCTGGCTGCAGTTTAGCTGGATGATTGTGCTGATAGGTGCTGAAATAGCGTATTCGGTGCAGAATGTAACCAACTTCGACATGGATGATGAGAAACAGCTGCTGAGTCACAAAATGCGCATGTTGTACAGCATTTACATACTGCGTTATGTGTGCCTGAAGTTTAGTCAGGCAAAACCGGCCCCCGATATAGCCGAAATGAGCAGCAAGCTCGACATAAAAGCAGGGTTATTAAAAAACCTGCTCGATGACATGCAGGAATCGCATTTAGTGGCTACTACCGCGGTAGAAGGTACGCTGTGTTATTTACCCGCCAGCGACATTTCAACTTACACGGTGGCATTTGTCATTCATAAACTGGAAAGCGAAGGCAGCCTGCGTAAGGTACATGCCGGAGACGATACCTTTTTCCGCATCAAATCGGTGTACAGCGAACTGGAGCGCAGCATGCTGAATGCACCATCCAACAAAAATATACTGGAAGTGTAGCCATGAGTGACGTGCTCACGCCCGAAGCGCTTTTATTCGCATACAGCATTGGGGTTTTCCCCATGGCCGACCCCGATAACAACAACGAAATAGGGTGGTACGAACCCGAGGTGCGCGGCATTATTCCACTCGATGGGCTAAACATTTCGAAATCGCTGCAGCAGGTGTTGCGTTCGGGCAAGTACGAAGTAACCATCAATACAGACTTTGAACAGGTGATGCGGCACTGTGCCCAACGCAGCACTACGTGGATATCGGAAGACATAATAGCCGCCTACACCGAACTGCACCGCATGGGCTATGCCTACAGTTTTGAAACCCGAGACATGCAGGGCAATTTAGCCGGAGGGTTGTATGGCGTGGCGCTGGGCCGTGCGTTTTTTGGCGAATCGATGTTTCATGTGCAGCGCGATGCAGGCAAGGTGGCCCTGGTAGCATTGGTCAACTGGATGAACCGGCACGGCTTTGAATTGCTGGATACGCAGTATTACACCGAACATTTGGGCAGTATGGGCTGCGTTGAAATTACACGCGATGAATACAAACACTTGCTTATGCAGGCGCTGAAGACGTAAGCAAAAAGCAATGCCGGAGCAAAAAAAATCCCGGAAGGTCGTTCCGGGATAATGTATATGTAAACAATCGGGATTATTTCTTGGTTGATTTTTTAGCGGCTGTTTTCTTGGCAGCAGTTTTGCGAGGTGCCTTTTCAACTTTTTCGGCAGGCTTACCAATTTTGCTCACTACCTTGGCTAGTTTCGATTTTTGATTGGCTGCTTTGTTTTTGTGAATCACGTTTTTCTTGGCCAGCTTGTCCAGCATCGAAGAAACTTTTTTCAGCATGTCTTCAGCTTCTTTTTTGTCTGTAGTAGCTCTAAGGGTTTTGCTGGCTGTTCTAACGGTTTTAGCCTGGTAGCGGTTTCTTAAACGTTTCGTAGCGCTGTTGCGTATACGTTTTTCTGCTGACTTATGGTTTGCCATACTAAGTGATTTATCGGATATGTATTTTTAAAAAGGACTGCAAATATAGGAGTTGCAATTCAAAATCAAAGTTTTCGCTGATTTTTTGAGTTATACGGCAAAACTCTCGCCACAGCTGCACGTGCGTGAAGCGTTGGGATTGTTAAAGGTAAATCCTTTGCCATTAAGCCCATCGGTAAAGTCGAGTTCGGTGCCAAACAGGTAAAGCACGCTGCGTTTGTCGGTTACTACGCGTACCCCGTCAAAGTCTATTACCTCATCGCCATCTTTCACCTGATTGTCAAAATCCAGTTTGTAGGAAAGTCCGGAGCATCCACCGCTTTCAACCCCCACACGCAGAAAAAAATCATCGTTGTAGTTGCTCTCTGAGCGCAGGTCATGTATACGTTTTTTTGCTTTTTCAGTTACAGTAATCATATGTGTGTGAAATTTAAATACGGTGCAAAGGTAGCGTTTTAGCTCAAATTGGTAAAACTGCATATACAACACAGCAAGGGTACGAATTGTTGACCGAACAGATTACTTTTGTGGCATGACTAAAGCCATAAAAACCATAGCCGTGGCCGGAGCGGGTACCATGGGAGCCGGAATAGCCCAGATAACCGCACAGGCCGGATACCGCACACTGCTTTACGATGTAAATGTTGACATGCTACAAAAGGCCCAAACCGGTCTTGAAAAAACATGGCAGGCTCTGGTAGCCAAAGGCAAACTGACGCAGGAGCAGGCAGCAAAAAGTGCAGCCAATGTTAACTACACCACTCAGGCAAACGACCTGGTGTGCGATTTGGTGATTGAAGCCATTGTTGAAAAGCTGCCTATCAAACAGGAGTTTTTCAAAACTGTAGCCGCTATTAATTCATCTGATACCATTTTGGCTACCAACACCTCGTCAATACCTGTTACACAAATTGCAGCTGCAGTACCACAGCCCGGTCGTTTTCTTGGGATTCACTTTTTTAATCCTGCACCGGTAATGAAGCTGGTTGAAATCATTTCGGGTGCCGAAACCGATAAAGCCATAGCCGATTACTGCACCACGTTTATTGCTTCGCTAGGCAAAACATGTGTTCAGGCGGCCGATGCACCGGGTTTTATTGTAAATAGGGTAGCCCGCCACTACTATGTAGAAGCGTTGAAAATACTGGAAGAAGGCGTTTCCGATGTGCAGGCCATCGATACACTGATGGAAAATTCGGGATTCAAAATGGGTCCGTTCAGGCTAATGGATTTAATAGGCGTAGATACCAACTTTTCAGTTACGTCATCAATGTACAACCTGTTTCATCAGGATGGAAAATTTCGTCCCAGCCGCATACAGCAGCAAAAGGTAGATGCCGGACATCACGGGCGCAAAACGGGAAAAGGGTTTTATACGTATGAGAAATAAAGTACTGTATGTGTATATGCTGCTTGTGATGCTGGCATGCAAAAAAGACAACACGCAGGAGCAAACCGCTGATTTTTTTCCGCCCGTTCAGGTGTTTGTCAGCATCAACTTATCGTTCCCGCAGTATTCGGACCTCAATAATTTACAGGGCTATGCTTACTTGTCTGAGGGCAATAAAGGCATAATTGTATACCATACACTTGACGACCGTTTTGTGGCTTTCGACCGCACGTGTTCGTTTAATCCAACTGATGCCTGTGCATTTGTATCGGTCGATAGTTCGCGCATTCAGTTTCGCTGCGGGCAATACAAACCTAACTTTACAGCTTGTTGCGCTTCCAGGTTTGAAGCCTCGAGCGGCATTGTGCAAACAGGTCCGGCACGCATTCCGCTGAAGCAGTATTTTACTTCGCGCAGCGGCAACACTATTGTCATTAGCAGCAATCCTATTTAAAAACGCATTATTTCACCTCAACCCACACAGGGCAGTGGTCGCTGTGCATCACACCGGGTTCGATACCGGCATCTGAAATGCGCTGAGTCAGGTTTTCAGTTGTCATGCAATAATCAATGCGCCAGCCTTTGTTTTTGCCACGGGCACCGGCACGAAATGTCCACCAGCTGTATTGATGCGGCAAGTCACCTTTGACATGACGAAACGTATCGGTAAAACCGCTGTCTATAAATTGGCTCATCCACTCGCGCTCTTCGGGCAAAAATCCTGAACTGTTTTTATTGCCCACGGGGTCGTGTATATCAAGAGGACGGTGGCAAATATTGTAATCACCGCAAATGATGAGTTGTTTCTTTTTCTGCTTCAATTCGCTAATGTAGTCTGAAAAAAACCGGAGCCACTCCATTTTATAGTCTTGCCTTAATTCGCCACTGCTGCCCGAAGGTATGTACACACTGGCAATGGTGAGGTCGCCAAAATCAGCGCTCACCCACCGCCCTTCGGTATCGTATTCGGGCACACCAAAACCGAACTGAATATGCTGGGGTTCCTGTTTGCTGAAAATAGCTACACCGCTGTATCCTTTTTTTTCGGCACTTACCCAGTAGCTTTTGTAGCCAAACAGTTCGAAAGGAGTTAAATCAACCTGTTCGCGACTGGCCTTAGTTTCCTGAAAACAGTACACATCGGCCTTGCGGCTTTCCATCCAGTTGAGAAGGCCTTTGCCCATTGCCGAGCGTATGCCGTTTACATTGTATGATACAATTTGCATGCTTCAAATGAATGGCTTTGTGTATACATTCACAAATACGACCCGCTTAAGTTGTACATATTTTATGCATATTCGCGGCCGCTTATGCTTATAGTTAAAAAATCACAGCTGCCAAAATCGGGCAAGGGATTGTATACCACTCACGCCATTAAAAAAGGAGAGGTGGTGTGCGAATACGAAGGAGAAAAACTGACATGGAAAGAATGCCTGGCACGCAATCAGGCACAAAAAGGTAAGGGTGGCTATTACTTTTTTATCAACTCTAAAAACTGTGTGGATGCGCAATACACTTTGTGGGCACTTGGGCGTTATGCCAATGATGCTGCCGGTCCTGGACGTGTAAATGGACTGCGCAACAACTGCGTGTACGAAGTGATAAAAGGCAAGCCCTATATTAAAGCCACACGAAATATACAAGCAGGTTCAGAAATACTGGTACGCTACGGCAAGGAATACTGGGATGCGATGAAAGAGGATTAAGGCAAAAAAACTTCGCGGTACCGCTTACGTAAAAAATACGAAGCCAAATTTAATGGCAACGCTACTTCCACAGCCTTATACGGATAATCGGTGTTGCTGGCATAATTGTACAGCATAATAAAATTATTGCGCACATAAAACTGCGGTTGCAGTCCTTTGTGGTAGCTAAGCACATTTACCGGATTACTTAACTGATTGGATGAACGCACATCGATAGGCGACAGGGATGTGATGTAGCCGGTGGGCATATTGCGTATGGCGTATCGCTGGGCAATTACAAGAACAAATGCTTCAAAGCTGTCGAGCAGCTGGGGTTCAATAATATCGGCTATACGCAGGGCTTTTCCCGTTGCCGAATCCAGTGTTAATGCAACCGCTTCGTAATTGGAATACGTTTCATCGCTACACGCATTGATGGGGCATGCCACAAACGAATACACACCTTTGCTGCTAAATGTATTCATGCCGGCAATATTAATGTTCAGAGGTGCATCGTTGGCGTATTTGGTATTGGCATAAAATCGGGGAACTAATAACCCGGGATTGTTTACACCGTAGTGGTATTTAATCAGCTCATTGATGATGTACTGATTGAGCGAATCTTTGCGGTACTGTTTATCGAAAAGCTCCAGTGTGATAAATGCCTCGCAGGTTTGGCTGCGTTTGGCCTGTATGGTATACTGGCTCAGCACCGATTGTGCCTTGATGGCAAACGTGCCCAGCATGAGCCAAATGGAAATGAATGTACGCATACTTCAAATGTAGGTATTTGCATACTCATATAGGAGATCAAACACGTGATTAAATGAATGTGGCAGCCAAATGTTAGCGCATACATGTTTTAATAAAAAATATGTTATCCAAGATATTAGCTTTGTATATGCCTGTAACACACAAAGGGTATGGTGCAGTATTCGTTCGATGCCGAGGTACGACTTTCAAACGTACCGGTTAAGGGTATTCTATATATATTTAAATCCATCACACAATGAAAACAATCAACAGCATCATCCGCATCTCACTTTTAAGTTTTGTTTTAGTATATCATGTACAGGCTCAGACGGGCAAATTTTACCTGGGCGTTCACACCGGTTACTCCTTGCCACTTATTAAGCAACCCACCGGAACCGACATCGTGTACCGATCGACCACACCAGGCTCATTCAACATGATTGTTGAAGAAAAAGCAATTTACTCCAACCTGGGTTCTGGCTTTAATGCAGGTTTTAATGCGGGCTATGTGCTTAATGAAAACATGGCTGTGGAATTTGGCGTTCAGTACATACGCAGCTCATCATCTTTGGTTGGCCGCATCAAATCCTTTTCAAACTCGGTATTGGAAGGAGAGAGTGAAAGTTATACGGAGTCAACCACTCTTAATTTTTGTCCCACCCTTCGATTCTTCCGTTCGTATTCATCGGGCCAATTGTTTTTCAGAATGGCACCGCTTTTTGGCCTTACCTACATTACCTTAAGCGGTATGGATAAAGATTACACAACCGCCCCCGATGAGTTACAAGAAGGGGAAGTGGAAATATCGGGCAATTTGAGTTACGGTCTTTTTGCTTCAGCCGGATACACTATGCAGTTATCAAGTCATATTGGGTTAGCAGCCGAGTTGTTTTCAAACCTGCAGCATTATGTTCCTTCTAAAGCCATAATGACCAAATCAACCTTAAACGGAGTAGATGAATTGGCGGGTATGAAAAAGTCGGAGAAAGAAATTGAGTTTGTGGATGAGGCCACTACCGATTCATCAGCAGGCCCCAGTGACACTTCGGCCAGCAAAATGGTAAAAGATAAACAGTTTAGCTTTTTGCTAAGCGGAGTTGGTATTCAGCTTTCCCTGTATTATACATTTTAGTTAGTGGGCAAAAAACTCAACTGCTTTTTCAGCAGTTCTTTTTGCCACGGTTCGCTTACTTTAGTTGTGTAATAATTGATAAATAAATTGCGGTAGCCTGTTTGCAATGCAAAGTGCTCGGCCAGTTGTGCTGCCGGTGAAGCCAATCGGCTATTGGTATTAAGCATCGCATCCATTAGGTGAGCAACCACGCGTTCATCGCATATACCTAAATTTTTTAGCGAAGTAAACGCATTGTTGCGTGTACGAAATTCCCATGCGTTGCCCGCAAATGCAATAAGTTCATCGAGTGAAGCCTGCACGTTGTAGCTGTGCTGATAGGCCAGTTCAAGCCATTTAATGCGAACCGTATTGCCCATTCCATCCATATCTTTGGTGGCATCCAGCCACGTGGCAGCTTCACCGGGCCAGGTTTTGCATAGTTTTTCAAGTGCTGCCTGCACTACATCGTAGCTCGAGTCTTTAAGTGCCGATGCACATGTTTGCTTCCATTTTTCATCACTGCCGCTGCATTTGCGAATGGCTGCCAGCTTAGGTGAGGGAGCAGATTGTGTAAATACGGTACGAATTGATTCAGCGCTAGCTGCATCAGGAATCAACTGATTGACGATTTCTGTTTTTAGCTGATGAAAGGTTTCTTTCTTAAGCGCATCAAGCAGCAGGCTGCGCTTCTTCTCAACAGCAGTTTCACGCAATGCTACCAACGCATCGTATCTGTCCAGCATGTGCGGTGCACGTTTCAGCTGTTCGGCCAGTTGATTGTAGTCTTTTGTAAACTTCACCGATTTCATGATGTTAGAGTTGGGATCGAACAGCACAAATGAAATGTCTTTGTTGGCACGGTTAGGAATTTTTACCACTTCGGTTTGTTCCTGAATCCATTCCGATACTTCATCTATACTGCCATCGGTGTAGTGTACCTGAAGCACAACGGGCATTTTAAATAACCCTACCACTTCATCGCGTGCATGGGTTTGTTCGATGGCTATTTCGGTGCAGCGTGAGCCGTTTTTATAAAACAGATCTTCGTAGTGTACGGTATATTCGGGTTCGCCACCGCGGTATATCCACTGATCAAAAAACCAGCTCATATCCAATCCCAGTTTATCTTGTATGGCTTGAATTAAATCATTGGTTTCTACATTGGCATAGGCATGTGTTTTCAGGTAGTGATTCAGGGCACGCTTCCATTGCTCATCGCCCAGCACATAGCTGAGCATGCTAATAACGGCTGAACCTTTAGGGTACACACGTGCTGTTCCGCCTTGTGTGTGCCTGATAGGATTGCGGTCTTTTTTACTGGCTTCGAGTGCACTGTTGTGTTCACCTCTGCGCTGCCAGTTGTACTCATCTTCACCTAGTATTTCACGGTTAAATACTTTTGGATAATAGGTGGCGTAGCTTTCCTGCAACCAGGTATCACGCCCATCGCGTGCGGTGATGTAATCGCCAAACCACTGGTGGGTAAGTTCATGGCAGTTCACACCTACATAATTTCTGTCAACGTAAGCACGTGCATCTACGTTAAAGAAATCGCCAAAAATTGTGGCTGTGGTATTTTCCATGGCACCGTATAAAAAGTCCTGTACCATTATTTGCGAATAGCTTTCCCACGGATAAGGAATGCCGGTTTCGCGTTCCAGAAAATCAACCATGCGTTCTGAGTAGCGATAGGTAGGTTCCATGCGATCGGCAAATTCGGGGTAGTAATAAAAATTCATGGGCACACCGCGGCCGCTTTTACTTGTTTTGATAGCGTATTTGCCAATGCCTAGCATAAGCAGGTAACCTGCATGCGGCTTGCTCATGCTGTAGTGCCACGTGGTGGTATTGTCTTTGTTGCCCGTTTTCTTTTGCAGCACTCCGTTCGACAATACTTCGTACTCTTTATCGAATGTAATGACCGTTTCGGTAATGAATTTATCGTTCATGTCATCGTACATAGGTATCCAGTAGCGGTTATCAATTCCCTGACCTTGCGTCCATATTTGCTTGCGCACGGCAAATGGATTTTTTTTCGGATTAGCAGGAACATTCCATCCAATAAAATAAATGCCTTTGCGCGGAGTAGCCTCGTATTCAAATACGATGGTTCCGTTTTGGTCCCAGGCCAGTGGCGAAGAGGGCTTTACCCAAATGCCCTTGGATTGAGTAGTATACGGCAATGGCTGGCCGTTAAGGGTAGCCTTTTTTACGGCAATACCCGGTCCATCAAAAAATACAGAATCAACTTTCTTTTGCAGAACCACAAACGTGTGAGTAACCTTTCCTTTTACCAGGCCTTTTTCGGGTTCAAACTGCACTTCTACTTTCATACGTGTAATATCAAGTGCATGTTCGCGGTAGGTGGTGTTATCTTTCAGGTAAGTGCGGTATGTGTTTTGCGCATGTAGCCCGCTAAATGTAGCTAGCAACACAATAAGTGCCCGTGTATTCATATTCATAAAGGATGTTTGATGCGCAAAATGAATAATAGAATGCGTAAAGTCAAGAAGTATGTAAAATGCACGTAACGCATGTGCCGTTTTATTGAATAAACAAGTGCACAATCGCTATTGGCATATTGCCAAAATACGGTATGCAAGCAGTATTTATTTTTTTTTATGGTTGAAATTGGTTTATTTTATAATTGATTCTAAACTTAAACGTCTGACACTATGAAAAACTTTGCCACTACTCACAAGGCGACAATCCTTTTATTTATCTTGTTGTTGACTATGTTGCCCGGCAGGATATTTGCCGCACTCAACGGTATTTATACCATCGATTCATCGCTGGCAGCCTCATCTACCAATTACCGCGATTTCTTATCGGCAGTAAGCGATATGCGATTAGGCACACGATCTGATGGTGGAACACCGAATGGTGCAGGAGTAACCGGTCCGGTGCTTTTTCAGGTAGCAGCAGGTACGTGGACAGGTCAGTTGGATATTACGGGTATTACAGGCGTAAGTGCTACGAATCAAATAACTTTTGATGGGGGTGCAGGAAATGCGGCTACACGCATTGTTCAGTTTAGTGCCACTTCACTGGCCTCGGCTTTTACCATTCGTGTCAACAATCAACAATTCATTACTCTTAGGAATTTAACCATTTCAGGCACGGGTTCAAGTTTTGCATGGCCGTTACATATTTTCAATAATTCAGCGAATGTGAAAGTGAAAAATTGTATCATACAGTTTTCATCGGCTTTTTCCTCGCATACCAGCTCTAACTTCTGCGCAGTTGTTGTAAACAATAGCACATCGGGTCCAACAAGTTCAGGATCGGCAGCTATAAATATTGAAATTGACAGCAACAGAATTGCAGGTGGCCACGGTGTTTATATAACAGGAACAGGAAGCAATACTGGAATCTCGTTCAGAAAAAATCAGGTTGATAGCAGCAACCTATATGGCATCTACATTCAATCTTTAGGTCAGTTCAGCATTACAGATAATGAGTTTAATCTGTTTTCTGCTGGCAATTTGAGCAGTTCCGGCATATATATCACCAGCTCGACACCAACAACCGGTAACTTTCATTTGATAAGCCGAAACAAAATAATACAAGCTGCACTGTACGGTATATACATTACCGGAACTACTGGTCAATCAAGCCCACGTTGTCAGCTAATAAATAACGCCATAGGTGGAGGTTTCAGAAACACGAACAACCCGTACGGCATTTACCTGTCTTCTTATTCATGGGATATTTTTAACAACAGTGTCAATCTTGATATTGTTACTACCGGAACGCAAGCTGCGGCCTTTTACTTTACCAACTGCTGTACTACAGGTTCAACCCTGCTCGATATCAGAAATAATATTTTTGCTGTTACAGCTCCCGGAAGTTCAGCTTACACGTTCTATTACCCCAGCATCAGTTCTTTTCAATATGTAGTTATAAATACTGCTTCGCTTAACTACAATACGTACTTTAAAGCAGGCATACAACCAACGCAACCTACTTTGTACTACGGTGGAAGTATACTTACACCCGCAAATCTTATTGGCAATGGGGGGTACAATACCAACTCTTCTGTTTCTGATCCCGGTTTTAGCGGGCGTTTTAATTTAAGGCCCGTAAGCCCTTGTAATAATGGGGTAGCTATATCGGGTATTACCACAGATATTATAGGTGCTGTCAGAAATACACCTCCGGATATTGGAGCATATGAAGTAACACCGATGAACAACGATATAGGTGTTGAACGTATTATCTCTCCGGCACAGCCGTTTGCTGCCGGTAGCCAAAACATAACAGTGCTACTAAGAAATTACGGATCAAACACGGTTACCACTGCAAACGTAAGTTATACCGTAAATGGTAGTGCAGCAGTTACGTTACCGTTTAGCGGAAGCATACCTCCATGCAGCACTGCTACGTTTACGTTTTCGGGTGGCAGTCAGTTTACCTTTCTGCCTAATACGCCCTATCAGATAAAAGTATATACAGATTCACCCAATGGCAATCCAGACACCTTAGCTATAAACGATACAGCCAGTATACCTCTTATTTTCACAGGACTTACCGGCAGCTATACCATTGACCAATCACAACCCGCAAGTGCAACGAACTTTACATCTTTTACATCAGCAGCGCAGGCACTGAATAATGGCGGTGTTTCAGGTCCGGTATTTTTTACGATTATGGGATCAGTACCTTATGTAGAACAAATAAAACTGGTAAGTGTGCAGGGAACATCATCGGTAAATACCATTACGTTTGACGGAGGCGCAGGCAATGCGTCCAATCGCATTATTACGTTTGCAGCAACCAGTCAGGCCGAGAGTCATACCATTCGAATTGAAAATACACCTTGGGTAAATATACGTAATATGACAATTAGAGGTACAGGAGTTTCATTTGCCTGGCCCATGCATATAATCGGAAACAGTTCATCCAACATAAAAATCAAAAACTGCATTATCAACTTTACAGGTGGTAACGGCACAACCGGAACCAACGATAACTATACAGCGCTGGTGCTTAACAATTCAAATACCAGCTTATATAGCAGTTCCACAGCATCTAATATTGAAGTGGATAGCAATCTTATAGAAGGTGGCAATTCAGGTATGTTTTTGTATACGCAAAACAGCAATAACATAACCATGAACAACAACCAGATAAATAATGCCAATCAGTATGGTATATACTTTTATTATGTAACAGCTTTTAGGTGCAATTACAATACGATTAATATGCGCCCGAGCGGCACGTCTTCATCTATGGGTATTTACGCGAATTTTCCCGCCAATTCCGGTACCTATGCTAAGGAAATGATAGGTAATGTGATTACTGATGCCGGCCAATACGGTATAAACCTGTACTACCTGCAGGGAACTTCTTCACAGCGGGTGCGTGTTGTAAATAATATCATCGCGGGTAATTTCAGAAACCCTGATCCATCCGGTATATATATAAACCAGAGCTGTACCAATATAGATGTATGGTTTAACAGCGTGAATCTGGATAATGCGGCAACAGCAACACAGTCGGGTGCTCTCAAAATTATTTCGAACTGTTCAGGACTGGATATACGTAATAATAATCTGGCAGTTACCAATGCGGCTTCATCCGCATTTACGCTGTTTTGCGATAATCAATCCTCCTTTAGTCAACTGGATTATAACAATTATTTTAAAGCGGGCAGTCCGCTTAGGCTTATCGGAATAGGTGCTGCAATTTATTCAACCGGAACTATGAGAGGTGCGCTGGGTTTTAATACCAACTCAGTGACTATAAATCCTTCCTATGTGTCACCTAAAAATTTAAAAACGAATCTTACCTGTAATCATGGAATTGCCATACCCGGAATATCTGTAGACTTCGAAGGACATACCCGAAATAATCCGCCCGATATAGGAGCAGATGAAAATACGACAGCCTCAACACTCGATTTAAGCTTACAACAAATATTGTCACCTCAGATTCCTATGCCCATTGGAACACAAAACATACGTGTTGTAGTTCGTAACAACGGTACGTTACCTGTTACATCGGCTGATGTTAATTACAGCATAAACGGTGGTACACTTCAAACGATTAACTGGACTGGAAGTCTTGCACCATGTGATAGCGTAAGTGTGGAATTTAATGCAACAAGTGGTCCGGGTTCAACCGACCAACGCTTCACATTTATGCCGGGCGTTAGCTATACAATTCGTGCATTTGTTGCCAACCCAAATTCTTCACCCGATTTGCTTACGGCAAACGATACATTGATTATGGGGCCATTGTGCGCTGCACTTTCCGGAAATTACACCATTGATAGCTCTGTTACTGTTCCAACTGCTACCACTTTTACCAGCGTAACGGCTGCAGCCAACGCCTTAAGCTGTGGCGGTATTACAGGTCCTGTATATTTTGATGTGCTTCAGGGTACCTATGCAGGCCAGGTTGATATTGCTAATGTATCCGGTGCGTCAGCCACTAATACGATAGAATTTAACGGAGGATCAGGAAATGCATCAACACGAATTGTAACATTTGGATCTACGGCTTCTAATTCGCTTCATACGTTACGTATCAACAATACATCCTTTGTAACACTACGTAATTTAACCATTCGTGCAACGGGTTCAAGTTTTGGCTGGCCATTGCATTTGCTGAATAATACAAGCAATGTACGAATTAAAAATTGTACGATTGAGTTTACCGGAAACGGACTAAATGGTACATCGGATAACTATGTTGGTATTGTCATGAATAACTGGAGTTCATCTCCATCACCCACCTCATCTTCATCGCCATCAGTTAATGTAGAAATTGATAGCAATTATGTTCGTGGAGGCAATACATCAGTTTATTTGATAGGTAATGGAAACAATACCAATGTGTGGTTCAGAAACAATACACTGGATAGTGCGAATACAAACGGCTTGTATGCTCAAAATTTGATAGCCGCGAGGATAAATGATAATACGGTAAACATGCGTAATGTAGCTACTACAGCAAGTTACGGATTTTTCCTTTCAAGTATTTCAGGCAGTGCTACTCAATTGCCTGAAATTAATCGCAATAAAATTATAAACGCAGGACAGTATGGAATTTATATAACAAACTCTTCGGCCAATACAGCTAACCGAGGCCAGATAATAAATAACTCCATTGGCGGAGGGTTCAGAAACAGTACACCGTATGGTATTTTTCTTTCATCAAGCAGCAACTGGAATATGTGGTTTAACTCTGTGAATATTGATAATTCAGCAATAGGAACAGGTGGAGCACTATTTATACAGACCTCATCAATACTGAATGATGTTAGAAATAACAATCTGGCCATTACCCATCCTTCAGCAGGAGTAAATATGCTGCCATTGCGTGCAGCATCAGGATGTACGTTTACATCGTTAAATTTTAATAACTACTTCAGGCCTGCTACTACAAATCAATTGATTCAGGTAAACGGTATTGGTTATGATACATTGAATTACAATACAACAATAGCGGGCGGCTTAAACTCTTTAAGAAGCAACCCTCAGTACTTGGGCGTAAGAAATTTGAATATTACAACGGGTGCCAATAACGGTGTCTTCATTCCTTCAGTACCAACCGATATATCTAATGCCATTCGAAATAACCCACCTGATATAGGTGCCTACGAAACGGCTTCGGGTCTGGCACTTGATTTGGGTATTGTAAGCTTAAATTCACCGGATACATTTCTATCATCGGGTTTGAGAGATGTTAATGTGCTGGTTCGCAACTTTGGTAGTACTACCATTACGTCATTTACACTCCGTCACACAGTCAATGGATCATCCATGCAGGACAGTTTAATATCCGGCTTATCACTGGGTGTTAATGATACGCTTCGTATTAATATGAGTGGCACCAGACGGGTAAATTTACTGAGTGGTATACTGAATACTTTCAAAGTATACATTCACCTGCCAAATGGCATTACGGATGACAATACCATGAATGACAGTATTGTCATTGGTCCTAAGTTTTCAGCACTTAACGGAAACTATACCATTAATCCTTCCGGGTCAGGTCCAGCCAACTTTACAACATTCAGGTCTGCTGTTAATGCACTTACATTATCAGGCGTATCAGGCCCGGTTGTATTTACCGTTTCACCAGCTATATATAACGAACAAGTGAATATTGGAGCTATTGCTGGAACATCTGCCATCAATACGGTTACTTTTTCAGGTACTAACACAGCCACATGTATACTCGATACAGCAGCCAATACATCGTCTAACTACCACACTGTAAGGCTTAATAATGCCAGATTTGTTACACTAAGGCAACTGACCATTCGCTCTTCGGGTATATCGTTTGGTGTAGCATTACAAATAAGCGGCAATAGTAATTTTAGTAAAGTTAAAAATTGTGTGATTGAAATTTCAGGAGTAGGGGCAAACAGCACCAGTTCGAATTTTGTAGCTGTGCTTATGAGCAACGCTACCAGTATTTCATCTCTATCTACCAGCGGTCAGCAAATTACAGGATTTGAACTTGACAGCAATACTATTCAAAATGGTTACTACGGTATATATATGTATGGCAGCACAAGTACCCCCTATCCGTTTGATAACGTCATTCGAAGCAATCAGATTTTGAATACCTACTACTATGGAGTATACACTGCTTATTTTGAGTCACTCAATTTTAGCAACAACACAGTGAACATGCGAACCCCCGGTACATCAAATGCGTTCGGATTTTACATGCAAAGTTCACAGAATACACTCGATCGAATACATCGCATTAATGCCAATAAATTTTACAATAGCGGTAACTATGGTATTTATATAACAAGCAGCGGATCGGGCACAACAGGTAGAAACCAACTAAACAACAACATGGTAGCAGGTGGTTTCCGCACAAGCAATGCATATGGTATTTTCCTAAGTTCGGCAACAAACTTTGATGTACTTCACAACTCTGTGAACATTGATGTTTCCACGAACAATAGTCAGTATGCGGCATTATTTGTGAGCAGTGGAAATAATCTGGACATACGCAATAATGTTTTCGCACATACAGGGCCAACAGGCAGTTTGGGTATACCAGCATACATATCCAATTTGCCCGGAGGTTTATTCAGGTTCGATTACAATAATTATTTCAAAACATCTACTTCAACATCAGCTCTGCTATTTATGTCAGGAACAACCTATACAAATAGCAATTTTAAAGGAGCGATGGGTTACAATCAAAACTCGGTAAATGCAAACCCACAATTTGTATCATCAACCGATTTACATACAGGAAACGGATGTATAAATGGATTTAATACCGGATTGGTTAATACAGATATCGATGGTGATATCCGCAGCAATCCACCCGACATGGGATGTGATGAATATGTAGGCCAGAACAATGATATTGGCGTTGTATCTATTGCACCTTTTGGTGTCGGCACACAAAACGTGCGTGTAGTTATCCGAAATTTTGGAAGTAATACGGTAACTTCAGCCTTAGTCGCTTATTCTGTAAATGGTGGCTTGGCTAAGGTTGTTACATACACCGGAACACTGGCACCTTGCGATACAGCAACTATACTATTTAGCGGTGCTAATCAATTTACCTTTAACTTCGGAGTTAGTTATACGGTAACTGCATATACATCGGCACCTAATGGGTTAACCGATCCACGCCAGTCAAATGATACAACTATTCTCGGCCCAACCTGTGTGTTCTTAAACGGTATTTATACAATTAATCCGACAGGTAGTGGAGCATCTAATTTTACTACTTTATCAGATGCGGTAAGTGCATTGAATTGCGGTGGTGTTTCGGGTCCTGTTCAATTTAATATAGCACCGGGTATTTACAACGAGCAGGTAATACTAAATGCTGTTGCAGGTTCATCTGCAGTGAATACGATTACCTTCAATGGCGATTCAGCTGCAAATCGTATTGTGACATTTGCCCCAACTTTTAATACAGCTGCTCATACCATTAGACTGAATGGAGCATCAAACATCATTATACGCAGATTAACCATACAAACTTCCGGTGCGAATTTTGGTAATGCGTTGCATCTTTTTGGAAACGTAAATAATATTTCTGTTAAGCAATGTATATTACAGGTAACAGGCAATGGTGCATTAAGCTCAAATCAAGCATATATGCCGGTGCTGATTAATAATAACACGGATATATACAATCCTACTTCCAGTGGTTCCTTAGCCAATAACATTGAAATAGACAGCAACAGCATACGATCGGGATATTATGGAATTCTGCAAAACGGCACGTTCAATAATCCGTATTCATTTAATATGAATTTCAGAAGCAATCAGATTGACAGTTCATTCTACTATGGTATATACACATTATACAACGATAAAATGAACATCGAAAACAATACGATTCGTATGAGAATTAGTGGCTCGGCTAATTCGGTAGGCATTGGTTCGCAGGTTAGCATTTGCTCAGGAGTAAATATTGTAACCATAACCGGAAACACTATTTTCAATGCAGGGCAAAACGGTATGAATCTGAACCAGGTGTACAATGGAAACATACAGTATCGTTCATTGGTAGCTAATAATATGATAGGTGGAGGGTTTCGTTCGTCTACAGCAACGGGTGTCGTTTTCGCAAACCAAAATTATATTGATTTCTGGCACAACACAATCAATCTGAATACTGCAACAACCAGTCAGCAGAATGCAGCTATGTTTATACAAAGTTCGAATGGTATTGACATTCGTAACAATATTTTTGCCTATACATCCACATCCGGTTCAGGTGTTCCGCTGAATATTACTACCACCAATGCCATTTCAGCTCTAAATTTCAACAACTACCTGAATACAGCTTCTAGTACTCTGCTTACGATAGGGACAACCAATTATACGCGAAACACGTATCAGGGTGGCGGAGGATATAACACCAATTCACGGAATGAAAATCCGGGCTTCGTATCAGCAAATGATTTGCATATAACTTCGGGCTGCTTGAACGGAACGCCTATCAGTTCAGTACTTACTGATATAGATGGCCAAACCAGATCAACGCCACCCGATATGGGTGCAGATGAATTTACCGGTTCAATTACAAACGACATCGGTATTTCTATGCTGCAATCCCCAGCTATGCCCTTTTCTGCAGGCTTGCAGGATATTCGAGTGGTGGTAAGCAACTTTGGTACAAATAGTGTAACTGCAGCTACCATAAAATACAGAGTTAACGGTGGTACACCGGTTACAGCCACATACAGTGGTGCTTTATCACCATGCGATACTGCTGGTATTTTATATACTGGCATAAATCAGGTAAACTTTGTTTTAGGTACAACTTACGTATTGCAGGTATGGACTGAGCAGCCGAACGGACTTTCAGATAATAATCGGCTTAACGATACACTTACGATAACACTTTGTCCGGCATTGAATGGCTCCTATACAATTAATCAGACGGGAAGTGGCTCTACAAATTTCATATCATTTGCAGCGGCTGCTGCAGCCCTTAACTGTGGAGGTGTTAACGGACCCGTAGTATTTACTGTAGCCCCTGGTGTGTATAACGAACAGTTTACGCTAAACGGAATAAATGGACTCTCAGCCACCAACACCCTTACGATTAATGGCGTAAACGCATCAACCAGAACCCTCACATTTAATCCGACTTTGAATACCATGGGTCACACGGTGCGTATACAAAACTCTCCGTTTGTTAATATCAGAAATCTTACTATACTTTCTTCAGGGTCTAGCTTTGGTGTTCCCGTTCATATACTTGGCTCAAGCAGCAACACCTCAGTTAAAAATTGTGTTATCAGTTTCACCGGCAATGCTGTAAGTAGTAATTCGTCAGCGTATAGTGGTGTACTTATTAATAATAATGTAGATGTAACCAACCCCACAGGAAATGGTGCACTTGGTTCTAATATTGAAATAGATAGCAATACCATACGATTTGGATTTTATGGAATTTGCATAGTGGGTCAAACCAATACACCTTATCTGAATACCATATTTGTACGTACGAATACGATTGACAGCGCATTTTCAGCAGGTATTTACACGTATTATACCGAAGCATTTAAGCTCTTTAATAATACAGTTCGAATGCGTGTCTCCGGAAATACCAATTCGTATGGTATGAGTTTGAATTTTGGATTTTCATCCAGCAGTTCATTGTTTCATGAGGTAATAGGTAATTCCATTTTCAATGCTGGTCAGTACGGTATTTACAACTACTACAACACGAATCCTTCAACAGCGCGTGGTCGTTTTTTCAATAACGTAATCGGAGGAGGATTTCGGGCAATCAATGCCAGTGGTGTTTACTGGCAGTACGCAGATTACTGGGATGTTTACCACAACAGCATTTTGCTTGATGCAAACACATCAAACCCACAAAATGCTGCATTATTTTTAGACCACTTTACTACATTTAACCTCGATATAAGGAACAATCATTTTGTGTATGCAGGAACGGGTGGAAATGGATTGCCATTCTACACCAACAGTTCAATAACAAGCTTAAATTACAATAATTACTTTAATCAATCAGGTATAAATCTGCTATTCAGAACCGGGACAAGTTATACCCCATCTACATACCAGACAGTTGCGGGAGGTGGTTTAAATTCGAGTAATTTTAATCCTGCATTTGTATCGAATACTAATCTACGAAATGGAGGATGTATAAAAGGATTAACTCTGCCTTCTGTAACTACTGATATAGAAGGTACAACCCGTAATTCGCCACCCGATATTGGAGCGTATGAAGCCCGAGCCAATGATGCGGGTGTTACAGCTGTTCTGAATCCTGTACCTCCTGTTATACCCGGGTTACAAAACATAACAGTTCAGGTTAAAAATTATGGAGCGAACATCATAAATACACTCACCGTTACCTATTCCGTAAACGGTAGCACTCCTGTTTCACAAACATTAACAGCACTTAATTTGCAACCTTGCAGTACATCAAATGTGGTATTTACAGGGACTCAGCAATTTAACTTTACTGCAGGCAGTTCTACGATTGTAGCCTATACGTCATTGCCAAATGGACTAACAGATGTTAATAGACGAAACGATACACTTAATATTAATCTGTGCGGTCCGCTTAACGGAACATATACAATAAATCCAACGGGTAGTGGGCCAGCTAATTTTACCTCCTTTAATGCGGCTATTGCGGCTATGCAATGTGCAGGTGTTACCGGTCCGGTTGTATTTAATGTGGCAGCAGCAACGTATTTTGAACAGGTTGATATTCCTGCCATCAGTGGTGCTAGCAGCACAAATACCATCACGTTTGAAGGTGGAAACGGAAATGCAGCTACACGTATATTGACATTTGCGGCAAGTACGAGCAATGCCAGATATACACTCCGATTTAATAATTGTCAGTTTATTACCGTTCGAAACATAACTATTCAAACAACAGGAAACAGTTTAGGTTGGGGTGTACACTATTTTGGCAATGCACACAATAACAGAATAGCCGCTTGCCGCATTGACATTTCGGGACCGAATGCGCCTACAAGCACTTCAAACTCATTTATTGGTATAGTTGGTAGCAACTCCGCCACCAGCGAGAACAGCACCGTGCAAATAAATAATGCTGTTATCGACTCTAGCAGTATATCCAATGGCTATTATTCTATTATCTTCAGAGGGAGTTCATCTATGGTTTCCAGCGGTCTTACGATACGCAACAATAACTTAAGCGGTTCTTACTTCTATGGTATTTACAATGAATATCATGACAGCGTCTTAATGCAGAACAATACCATTACCGGACGAATAGTAGCACCACTTAATACCAATGGCTATGGTATCTATTTAGCTAACATGAACTCATCGAGCGGTCGAATTATCGATATCAGTGGAAATACGATTTATGATATCAGTGCTTACGGAATAAGTATTATTAGCTGTTCCAATTCAGGTGCACGAAACAAGTTATGGAATAACATGTTAGGCGGTGGATTTAACTCACCTAATGCCACAGGTATTTCATTCAGCAGTTCGAACAACTGGGATATTTTTCACAATACGGTAAACCTCGATTTCCCCACATCAAACCAATCCTACTCAGCTCTCTATATTGCTTTTGGAAACAACTTAAGTACCAAGAATAATATTCTGGTATATACTGCTTCATCGGGTACAGGTTTGCCTTATTACGGAGTAGTATCCAGTTCATATGCTGTTTCTTCGGCATTTAATTATAACATGTTTTTTAAACGGGGAGTTAGCTCTGCTTCAGCACTTATATATCACGGAAGTACTTTTACACCGCTAAATTTTATAGGTGGAAACGGTTCTAACTTAAATTCATTGTTCAATTCTCCCGTATTTTTTGGTGCTAAGAATCTCCGAATATATGATGGCTGTTACAATGGAGATAGCCTGGGTGTAACTACAGATATAGATGGAAATATCCGTGCATCTTTTGCCGATATGGGAGCAGATGAAGTGCCAACGGGTACTGATGATATTGGTGTTAAAGCCTTAATTAATCCGGCCTTACCGCTTTCGCCCGGCTTACAGGATATTTCTGTGATTATTAAAAATTACGGAACTAATACGGTCACAGGCGGAACAGTGAAATACAGTGTGAATAATGGTACTCCTGTTTCTCTAACATTCACGGATACACTTACGGCCTGCGATACAGCATTGGTTACTTTTACGGGCAGTAATCAGTTTAACTTTATAGGTGGCAACGTATATTCAATAAAAGTATATACAGAGTTACCTAATGGCAATCCGGATACATATACGCTAAACGATACACTATCGTCCGGAACATTATGTACAGCTGTATCTGGCTCTTATACTATTAATCCGACAGGTACCGGATCAACGAACTACACCAGTTTTGATGCTGCAATTTCAGCGCTGCAATGTTCGGGTGTAAGTGGTCCTGTTACCTTTAACGTGGCACCCGGAACCTACACCACACAACTTGTGATACCGGCTATAGCCGGAACATCTGTAACCAATACCATTACATTTAATGGCGCGGGAATAAGCACTACAACCGTAACCTTTTCTGCCACAGCGGCTGCTTCTTCACATACTATACGACTACAAAATGCAGCCTTTGTGAATTTGCAAAACATGACTATATCCGGAAATGGAGCTAACAATGCATGGCCACTTCACATTATGAATTCCTCAAATGTGAAAGTAAGAAGGTGTCGTATTGAAATTACCGGAAATGGAGCAGCAGGTACCAGCACTGTTTTTGTGCCGGTTATGGTTAACGGATCATCCACGTCTGCCTTTACACAATCTGTTACAGATAGTATAGAGATAGATTCGTGTACAATTAACGGAGGATTTGCAAGTGTATGGATTTACAACAGCAATGGCGCTAATAATAAAGTTAGATGGAATACGCTTAACAATCCATTTTACTATGGTGTATATGCATACAATAGTACAGAACTCAAGATTATTGGTAACACCATAAATATGCTACCAACCGGAAGCATAAATAGTACGGCTGTGTATTTACAAAGTTGTTATGCATCATCAGGTCAGATTCATGAAATATCAGGCAATACCATGTTTGATATGGGTCAGTACGGTATATATGCCGGTTTTTCGAATGGAAGTTTTAGTTCACCATCGCGTATAGCCAATAACATGATTACCGGTTTCCGTAATACAAGTACGCATTACGGTATTTATGCTGAATACTGCGGAACCTGGGGAATTTGGTTCAACTCCGTTTTATCGGATACGATTACGTCTAATGCGAATGGAGCCATTCACCTCACCAACTCTAGTCAGATGGATGTAAGGAATAACAGTCTGGCTGTAAGTTCTGCCAGTTCTGCACAGCTTCCTTTTTATGCAGCAACTACAGGAAATGTTAACTTTCTTAACTACAACAATTATTACAAACCGGGCACTAGCAATCCGCTTATTTTTGTAGGTATACCATACAACAGAAATAATTTTGTAGGAGGTGGCGGATTTAACCTGAATTCAATAAGCCGTGATCCCTTTTATTTAACAAGAAGAGATCTGCACATTAATAATACATGCAATAACGGGATACAAATAACAGCTGTAACAACCGATATTGACGGACAAACAAGGCTGAATCCACCCGATATAGGTGCAGATGAATTAACCGGAGGGGTAGCCGATAATGCAGGTGTTACTACACTTGTTTCTCCCACCACTCCGCTTGCAGCAGGCTTACAAGATATAGCAGTAATAGTTGCCAATTTAGGCAATACCATTATTGCAGGTGTCAATGTAAGTTACTCTGTGAATAATGCCTCACCAGTAAGTATCTACATTCCCGATACCATTCTTCCTTGCGATACCCAGTTGGTCGTTTTCACAGGAGTCAATCAGTTTAATTTTGTTTCAGGCAATGCATATACAATTAAATGCTATACCTCATCGCCCAACGGATTACCTGATAACAATACGTTGGATGATACCTTAACAGTAGGACCATTATGTCCGGCAATGAGTGGTGCTTATACGATTGACCCTACAGGAACCGGTACTACTAACTTTACCACTATTGGTGCTGCAGTCTCATCACTTCAGTGTGCCGGCATAACCGATGATGTGTATTTTACTATTGCCAATGGTACATATACTGAACAGATTAATTTAGGTACTGTAACCGGTACAAATGATACTACACGTATATGGTTCACCGGAGCATCACGCAGTGGCACTATTCTAGCATTTAATCCGACATCTGCTAATGCGGCTCACACGTTGCGTATTAATAATTCCCCTTATGTATCATTCACCAATATGACTATACAAAATGGGGGCATCTCGGCAGGCGTTCCGGTTCATATTATGGGCTCGTCTCATGAAGCAAAAATTAAAAACTGTACAATACGAATTACAGGCAGCGGAGCAGGTTCATCCAATTCTGGATACATAGGCATACTCATAAATGGAGGTACAGATGTAACCAATCCATTCGCCAGTACAGCTACTAGCTTTATTAATAATGTAGAAATCGATAGCAATACCATAGTAGCAGGATATTATTCAATCGCGATTAATGGCCGAACAAATACACCGTACACAAATAATATCCGCATCCGAAGAAATGCTATTGATAGTGCGTTCTATTATGGTGTATATGCCAATTATGTTGACGGATTCAAATTCCTCAATAATAATTTGAATATGCGTATAAACGGAAGTCCAAACAGCCAAGGCTTGTACCTCAACAATATGTATACTACCGGAGTCAATTTCCACGAAATTTCAAATAACCGAATTCATGGTTCGGGACAGTACGGCATTTATACATGGTTTTGCAGCAATACCTCATCGTTTAGGGGCAAAATGATTAACAATATGGTGGGAGGTAGTTTCAGGACAAGTAGTGCAAGTGCTGTATACTGGAATTATTCTGATTTCTGGGATATATGGAACAATACCTTCCTTACCGACTTTGCAACATCATCCGTACAAAGCGCGGTTATGTACGTTAATGGATTTAGCAGTCAGAATAACCTGAACATTAGAAACAACGTATTCTACTATGCATCTACGGGTGGCATCGGTATACCATTTTATATGAGCGGTCCTACCTCGTTTAACGCATTCAACTTTAATAATTTTTATAAACCGGGAACAGCACCCGTAAATCTTATCTTCCTGAACGGAACAACGTATACAACATCCAATTTTGTAGGTGGAGGAGGATTCAACCTGAATTCGGTTTCATCAGCCAACTCGTATGTGGGAGTTCGCGATTTTCATCTGTTAACTTCAGGCGATAAGGGCACTACTATTTCCCAGGTAACTACAGATATTGACGGAGAAGCAAGATTATCACCTCCTGATTTGGGCGCAGATGAATATTACAGCTCAGTTGATATAGGAGTGGTGAGTATTGATACGCCATTAACAAGTACTTTCTGTAGCGGCTCACGCAATGTTGCAGTTAAACTCAGAAATTACGGTAATCAAAGTGTTGTATCCGCAAATATCCATGTTTTGGTTGATGGCGTAATGCAACTAACCACCTCATGGTCGGGTACTTTAGGAATAGGTGCTACCAGTGGCTCCATTCATTTAGGACAAGTTACCTTTAATTCAGGAAACCCGGTTGTAACCGTTTACACTTCTGCACCAAATGGTGGAGTAGATATAAATCCGGCCAACGATAGTGCATCACGTTCCTATACGGTTACTCAAAGTGTGGTTCCGACTTTATCTATAACTGCATCCAATACTGTTATTTGCAGTGGTACAAGTGTTACTTTAAGGGCCATGTATACCAATGGGGGAACATCACCTCTTTTACAATGGAGAAGAAACGGTATATCATTTGGCAATACAGACAGCATTGTTACCAGCTCATTACTTAATAACGATTCAATAATTTGTATTCTTTCCTCATCGGCAACATGTGCAATACCTGCTACATTAAACTCGAATTCAATCGTGATGAATGTGAATACAACACAGCCCGCAGCAGTTACTATTGCAGCCAGTGCAACCAGTATATGTACCGGTCAGTCAATAACGTTTACTGCTACACCCGTTAATGGCGGAACACAACCTTCTTATCAGTGGAAGCGGAATGGGATAAATGTGGGTACAGATACGTCTATTTATCAATCTAATGCACTCAACAATGGAGATAGTATTACAGTTGTCATGACATCTAATCTAGGCTGCGCCAGTCCGGCTACGGATACTTCAAACTTTATTAAGGTGAGTGTAAATCAAGTGACCCCATCTGTAAGTATCGTAGCCGCAGCAACTTCAATTTGTTCCGGTGTGGTAGATACCTTTACAGCTACTCCTGTTAACGGTGGAGTTTCACCAACGTACCAATGGAAACGAAATGGAATAAACGTGGGCGTCAACAGCAATCTGTATATAACATCTGCACTTGCAAATAATGATACCATAGAGGTATTCATGACATCTAATGCTGCATGTGCTCAGCCGGCATTGGTTAGTTCAAATAAAATAGGTGTTAGTGTTACTCCAACAGTTACACCAACCATATCGGTAACACCAAGTTCAAACGGAATCTGCAGCGGAACTTCGGTAAGCTTTACAACTGCTATCACCAACGGTGGAGCTACACCTTCTTATCAATGGAAGAAGAATGGTATTAATGTGGGCACGGATAGTTCCGGATATGTAGACAATGCATTGGCTGATGATGATAGCATATATGTAATTCTCACTTCAGATGCTGTTTGTGCATCACCACAAACGGTTACTTCAAATAAAGTGCGGATGTTGGTTACACCTACCATCACTCCGGATGTAACCATTGCATCAACTTCTGCATCCATATGCAGCGGTACGACAGTTCAATTTAGTGCTACCCCGGTTAATGGAGGGTCGAGTCCGTCTTATCAGTGGAGCATAAACGGAACCTTAGCAGGCACTGATAGCTCAGGTTTTACAACAGCAAGTTTAGCAAACGGAGATACCATACGCGTGATTATGCATGCAAACTCGGCTTGCCGCACCAAAAACAGTGATACATCTAATTCGATAATTATGCAGGTTACACCTACAGTAACACCTGTAGTAAGTGTATCCGCATCTCAATCTGTTATTTGTGCCGGTACTGCTGTACGATTTACTGCTGCCATTTTAAATGGGGGTACAGCACCCGTGTATCAATGGAAGCGCAACGGACTAAATGTTGGGTTGGATAGCTCCGGATATACTACTTCGGTAATTAATGCAAACGATACATTTTATGCAGTGCTTACTTCTAATGCTGTGTGCGCTACTTCATCCAGCGTTATATCGAATAAAATAGTGATGCAGGTAAACCCAATCATGCCGGTATCGGTAAGTGTTACCTCAACAGGTAACGCCATTTGTCAGGGCACACCGGTTACCTTCAGTGCAGCCGCTACCAATGGAGGAAGCTCGCCCTCATATCAATGGCTGATAAATGGATTAAATGCCGGAACAGACAGTTCGTCATTCACCACAGCTTTGCTAAATAATGGCGATTCGGTACAGGTCATTCTTCGTTCAAGCATGAGTTGTCCGTCAACCGGTTCAGTTACTTCTACCGCTTCTGTTATTTCGGTTACGCCTCGCGTTACGCCTGACATTACTATTCAGGCATCTGCATCGGTAATTTGTAGCGGAAATCCGGTAACATTTACAGCCGTAGCTGTTAATGGTGGTACAATACCTGTGTATACCTGGTTTAAAAATGGAGTTCAGGTGGGAACAGATAGTTCAGGATACACAACAGCTGTTAACGCAGGTGAAGCAGTTATCTGTGTACTTACTTCGAATGTGCAATGTGCAAGCAAAACAAGCGATACATCCAACAGTTCTAGTGTAACTGTTAAACCGTTGCCGGTTAAACCTACGATAACAAGAAGTAATGATACATTAACGGCTTCTTCTGTAGGTACAACCTACCAGTGGTTTAAAGATGGTTCAGCAATTTCCGGTGCGGTTGCTCGTACCTACAAATTCACACAAAATGGAAATTATGCAGTATCGGTTGACAGCAACGCATGTCAGAATTTATCCAATCCTTTCCTGGTAAATAATGTTGGAATGAATGACCTTAACGATATTGGAAGCATACGTATTTATCCTAACCCGGCTTCAGATGCAATATCAGTAGATGTACAATTTACCACAACAGAAACAACCTTACTTCAAGTTATCGATATGTTTGGTAAAGTCGTATATCAGTTAGACAAAGGGCAGACTGATCAACTGATGGGTGAGGCACTAACCATACAGCCACTTGCTGATGGAGTTTATTTTATACATATCGTTCACGGAAATTCAACGGTGTCCAAGAAGTTTATAAAAGCAACGAGGTAGCATCATTCGTTAACATACCGGTATGTGGTAGCCGGTTTTTCAGGTCATGAAATGCACATGTATTTCATGACCTGTTTTTTTAAATACACTCAGATACATTCCCGTACTTCAAATCTGTAACCAAAATTAAATTTTATATCAAGTACGGCATC
>JBKCPL010000070.1:0-19975 GCA_046309355.1 Bacteroidota bacterium
CAATCACGTGTCGTTTAGCCAATACTTAAAAGACGTTGGGTCAGTTTGCCCTGTATTTCTGATTTTTATTTACTGTCCTGCTTTTTGTCTCAGCATCATATCGGCCAGAACCAGTGCACACATGGCTTCTACTATAGGTACTGCACGTGGCACTACACACGGGTCGTGTCTTCCGGTTGCTGTAAGTTCTACCGCATTTCCCATTGTATTCACGGTATGCTGCATTTTAGCAATGGTGGATACCGGCTTAAATGCACACCTGAAGTAAATGTCTTCGCCATTGCTTATGCCGCCCTGTATTCCTCCGCTGTTGTTGGTTTGTGTATGAATAGTATGGCCATCGTTTTCCCAAGTATCGTTTTGCTCACTGCCTTTTTTTGTGGCACCGTCAAATCCGCTTCCGATATCAAATCCTTTGCACGCATTAATACTCAACATGGCTTTACCCAATTCAGCATGCAATTTGTCAAAAACGGGTTCTCCCCAGCCTGCAGGTACTCCCTTGGCTACGCAGGCAATAATGCCACCCACACTATCTCCGGCTGCTTTGGTTTCGGCAATGAGTTGTTCCATCTGAGCTGCAGTTTCAGCATCGGGGCAACGCACGGCATTGTTTTCTGTAAGGCTCAAGTTTAGTTCGGTGTAGTGTTTTTGCAATCCAACTGATCCTACCTGCTGCACAAATGCCTGTATAGTTATTCCATACTTACCCAGAAGCATTTTAGCTACAGCCCCTGCAGCCACACGTGCTGCTGTTTCGCGAGCAGATGCACGTCCGCTTCCTCTGTAATCGCGTATACCGTATTTGGCCTTGTAGGTATAATCGGCATGTGATGGGCGCCATACGTCTTTTAGTGTATCGTAGTCAGCAGACCGCTGATCGGTGTTTTTAATAAGTATACATATCGGTGCACCGGTTGTTTTCCCTTCAAATACACCCGACACCACTTCTGCTTGTTCGGCTTCATTTCGTGAAGTGGTTAGCGCTGACTGTCCGGGCTTTCTGCGCTGCAGTTCCAAATGCAGGAGGTTGGCATCAAAAGATAATTGTGCAGGGCATCCGTCTATAACCACACCAATAGCCGGTCCGTGGCTTTCACCAAATGTGGTGATGCGAAATAAAGTACCAAATGTGTTACCGGCCATGCTTGCAAAGTAATTTGAAATTACGCGGAGTTAAAAGTATTTTCTATATTCCGGTAGCAAAGTAGCTGTCACTTGTTTTGACACCTAGTAAATAGGTAGATAGTTAGGAATTTTGTAATGCTGAGCAGGGGTGACGGGTGTAAAAAAAGTTCGGTTAGGTCACTCTGACTAAATGGCTACGAAGCAACTGTTGTACACCGCAAATCCTCTGCCTTATGTATACCTAATATCAAACCCCAGTTTCTGCAATTGCTGCCAGTAATCAGGAAACGATTTTTGCACCACTTCAGGATTCTCAATTTCTATTGCGTCAAAAACCAGCGCTAGGGGAGCAAACGCCATCGCCATGCGGTGATCGCCATACGTTTTTATGCGCGGCACAACATCTACCGGGTAACTCACCGGAAGTATAGAGAGGGAATCACTCGTTGTAGATACCGAAAAACCGCATTTGTTTAGTTCGGTGCTCAAGGCATCCAGTCGATTGGTTTCCTTATGTTGCAGGTGGGCTATATTTGTAAACACCGCACGAATGCCGCGGGCGGCAAAAAGCACCGCCAGCGTTTGTACCATATCGGGATAATGGCTCATGTTGTACTCACACTCATTCAGCATGAGTTGTGTTTTTTCCAAAACCGCACCTTCAGGTGTAAAGTGCGTAGTTACTCCAAAACGCTCCATGTAGGCAGCTATAATTTTATCGCCTTGTGTGTCTGTATCGTTCACATGAGGCAAAATTAGTGTGGCCTCTGCTGCCAGCGATACCATAGCATAGGCATAAGTTGCCGAACTCCAATCGGGTTCGCAGCTAAGGTTCACTGCCGTGTAGGGGTGTTGTTCGATGCGGATACATCCATGTTGCCTGTTTATGCGTGCACCGCATTTTTTCATCCACTCTTCAGTAAGTTGTATGTAGGGTTCTGATACCATATCCCGAGGCAACTCAATACACAATTCATTAGTTAGGTAGGGCGCAATAAGCATTAAGGCTGAAACAAACTGACTGCTCATCCAGTTCTGTGGTGCTATGGTTCCGCCATGCAGCTGTTTTCCGCGAATATGTAGCGGAGGAAAACCCTCTTGGTCAATGTAATCTATATCCGCACCCAGGTAATGCAGTTCGTTTACCAGCTGTGCAATTGGACGTTGGTGCATACGCTCGTTTCCGTGCAGTACAACATCGGTTGCTTTCAGGCTGAAATACGCGGCCAGTAACCTCATGCACGTGCCGGCATTTTGAAGGTTTATGACTCCGCTGTGTTGCTTCAGGGCCTGTTGCATTAGGCGAGTGTCATCTGCCTGCGACAGGTTATGCAGGTTAATGGTATCGGAACTCAGTGCCTGCATAATAAGTAGTCGGTTGCTTATACTTTTGGATGCAGGCAGCACACATGTGCCGTTTAGTTTTTTAGTAGCGTGCGAAATCCGCGCTATAGTCATAACGCATCGTAGTAGTTGAGGGCAGCAGCTATTTGAGCTTCGCTGCACGTTTGATCAATTATTCCTTTGCCAATTTTTTTAAGCAGTGTGAAGTTTATTTTTTCGTTGGTATTTTTCTTGTCGTTTCGCATCAGGCGTGTAAGCTCGGGAGTAAGTATACTACGCAACGAGTATTTGGGGAAATGTGCACTCAACACATCTGTTATTTGCTTTAGCTCTTTATTACTCAGGCCTGCATTCAGTTTTGAAAGGTATGCTTCGCACACCATACCTATGGCTACTGCTTCACCGTGTTTAAGCGGTTTGCTGTCGTGTTTGAGCGAGTATGCTTCCAGAGCATGTCCAATGGTATGTCCAAAATTCAGCAGTTTACGTTCGCCTTTTTCGAATGTATCGTTCTTAATCACCGACAGTTTAATTTTAACTGAACCCGGAATAAGATTAATCAGTTCATTGCGGTTTTGCAAAGGGGCAGACAGCACTTTTTCCCAGTATTTTTTGTCGGCAACAAGACCGTGTTTTACAATTTCGGCATAGCCGTTTACCCATTCCTGTTCGGGAAGCGTATTTAAAAAGCGTGGGTGTATGTAAATATATTTAGGCTGTTTAAAAGTACCAATCATATTTTTGGCATGCGCAAAATCGACTCCGGTTTTTCCACCCACTGATGCATCTACCATAGCCAGCAGTGTAGTGGGCACCTGTATAAAATCAATGCCTCGCTTGTAAAGCGATGCGCACAGTCCGCCTAAATCGCTAACCATACCCCCCCCCAGGTTTATCAAGACACTTTTTCGATCGGCTTCATGTGTCAGCATTTCGTTCCACACCTGTTCGCAGTGTGCCAGGGTTTTATTTTTTTCGCCCGAAGGAATTTTCAGCAGATGAAATTGCAGTAAATAATTTTTAAGCACAGGCAGGCAATACTTTTCGGTGTGGTCATCGGCCAAAACAAATACACGCGAATAGTCGTTGGCAATTAATTCCTGAAGCAGAAGTTCAAGCACATCGTTGCCTATGTGTATGGTGCACTCTTTATAGGTAAATACTTTCAAAATGAAAAAGTTAAAACATTCATACAATTAGCCACTGCAATCGGGCAAAAAGCTAATTTGCATGCGTAATTCACCGACAAATTAAGTTAATTCGCCCAAAATTTCAGCATAGTGCAAACATCATCCAAGCAATTACCTGTACACAGCCTGTCGTTTGACAATACAGAAATAGCCTTTCAATCAAAATCCAGAGGCGACCTGCGCAGGTCGTACTGGCTGTTTAAAATTATCGGTTTCAATTGGCTGGTAAAGGCCGGCCCGGCATTGGTAAATGCAGCCTTTGCATTGAGGTTGCCAATTAAGGGACTTATCAAGGCTACCGTGTTCAGGCAATTTTGCGGAGGCGAAAGCATGAACGATTGCGAGGCTACCATGCAGCATTTATATGCCTACGGCATAGGTTCTATACTCGATTATTCGGTGGAAGGCAAAGAGGCCGAAGAGGAATTTGAACACACAACAGAAGAAATAATACTAACCATACACAAGGCAGCAGGCAATGCGCAAATTCCGTTCTGTGTATTTAAAACAACCGGTCTTGCACGCTTCGATTTGCTGGCAAAAGTAAACAGCCGCCAACCGTTAAGCCACGATGAGCAGCAGGAGTTTGATCGGGTTAAAAAACGTATTGAACGCATTTGCCGCATGGCTTTTGATAAGCGTGTGCGCATATTTATTGATGCCGAAGAAAGCTGGATACAGGATGCTATTGACGAACTGTGTCGCGACATGATGATTCAGTTTAATCAAACAGAGGCTATTGTGTACAATACCATTCAGCTTTACCGGCATGACAGGCTTCAGTTTTTAAAAAACAGCCACCAAGATGCCATTAAGCATAGCTATAAGTTGGGTGTAAAACTGGTGCGGGGAGCCTATATGGAAAAAGAGCGTAAGAGGGCAACTGAGCTGGGTTATCCTTCGCCCATACAGCCCGATAAGATTGCCAGCGACCGCGACTATGATGAGGCATTGCGCTATTGCGTTACGCATATGGATTGCATACGTATATGTGCAGGTACGCACAACGAAAGTAGCAGCATGTTACTGGCAAATCTTATGCATGAGCATCACATTCAGCCATCCGATCAGCGTATCTATTTTTCGCAGCTGTTTGGCATGAGCGACCACATCAGCTATAACCTTTCGCATGCCGGATACAACGTGGCTAAGTACTTGCCCTACGGTCCGGTAAAAGCTGTATTGCCTTACCTGTTTCGCAGAGCTGCCGAAAATACATCTGTTAAAGGACAGGCAGGCAGGGAATTAACACTGCTAAACTACGAAGTAAACCGCAGAAAAGGCTTGTAGCTAACCTGTCAAGTTATTTGTGAGCCCAATAGCTTGTTTCGCGTACATGCATTTTATAGTCAGTTATTTAAGAAATCAACACCCCTGTTGATACAGCGTGTACAAGTACCCATGCACATAATCGTTATTTGAACTGCCGTGAAACAAAAAATGTTTCACGAACGGCAACATGCAAATAAAATACCTCGGACACTCCTGCTTTCAACTGATAACCGGCCATGTGCGTATCGTTTTCGATCCGTTTATTCGTGGCAATACGTTGGCTGCGGAGGCAGGCATTGATATAGACGAAGTTGAAGCCGATTATATATTTATATCGCACGGGCACGATGATCACACAGCCGATTTACTTTACCTGGCCGAAAAAACAGGAGCCACTGTCGTGTGCAGTTGGGAATTATACAGCTGGCTAAACAGACAAGGAATAACCAACGCACATCCTATGAATGTGGGGGGGAAATGGAAGTTTGATTTCGGAACCGTGAAAATGACGTTTGCTGCACATTCCAGTTCGCTGCCCGATGGTACGTATGCCGGGGTAGCAGCCGGATACATGATAGAAGCCGAAGGTAAAACCATATACTATGCCGGTGACACTGCATTGCATAGCGAAATGAAGCTGCTACGCGAATTTCATAAAATAGACTGGGCCATTTTGCCTATAGGCGATAATTTTACGATGGACTATATAGATGCCGGACGTGCAGCTAACTTTTTAGGATGCAGACACATCATAGCCATGCACTACGATACGTTCGGATTTATTAAAATTGATCATGCATCCGTGGAAAAGCATTTTGCCGAGCATGGTCTGGATTTACACTTATTACCAATAGGACATACACTAACATTATAACATCATATTCAATGGGAAAAACGATTTCAATTGCAAACCAAAAAGGCGGAGTAGGGAAAACCACTACAGCCATAAACCTGGCAGCCAGTCTGGCTGTGCTCGAATACAAAACACTAATCGTAGATGCCGACCCTCAGGCCAATACTACATCACATCTCGGATTTGATCCCAATAATGTAAAAGTGGGCTTGTATGAAGTGATGATAAACGATGCACAGGCAAAAGATACGGTACTCAAAACCGAGTTTCAGTATCTTGATTTGTTGCCTTGTAACCTTGACCTGGTAGGTGCGGAAATAGAACTGATTAACATTCCTAACCGCGAGCGTATTATGAAGCATGTACTCGATAAAGTGAAAAAGGACTACGACTTTATCATTATTGACTGCACGCCATCGCTGGGGTTGCTTACAACCAATGCACTCACCGCATCCGATTCAGTTATCATACCTGTACAGTGCGAATACTTTGCATTGGAAGGTCTTGGCAAACTTCTGAACACTATTAAAATTATTCAAACCAACCTGAATCCCGATTTGCAGATAGAAGGTATGTTGCTTACTATGTACGATGTGCGTTTGCGACTAAGCAATCAGGTTGTTGAAGAAGTAAAAATGCATTTTCAGCAACTGGTGTTTGATACCATCATTCAGCGCAATACTCGCCTGAGTGAAGCACCCAGTCATGGCAAGCCTGTTATTGCATACGATGCCGAATGCAAGGGAACTGTTAATTACCTGAACCTAGCCAAAGAACTGCTGCAGAAAAACGGACTATCAAAAATACCTTATACCGCACTGGAACCAAATTCACTCAATTAATCGAATACCATGACAACAGTAAAACGCAACGGATTAGGCAAAGGACTAAGCGCATTGCTTAAAGATGCTGCCACCGATATTACCACCACCGAAGCCGCACCGGTAAATGCCACCAACGAAATTCTTATCAGTCAGATACAAGCTAACCCATTTCAGCCCCGTACCGAGTTTCAAGATGAAGCATTGAATGAGTTGGCAGACAGTATTCGCCTGCACGGAGTTATTCAACCTATCACTGTTCGCAAAATAGGCTATGATCAATACCAGATTATTAGCGGTGAGCGCAGAACCCGAGCTTCCATTTTAGCCGGATTAACCAAAATTCCTGCTTACGTACGAGTAGCCAACGATCAGGAAATGCTGGAAATGGCGCTTATTGAAAACATACAGCGCGAAGAACTGAACCCGATTGAAATTGCATTGAGCTACAAACGCCTTATTGATGAGTGTAGTCTGAAGCAAGAAGAACTGGCCGAACGAGTTTCTAAAAACCGCACAACGGTTATAAACTATCTGCGCTTGCTCAAGCTACCCGATAGTATACAACGAGCCCTGAAAGAAGGCCGCATCAGCATGGGTCATGCCCGAGCCATCATCAATGTAGACGATCCGCAAAAGCAGGAATGGATGCTGGAGCAAATGTTGGCAAATGAGTTGAGTGTGCGTGATGTAGAATCACTGGTGCGTGAAAACAATACTGCCAAAGAAGCAAAAGGAAAAACAGTGACTACCGGAAAATCACACGTATTGACAGATGTTCAGAAGAAACTAAGTGAGCAACTGAATGCCCGTATAGTCATTAAATCGGATGACAACGGAAGAGGTGCCATTAAAATTGCGTTCCGTTCGCAAGCCGATTTACAGCGGATTCTTAATCTTATCAGCGAATAAAAAAAGAAAACAGACTCTTAACTGTTTATGAATTTTGGACGAATCAGGTTTTCGATTGAAAACACTTCATTCCATTTTTCATCAGTTATTAGTTTGCGCTCAGTGACTACAATGTGGTAAACACTTTTTCCGGTTGATAATGCCTCACCGGCTATTTCTGAGCACAGTTCATATCCCAGTATCGGATTTAATTGTGTAACAATTCCAATACTGTTCATCACCATCTCGCGGGTGTGGTCAGCATTGGCAGTGATTCCGGTTACGCATTTATGAATAAGCGTATCAATAGCATTTCCTAAATAATCAATGGATGTAAACATGGCAAAGGCAATCACCGGTTCCATTACATTCAGTTGCAATTGTCCGGCTTCTGCTGCCATTGTTACGGTCAAATCCTGACCTATTACATAATAACAGGTTTGATTCACCACTTCAGGAATTACCGGATTCACTTTTCCGGGCATAATGGATGAGCCGGGTTGTCGCGGTGGAAGATTGATTTCATTAAGACCGGTGCGTGGTCCGGAGCTAAGCAAGCGCAAATCGTTGCATATTTTTGAAAGTTTTATGGCGCAGCGTTTCAGTGTGCCCATAATTTGAACGTATGCTCCTGTATCACCGGTAGCTTCTATCAAATCAGGAGAAAGAGTTACGGGAAGTCCGCTGCATTCGGCCAGGTAGTGCACACATTTTTCGGCATACCCATCAGGTGCATTTACCCGTGTGCCAATAGCAGTTGCACCCATATTTACTTCCAGTATCAGCTGCTGGGCTTCGCGCAGGCGATGAATATCCTCGTTCACAGTGGTGGCAAATGCTTTAAACTCCTGACCCAAAGTCATAGGAACCGCATCCTGCAACTGAGTACGTCCCATTTTAAGAACGTTAGTAAACTCGTTGCCTTTATGGGCAAATGCCTGTTCAAGTTTAGCCAGCCCGTCAATAAATACATCCAGCTTCATAAACAACGCCATTCGGAATGCTGTAGGGTACGCATCGTTAGTCGACTGCGAGCAGTTGACATGATTATTGGGATGCAAATATTCGTATTGTCCTTTTCGGTGGCCCATTTTCTCAAGGCCTATATTGGCAATTACTTCGTTGGCGTTCATGTTACACGAAGTGCCTGCACCCCCTTGTATGAGGTCGCTTACGAACTGATCGTGGTAGCGGCCTTTTATCAGCTCATCGCAGGCAAAGCAAATGGCATCGGTGATAGTTTGCTCCAGCACACCGCAGTCATGGTTCGCTTTGGCAGCTGCTTTTTTTACATAACCGAATGCTTGAATAAGTAAAGGCTCACGCGATATGGGCAATCCCGTGATGGTAAAATTTTCCCGTGCTCTCATGGTTTGAATACCGTAGTACAAGTGATCGGGAATATCCATGTTTCCTAAAAAGTCGTGTTCGTGGCGAGTAGGGGTGGTCATATCAGTATATGCGTTAATGGTATGCAAATATGGTACATAGCCTTATAAAATAAGCGGGCTGATAACTTCGTTATCAGCCCGCCAGTGTGTATTGTGCGAATTAATGTAATTAGTTGTATTCCGGCTTGCTGGTTTCAGCAGCCGATGCAGGTAGCACGGGTAATTTTAGTGCATCTTCTGGCGTATTTCCGGTAAGTGTTTCCAGAAATGCAGCCATATCAGCCACTTCGGCATCGGTTAGTTTTTTGCCCAGTTGCAGTTCGGCCATTATGCGAATGGCATCATTCAGGTTCCATACACTGCCGTCATGAAAATACGGGTACGTATGGGTTACGTTGCGCAATGAAGGAACTTTAAAGAAATACTTTTCGCCATCATTTTTTGTCACCACTGAGCGGCCTTCATCTTTGTTTTTGCTGCCGGTTAGTTCCCAGTAGTTTTTAGTAACACCAAATTTCTGATACATGTTTCCTCCAACAGTAGCTCCCATGTGGCAAGTAGTACAGCCGGTATTCATAAACGTTTGCATTCCACGTTTTTCCTGTTCATTCAGTGCATCGGCTTTACCTTTCAGGTACTCATCAAAACGTGACGGAGTGATAAGCGTACGCTCGAATGCGCCAATGGCTTTCGCAATGTTTTCGTAGGAAAGTGGGGCACTATCGCCAGGAAATGCTTTGGTAAACATATCGCGGTACATGGCTATAGATTTTATGCGGTCAACTGTAAATGCTTCGTGAGGCAAAGCCATTTCACCGGAATTCAGGATAGGTCCTTTAGCTTGTGCTTCTACATCGGCAGCTCTTCCATCCCAAAATTGAGCAATATGAAATGCGGCATTCAGTACCGTGGGAGCATTTCGGTCGCCCACATTCCATTTATGCCCGATAGAGGTGGGAAGGTTATCTACACCGTAGCTGGCCAGATTATGGCAGCTGTTGCAACTGATAAATCCACTTTTAGATAAACGAGCATCGTGGAATAGCATTTTACCCAGCGCAATTTTATCGGCATTGGAAGCATTTTTAGGATTCTCGGCCGTGGTGGCTAAAATGCCGAATGCCTGATTGCCTGACTTAATTAATTGCTGATCGGCTTCGGGCAGTTTTGATAAATCAATGGCAGCTTCAGTTGCCGGTGTTGATTTTTCTTTGGTGGACTGATCGCCACAGGCTGCCATCAAGTAAATGCCTGTTAGGGCAGCGCCTGCAATAAGGATGGATTGAATTTTCATATACGTTTTGTTTTTACTGTGTTTGAATGTTTTTATATATACATCTAAAGCAGCAAAGTGTTTTAAACAGCATGCAAATGTACCAAGCTTGATTTTTGCACGCAAGTCTTATGCAGCTGATGATTTTACTGATTGGGTATGCGCGGATGAATGATGCTACGCCACCAAGAAGGTACGGCTGCTATAAAAAACATACCTGCATAACCGGTTGGCAATTTGGGTGAATTCGTATAATGCAGCAAGGTGTGGTAGGGCTTGCTGGCATAATAATGATGATCGGCATGGCGAGCCAGATCCACTAAAACAAACCGACTCACAAACTGATCGCAATCCCAGCTGTGTTCCTCTGTAGCGCGTTGGTTTTCCTTACGTGTAAGGCCGTAGTGTTGTATGTAATTGACATACTCCAGTAAGAAGTTGGCAAAGAAGCACTGTATAATAAATGCAAGCACAGCTAAATATCCTACTAAACTGTATAACGCGAACACCACAATCGCATGCATGACCAATTGCCTGATTACATAGTTTCGTAACCCATAAGATGCATGTCCCGACTTCTTTAACCGGTCGGCTTCCAGTTGAACAGCTCCTTTGAGCTGACCTGCGGACGAGCGAACAAAAAAACCATATACACTTTCACCCAAACGTGCAGTAGCATGATCTTTATGCGTACCTACCCACTTGTGATGCACACGCAGGTGATCGATATAGAAATACATATTTCCAGCGGTAAATAAAAGTACTCTGCCAAGCCATTTTTCAAATGTGTGATTGCTGTGTATCAACTCGTGCGAAACCACGATGGCTGATGAACCGGAGTTAAGCCCTGTACTTAATGCTGCTGTAATAATCCAGTAGCCGTCAATTATGCCTGTATTAATACTATAGAACAAGGTGCCGATACACAAAAGCTGCACAGGGACGTGCAGCCACAATATCAGTTTGGGTATAGTATCGTCTTTGCTGCTGTGTTCATTAGCAGTGAGGGGCGGAGTTAGCCATTCAATAAGTGCCAGAACAACGAGTGAATAAACGATATTCAATGCAGTAAAATAGCTTCCGTTTAAGTTTCCGTACACTACAATAGCTGCAGGACTATAGCTGAATACGTACAATAAGTTTCTTAGTTTTGATTTCATAAACACCAATTAATCAGTGGCCTGTTTTCTGTTTACCCAATAGCCGAAGGCAGCCGCGGTAAAAAACATAATGAGGCTGTAAATAGCAGGAGGAATACTCATAGCGCTGTTTCCTAGTACGCTTAACGCGATGTAAATAGCCAACGTACCGTTGTGTATACCTATTTCCATTCCTATTGCAATAGCCTGCTTCTTGCCGATATGGAATAAACGCGGAACCTGATAACCTACCAGCATGCTGAATATATTAAACAGCAATGCGGCAGTTCCAACCTGCTGAAAATAAGATACCACATTGGCTTTTTCTTTGAGAATTGCGGCTGCTATAATAAGCACAAGAAAAATGGCCGAAAGTATTTTCACCGGACGGGTAAGCTTCTGACTAACCAATGGCGCTTTTGCATTTACCAGCATGCCCAGCGATACAGGAATAAGTACAATTAAAAAAACCTCCACTACTTTTTTAAACTGCATAGGAATGGCCATGTCTGCATCCATAAAATACCCGATTGAAAAATTAACAATAAGAGGTAGCGTAAATAAACTGAGTAAACTGTTTACGGCAGTCAGCGAAATATTCAATGCAACGTCACCATTCGAGAGGTGGCTGTATAAATTGGCTGTGGGTCCACCGGGAGATGCAGCCAGCAACATCAAGCCAACTGCCAGTTCAGCACTTAGTTGAAACGAAACAGCCAGCATCCAGCACAATACCGGCAATACAATCATTTGGCACATTAGCCCTACAAGTACAGCCTTCGGGTAATTGACCACACGTTTAAAATCATCGAGCGTAAGCGATAGGCCAAGACCCAGCATAATAATGCCGAGTGCGAGTGGTAAAAAGACGGTAGTAATAGATGAACTTTCCATATAGCGGTATTTAGTTAAACAAACATATTAAAAATCGTGAATCAAAAAGGAACTATCAGCTAAAGTACCTTCAATGTCCACCAATCTAGTTTACAGGCATATAGTTCACTACAAACCGAATGCTTCGTTGAATATCTGTACTTAATATACGGTCTTCCTCCAGCTTAGCTACATGCTGTCTGTATGTGCTATGCAGAAGCTCAATATGTGCACTCGATTTTAAAGGCCTTCTGAATTCAAGTGCCTGAGCTGCATTCATCAGTTCAATGGCCAAAATGGTACATACATTTTCAACAACCTGCTTGCATTTTACTGCTGCATTTGCTCCCATGCTTACGTGGTCTTCCTGACCGTTGCTGCTTACAATACTGTCAACCGATGCCGGTGTGCACAACTGCTTGTTTCGGCTAACAATAGATGCAGCGGTGTATTGCGGAATCATCATTCCCGAATGACTACCTGCGTTTGGGGTTAAAAAGGGAGGCAATCCGCGTTGTCCTGATATAAGCTGATACGTTCTACGTTCAGAAATACTTCCTATCTCCGCCATAGCTATTGCCAAGAAATCGAGCGATAGAGCCAGTGGTTGTCCGTGAAAATTACCACCAGATAATATCAGGTCTTCCTCTGCAAAAACATTCGGATTATCCGTTACGCTGTTCAATTCTGTTTCAACAACAGAACGCACATGCGTTAGTGCATCTTTACTGGCTCCGTGTACCTGTGGTATGCAACGAAATGCATAGGGGTCCTGCACATTTACCTTGTGCTTTTTTGCCAGCTCGCTTCCTTCCACTAAAGAACGAATAGTATGTGCAGTAGTTATTTGCCCGGCATGTGGCCTGATGCGATGTAGCGAGGAATGAAACGGTTCAATTTTGCAATCAAATGCATCCAGCGACATGCAGGAAATTTCATCAGCGGCCTTTATTAGCTGCTCAGCCCGTAGCAAACAATCAACGGCAAATGCCAGCATAAACTGTGTGCCGTTTATTAGCGCAAGTCCCTCTTTCGATTGCAACTTTACAGGTGCTACATTCAGTGAGGCTGCTGACATAGTTATCCATTCTCCATTCGAGTTGACGTGCACTTCCCCTTCACCAATAAGTGGCAGGCAAAGATGTGCCAGCGGGGCTAAATCGCCCGATGCGCCCAGAGAGCCTTGCTCATACACTACAGGCAAAATGCTGTTATTAAAAAAATAGATGAGGCGTTCAACCGTTTCCAATTGCACACCGCTGAATCCATACGATAACGATTGAATTTTAAGCAGCAACATCAACTTTACAATTTCGTGCGAAACTGTATTTCCGGTGCCGCATGCGTGTGATCGGAGTAAATTGAATTGCAGTTGCTCCAATTCATCAGACGATATGCGTGTATTGCACAGCGAGCCGAATCCAGTATTAATGCCGTAAAAAACAGCATCCTCATTTTGCATTTTAGCATTCAGGTAATTTCTGCTCCTTGTTATGCGTTCCGATGCACTTTCGGAAAGTTTCAGTTTCAGTCCTTTTGTTAGTATAGCGGAAATATCGGACAGATGCAGCTGCTCATCAACGATGAAATACTCCATTGGGTTCAGGTCTTAAGTTGTGAAATGATATTTTCAATAGAAAGCGATTGCTGGGTTCCTTCGTTTAGGTTTTTAAACATGAATTCACCCGTACTCATTTCGTTTTCGCCAATAATAATGGCATATGGAATTTTTAAAGCATTTGCATAATCGAGCTGCTTGCCTACTTTTTTCACATCAGGATAAAGTTCGGATGCGATATGTGCTGCACGTAATTTTTTCACAGCATTCATACTTGCATGCAGTGCTGATTCAGACATAGCGCAAACAAGCACACGTGTTGAGGTAGCTTGCAGGTTTTCAGGAAAAAGATTCAGTTCATCCATGATGTCGTAAATGCGGTCCAGCCCGAATGAAATACCCACGCCTGAAATACCCGGCATTCCAAAAATGCCGGTTAGGTTATCATAGCGTCCACCGCCACCAATACTCGATTTAAGCGAGCCCTTGTTATACACTACTTCAACTATACAGCCGGTGTAGTAGGTAAGTCCACGTGCCAATGAAAAGTCAACGGATATATGTACATCTTCACACCACGAAAGTACGTTACGTAATTCTGAAATACCTTTCAATCCTACGGTGGATAAAGAAATCACAGACTCCAGCTGGTTCAGTTTTTCAGTATTTGTTCCACTGATATTTATAATATCGAAAAGTGTGCGGCACTGTTCATGTGTAAATCCTTTTTGCAACAGTTCGTTTTGAACGACTTCGGGACCTGCTTTGTCCAGTTTGTCAATGGCAATTGAAATTGTAGCTAATGCTGCTTCGCTATGCACCACCTGAGCAATTCCTGCCAGCACCTTGCGGTTGCTAAGCTTAATGGTATATTCAGGCATGCCCAGCCGGGTGAACGCATCGTGATAGATGTGAATTAAGTCGGATTCGCAAACTAGGCTTTCACTTCCCGCAACATCCGCATCGCATTGCCAAAATTCGCGGTACCGCCCTTTCTGTGGCCTGTCGGCACGCCATACGGGTTGAATCTGGTAGCGTTTAAATGGCCAGGTAATGGTATGCCTGTTCATGGTTATATACCGTGCAAAAGGAACGGTAAGGTCGTAGCGCAGTCCTTTTTCAGTTATATATGGCAAGGCCGCTTTTGCATCCAGGTCATTCAGAAGTCCGCTTACCGAAGGTGCAAACGTAGAATCTTTGCTTTCATCGGCCAGTAGGGTACTATTGTATTCTTTTAGCTGATTCAGATAATCACCCGAATTAATTATACGGAACAGCAGCTGATCGCCCTCCGAACCGTATTTGCCTTCCAAAGTACTCAGGTTTTCCATGGCGGGGGTCTCAAGCGGCAGAAAACCGTAGGACTTGAATACAGATTTCATGGTATCCATAATAAAGTTTCGCTTCACTACCTGAAGCGGTCCGAAATCACGGGTGCCTTTAGCTAAAGTTGGTTTTAATGCCATAAACGACAGAGCAAAAATAGATTTTTGTACTACACTATATACACACGGGTATAATTATCTTCTTTTCTGATTTTTCTTATTTGGCTAAATAACGTTAACTTCGAACTTTCTTAAATCCTACATGGCTAAAATAAAATTCAACAACAGTGACCCCCATTTCTTCAATGAACTGAAGTCACGCGTTAACTCATACTTTGAACAGCATCAGATAAAGCCTACCGGCAACTACAAACTGTATTCGAAGACAGCCATCCTTATTTCCGCGCTGGCTTCTTCATACATCTGGCTGGTGTTTTTTACCCCGCAATCGGACGTATTGAGCACACTAATCTGCATGGTTATGGGAGTAAACGTAGCAGCCATCGGATTTAATGTCATGCACGATGGCTCTCACGGCAGTTATTCATCTCGTAAATGGGTAAACACCTGCATGGGTTTTAGTCTGAATCTGCTTGGGGGCAACGTGTATATCTGGAATCAAAAACACAATATCAACCACCATTCCTACACCAATGTTGAAGGTATGGATGATGATATCGACATACGTCCGTTTATTCGTGTTCACTCCGATCAGAAAAAGATGTGGTACCACCGTTTTCAACACTATTACGGACTATTGTTGTATGCTATGACTTACCTTTTTTGGGTATTTATGAACGACTTCAATAAGTACTTCACTGGTAAAATAGCTAAACACACAGCCATGCGTAAAATGGATTTACCTGAGCACATGAATTTCTGGATATCAAAACTGCTGTATGTATTCATTTTCATCGTTCTGCCTTTCTTCTTTGTAGGTGTTGTTCCTACTCTTGTAGGTTACATTATTATGGCATTTACGGCAGGTATAGTCATATCCATCGTATTTCAATTGGCACACGTGGTGGAGCATGCACATTTTGTTAATCCTGAAGGTGACAGTATGCGTATCGAAACCGAGTGGGCAAAACATCAGTTAAATACCACGTTTAATTTTGCCACACAAAGCAAATTGGTGAGTTGGTTATTAGGAGGGCTGAATTTTCAGGTTGAGCATCATTTGTTTCCACGCATCAGCCACATACACTACCCAGAAATAAACAAAATTGTAAAGCAAACCTGCAGGGAGTTTAATGTTGCTTACAACGAGTTTCCTACATTATTTGCTGCTATTCGTTCGCATTTAGGCCATTTGAAGCTGGCTGGTGTGGCCTAGTTTTCGGCACAGGCAAACGCCACATCCAGGTAGGTAAATACATCTGCCGGAACATTATGACCGGTTTTTGAAGCACGTTTATGTCCAAGCCGTACAACAATCATATTCATGTCGGGTACGCAAAAAATATATTGTCCCCGAATTCCACGTGCGTAAAAGATACGATGATTCTGATGAGTCATTAACCACCACTGATAACCGTACTTATCATTTGGTTTATTGTTTTCATCAAGAATGGATGCGGGCATTATACTTTCAACTATGTATGCTGAGTCAATCAGTTGTATGCCATTCCAGTTTCCGTATTGCATCATCAGTCGTCCGAATCTGGCAAAATCGCGCGCGTGGCTGTACCAGCAGCAACTTACTTTTTCCATTCCTTTTTCATCCGTACTCCAGTATGCAGGATATTCAGCTCCCATAGGCTGCCACAATCTTTCCGAGGCATAAGCTGCCACACTTTTATGTGTTGCGTTTTTCAGTATCATACCCAGCAACTGGGTGTCACCTCCTTTGTAATTCCAACGTACACCCGGTGTATCAGTTAGTTCACCGGTTAGCGTTAGCGAGTTTACATCATCGCCATAGTATGCACGTGCAGGCCAACTAAAGGGGCTTGCATAATTTTCATCAAATGCCAATCCGCTACTCATAGTAAGCAATTGCCTGATGGTGATTTTTCCTCTCGCATCGTTGCGCAATTCAGGGATGTATAGTGCAGTTGCGTCATCCAGACTTTGAATGTATCCATCCTTCAGCGCACAACCAATGAGTAGCGATGTAAATGACTTAGCCATCGAAAAGGAATTGACGGGTTCAGCTTTGGCGGCTGTAAACTTAGTTTCATCGGCATACTCGTACAGTATTTGATTGTTTTGAATAACCAGAAAGTAATCCGTTTCATAGAGCTTAAATGCAGCAAGCGAAGTATCGGGCAGTATGTATTTTTTTTCTGCCGAAATATCTGACCACGGTTCAGGTTTTGAAGCAGCAATGGTTTTATAATCAAACGCATTCAACTCATAAATATCAGGGCCTAATTTTCCGCTGAAAATAGTTAACGCTAAAACCTTATTTACGTATAAATTTCCAGAAGCCCACAGGCTAATCTCACCCACACATATTAGTATGAGCAGTCCTACTCCGATTTTTTTTAGTTTTTTCATCATGCACGTGTTGGGTAGTTAATTAATATATGCCAATATAAACTATTCCCTTACGCAGTCAATAGCGGTGGCGTAAGCAACCGGTTGTATAGTACGAAGAGGTTTCATGAATTGGCTGTTCGGTAATGTGCTATATATTCTTTGCTTAAAAGTACATAGGCCTCAGCATTGCGTTTTACTTTTTCAATTTGCGTTTCTGTTAGTTGTTTTACCACTCGTGCAGGGGAACCTAAAACGACTGAATAGTCAGGAATTTCCATGCCTTCGGGAACAAGGGCATTTGCTCCGACAATACAAAAGTTGCCAATTTTTGCACCGTTGAGTACCGTAGCATGCATACCAATTAGTACATGGTTTGCCAATGTTGCACCGTGTATAATGGCTCCATGGCCTACGATACAATCATCTCCCACGGTTACCGGAAATCCGGGGTCCACATGAATAACCGCATTTTCCTGCACATTCGTGCGGTTGCCCAGTGTAATATAGTCTGCATCGCCCCGCAATACAGCACCAAACCAAACCGAGCATTCGTCACCTAACTTTACCCGCCCGAAAACGCGTGCAGTATCAGCAATCCAAACCTGTTCGCCCTTTTCAATAGGTTTTTCTAGAATAGTTTTCATGGATTTTAATAAGTCATGCATCATGCAATTTTAAGGATATTATGGTTAGTATAAATAATTAACTTGCACCGTCATGCTTATCGTTAAAAATATTAAAACGCTTTACGGCCTTACGCCACTGCACACGCAAAAAAAATCGGGTGCCGAAATGCAGCAGTTCGAATCGCTGCAACAGGCCTATCTGATATGTGATAAAGGTGTGATTGTAGACTATGGCACCATGCCGCTGCCTGATACCTACAACCTCGATGGTGCCGAAATTATAGACGCATCCGGCAAACTGGTTTTGCCTTCTTTTGTGGATTCGCACACGCATATTGTGTATGCTGCAAGCCGCGAAGAAGAGTTTGTAATGCGTATTAAAGGCAAATCGTACGAAGAAATAGCAGCAGCCGGAGGCGGTATTCTGAATTCGGCCCGCAAACTACAGGCGATGAGTGAAGACGAGTTGTTCGATCAGGCGTATCAAAGGTTAAATGAAGTGATAGCAAGCGGTACCGGAGCTATTGAAATAAAGAGTGGATATGGCCTTACCACAGATAGCGAGCTGAAAATGCTGCGTGTAATTAAGCGACTTAAATCCAATTCACCCATTGCTATAAAATCAACATTTCTGGGAGCACACGCAGTACCTGTAGAGTATAAAAACAACCGAGAAGCTTATGTGTCACTAATTATTGATGACATGTTGCCGCGCATAGCAAGCGAGCAACTGGCAGATTTTGTAGATGTGTTTTGTGATCAGGGATTTTTTACGGTTGATGAAACCGAAAGGATTTTAACCGCAGCCGCTCAACATGGATTGAAGCCAAAAATACATGCCAATGAATTGGGATATACCGGAGGTGTACAGGTAGGAGTGAAGCATCACGCCATCAGTGTAGATCACCTGGAATATACGGGTGAGGAGGAAATCAGGTGTTTGCTGAACAGCACAACCATGCCTGTGGCTTTGCCCAATTGTTCATTCTTTCTGGGTATACCGTATGCACCGCTACGCACCATGATTGATGCAGGCTTACCGGTGTGTTTGGCTAGCGATTACAATCCCGGTAGTTCGCCCAACGGACGCATGGGTTTTGTGGTTTCGCTGGCATGTACGCAAATGAAACTGACACCTGAAGAGGCGTATAATGCTGCTACTATTAACGGTGCTGCTGCATTGGAAATAAGTGCTACACATGGCAGTATAGCTAAAGGTAAGGTGGCTAATTTTTATATTTCTAAACCAGTCAGTTCACTGGCCTATTTACCGTATCATTTCGGTGGCGATTGTATTGAAACAGTGGTAGTAAATGGTGAGAGATATAAAGGATTCGTATAAGCGGAAGAGATAAGTCGATAAAAAAACTAGGGCCCCGCGCGAAGCGCGGGGCCCTAGTTTACTCCGTCATTAGAGATTTTTTCTTAGTAATCCATACCGCCCATTCCACCCGGCATTCCGGCAGGCATAGCAGGTTTTTCTTCTTTCTCTTCAACCAGCGCACATTCTGTGGTAAGTATCATGGCTGCTGCCGAAGCTGCATTTTGCAATGCCACACGGGCTACTTTAGTGGGGTCGATAACACCTGCAGTTATCAGGTTTTCGTATGCTTCAGTGCGGGCATTGTAACCAAAATCGGCTTTGCCTTCACGCACTTTATTTACAACTACCGAACCTTCGCCACCGGCATTGGCTACAATCTGACGCAGCGGCTCTTCTATCGCTCTGCGTATGATTTGTATACCTGTATTTTCGTCTTCGTTGGCACCTTTCAGTTTCTCCAGTGATTCAATAGCACGGATGTAG
>JBKCPL010000071.1:0-8678 GCA_046309355.1 Bacteroidota bacterium
GCCCGTATGCGCCATATATTAATCACCCTGTTAGTTGCTGCTGTGCTAAATATGGTGTTTTTTGTGCCTCAGTACGAAAGGCTTTCGAGTACTAAGTACCCTGCAGTTAATGCCTTTGTCGAAAACGAAGAGCACGTGGCATCTGTCCTTTATCATATCTGTGCTGAATGGTTCGAAAATTATTTTCCTCCGGTATCCACCAATGTGCATTTTCTAGAGAAAGATTACCTTCTTAAAAGGTCAGTACGAAATATCATTTATTTCCTCACGTCATATACTTTCGAAGTCTCCTGTCATAAGACCTTAGCTCAATTACACACAGGGTTTCTTTATGTGCCCGTTGTGGCTTCCATACTGGATGGATTTGTATACATAGGCAGATTCACGCCATTCTGAGAATCGCATTCACAACCGATCTTCCTTTTTTTTACCATTCTATTACATTAATTATATGAAGCAAATCAATGGATTTGTAGCTGTACTTATGCTGATTTATTTACAGTCGTGCAGCTCAAACCAAAATACAACAAACACAGCCGAAAGTGCTAATGCGTTTCCGGTTACAGAGGTGTATTCCTCTGATATCACTACACAACTCGAATATGTAGCCGATATACACTCGGTTCAGAACGTAGAGATACGTGCACGGGTTGAGGGTTATCTTGAACGCATTTATGTAGACGAGGGAAAACGGGTAAGCAAAGGGCAGCCTCTGTTTAAGATAAATGACGAGGAATACAGGGCTGCGTTGAACAGTGCAATAGCCGATTTGAAAAGTGCTGAAGCCGAAAAGAAAACGGCTGAAGTAGAACTTGAACGGGTGAAGCTGCTTGTGCAAAAAGGGGTAATTGCTAAAACCGAGCTCGACCTGGCTGAAGCCAAATTAGAGATAGCCGCTGCGCGCATTGAGCAGGCACGTGCACACCAAACGGCAGCAGAGGTAAAAGAGTCAAATACCCTTATTCGCTCACCATTTAACGGTATCATTGACCGTATACCATTTAAGTTAGGGAGCCTTATTTCAGCAGGAACATTGCTAACAAGCATATCGGATGTAGATGCAGTAAATGTATACTTCAATGTTTCGGAAATTGAGTACCTCGATTATTTCAGAGTTAAAAACAATGATTCGTTGCTCAATCAGCTGGTTGAACTAGAACTGGCTGACGGAAGTACGTTTCCTAGCAAAGGGAAAATTGAGACGATGGAAAGCGAGTTTGAGCCCGGTACAGGTTCACTAGCGCTTCGCGCACGTTTTCAAAATAAAGATCATTTGCTTAAACACGGTTCTACCGGTAAGGTGCGTATTAAGCAATTATTAAAGCAAGCACGACTTGTACCACAAAAATCAGTGCTTGAGATACAGGACAAATACTATGTGTTTTTAGTAGATAAAAACAATGTGGCTACCATGAAAAGTTTTACATCAGCCGGCAGATATACTGACTACTTCATCGTGCATTCAGGTTTAAATGCCAATGACAAAATCATATACGAGGGTATACAAAATGTAACCGAAGGAAGCGTAGTTAAGCCACAGCCCACGCGTATGGCGGATGTTTATAAATTAAAAGCAAACTGATTATGCTGAACACATTTATTACGCGTCCCATACTATCGCTTGTTATATCGCTGCTCATCGTGCTATTGGGAGCATTGGCATTTATTCAGTTGCCTGTCACCCAGTTTCCGGATATTGTACCGCCATCGGTAACAGTTACGGCAAAATATACAGGCGCAAATGCCGAGGTGTGTGTTAAAGCAGTTGCTACACCAATTGAACGGGCAATTAACGGAGTGCCGGGCATGACATACATGTCGTCCGTGGCCAGCAATAACGGAACTACCATAATTACAGTTTATTTTAAGGTAGGCACTGATCCCGATGTGGCTGCCGTTAACGTTCAAAACCGCGTTACAACCGTGCTTGATGAATTGCCCGAAGAAGTTATACGAGCCGGTGTGGTAACCGAGAAGGAAGTGAACAGCATGCTGCTTTATCTGAATATTTTCAGCGAAGATGAGAGTACCGATGAAAAGTTTGTTTACAATTTTGCCCGTATAAATATTTTGCCCGAACTAAAGCGTATAGATGGTGTGGGCTTTGCAGAAATAATGGGCTCTCGCGATTACTCCATGCGTGTATGGTTAAACCCACTCAAACTTTCAGCGTACAGTATTTCAACCGATGATGTCATACAGGCTATAAGAGGCCAGAATGTAGAGGCTGCTCCCGGTAAAACAGGGGAGAGCTCTGATAAAACCGAGCAAACACTTCAGTATGTATTGCGTTACACCGGGAAATTTTTTGAGGAAGACTCCTACCGCGATATCATCATTAGAGCAAATCCGGATGGTTCATTTTTGCGGTTAAAAGATGTTGCCGAAATTGAATTCGGCTCATTCAGTTACAGCATGGATTCTAAAACAGATGGACGTCCTTCGGCATCAATCATGCTAAAACAACGCCCCGGTTCGAATGCCAGCGAAGTAATTGATAATGTAAAAAAGCGTATGGCCGAACTGGAGCAGAGCAGTTTTCCGCCCAAAATGAAGTACAATGTAGCGTATGATGTTTCCCGATTTCTGGATGCATCTGTAAAAGAAGTGCTACGTACATTTATTGAAGCGCTGCTTCTTGTTTTTATAGTCGTATTTATCTTTCTGCAGGATTTTCGTTCAACCCTTATACCGGCACTGGCTGTTCCTGTTTCGTTGGTAGGAACTTTTGCGGCCATGCAGGCGATGGGCTTTTCTATTAATCTGCTTACACTTTTTGCTATGGTTCTAGCCATTGGTATTGTGGTTGATAATGCCATCGTTGTGGTTGAGGCAGTGCATGCCAAAATGCAGGAACAGAAAATAGGGGCGATGGCCGCTACTAAAGCAGCCATGAAGGAAATGGGCAGTGCCATTGTAGCCATTACACTGGTTATGTCGGCTGTATTTATACCTGTGGCCTTTATGTCGGGGCCTGTAGGTATTTTCTACAGGCAGTTTTCACTTACGCTTGCAGTGGCCATTGTCATATCGGGGATTAATGCATTAACCCTCACACCGGCATTGTGTGCCATCATGCTGAAACCCCACGAAGGTCATGGACACAGTTGGCTAAGTAAATTTTTTAAACGGTTCAACGATAGCTATCAAAGGCTGGAGAACGGGTATAAAAATCTGGTCGGGCGATTGGGTTCCAATCTTCGCTTTACAATACTCACGTTTACAGGCTTTGTAATAGCTACATGGCTAGTTACATGGGTGCTTTCTAGCGGATTTATACCCACGGAAGATCAAGGAGTAATTTACGTAAATGTAACCACACCTCCGGGAGCAACAGTTGAACGAACAGGTAAAGTGCTGGATGAAATAACATACATATGTAAGCAACTCGATATGGTTGAAAATGTATCAACACTGGGCGGTTACAGTCTGATAACTGAATCGGCAGGCGCATCTTACGGCATGGGCATGATAAACCTGAAGCCTTGGAGTGAACGAGAAGAGTCAGTTACAGATATGATAAAACTGCTGCAGGAAAAAACCAGCGGAATAAATGATGCTGTTATCGAATTTTTTCCTCCTCCTACAGTGCCGGGTTTTGGTAACAGCAGCGGATTTGAATTGCGCCTGATTGATAAAACCGGAACAGGCAACCTGAAGCAGTTGGATGATGTAGGCCGTAAGTTTATTTCAATGTTGGAGCAACGTCCGGAAATAGACAACGCGTTCACCAGTTTCGACCCTAACTTTCCGCAATACCTCATTCATGTTGATTATGAAATGGCAGCCAAAAAAGATGTAAGTGTAAGTATGGCCATGAATACTTTACAAACACTGATAGGAAGTTATTACGCCAGCAACTTTGTTCGTTTCGGTCAAATGTATAAAGTTATGCTTCAGTCATCGCATCAGTTTCGAGCAAAGCCTGAAGACTTGCTAAAGCTGTATGTGAAAAACAGACGCGGGGAAATGGTTCCGTTTTCTACCTTTATACGGCTAGAACGGGTATATGGTCCTGAACAGATTACCCGCTACAACATGTATAACGCTATTATGATTAACGGTCAGTCGGAGAAAGGATATAGTAGCGGGGATGCTATACGCGCTATAGAAGAAGAAGCCGCTAAGTTGCCACGTAGCTTTACACACGAGTGGTCGGGCATGACACGCGAAGAAATTATTTCAGGCAATCAGGCTGCTATTATTTTTGGTATATGCCTCGTATTTGTATATCTGATTTTATGTGCGCAATATGAAAGTCTATTATTGCCTTTACCGGTATTGCTTTCGTTGCCGGTAGGTATTTTCGGTTCGTTTGTTTCACTGTGGCTGCTCGGATTGGAAAATAATATTTACGCACAGGTTGCTTTGGTTATGCTTATCGGTCTGCTGGGTAAAAACGCTATACTTATAGTAGAGTTTGCTTTGCAAAAACAACGTGAAGGATACAGTATACTTCATGCCACTATTGAAGGGTCGGCTGCCCGATTAAGACCCATTCTCATGACTTCATTTGCGTTTATTGCCGGATTAATTCCATTGGTAATTGCCAGCGGTCCAGGTGAATTGGGCAACAGATCAATCGGAACATCAGCAGCCGGAGGCATGCTTATCGGTACGGTATTCGGATTGTTCGTTATACCCGGCTTGTACTATCTTTTTGCCACGCTTGAATACCGCATTCGGAATAAATCAACCTCACCAAATCTAAATGATCAAAACAATGAAGAACCGGCATAGAATGCTCAAATATCTTTTTGTACTATGCGCCAGCGGCCTCTTTCTGTCTGTTGTATTTACGGCTTGCTCGGTACCGCAGCCTTTAGTTACACCTGCAAATCCGGAATATCCTGCCACTTATGGATTGCGTCAAGCCGACACCACGCAGTCAGAAACCATACAGTGGAAAAACTACTTCAAAGACAAAGCACTCATCCAACTCATAGATTACGCGCTGGCGCAAAATATTGACAAACTAATTGCCGATCAGCGGGCCTATGCCATGCGTGCGCAGTTTATAATGAGTCGCAATTACATGCTGCCATCTGTAAATGCAGCAACTTCTACCGGTGTAACCCGCTTTGGCGATTACACTATAGATGGTGTGGGAAACTTTGACAGTAACCGTTCATCCAATATTTCGGAGAAGCAACGTATACCACAACCTGTTCCCGATTTTATGCTCGGATTTACCACTGAGTGGGAAGTAAACCTTGCGGGCAAACTAAGAAACCGCAAGAAGGCAGCCTACCAACGCTGGATGGCCGGTGAAGAAGGACGTCATCTGATAGCCACTCACCTAGTGTCCGAAGTAGCACGGCTTTACTATGAGTTGCTGGCATTAGATACAGAACTGGAAATCATTCGTAAAAATATAGGAATACAGGAACGAGCACTCGAAATTGTAGCTATTCAAAAACAGAGTGGTCGAATAAACGAAGCCGGTGTGAAACAGTTTAAAGCATTGCTGCTAAAAGCCAAAGCACTCGAAGTAGAAATTCAACAGGAAATCGTAGTTGCTGAAAACAGCCTGAACAGCCTGATGGGGCGTTACCCACAACGTATTGTACGAAAAGACACCATTGACGTGAACGATTTACCCCAGTTATTGAAGGTAGGTGTTCCGGCAAATCTCATTTCGAACAGGCCGGATGTTCGTGCAGCTGAACGCGAGTTTTTTGCCACCCGTTACGACTTGAAGGCTGCCCGTGCAGCCTTTTACCCAAACATACTGATAAACGGCAATTTCGGTCTTAATGCATTCAGTTCGGATTTACTTTTTGAAACACCTGCCTCACTGGCATATATGCTCATCGGAGGCCTAACCATGCCATTGATTAACCGAAATCAAATAACAGCTCACTACCGGAATGCATTTGTTAACAGCAATCAGTCATTTTTTCATTTTCAGCGCGCTCTGATAAAAGGCGTAGAAGAGGTTAATACTGAATTTAACAAACTTCAAAACTATAAACGTGTAGCCGAATTCAAGCTGCAGGAAGTGAGTGAGCTAAAACAGGCAGTCGACATTTCAAACGAGTTGTTTCTGACAGGTTATGCCAGTTATATGGAAGTGCTGTTAACACGTCAAAATCGCCTAGAATCGGAATTGCAACTCACCGAAGCAAATAAAGAGCAATTTATGGCTGCCATACAGTTATATAAAGCATTGGGTGGCGGTTGGCGCTAGTTCTAAATCTTTTGTTAAATTGCCGCATGCGCAATGTATTTACATTTAGCATCGCACTCTACATAGTTGTATCGCTGGCATGTGCACAGCCTGTGGTGAAAGGTACGGTCAGAAATAACCGGGGTGAGCCCCTGTCGTATGCCAATGTGTTTATTAAAGGAACACGCTACGGAACTACTACAAATGACCAGGGCGATTTTGAATTAAAATGCGACTCAGGTACACATTCATTAATTGTACAGTTCGTTGGTCACCGTCAGCATAGCGAGTATGTGAGGCTACTATCGGATGAGGTGAAACAATTGTCAATCGTTTTGCAGGAACAGAACTATACCATTTCAGAAGTGAAGATTACAGCCACTTCTGAAGATCCGGCTTATCCAATTATGCGACAGGCCATAGCACATCGGGCATTGTACCTGAAAGAAGCAAAAGCCTACAAATGCCGTGTATACATAAAGGGAATGCAACGTCTGACTACTATTCCCAAGCGTGTGCTCTTGATGAAAGTGCCGGAAGATGTGAAGCCCGGAATTATTTATTTATCGGAATCGCTTTCAGATTATACCTTTTTACAACCCAACCTAGTCAAGGAAAAACTCATATCATCGAAAGTGAGCGGAGACAATAAAGCGTTTAGCTTTAATCGGGCAGGTGCGGTTCGATTTAATGTGTATGAAAATATGCTGCCTTCTTACGGATTGAATCAGCGGGGATTCGTTTCACCCGTAGCCGATAATGCACTGTTTTATTACAAGTATAAACTGGTAGGCGAATCGCGGGAGAATAACTACACGATTTACAAAATACAGATTATACCCAAGCGCAACAGCGACCCGGTATTCAGAGGGTATATCTATATTGTAAAAGATAGCTGGAGAGTTCACAGCACAGATATGGCCATTGATAAGTCAGCGAATATTGATTTTATAGATACACTTATAGTTCGTCAGATTTATGCTCCCCAACAGGGCGGTGTATGGATGCCCATTTCACAGCGGTTTATTTTTCAGCTCGAGGTGTTAGGTTTTAAAGGTCATGGGTACTTCGTAGCCTTGTATTCCAATTATGCTGTTTCATCCAACTATCCGGCAACGTTTTATCAACGCGAATATGAAAAACTTACGGAGGACAGTCCGGTACCACAGGTTAAAAAGGTAAAGGATGTAAAACCACCTGTGCGCATAAAGCGCAAAACACAACTAGCCGATTCAATTCCTAACCTCGGTATTTCAGCCGCTGATTTTACACGCGAAGTGTTATCCGTAGATAAGCAGGCAAACAAAACTCCCGATAGTATTTGGCAATCTATACGACCTGTGCCCTTAACCGATGAGGAGGCAGATGATTATACTACCAAAGACAGTATTCAGGTGATTGAAGCATCAAAACCCTACAAGGATTCGCTTGACCGCATCAGCAATAAACCCGATTGGCTTGATCCTTTTTTGAGTGGCTATACTTATTCCGATAGTTATCACCGCAGATACTACACGTTTAAGCCTTTGCTGGCACAGATTCAGTACAATACAGTTGAAGGCATGGTTATTAGTCCGGCAGTAGACATTACCCGAACATTCGATGATAATCGAAGCTATACCATCAGTCCTTCCATACGCTACGGATTGGCTTCTAAAAAATTATACGGCAAAATGGAAGCAGGTTATATGTATAATCCGTATTCATTATCGGAATGTAATGTGAGCGCAGGGTATTATGTTAGTCAGTTTAATAACAATGAGCCTATTTCTCCAGCCATCAACACAGGCTATACATTGATGGAAGAACAAAATTTCATGAAGTTGTACCAGAAATCATTTTTACAGGCACGTTGGCGTTCAGAAATTAAAAACGGAATTACACTGAATGTGCAAGCTGAATATGCCATACGTCAACAGTTGTCAAACAGCACAGATTACACATGGCGGAATTATACCGAACGTACATTCTCCTCCAATACACCTGGTTCTATCGAATTAGAAAATACCTCATTCAGTTCTCATAACGCGTTTACGCTGGAAGCAAAAACAGAAATAAAATTTGCACAGCGATACATCTCGCGACCCTACGAGAAAATCAGATTCAGTTCGAAGTATCCTAGTTTAGAGGTTAAATCACGTATAGGAATACCGGTTGCCGGAAGCGATATAAGTTACCTGCTGGCGGATGCAGGTATGCAATGGCGTAAAAATTTAAAGCTGTTGGGTTCATCATACATGAGGCTACATGCCGGTATGTTTTTGTATGCCGATAAACTCTATTTCATGGATTTTCATCATTTTACAGGCAATCAAACCCTGTTTGCCCTTTCCGGTTACGATGCTTACCAGCTACTTGATTACTATATGTACAGTACACGCAACAGATATGTGGAAGCCAGGTACAGCCATCATTTCAATGGATTTTGGTTCAACAAAATTCCACTGTTTCGAAAATTGAAATGGCAGGAGGTTATCACCATTAATTATTTTAAAACTCCGGCTTCACC
>JBKCPL010000072.1:0-37611 GCA_046309355.1 Bacteroidota bacterium
GGCTACTGTAAACAAAGCCACACAAATCCGGCTGGACGAACTCCTGAAAACACGTTGATAAGCCAAGTTTATGAAACTACTGGATGGAAATGAAGTATCGAAATTGCTGCGCGAGCAGATTAAAGCAGAAGTAGCTGAACGCAAAGCAGCCGGAAAAAAAATTCCGCATCTGGCGGCCATATTGGTGGGTAATGACGGTGCCAGTATGACGTATGTAGGTGCTAAAGAGAAAGATTGCCACGAGGTAGGTTTTGATTCCACGGTATTGCGTTTTGATGCTTCCATAACCGAAGCAGAGCTGATAGCGGAAGTAGAAAAAATAAATCAAAATGATTCTATAGACGGACTAATCGTACAACTGCCTTTACCAAAACACATCAACGAAAAAAAAATTACCGAAACTATTTCCTGGAAAAAAGATGTAGATGGGTTTCATCCAATGAATGTTGGGCTGATGTTTAAAGGGCTGCCTTGCTTTTTGCCGGCAACACCGTTTGGCATTATCAAATTGCTGGAACACTACCAGGTAGAAACAACCGGAAAACACTGTGTAGTAATAGGTCGCAGTGATATTGTAGGCAAGCCCATGAGCGCATTGATGCTGCAAAAAAACTGCACCGTTACGGTATGTCATAGCAAAACACAAGACCTGTCCTCATTCACGCGCAATGCCGATATTGTTATTGCCGCATTAGGAATACCCGAATTTCTGAGAGGTGATATGATAAAACCCGGAGCAGTTGTAATCGATGTGGGAATTACACGGGTTGCTGATAATACTAAAAAATCGGGCTATGCGCTGAAAGGCGATGTGGCATTCGAAGAATGTGCCGCAAAAGCGTCATGGATAACCCCGGTGCCGGGAGGCGTAGGCCCGATGACAAGAGTAGCACTGCTGTTGAATACATTGAATGCGGGGAAGAGGTGAGATGGAAGATGTGAGATGTGAGAATTGAGATGTGAGATGTGAGATTTGAGATGTGAGATTTGAGCATGCATACCGATAGCTATAGATATAAAAGTTTGGTTTAAGATTTGGGATATAGTAAATGATATTAGTTTAGATTAATGATTTATCTTTATGGATTCAACAACGCTAAAACTTAGGACTAAGAAATTTGCATTGGATGTTATTGAATTAATTAAATCTGATAGTACTCATTTCGTATCGGCTATTTTGTATAAACAATTAGTACGCAGCTCAACTTCTATTGGGGCAAATTATAGGGCTGCATGCAGGGCTAAATCTAAAAATGATTTTATCTACAAAATCGGAATAGTTGAGGAGGAAGCAGATGAGTCATTGTATTGGCTCGAGCTTATTACAGAAAGTAATTTACTTCCCATTTCTATAACTGAACAGTTGATTAAAGAGGCTAATGAATTAACTGCAATCTTCACAGCAATAAGAAAATCTTCCCGCACAAATGACTAACTCACACATCTTAAATCTTAAATCTCAAATTTTAGGACTCCCGGTAATGGAACATTTTTACACCATTCAAGGAGAGGGGTTTTACACCGGCCATGCTGCCTATTTTATCAGGCTTGGTGGGTGTGATGTAGGGTGCGTGTGGTGCGATGTAAAAGATAGCTGGGATGCTGCTAAACATCCGGTGTATAGCGTTGCCGAAATGGTGAGTTGGGTTACGCAATCGGGAGCAAAACTGGCTGTAATTACAGGCGGTGAACCTTTATTGCATAACCTCCATGAACTTACTGATGCATTGCATCAAGCAGGAATACAAACCAATATTGAAACTTCAGCATCGTCTCCCCTTTCCGGCACATGGGATTGGATTTGTGTTTCGCCAAAAAAATTCAAAGCGCCTTTGGATGAAATTGTAAAACAAGCCAACGAATTGAAAGTGGTCGTTTTTAACAAACATGATTTCGATTGGGCTGAACACTATGCCGCCAAAACCAATAAGGAGTGTCTGCTATATCTTCAACCCGAGTGGGATAAATCTGCTGACATGCTACCGTTGATTGTTGACTATGTAAAACAGCATCCTCAGTGGCGTATTTCGCTGCAAACACATAAGTACATGCAAATACCTTAGCTTAGGTAAAGGTTAGGTTATTGACTGAGATTGCTTACAAAAAGTTAAAAATGTATCTACGAACAACAAGTTCTATTTATACTTACTTCAGTAGATGATATAATGCTAACAGTGTAAAACATAAGTGTGGCATGATTTTAAATATAAAGTATATTGCACAGATGACGTTTAGCGTTAAACTTCCATACATGCAAAAAACCTGTATCACATTTCTGCTCACATTGATGGCCGCTTTTGCCGGAGCTCAAACACAACCGTTTACCGGAACCAAAAACAAAAAAGCTGAAATGCTTTTCATACAGGCCTTAAAATCGGATCAGTTTAATGATACACGTACATCGCTGACTAACTTGAAAAAGGCTGTAGAAATGGATTCAAACTTTATTGATGCCTGGATGCTGATGGCCGATATCAAAGAAAAAAATGAGTTGTACGATGAAGCCATCGACATTTACCTCAAAGTAATTCGGCTGAATGACAAGTTTCAGATTCCGTACTACAAGGTTGGAAGGGCTGCACTTGACAACGGACGTTACAAAGCAGCTGTAAATTACCTATCAGCCTACAACGAACTTAAAGGAAATCAAATTGAACAAGGCAAAGTTGACCGTGCATTAAAAACGGCTACATTTGGGCTAAATGCTTTAGAGCATGCGGTACCGTACAATCCCAAAAACCTGGGAGCTGCAATTAATACCGAACTGAATGAATATTTCCCGGGGGTAACCGTAGATGAACAAATGCTAGTGTTCACCAAACTGCATCCGCCTTACAACGAAGATTTTTATGTGAGCCGCAAACAAGATGATAAATGGAGTGAGGCAAAAAACCTGGGTGAGCCCATCAATACCGAAGGCAATGAAGGCTCGGTATCACTCTCCAGCGATGGACAATACATTTTTTACACCGCTTGCCAGCGCCCACAGCCGGGCGATAATGACCAAAGCTGTAATATTTACTTTAGTGCACTGGATGGAAATACTTGGCGCGAACCACGGCATTTGGGAGTTCCCATTAATTCCTCTTTCTGGGAGTCGCAACCCTCAGTTTCGTTTGACGGGAAAACGCTTTATTTCAGCAGTAACCGACCGGGAGGTTTTGGTGAACACGACCTTTGGTACAGCACATACAGCAAAGGACGATGGAGTGCCCCTGTAAATTTAGGTCCGGAAATAAACACACCCGGCAGCGAGCAATCACCCTATATAGCCAAAGATGATCAGACCTTGTATTTTATTTCCGACTACCACGAAGGCATGGGAGGCATGGATATTTTTATTTCGCGTAAGCAACCCGATGGACGATGGGGCAAACCCGTAAACATTGGTTATCCGATCAATACCCATATGGATGAAGCCGGACTGGTCGTGTCGGCCAATGGAGAAGACGCCTACATCGTTTCTGACAGACCCGGTGGCTTTGGCGGTCTGGATATCTATGAATTCAAACTTTACGAAGGAGCTCGTCCAATAAAAACCGGCTACGTTAAAGGAATTGTATTTGATGCGGCTACACTAGCTAAATTGAAGGCGAGGATTGAGCTGATTGACCTTGAATCTTCCAAAACAATCGTAGAAGCATCATCCAATCGCATAACGGGCGAATTTTTATTTTGCCTACAAGGTAACCGAAACTATGCATTGAATGTGTCGTGCGAAGGATATTTATTCTACAGCGAAAACTTTTCGCTGAAAAACCAACCAGCTACCGAACCATTATTGCTGAATGTTCCGCTGAATAAAATTATGGCCGGAGAAAAAGCTGTGCTGCGCAATGTGTTTTTTGATGTCGATAAGTTTGCGCTTAAACCTGAATCAAAAATTGAACTCGACAAACTCATCGGATTGCTAAAAGCCAACCCAACCATGCGCATTGAAGTGAGCGGCCATACTGATAATACTGGCAATAAGCTGAAGAATACCGAGCTGTCGAATAGTCGGGCCAAATCCGTTATGGATTACCTGATAGCCAATGGTGTTGATGCTAAACGGCTTTCTTTTAAAGGCTATGCAGACACACAACCTCTTGCAGACAATAAAACTGAAAAGGGACGCAGACAAAACAGACGAACAGAATTTAAAATTTTAGGGCTGTAACCTATTTACAGCTGCGCAATTTTTTTGACCAACATTGGACCTTTATAAATCAACCCGGTGTAAACCTGAACCAGTGTTGCACCATTATTCAGTTTAGCTTTTGCAGCATCGGCACTGTCAATTCCCCCAACGCCTATCATGGGCACTTTGCCTTGAGCCTGTTTGTTCAAATAGCCAAGCACTTCGGTGGAGTGGGCAAACAAAACTTTACCGCTAAGCCCGCCTGCGCCAATTTGTTCAACGGTCTGTTTATCAGTTAGCAGACCCTCACGGCTAATGGTTGTGTTGCCTGATACAATGCCATCAATACCCGACTCGGTCACTATTTCAAGCACATCATTCAACTGCTCGTGCGATAAATCGGGTGCTATTTTTAAGAGTATAGGTCTTTGCGGTTTACCCGACTGAACGAAGCTTTTACGCATACTCATTAATGAGGTCAGTATTTGCTTAAGCGGCCCCTTGTCCTGCAATGCCCGCAAATTGGGCGTATTGGGAGAACTTACGTTTACCACAAAATAATCGACAACATCATACAGCTTAGAGAAACATAGTTCATAGTCGCGCTGAGCACTTTCGTTAGGCGTAACCTTATTTTTACCAATATTCCCTCCTACTATAAGTCCGGCAGGTCTTTTTTGCAAACGCGCTGCAATGGCATCAGCACCATCGTTGTTAAAACCCATACGGTTTATGATGGCCTCATCCTTCAGCAACCTGAAAAGCCTGGGTTTATCGTTTCCGGGCTGTGGCAATGGAGTAACCGTTCCAATTTCTACGTGACCGAATCCCATAGCCATAAACTCTTTGAGGTACATGGCATTTTTATCAAAACCTGCAGCCAGGCCTACGCGGTTTGGAAATGCAATGCCCAAAAAATCAACAGGTTTTGATACAAAAAACAGGCTGCGCATGCCTGCATACACTCCGGGAATACGAAGCAATAGGGCAAGCATATTCAACGTAAAATAGTGTGCCTTTTCGGCATCCATCAAAAAAAGAAAACGAACCAACAGCCTATACATGCCTGCGAAATTGCACAAAATCTGCATATTTATTCTGCTATGTGCATACGAGTATCTGTATATTTTTACAAAACCCGAAACAGGTGCTATTCGTTAATTGAATAAGACTCAATTTTTCTAAGTTTAGAATGATTTTAAATAAGAAAGTGTGGATAGATGAATTCACAATAGTGACGGGTAATTATAAATTTGCGCACGTTTTAAAACTAGACATCATACAAAACACATGAATTGGATTACAAAAATGTTTACTTCCAGTATCGGACAAAAGTTACTGGTTGCACTTACAGGTTTATTTTTATGTACGTTTTTAGTCGTGCATGCTGCAGGAAACTTACAGCTATTTAAAGATGATGGCGGAATGGCGTTTAACCTCTATTCGGTTTTCATGACCACCAACCCGTTGATTAAAACAGTATCTTACATATTGTACGCATCTATACTTTTTCATGCATTCAAAGGATTAGGTTTAGCGTATAAAAACCGAAAAGCGCGCCCTGTGCAATATGCAATGGTTAATGGCAAAGCTAACAGCCACTGGACGTCTCGCAATATGGGCATATTAGGAACAGTATTGCTCGTATTTATTGTAGTGCACATGAGCGACTTTTGGTACGAATACAAATTCGGACATATTCCCTATGTTGAATACAAAGAAAATCTGGCAACAGGTGAAATTACATCGCGTGCTTACACAGATGAGCAAGGCAATGCAAAGACGATTGCCAAAAAGATGGAAGAAACAATTGTGACAGAAAATGGCACCGACTATAAACTCGTTATTGTAAAAGACCTGTATGCCGAAGTAGCCGAAGAATTTGAAAACATTGGACTCGTATTGCTGTATCTCATCTCCATGTTTGCGGTTTCGTTTCACCTGTATCATGGATTTCAAAGCGGATTTCAAACATTGGGTATCAATCACCCACGATACAACACAGCCATTCAGTTTTTGGGTACTTGGGTATTTTCTGTTATAGTACCCGCATTGTTTGCATCCATGCCGCTGTATTTTTATTTTATTAAGTAACTATTTAATTGTTGAAATATGACCTCATCACCTCAATTAGACGCCAAAATTCCTGACGGAACACTGGAACAAAAATGGACCAAATACCGTTCAACCGTTCCATTGGTAAACCCTGCCAATAAGCGCAACCTGGAAATTATTATTGTGGGCTCAGGACTTGCAGGAGCTTCGGCAGCGGCCTCACTGGCCGAACTTGGCTATAAAGTAAAAGTATTTTGTTTTCAGGACTCCGCGCGTAGAGCGCATAGCATTGCAGCGCAGGGCGGTATCAATGCGGCCAAAAACTACCAAAACGATGGTGACTCGGTTTACCGCTTGTTTTACGATACCATTAAAGGAGGTGACTACCGTGCACGTGAAGCCAACGTATACCGACTGGCCGATGTGAGTGCTAATATTATTGACCAGTGCGTGGCTCAGGGGGTACCATTTGCTCGCGAATACGGAGGAATGCTGGATAACCGTTCATTTGGCGGAACACAGGTAAAACGTACGTTTTACGCAGCAGGCCAAACAGGTCAGCAATTGTTGTTGGGCGCGTACAGTGCGTTGCAACGTCAGGTTGGGTTAGGTCAGGTAGAAATGCATACCCGCCATGAAATGCTGGATATTGTTACTATTGATGGCAAATGCCGCGGTATCATTGCCCGCGACTTGACTACAGGAAAACTGGAAAGGCACTTCGGTCACGCTGTATTGCTGTGTTCAGGAGGTTATGGAAATGTGTTTTTCTTGTCTACCAACGCTATGGGAAGCAATGTAACAGCCGCATGGAAGGCGCATAAAAAGGGCGCTTATTTTGGCAATCCCTGTTTCACACAAATACACCCAACCTGTATACCTGTATCGGGCGACCATCAGTCAAAACTTACGCTGATGTCAGAATCGTTGCGTAATGACGGACGCATTTGGGTCCCTAAACGTAAGGAAGATGCAGAAGCCATACGTGCCGGAAAACTAAACCCGAACGATTTACAAGAAGATGACCGCGATTATTATCTGGAAAGACGCTACCCTGCATTTGGCAATCTGGTACCACGTGATGTGGCTTCGCGCGCTGCAAAAGAGCGTTGTGATGCAGGTTTTGGTGTAAACCAAACAGGCGAAGCCGTATATCTTGATTTTGCCTACAACATGAAATACAAGTACGGCAAAAAAGAAGCGACTAAACGTGGCATTACCAACCCTACTGAAGCACAACTAACCGAATTGGGTAAAGCAGTAGTAAAAGAACAATACGGTAACCTGTTTGATATGTACAAACAAATTACAGGAGTTGACCCGTATGAAAACCCAATGATGATTTACCCGGCTGTTCACTACACGATGGGAGGCCTTTGGGTTGATTACAATTTGATGACCACCGTACCCGGATTGTATGCTTTAGGCGAAGCCAATTTCAGCGACCACGGAGCAAACCGTTTGGGAGCATCGGCTCTTATGCAAGGACTGGCTGACGGATATTTTGTGATCCCGTACACCATCGGTGCATATTTAAGCAAAGAAATTGCAACCAAACCGATTCCTACCTCACATGAAGCCTTTGATGACGCAGAAAAAAATACACAGGCATTGCTGCAAAAACTTATAGGTATTAAAGGTTCGAAGCCGGTTGATTATTTTCATAAAAGACTGGGTAAGATAATGTGGGATAAATGCGGAATGGCTCGCAGTGCCGAAGGATTGAAATGGGCCATCAGCGAAATACAGAAGTTGCGTGAAGAGTTTTGGAATGACGTGCGCATACCCGGTGATATGAATGAGTTGAATCCTGAATTGGAAAAAGCATGCCGTGTGGCTGATTTTCTGGAACTGGGAGAGCTTATGTGCAAGGATGCGCTGGAGCGAAACGAATCGTGTGGCGGACACTTTCGTGAAGAATACCAAACCGAAGAAGGCGAAGCCTTACGTGATGATGAAAACTACGCCTACGTTGCTGCATGGGAATACCAAGGAAAAGACTGGCAATTGCACAAAGAAGAGCTGAAGTATGAGAACATTAAAATTGCTCAACGCAGTTATAAATAATTTTTAGAGTAAACACATAACACAGCAAAAACTAAAGATATGAGCGGAAATATGAATCTGACTTTAAAGGTATGGCGCCAACGTAACAACAAAGACGAAGGTCGTTTTGAAACCCATAAACTCAGTGGCGTATCACCAGATATGTCGTTTCTTGAAATGTTTGACGTATTAAACGATCAGCTGATACGCGAGGGTAAAGACCCTGTTGCATTTGATCATGATTGCCGTGAAGGTATATGCGGAATGTGCAGCATGTTTATAAACGGCAGACCTCACGGTCCAAACCGTGGTGTAACAACCTGTCAGTTACACATGCGTTCGTTTAACAATGGCGACACCATTGTAGTAGAACCCTGGAGGGCAAAAGCATTTCCCGTTATAAAAGATTTGGTTGTTAACCGTTCTGCATTCGACCGCATTATTTCAGCAGGTGGCTATATTTCTGTAAATACCGGCAACGCGCAGGATGCGAATTCAATTCCCATTGGTAAAGATGATGCAGATGCTGCCTTTGCTGCAGCAACATGTATTGGTTGTGGTGCGTGTGTAGCAGCGTGTAAAAATGCTTCGGCCATGCTGTTCGTTTCAGCTAAGGTATCTCAGTTTGCGCTGCTCCCACAAGGCCAGCCTGAACGTCATGAACGTGTAATGAATATGGTGTCACAAATGGATGCCGAAGGTTTTGGTTCGTGTACCAACACAGGCGCGTGTGAAGCCGAGTGCCCCAAAGGCATATCGCTTTCCAATATTGCACGCATGAATCGTGATTACATAGCTGCGCAGTTGGTTACACAGAAGGTATAACCTTCGTACTAGTAAACCTGAAGTAGTTGCCTATTGTCCGTTTATCGGTACAATTTTGGCTACAGATGCAACTGAATGCCTGAAACGGGTATCTATCAATAAATTTTGTTACTTTGTACGGCAATCATTTAATGGTTTGAAATTACGCTTTTGTATCTGGCTATTTTTATTAATTGGAGCTAAGGTTAGTTTAGCTACACATTACCGTGCCGGAGAAATAACCTACAAACGATTAATCGGCAGAGAATACCAGGTTACTGTTATAACCTACACCGACCCACGAAGCGATGCCAACCCGAATACCGCATCCATAACCATTAATTGGGGAGACGGTAAAAGCGAAATTGTTCAACGTACAGTCAGAAATGACATCAACAGTAAAATTCAGGAAAACATTTACGAGGCACGTCATACCTATGGTACAGATGGGAATTTTCTAGTAAGTGTATCAGACCCTAATCGTGTAAACGGTATTCTGAATATTAATAACGGATTTTCACGAGACCTGGCTTTTTATGTTCAGTCGGTTATTACCGTGAACAGTTCCATTCAAAGCAATGAATCGCCAAAACTACTAGGACGCCCTCTGGATGAAGGATGTGTCAATTTTTTGTATACACACAATCCGGGTGCTTTCGACCCTGATGGCGACTCGCTGGTGTACCAACTTGTTCCGCCCATGATTGGTCCGGGTGAAGATGTGCCGCTTTACGTGCCACCGTTTAATACCGATAGTTTCACCATAAATCCGGTTACGGGTACTGTATTTTGGGCTAAGCCAAACAGGGCAGGCATTTACAACATTGCCATTCGAATAGTCGAATTCAGAAACGGAATTTTTGTAGGTTATGTCATACGCGATATGCAGATTGAGATTTATACCTGCGCCAACACTCCTCCTACATTACTCCCAATGGCCAATGCATGTGTAACAGCTGGTGAAAACATATCACGAACCATTAGCGGAAGCGATATAAATACCACACAGAAATTGACTATAGAACCGGTTGGTGGAGCCTTCGTACAACCCGTTAATCCAGCATCGATAAACCCAAATCCGGCAACAGGTTTTATTAATGTTACTGCTCAGTTTAACTGGAAGCCTGTGTGTACCAACATACGTAATCAGCCACACCAAATACTGTTTAATATCCGGGATAATTTTGCCATACCCGGCAATTATGTAGATGGCTTTTTTATTAAAGTAAACGGTCCTCCTGTAAAAAATGTAAAAGTGGTTCAGGATGGTCGGAGTTCATTTCGTGTGAGCTGGGATGAAGATACCTGCAAACTGGCTACACAGTATGATGTATACAGAAGAATAGACTCATCAAATTGGAATCCTCCGCAATGCTATACAGGAATTGATCCGGCAGCTGGTTTTCTTAAAATAGCTACTCTCAAACTGAATGAAACTCCCTCAAAATTTGACACACTGGATGATGACAATGGCCGTGGGTTATCGCCCATGATTAGGTATTGCTACCGCATAGTTGCCAAGTATCCGGCCCGAAATGCATTGGGTGCAGTAATTGGCGGACGTATGGATGAAAGTTATGCCTCAGCCGAAGTATGTAATCAGATTATAAGAAGTAAGCCTGTTTTAACCAAGGTGAGTGTGGAAACAACCTCTGCAACCGATGGGCGTATGAATATTGCTTTTTTACGACCCGACACGCTTGATACCAGCATATATCAACCACCCTACGAATTGCGGTTTAAGAGAAAGACTGCTGAAAGTACAAATTACACTGTATTCAAAACCCTTACGTATTCATCCTTCACAGCTATACGTGATTCAGCATTTACCGACAATCTGATTGATACAGAAACCAAACAGTGGCAGTATGTCATTGACTTTTTCAGCAATACCAATACAGTTGAGAAATATATTGATTCGAGCCCTTCAGCTAGCAGTGTATTTGCTGCCAACTATGCAACAGATAAGGCCAATAAGCTAAGTTGGATAGCTGATGTACCGTGGCTAAACGATACGTTTATCGTTTACCGCAAAAATAACCTGAACACATTTGATGCCATCGCATTTACCACAACAGCCGAATATACAGATACTGGACTGACCAACGGAGTTCGTTATTGCTACCGTATTGAATCACAAGGACGATACAGCACGCTTGCCGAACGACTTATTAATTTTTCGCAGGAAATTTGCGGAATTCCGCTCGATACAATTCCGCCTTGTCCACCTAAACTTACAGTTTTACCTCCCTGCGATAATATTCGGTCAAATGCCGGAAATCGGTTGATTTGGACACAGAATATCACATGCGCTCAAGACATTGAGCTTTACCGTGTGTATTATAAAAAATCAGTTGAAGAAAAGTGGGAACAGGTAGTAGAGCTACCTTACACTACCAAAGAATTTCTGGACGTTCGCAGTGAGATAAAAAAATCAATAGCTGGCTGTTATGCAGTAACCGGGTTAGACAGCAATGGGAACGAAAGCGGCAAAACAAACGAAGTATGTATTGATAATTGTCCGTTGTATGCAATTCCTAATGTATTTACACCCAATAACGATACGGAAAACGATATGCTGCGGCCCTTCCCCTACCGATTTATCAATTCTATTGATATAAAAATTTATAACCGTTGGGGTGGTCTGGTATTTAATACTACCAACATTGATATAGAATGGGACGGCACTGATCAAATAACCGGTAAAGAGTTGCCCGATGGGGTATACTATTACGTGTGCGATATATACGAACGCTTTTTGGAAGGTGAGAAAAAAAGAAGCATTCGTGGCACAGTACATCTAATTCGATAAAATATGTTTACAGGAATCATTGAATGCATTGGAAAGATAACCGCTATAGTTGAGCAGGATTCAAATATTCACTTCACTATACAATCGCCTATCAGCTCATTGTTGCACATTGACCAAAGTGTAGCACACGATGGAGTATGCCTGACCGTAACACACGTGCATGAAGATACGCATCAGGTAACCGCAATAGCAGAAACATTACGCATGACTGCGTTGAACACTTGGAAAATCGGCACCGAAATAAACATAGAACGTTGCATGCCGGCTAACGGACGATTTGATGGACACATCGTACAAGGCCATGTTGATACGATAGCAACATCTACAGAGATAGAAAATGCACAGGGCAGCTGGTACTTTACCTTCGGCTACGATTCTAAAAGACACGAAAATCTGATTGTACATAAAGGATCTGTTTGTATCAATGGAATCAGCCTGACTGTTTCACACGTTGGTGAGAATTGGTTTAAAGTTGCCATAATTCCATACACCTATGAACACACGAATATTCACCGTATACAAAAAGGCAGCACGGTAAATATCGAGTTCGATATTATCGGAAAATACATTGCACAAAACTTAAAGAACAGGCTCTAATAAAAAAACAACAAGCTAGTGTAATTATTGTTACACATCCAACCGACTGCTGGCTATACCTTTGTACTTGTCTTATACGTATTCATCCTTTCACAAACACTAACTACTCAAACTTATGTCGGCATTCAGCGAATTGATACATGGTAAAACTCCCGTTCTGGTTGACTTCTCAGCCGAATGGTGCGGACCCTGCAAAATGATGACCCCTGTGTTACAACAGGTAGCCGCAGAGCTGGGCGATGCAGTAAAAATCATAAAAGTAGACGTAGATAAAAATCCTTCTGCAGCTTCACACTACGCTATTCAAGGAGTTCCAACCTTACTACTTTTCAAAGAAGGAAAGCAGCTGTGGAGGCAATCAGGCGTATTACAGGCATCACAACTCATTGGCATTATCCAATCTCTATCCAAATAAACAAAGCACTATGATTTCACTACTTAAAAAACTTTTAGGCAGCAATAAAGCTGAACGTATTGCCGATGCCTTGCAGCGTGATGCTGTTATTATTGATGTACGAACACCCGGTGAGTTTTCGTCAGGCCACATTAAGGGTTCGAAGAATATACCTCTCAGCCAAATACCTGCACAAGCCGAAAAACTAAAAAAAGCCGGTAAACCTGTTATCGTATGCTGTGCCAGCGGAATGCGCAGTGCACAGGCAGCAGGCATATTAACCAACAAAGGTGTGGAAGCTATAAACGGAGGGGGTTGGTACAGTTTGCAAAATAAATTGTCATAAACGATGAGCACTGTACACGAAGTAAAAACTACGCTTTTAGAAGGCATGTCGTTTGATTCGGTGGTTGATTACTCGCACCATATCGTAACCGATGCACGTGTCGAGCATGGCGGGCAGGATAAGGGCCCTACGCCAAAACCGCTTTTACTGACGTCACTAGCCGGATGTACGGGTATGGATGTGGTATCATTACTCCATAAAATGCACGTTTCATTCAGTGATTTTAGTTTAGATGTTAAAGCCGTGTTGGGAAAAGAACATCCGAAAATGTATGAAGAAATACACATCATTTACCGCATTAAAATCTCCGATAACGAGCATGACAAAATGCAAAAAGCAGTCACGCTTTCTCAGGATAAATACTGTGGCGTAAGTGCTATGCTTAAAAAAGTTTGTCCGGTAACCTGGGAAATACAATACCTCTAAAAGGTATAGACCAGTTCATTATTGAAATTGTACCAAAACGTGGGAACAGGCACGACAGGCTGAAAATCGTACATATAACGCATAAATGTGCGAAAGCTTAAGTGCTCGGTTATTTTAAAACTGACACGTGCATGGTAGCCTATTCTTCTCCTGCCCTCATTGGGCTCCATCCGAATGGTATAATAAGCAGCTATATCCAAATCTACTTTATCATTAATAGCATGATCATAACTAATATAAGAGTTAAATCGGGGGCCCCAAATGTGAATCGGTTCCAGGTTAGTCAGCATAGCCGTTTTTTCAGCGGGCACACCCGTATATCCCCATTTTTCGTATTCCATCATGATTCCTGCAGCAGCATATAGGCTTATTTTTTCGGTTCTAATAAACCTATATCTATAATTTCCGGTAAAAGCTACCTTCTGCTCCATTCCCCTTACTTCAAACCATTGATACTGCATCATAAGCTCAGGGTAGAATACGCGGTTAATTTTATTCCGAAAACGTGTAAAGAGATAGCCACCGCTTAATACGCGCTGCGTTCCGTTTGTGATTAAATCAAAACTACCGGCAATGGTAATCACATGATGCGCATTGATGCGGTGTGCAAATTCACTTCTTAGCCCATACTGATTGACCACATTACGTTGAGTCTGTGAATTAAAAATGCCGCTCACGTTCCCAGCAAATTTTCTATTTGTATCTAGCGGTATCATAACAAATGCCTCAGGAAATAGAAACTGGGCATAACTATCATGTAAACAGATAAGCAGAAACGAACATATCAAGTATCGCATGCGGCTAAATTAAAAGGGAGCGTCCGGTAACTAATACGAAGTTGTAAACACCTGTGTATTTGGGTTTACTTAGACAAAAATGGTGCAGATGAGGTTTTGAAGTAACCTCATACATTTTACTGTACATCGGATGACGGGAAATCCTGGGCGATAAGCACCAGTTTATTGCCCTTCTTTTTAGGCAAATCTTTATGCTGGGCAACCGTTTTATCAATAGCCACGTTCAGTTCATAGCCAAGCAGTAAGATATACGTATTAATATAAATGAGAAGCATAATAACGATAAGTGCACCAATAGACCCATACACCTTATTGTATGAATTAAATGCATTGACATAAGCCGAAAACACAATGGTTGAAAGCAGCGTAACGAGTGTAGCAAATACGGCACCCGGAGAAATAAATTTCCACTGTATAGCCTGACTGGGGGCAAAATAGTAAAGCACTGAAATAATGGTAAGAATGATAGCTGCTACTATACCATAGTTTAGCGCAAGCAACAAAAACGGAGTAAGTTTAGATGGAAAATAAGATAATTGATCGAGCCACTTTAAGGTGTACCGTCCTCCGGTTAATAGCCATACAGATAGTACAAGTGCAACAAAAACAATTGCCGATAGTATAAGAGCAACAAGACGTTGTTTCCAAAACGAACGCTTCTTTTGGATTGGCCGGTATTTATCAAATGCTTTCATCAGCGAGACAAATCCGTTGGTAGAAAAATACACAGCTATTACAAAACCCAGTGATAGCAATCCGCCACGCTGATTTCTTAAAATATCTTCCAGTGTCGATTCAATAGCCACAAATGTAGAATCCGGTAAAATATTTTGAAAAAAAACGAGCACATCACCGGTTCGGGTTACGGGTATATAGGCCAGCAAAGTAAACAGGAAAATAACTGTAGGGAAAAGTGCTAGTACAAATGTGTAGGTAAGTGCTGCTGTACGTTGACTGATGTCGCGGGTATCAACCCAACGTGAAAAAAACTCGATAACGGCATACCATGTAATTTCCGGTGAACCCGGAAACGGATGGTGTTTCAAGCGTTTAATTATCCATTTTACAGGTTTTAATTTTAACAGTATGCGGTACGCTAACTTCACGTATTCTATAAAAGTGCTTGTAATTTAGTATACAAAAAATCAGGGCAACGCATAGGTCGCTGAGTTGCTCGGTTAACAAAAACGAGTGTCGTTTCACCTACTGCCAGCAATACACCCGCTTCGTTGATAATTTCGTATGTAAAATACATTCGAACCGTTGGCAGAGTTGAAATTATGGTTTTAATGGTAATTAAATCATCGTATAAAGCCGGTTTAATAAAATCTGTTTTCATATGTACTACAGGCATCATCACTCCATTTTCTTCCATATTGCGGTAAGTGTAACCCAAGCTGCGCAATGCTTCTACCCTGCCTGTTTCAAAATACTGTGCATAGTTTCCATAATACACGTATCCCATCTGATCGGTTTCGGCATAGCGCACACGTAGTTGTGTTTGGTGTGTAAACATCAGCTTAGTCGTTTTAAGGCCAGTTCGGCAATGGTTAATCCGATAGAAAGAGACGATGTAGCTGCAGGTGATGGAGCATTCAATATATGAATAAATCGTTCACGTTCTATGATTTTAAAATCATCAATAAGTCCTCCGGTTTTATCACACGCCTGAGCACGTACACCTGCTTCGGCAGGTATCAGGTCATCTTCCTGTACTTCAGGTATAAGCCGTTGTAAGGCATGGGTGAAAGCAGCTTTGCTAAATGAGCGGTAAAATTCTCCCATTCCTGTTTTCCAGTATTTCAAGGCTACCTTTTGAAAACCCGGCCAAGTAACTGATTCAACCAATTCCTGTACATCTACATCTTCCTTGTTATAGCCCTCACGTTTAAATGCAAAGACAGCATTGGGACCGGCTTCTACACTGCCATCAATCATGCGGGTAAAATGCACGCCCAGAAACGGAAAGTTAGGATCAGGAACGGGGTAAATCAAATTCTTTACCAGGTAACGTTTATCTTCACGCAACATAAAGTATTCACCTCTGAATGGAATGATTCGTGTATCGGTTTCCTCACCTGCCATCTGAGCTATTTTATCGCAATACAATCCGGCACAATTAATCATCATACGAGCAGAAACTGTTTGCTGAGTTGTGGTGATATAAACTGTAGAATGCTCTTCGTGAATGTGCTCCACCGGATAACCGGATATAACTTCGCCTCCGGCTTCATTTACCAACTTGTGCAGCATGTTACATACCTGTGTATAATCTATGATGCCTGTATACGGAACATGAATAGCCTTCACCCCATTAAGGTGTGGCTCGTACTCTGCGATTTGTTGTTTGTTTACGTATTTAATTTCGGTTAGTCCATTCTCATGTCCGCGTGCATAGAGTTTATCCAATTCAGGAATCTCCTTTTCATCCAGTGCGACAATTAACTTCCCGCATTTTTCATAAGGCACTCCGTACTCGGTGCAGAAGTCAATCATCATCTTATATCCGCGAATACAATTCAGCGCCTTGAGGCTACCGGGTTTGTAGTAAATGCCTGAATGAATTACTCCGCTGTTATGTCCGGTTTGGTGTGCGGCCACTTCCTTCTCTTTTTCAATAACGGCTAAGCGAATACCGGGATTTAACTTTAGCAACTGCCAAGCACTGGCTAATCCTACAATTCCTCCGCCTATAATTACTATGTCGTATTTATGTGTAACCTGTATCATACGGCTGCAAAATACACGAATAGAAAGAGTGTGATACTAAAATTTTTCCCCAGAGAAACTGCGAATACGTGTAACCAAATAAATGGTAAACAATGCCGACACAATGGATATAACTCCAACCCAATTGTAGTTCAAAAGCATTCCATTAGGCGTTTTTACAATTATGAGTCCGGCTACATAAGCAGCTAATCCGGCACACAATTGCTGCATTGAAGATACTATGCTCATAAAACTTCCACGGTTCTTCGGGTCAACAGTTGCTGTAACCATTGCCTGAGCAGGTATAAAGCGCCCTCCCGACATCACAAAAAACACGGTTGTAATGCTCAATGCCACCCACAAGGGTACCTGCCATAGGTGTGTGATAAAGAATACCGGTATACAATTAATGAGTACGAACCATTGAAATACTTTTCGTTTGCCTGCACGGTCAGCTAATTTGCCTATGAGTGGTGATGCAACTATATTTAAGGCTCCGCCAAAAAAGTAAATATATGTAAGTTGATGTTCACTAAATCCAACATTGGCAACCATGTACGGACTTAAAAAAGGTATGATGGAAAAGTGACCAAACATAAGAACCATCATCAGGGTTAAAGCCTTGCGCTGATTGGCATTTGAGGTAATGTTGGTAATAACCTGTTTGACACTTATGGTTTGGCTATGCTGTACATGACCGCTCATACTTGGAACAAACTTCCATATCAGGTAACTAACCGGCATGGCCAACACTCCTAAAAACAAAAAGGGTGCATGCCATGTGAGTTCAGTAGCAATAAAGAGGCCGAAAGGAACACCAAATACAGACGCTATGGAGAATGCGGCCATCACAAAACCCATTGCCTGACCTCTACGTTCAAAAGGTATTACATCGCCCACAATAGCCAGTATAACTGCTCCCAGCACACCTCCGAACAAGCCGGTAAAAATGCGTGCGGCCAGCAAGGCGTAATAATCGGCTGCGAGTCCGCATGCGAATGTTCCCAGCAAAAATCCGGCATACAATAGTTGCAAAAATCGTTTTCTGTCGAAACGGTCAATCATAAATGCGGTGAAAAATCCGGATATGCCTGCGCTAAGTGTGTAGGAAGAAACCACCAGACCAAATTGCTGCGGAGTAATCTGAAACATGCGCATCAATTGAGGCCCCAGTGGCATCATAATCATAAAATCCATGATATTGGTAAAGTTTATGGCAGCAAGAGTGATGAGCAGCAGGCGCTCCTGGGTTGTAGGTTTCACGTTGCAATGTTAATCAGAAATTAGGAACAAGGTGTATAAAATATGCGCACACATGTACTTAAAATGTGAGCGTCATTCCGTCAAATGTTCCTGAACTCATCAGCAACATATTCTCCTGTCCGGTGTAGTGCTCCAACAAGTATTTGTACATTCGGTTTTTATCGGTAAATACCTGCACACCGTCCCCAAATGCCTGTGCCACTTCATCTTCATTCAGCATGGGCATTTTTTTCATCTCTAGTGCATGTTTGCTAAATAAAACCGCCTTTACATCTGCTGCGTGCATACTTCCTGCGTAATGTGGCAAAAACGCTTTGTTCAGGCTGCTGTATGTATGCAACTCGTATGCAGCAATAAGCTTGCGTTCAGGGTATAACTGACGTGCTGCCTCGATGGTGGCTTTAAGTTTTGACGGTGCATGGGCAAAATCCCTGTAAATAATGCTCGTGTCTGTTTGCTTTAATACTTCCAGGCGCTTGGCAGTTCCCTTAAAACCTGCAATGGCTTCATAAAATTGACTCCGGCTTATGCCGGCTTCCTCACAGGCGTGGCAAGCAGCCATCATGTTTTGTAAATTGTGTTTACCGAACACCTGCAGCGGTATTTCTTCACCCGCTTCGGTTATCAGTAACAGCTGTCCATTTTGTACACGGTGTGCAGGTGTATGGTATGGGATTTTACGTGCCCGGCACGGAGTTAGCTCACAAAGTCGCTTTACTTCAGGGTCATCGGCACAATAAATGAGTGCACCGCCTTCAGGAAGCTGACGTATAAAAAGTTCAAACTGCTCTACATAATTTTCATAAGTCGGAAAAACATTGATATGATCCCATGCAATACCGGTGATAATTCCTACATGTGCGTGGTACAAGTGAAACTTGGGACGCAGGTCAATAGCTGAACTCAAATACTCATCTCCTTCAAATACGGCCAGGCTTGCTTCTTCCGACAATCCAACCATAGTATCAAAACCATCTATTACGGAACCTACCAGGTAATCAAACGTATGCTTATGGTAGTTTAATACATGTAAAATCATTGCGGTGGTACTGGTTTTACCGTGGCTACCTCCTACCACAATTCGTTTTTTATGGCGGGTTTGCTCATACATGTATTCGGGAAATGAGTAGATACGAACACCCAGTTGTTGAGCTTTCAGCAATTCGGGATTGTCTTTGCGTGCATGCATTCCCAAAACCACCGCATCCAGGTCAGTCGTAATTCGATTTTCATCCCAGCCCATCTTTTCAGGTAATAGTCCCTTGGCCTTTAAGCGAGAAAATGCCGGCTCATAAATTTCATCATCGCTTCCTGAAACATGAAAACCTTTGTTGTGCAATGCCAGAGCCATGTTGTGCATAACTGCACCTCCAATAGAAATAAAATGTATACGCATAGTGGGTATTTGTGAAACAAATTAAATGGCCGAACACATTGGGTGTAAATGTATTTATGAACAACTGGCGGGTAGTATGTCAGCGAATGGTTGAATTTGCTGCTCATATTGATTGAATATGTAGGTATATACGTAATTTCACAGCCTATTACCTATGAAAAATAATATTCTGATTGTTTTTGCTCATCCGCTGTATGAGAAGTCGAGAATTCACTCAGCGCTGATTTCGAAAGCGAATTCATATCCCGAGTGGAAGCTACACGACTTGTATCAACTTTATCCCGACTTTAATATTGACATAGAGGCGGAGCAACAGTTGCTACGGAATACCGATTTAATCGTATGGCAACATCCGGTCTACTGGTATAGTATACCACCATTACTCAAGCAGTGGATTGATCTCGTGTTTACTTTCGGATGGGCATACGGCAAAAATGGAAACGCGTTACAGGGAAAATATTTACTTCAGTGTATGAGCTCGGGCGGCAAGCAGGAAGCTTACCAAACCGGTGGACGAAACATGCACACTTTACGTGAATTCATGGCACCACATGAGCAAACAGCCCGGCTATGCCAGCTAACATATCTACCACCTTTTGCAGTGCATGGAACACACGCATTGAGCACTACCGAAATAAACGAACATGCCGACAATTGGGTTAGGATACTTAAAGACCTTAGTGAAACAGACTTGAAAACAGTTAACTGGGATAACTTGGTGTATATAAACAACTGGAAAAAGGAGAACTAACTATGGAAGGTAACTTTTTGGAACAAGCCCTTATATTTTTAACTGCAGCCGTACTATGCGTTCCACTTGCTAAAAAGCTAGGCATGGGATCAGTACTCGGCTACCTGCTGGCTGGAGTTATTATTGGTCCTTATGCACTGGGCTTTGTTGGCGATGAAGGCACGGATATTATGCATGCTGCTGAATTTGGTGTTGTCATGATGCTTTTCTTAATAGGGCTGGAACTCGAACCTTCGCATTTCTGGCAGATGCGAAAAAGTATTCTTGGACTTGGTAGTATGCAGGTAATTTTAACCATCGTTATTACCGGAACGGCTGCGTTTGCATTGTTTGATTTGGATTATGCTGCGGTGCTGGCCGCTTGCATGGGATTAGCCATGTCATCCACAGCCATTGTATTGCAAACTTTAAAAGAGAAAGGAATCAGCGGTTCTTCAAGCGGTCAGGCATCATTCTCGGTTTTATTATTTCAGGATATCATGGTTATACCTGTATTGGCATTTTTACCCTTACTGGCAACCAGCGAGTATGCGCGTAATACAGGTTACGGACAAAATTTGTTGCATGGCATGCCCGTTTGGCTACAAACAGGTATCATTCTGACGTCAATTGCATCTATATATTTTGCAGGTCGTTATGTGTTCATACCTCTCATGCGCGTTATTGCACGTACTCGCTTACACGAAATGTTTACTGCCACTGCTCTTTTACTCGTCATTGCGGTCGCTTATTTAATGCAACTCGTGGGTATGAGTCCTGCACTTGGCGCATTTTTGGCAGGTGTGGTTTTGGCCAATAGCGAGTTCAGGCATGAACTGGAGAGTGACCTCGATCCGTTCAAGGGCTTGCTGCTCGGTTTGTTTTTTGTGGGAGTAGGTGCAACCATGAATCTGAAACTGATTACCGGAAGCGCACCAACTGTATTTGGATTAGTCATGCTTATCATGACAATTAAAGCAGCTGTACTTTTTGTAACCGGAAAAGTATTTGGCATCAAACACGATCAAAATATGTTATTCGCCATCATACTCTCGCAGGTAGGTGAATTTGCTTTTATCATATTTTCATTCAGCAATCAGTTAGGTATTTTTGATAACCACACGAATGAATTGCTGATGGCAGTAACGGCATTGAGCATGACTATTACCCCTATTCTGTTAGTGGTATATGAACGTATTCTGGTTCCTTATTTTGGCATAAAAGAACACGTAGAAGAACGTGAAGCCGATACGATTGACCAACAGCACGATGTTATTATAGCTGGTTTCGGGCATTTTGGAAGCACCATTGGGCGCTTTTTGAGGGCCAATCACATCGAAGCTACGATTTTAGATAACGACAGCGACCGTGTAGATATGCTGCGTAAAATGGGATTTAATGTGTACTACGGTGACGCCACGCGGGTATCGCTTTTAAAGGCTGCAGGAGCTGAAAAAGCACGTATACTCATTGCTGCGATTGACCACCCGGAAACCAACCTTAAACTCATAAAAAAAGTAAAAAAACATTTTCCCAACTTACGCATCATGGCCAGAGCACGAAACCGTTTCGATGCGTATGATCTTATAGATGAAGAAGTAAAAAAGATTTACCGTGAAACGCTTTACACATCGGTATACATGGCCATTGATGTGCTGAAAGAACTTGGCTTTAGAAGTTATACTGCTACACGTAAGGGTTTCGAGTTTATTAAATACGATGAACAGGCACTGGAAAAACTAGCCAGACATAGGCACGACATGAAAGATTATATTTTGAATGTGCGTGAACAAATTGAACAACAAGAAAAAATGCTTCAGGATGAGTTATACCTTAATTTAAGCATTGACGACCATTCGTGGGACAGTGAACCTTTGCGACAGGCAGTTACCGGAAAGTAATTATTTATATTCTGTTCGTGTAGGAAAACAATGTAAACTTGCAGGATAGAAAAGGCTAAATCGAGCCTGAATGACTACATAAAATATATGCAATTTCAACTCACTTCGCATTACACGCCCACCGGTGACCAGCCACAGGCTATAAAAGGCTTGATTGATGGAATAATGCGTGGTGACAAGGCGCAAGTACTGCTGGGGGTGACAGGTTCAGGAAAAACATTTACTGTAGCCAATGTTATAGAAAAGGTACAGCGGCCTACACTCATCATCAGTCACAACAAAACACTGGTAGCTCAGCTATACGGTGAGTTCAAGCAATTTTTTCCTGATAATGCCGTAGAATATTTTGTTTCATACTACGACTACTATCAACCTGAGGCATATATCCCTTCGAGCAATACTTACATTGAAAAAGATTTAAATATCAATGAAGAGATTGAGAAAATGAGGCTCAAAACGACCTCTTCGCTATTGTCGGGTCGCAGAGATGTGATTGTGGTTGCCTCGGTAAGCTGCATATACGGGGCGGGTAACCCCAAAGACTACGAAAGCAGCATCATACGGCTGCATCGTGGACAAAAAATAGCACGTAACACTGTTTTATATGCGCTTGTAGATTCACTCTATTCAAGAACTACAGCCGACTTTGGTCGTGGGAATTTCCGTGTTAAAGGAGATGTGCTGGATATCTATCCGGCCTATGCAGATTTTGCATTCCGTATCACCTTTTTTGGAAATGAAATAGAAACGATTGACATAATCGATCCGGTATCGGGGCGCAAAATGGAATCCACTTCGGATATCGCTATTTTTCCTGCCAATATTTATGTTACTCCAAAAGATCAGTTGAACAGAGCCATACATGAGATACAAGATGACCTGACCGCTCAGCTCGACTATTTTAAGTCTCTGGGAAAATTCCTGGAGGCCAAGCGCCTGGAAGAACGGACCAATTTTGATATGGAGATGATGCGTGAGTTGGGTTACTGCAACGGCATCGAAAATTACTCACGCTACATGGACAAAAGAAAGCCCGGTGACCGACCATTCTGCTTGCTCGATTATTTTCCAAAAGATTTTCTGCTAGTCATTGATGAAAGCCATGTAACAGTTCCACAAATCAGGGGCATGTACGGAGGCGATCGTTCAAGGAAAGAGAATCTTGTAGAATATGGATTTCGGTTGCCATCGGCACTGGATAATCGTCCGTTGAAATTCAATGAGTTCGAATCCATGGTGGGACAAACCATTTACGTAAGTGCTACACCTGCCGAATATGAGATACGTGAAGCAGAAGGTGTGGTGGTACAACAAATCATTCGTCCGACCGGATTGCTGGATCCGCCTATTGAAATTCGTCCCTGCGTGAATCAGGTAGATGATTTGCTGGATGAAATTGACCTTATTGTTAAACAGGGTGATCGGGTGTTGGTAACGACTCTAACCAAACGTATGGCAGAGGAACTCACGAAGTACCTGACCAAATTGAATATCAAATCCCGTTACATACACAGTGAGGTAAAAACGCTGGAACGGGTGGAGATTTTACGCGACTTGCGTTTGGGAAAATTTGATGTGCTGGTGGGTGTAAACCTGCTGCGTGAAGGGTTGGATTTACCGGAAGTATCGCTTGTTGCCATTATGGATGCCGACAAAGAAGGATTTTTACGCAGCGAAAGTTCACTTACACAAACCATAGGTAGGGCTGCTCGTAATGAAAGAGGCAAAGTAATAATGTATGCTGATAAAATTACGGATAGCATGCGTAAGACGATAGAGGACAACGAACGCAAACGTGAAAAGCAAATAGCCTATAATATTCAGCATAATATCACACCACGAACCATTCGTAAATCGACAGATGAAATCATGAAACAAACATCGGTTGCTGATGCGAATCAGTCGGCTGATGTTACTTACTATGTTGAACCGGAAGAGATTCAGCTGGCCGCTGATCCTGTTGTACAAATGCTAAGCAAACCCAAGCTTGAAAAAATGATAGCGGAGACTGAAAAGAAAATGCTAAAAGCTGCCCGCGACATGGAATTTATGGATGCCGCCCGTCTTCGGGATGAACTGTTCCTACTGAAGAAGCAGCTGGAAGAAATGAATTAGTCACTCGCCTTCTATTTATTGCTCATCCATAAATACGATACCATACTTTTTTAATTCATCCAATACAGGCTCGTAGAGTTCTGCATGAATTGGAATCTGCACACCGGAACCGCGAAGTTTACCCTCCAGCAAAAGTCTGGCAGCTATGCCCATTGGCAAACCCACCGTTTTTGCCATAGCCGTAAGTTGTTCGTTTTCGCCTTTTACCACCAGCGATGACTCGTGTATTTTCAACTGGCCGTTGATTTCATACTGTATGCTGTGAAGCATGACAATCTGATCTAAGTCGCCTTTGTTTAATTTCCATTTCTGCTGAAGCAGTAGTTGAAGTATTTGTGCCGGAGTACCTTCACGTATAGCTATGGGCTCATCTGCAAAAAGCCCAAGCCAATACAATTTACTGAATGATTCACTGCTTTGTGAAATACTCAGAAAGTCACACACACGCTGCTCCAGTTTGTTCAAATCACTTCCTGGTGTAAATGCACTCAGCAGTTGACGATAAGTTAAGCGGTGTGCATCTTTGACGGCAAATGTATCGTCTGTTAACCCCAGCCTAACTAAGTGATTCCAGCTTGAACAGTATCCGTTAATGCGAAGTGTGCCACGTAAAACAGTGTGTGAACTTTCAATGCCGTACGGTTTTATGTAACTCAATGAATCACGGTTGGCATAGCCTTCATATGCTGTGCCCTGCACCTTCACCGACTGTGTTTGTGTAAATATGCGTGAAGGAGGAATGTACTTCAATTCTCCATTTTCCATATAAGCTGCTGTAGCTTGCCCTGCTAAAACAACATTGCGCGGATTCCACGTAAACTTGTAGTGCCATGGATTATTATCAAATTCGGGAGCAATAAGCCCTCCTGTATAGGAACGGAATGATTTAACAACACCTCCATCTTTTTGTATACGATGTATCAACTGCATGGCACTCATGTGATCTATGCCGGGATCTAGTCCTGCCTCGTTAAGCAGCAAAACATTTGCCTTTATAGCTTCTGTATGCAATTCACGCATTTCATCCGTAACGTACGATGCCGTTATTAAATTTCGTTTGTGCTCAATACAGGCTTTTGCCACACGCACATGCAACGCAGGAGGCATTAATGAAATAACTACATCGTGCTCTTTTACCAGCAGCGAAAGTTCATACACATCATTAACATCAATTGCTACGGCCTGTGCGTTTGTAAAGCCCGTCACTTTTTGCTGTGCAGCCTCTGCACTTGAATCAGCAACCGTTATGTATAAATTTCCGGATTGTGCGTGCTTCAGCAGATAGTGAATAAGATAGGAAGAAGACAATCCGGCCCCTAGTACAAGAATTCTTTGCATAAAATACCTGGTTAGCGGTTGCTAATCTAAACTGATTTTTTTGTAATCTTGGAGTATGACGAAAGAAATATCGAGGGTGAGTACAGTATATGTCTACAACTCAGCAGATGAACTGGATAATGAAGACAAGGCGTTACTGGCTGAAGCTAAGAAAGCAGTTGAAACAGCGTATGCTCCGTACTCTAAATTCAGGGTTGGTTGTGCACTTAAGCTGGCAAACGGTGTTATTATTCATGGAAGCAATCAGGAGAATGTGGCTTATCCATCAGGTTTATGTGCCGAGCGAGTGGCTATGTTTTATGCGGGTTCAAGCCATCCGGGTATTGCAATTGAACGCATCGCTATAACCGCCCAATCAGGCACATTTGACTTAAACGAACCTGTAACCAGTTGCGGTGCCTGCCTGCAAAGTATGCTGGAGTATGAAAACAGGCAGCAACACCCCATGAGGATTATACTTCAGGGCAAAACAGGACAAATTTTAGTTGCAAACGGTTTGCAAACATTTATGCCCTTTCAATTTAACCGTGACGAACTAAAAAACGAGTGAATGCCACGATTGCCAATAGATGTAAATGACTATTTGATAAATGGCTGCGGTCGGTGTAAGCTTGGCGGAACACCTCAATGTAAAGTCCATTCCTGGCACACCGAAATTCAAATGCTGCGCGGTATAGCGCTTAATTGTGGCTTGACAGAAGAAATTAAGTGGGGATCACCTTGCTATACGTATAATCAAAAAAATGTATTGATGATTAGTGCGCTCAAAGAGAGTTGTGTTATCAGTTTTTTTAAGGGTGCAATGATAAAAGACTCTAATGAATTACTACAAAAAGCAGGAAAGAACTCTCATGTCGGACGTATTATCCGATTTACGCAAGCTCAGGAAATTATTGCTAAACAGGATGTGCTTAAAGAACTCATACTTCAGGCCATTGAACTAGAAAAAAAGGGAGTAAAAACTGTACTTGAAAAACCGGTAAATACTGTGCCAGCTGAACTCGAAAAACGTTTTCAGGACATGCCTGAACTTAAAGTGGCATTTTATGCACTTACACCAGGTCGACAGCGTGGCTATATTCTGCATATTTCCTCCGCTCAAAAATCAGCAACACGAGAATCGCGCATTGATAAATGCGTGCCGGATATTCTGGCGGGTAAAGGATTTCATGACTACTGACAAGAGCACATTCCAGCATTCGTCTATAACAATTTCGTGAAGAGTGTGCGTTACGAGCAAAAGCTTTAGCCTGCACTGCGTCAGGTTTTTAGCTTTTTCCTTTTGGCAGATGGAAACAAAATATTGTTCAAAATAAGCCGGTAACCGGGTGAGTTCGGAAATAGGTTTAAGTCTGTAGGCGGTTCACCCACCTGATGCTGATAGTCCTCCGGATCATGGCCCCCAAAAAAAGTCCATGTGCCCTTACCGGCAGTTCCATGTATATAGCGGGCTTCACCCAGTGTCTTATTTTCACCCATAATCAGCACCTCACTTTTTACAAATTGTTTTCTGAACGCAGTCGTTTGTCCGTAAAAACCTTTGATGGTCTGTGTATGATTTTGACACAGCATAGTTGGTACCACATCCCATTTGGCAGAGAAATCGAACAACGTAAAGTAGTCATTGCTTTCCATCACCGGACGTGTTTCGGGCGTTGCATCTATGTATGAATACTCATATATGAACGGATCCATGATGAGGTTGAAATCTTTAAACGCGAATGTATTGTCAAAATTCAACTTACGGTTTGCAGAGGGATCAGCGGGGTCATTGTCGAACATACTTTCACATATATCTACTCCATCGGCTGCCAGCGCTATATCGTAACTGTCAGTTGCTGAACACATCGCAAACAAAAAACCACCGCCAAAAACAAACTCACGAATTTTTTTTGCAACAGCCAGTTTCAGCTGGCTTACTTTGGCAAATCCGTTGCGTGCGGCTGTAGCTTCCGCCTCACGCACTTCAGCTTGATACCACGCAGCATTTCTGAATGATGAATAAAACTTTCCATACTGTCCGGTAAAATCTTCGTGATGCAAATGAAGCCAGTCATACGTTACCAGTTTTCCCTGCAATACTTCGTCATCAAACACTACATCGTAGGGAATTTCGGCATAGGTTAGCACCATAGTTACGGCATCGTCCCAGGGCTGTTTGGTTTTAGGCGAATAGACTGCAATTTTCGGTGCCTTGTGCAACTTCACCAATTCCATATTTACATCCGGTTTGGCTATTTCCTGCAAAATCTGACTCACCTGGCCTTCGCTGATAACCTGATAGGACACTCCGCGTATACGGCACTCACGCTCGGCATCATCGCTGTATGACAGCAGGAAACTACCCCCGCGGTAATTGAGCAACCAATCAACATCCTGTTCACGTTTTAATTCACGGAAAGCAATGCCGTAAGCTTTTAAATGGTTGCGCTGTTCATCATCCATGTGTATGAGTATACGTGATGCAAACAATGCATGCATTCCAAGCACCGAAAAAAGCGCTGCAAGAAATAAACCAACTCGACTCATAAATTAGTTATTGATGCTTTCGTGTTCAAATTTATGCCATGTACCCTGAACTTTCATTACCCGTTCTATCACATCCCTAACGCAGCCTTCTCCGCCTTTTTTATCCGAAACATAGCTAGATAAAGATTTTATTTCATTCACTGCATCAGCCGGACAGCAAGGCAATCCAACCGTTTTCATAGCCTCAAAATCGGGAAGGTCATCACCCATGTAAAGTACCTGATCTGAATTTATCTGCAGTGCGGAGCATAATTGCTGAAGTACCGGAACTTTATCTTTTACACCCAGATAAATGTGTTTTATTTTCAAAAACTCCAAACGTTTTCTTACGCCTTCCTGTTCACCACCCGAAATGATGGCAATGGCGTATCCGGCAAGCAAGGCGCGTTCAATGGCATAGCCGTCTTTGATTAAAAATGTTCGGGCCTGCTCGCCCGAGGCTAACGCGTAAACCGTTCCGTTGGTAAGTACACCATCCACATCAAATACGAAACACTTGATGTGATTTAATTTTTCTAGGTAACTCATGCTTCAAATATGCGCAATGTGAGCGACATATTAATACACTTAACGTTCTATGCTGATTCTAGACCCAACGACTCGATGATGCTGCGGCTCATAATTTCGTAGAGCTGCCTGTACTGCGAATGCTGCCTAAGTAAGTCTACGTGTTTTTCAATGGTTGCTGAATCGCGCCTGCGAGCCGGACCCGTTTGCGCTTCGTGCGGGCTCATGCATATTATTTTGGCAGCCGTTTCCTGAATGAGGGGCGTAAGCAATGTAGGGTCAATATTGTGCAGCTGGGCTATTTCAAAGGAAATTTCATACAATCGGTTTGTAAAATTATTGGCAAACACAGCTGCCAAATGAACGTACTGACGCTGTTCGTAATTAAGAATATGGCAAGGAAGATGCAGAAGTTCGGCAACGGCTTGCAGCAACTGCTCATCTTTGCGATTGGTTGTTTCAATGAACACCGGTACATTTTCCCAGTTTGTTTCTTTGTTTTTACTCAAACTTTGCAGCGGATAAAAAACACCTCTACGGGCGTGAGGAGTTAACACATCCAGTGATGCAATACCCGAAGTATGCACAACAAGTGTTTTTGAGCTCACGGGAAGCTGTGTGGCTACATCTGAAATCGCTGCATCCGAAACAGCAAGTACGGTTAAATCGGTCTGAGGTAAATTTTTGAGCTGCGGCACAACCGGCACTTTCAACTCTGAGGAAAGTGCATTCACAGCACTGTTGTTTCGGCTGTAGACAGCGGCCACATCAAACTTCTTTTTCTTGAAAAGATGGCCAAGTCGGGCGGCAACGTTTCCCGAACCTATAATAGAAACAGAATACAAGGGTATAGAAATTAAAACACAAATATGTGTGTTTAACCCGAGTTAAACAAAATTCAGATGTCATATTTTACCTGTTTGGTAATTGGTGATACGCCTGTATATGGCCAGTAAAAATCCAATTATCATCAGAATAGTTCCGCCCCACACCAGATTTATCCAAGGGAAAACAATGGCTTTCATGATGATAAAGTCGCCTGACGTATCCTGTTCGGCTGTTTCCAGCGATATTTTCCCGGTTTGCGGATTAACGCCAGTAAATCGGATGCGCAATCCGGCTTCTTCAATCAGTGCCGGATAGTCAACTACCTGACCACTAGAAATTCCGTAAATGGGCGCTGCCGTATAAACTGCATTTAGCGTTTTCAATGTCAATTGAGCGGTAAGGGCTATTTCCATTTTATCGGTATAGTCGGCTGCACGCTTATTCGACACAATATCGTTAACAGTAATATACCCAACGTTGGTAACAACCGTATCTCCTTTTCTCACCTCATGTTTTTGGGTATTTATAAACTTATCGGTTTCTTTTTCTTTCGGAATAGAACTTACATACGTAAACACATCGTGAGAGATGTAGTGCTTCGTATCCGGATTGGCCACCAAACCCATTTTCGGATTCACCTGTGCATTCGGATACAAATCAAACTCGTACAATACCTTGTTGGTGGAGGGCTCAATGCGTTTGTAGTGCACTTGGTAGTAAGTATTTACCCAAATCTGTGTGTCTTTGCGGTATTCAATTTCGTATTCGCCCATCAGCATGGGCTTGCCCCTTTCCAGCAATACATGTTCTCGGTTTGCGGCTTCATCAAATTCCGGGTTCAACTGCATCTGTGTGTTATTGATAGAAATAACTTCTTTATTGGCTGATGATACAAGAACTCCCAGCAATAAAATACCAAAACCGATATGAGCTACCGATGACCCCGATGCCATAATACGTCCACGTAAAAGAGGCTTAAGCAGTTGAATATTGGCCGATAGCGTATATGCAGCAGCAAACAGCAATCCAAGATAAAACCAGTTGTCGAGTTTAAAATAATACTTCATACTAACCGCAGCCACTAAGGCAATACCAGCATGCATCAGCAAATGAACGGCAGCCTTGCGTGTATTTTTTTTATACTTTAATAACTGAGAAATGCCAGTGAGCAAGGCAATGAGAATAGCAATTGGCATTTGCCATTTATTGTAATGCATAATCACATCCGATGGGGGAGCAAGATTAGCTCCAAACATTTTATTAAACACAGGTATGGATGTGGTAATAATTACCTGAAACGCAGAAATAACCAGAATAAGACTGCCTATAAACATCCAGAATTCGCGTGTATATACCTGTTCTTCACTTTCTGAATTAGGAATGCTGCGAACAGTTAAGTAGGCACTGTAAATAAGTATAGCACTGCCTGTAACTATGGAAATCCATTTGGTGACATCCCACTTTTCTGTCAGCACCAATGAACCGATAAACAATGTAAAAAGTGCACTATAGAACAACCGCTGGCGGACATTGGACAAACACACAAAACCGGGCAACCACACGAACAGCATCATAAACACCAGCAACTGACCGCTCATGCCTAGGTCGGTAAATGAATGTACGGATGAATTGCCAAGAATGCCACTTCGAGTGAGGAATGTGGCATACAATACCAGTAGGAACGTTGCAAGTATGAGTAGAAACGAAACCGTAAGTGCATTTCCGCTGTGTTTATACACCAGCATCACGTGCACTCCAGCTATGAGTATAAGCCACGGAATGAGAGAAGCATTTTCAACCGGATCCCACGCCCAGTAACCTCCGAAACTTAACGATTCATATGCCCAAAAACCTCCCATGATGATGCCTGTTCCCAAAACCATGACACTGATGAGCGCCCATGGCAATGCGGGTTTAAGCCACGAAGTGTAATCGCGCTGCCACATGGCTGATATCGCAAATGCAAACGGCACAATAGTGGTTGCAAATCCAAAAAACAATGTAGGCGGATGTATAACCATCCAGTAATTTTGAAGCAAGGGATTCAGTCCGTTGCCATCCGTAATTTTTGATAAGTAGTCGGGCTGAGAGAATATAGGTGCATTGGCCATTGCATTGCGCAACAACTCAAACGGAGAACTTCCCACTTTATACCCCAGCACCTCGACACCAATAAGCATAGAAGTAAGCGCCACCTGTGAAAGCATGAGCACACTCATTACCCTGCCTACACGTTCACCTGCTGTGTACAGTAAAATATTGCCTATTACCATTTGCCAGAAAATCCACAACAGGAAACTGCCCTCCTGCCCTTCCCAGAAACATGAAATCATATACTCAACAGGTAAATCGCGGGAAGAATGTTGCCATGCATAATGGTATTCAAAATAATGCTGATGAATGATGTAGAACAGCACGCCTATGATAGACAGAACACTTACTGTGTGGAGATGAAATGCCTTACGTGCCACTGATGCCCATGATGCATCCGCTTTTTCTACCGAAATGTACCAAGACAATGTTGCACATATAGAAGTTGCAAAAGAGAGTATAACGGCCAGGTGACCTAGATTTCCCCAAATAAGGCGTTCGCCTTCAAAAACAATTTCATTCATGCTGGATGTGCGGTATTAAATGGTGCGCAAATGTAAACAACCTTTGCGAGTTATTGCTTTATTCCGAGTGTTTGAATAACTGATCGTTTTCAACAACATAAAACCCTGGCTGCTCTTCCAGTGCTTTGTTAAGCATGGCTTTAGCCACACGCTGTGCAGGTATTGGTCGGTATTTTTTAAGCGAACCGGCAAATAGGAACGCCAACGGTTTCAGAAGCTTTTGCGCTACAAGCTCTCCAACACGCAACTTAGTTCTGTGACCCAACAACAACGAAGGTCTGAACACCCCTATTGAGCTATATTTCAGTTTAGAAACAGCCGCTTCAATTTCACCCTTTACCCGATTGTAAAAAATTGTTGACCCTGAATCGGCACCCATGGCACTTACCATATAAAAATGCTTGGAACCGGCTTCCAGAGAAAGGTTGGCAGCAGCAAGTACGTACTCATAATCAACTTGCCTGAATGCATGCTGTGAACCGGCATCCTTGATGGTTGTTCCCAGACAACAAAAAACATCATCGGCATTCAATTCGTGTGTATATTCGTTCAAACGGGTAAAGTCAACAACAATTTGCTGAAGTTGTGGATGCTTGATGGCTAAAGGCTTGCGTACTACAGCCTTTACCAAAAGATAGCTTTTGTGTTCCAACAATAAATAAAGTAATTCTTTACCTACCAATCCGGTAGCTCCGAATACCAATGCCGTGCGTGAATATTGCATACGTTGTGCTTTGTGCCTACGAACTTCGGTATTTTTTTTACTTTTGCATGCTTAAAAAATTACACCGAGTAAATGAAAACCAATCACGAAATAGATTACCGCATTTTAGGCAGCGAAATGCAATGCGTAGAGATTGAACTTGACCCCCAGGAAACAGTTATGGCTGAACCCGGAAGTTTTATGATGATGGACAGCAGCATAAACATGCAGACCATTTTTGGTGACGGCACACAACAAAGCAGCGGTATTCTGGGAAAACTTTTCTCAGCCGGCAAACGATTGCTAACCGGTGAAAGCCTATTTATGACTGCGTATACCAATACCGGAACAGGCAAGCGTCATGTTATGTTTGCATCGCCCTATCCGGGTAAAATTATCCCCTTGGATTTGTATGCAATGGGAGGAAAAATAACCTGCCAGAAAGATGCATTTTTATGTGCGGCCAAAGGTGTAAGCGTGGGCATTGAATTCCAACGCAAGCTCGGAACGGGATTGTTTGGCGGAGAAGGTTTCATCATGCAAAAACTGGAAGGCGATGGCATGGCATTCGTACATGCAGGCGGGCATATCATTGAACGCGAAATTCAACCGGGAGAACAATTGCGGGTTGATACCGGATGTATTGTAGCTTTTACCAAAGACATCGATTACGATATTCAATTTGTAGGAGGTATTCGCAACACCTTATTTGGTGGCGAAGGTGTATTTTTCGCAACACTTTCGGGAACAGGAAAAGTATGGCTGCAAACATTGCCCATCAGCCGCCTGGCAGGACGTATTATTCAGTACGGTGGCATGAACCGCAGAGAAGAAGGAAGTATACTGGGTGGATTGGGAAATATACTGGATGGAGACAGCTAAAATGGAGAGGCGAAGCCAACGTGAAACAGTAAGGGTTGATACTAAATAACCCGATAAAAAAATTAAATACAACAAACCATGGGACGCATATTCGAAAAACGTAAACATAAAATGTTTGCTCGTTACAATAAAATGAGTCAGGCATTTACCAAGTTTGGCAAAGAAATAGCCATAGCTGTTAAGCAATCGGGCTCAGACCCCGAAAGCAACTCGAGGTTGAGGGCCATCATTGCCAATGCCAAAGCGGCCAATATGCCAAAGGCTAATATAGAAGCCGCTATACAACGTGCATCCAGCAAACAGGATAAGGAATTTGAAGAAATTGCATATGAAGGGAAAGCCCCTCACAGTGTTGCACTCATAATTGAAACCGCTACAGATAATCCTACTCGCACAGTGGCAAATTTGCGTAGCTACTTCAACAAAAAAGGGGGACAAATGGTAGTGAGTGGTTCGTTGGATTTCCTATTCGAACGCAAGGGAATGTTTCGAATAGCATCTACCGGCTTAAATCCGGAAGAACTTGAACTTGACCTCATTGATTTTGGCATGGAAGACATGGAAGACGATGGTGAGGGGCATTTAATCATTCAGGTTCCTTTTACTGAATTTGGTGCTATGCAAAAGGCACTGGAAGACCGAAAGCTAGATATTGTTAATGCAGAACTTCAGCGTGTGCCTACAACCTATATTGAACTTACCGAAGAACAGGAAGAAGAAGTAAGCAAACTGCTTGAATTGATTGAAGAAGATGATGATGTGACTAACGTGTGGCACAACATGAAATAATTCTTTAGTGTATTTCAAAATCGTTTTCAGTACGTATGGGTAAGTCATTTACCATAACATGAGCAACCATTGCCAGCGGTGGGCCACTTCGGCACCAATCTACCAACTGATTTAACTTCTCCTCATCGCCTTCAGCTTCTATATATACTGAGCCATCAGCTTCGTTACGTACAAAACCTTTCAACATGAGCTCTCTGGCTTTTTGCTGAGCTTCTTTTCTAAAATAAACGCCTTGTACTCTACCGTTAATGCGAATTTGAATACGCTTAATCATTGTTTACTGCAACATATGCTGACGCAAAAAATCAGAGCACGATTTTTTCAAAATATCAAATACCTCTTCAAAATTTCGGATACTGCCATAGTATGGATCGGGAACATCGTCTGTGGTTGCCGTTTCATCATAGTTACGCAAAAGCACTACCTGCGAATGATAATTGTCGGGTGCTATTCGTTTAACGTTATTTTGTGTTGACCTGTCCATACATACAATAAGGTCAAAAAGGTTGAAATCTTCAGGTGTTATAATTCGTGCTTTGTGCTTTAGCTGGATGCCATTATTGTAGCAGATTTGCTGTGCGCGCAGATCCGGCTGACAATCGATGTGGAAGGCGGCTGTACCTGCCGAATCGCACGAAGCCTTACCAACCAGATTCATTTCAGCCAACAAGTGATTGAAAATACCTTCAGCCATAGGTGAGCGGCAAATATTTCCCAGACAAACAAATAAAACGCGCATACACGAACATAAATAAAAGAGCCGATGTTGCAAACAACATCGGCTCATTTTTTACAGAATTATAACGTTACTATTTTGCCAGTGCGTACATCAATTCTCCGTTAACTGGCTCAAATACTGTGCTAACTTGTGCATCAGCGGATAACAACTCAAGTAAATTCGTGCGCCAGTAGTATTGCTTAATATCTTTACGGTTTAGATTATGTGATTCTATTCTGTAAATTGAAATCACCATGTATTAGCATGCTTAACCAACTACTCTTTTTCTAAAAACGGATAGCGGTAATCGGTTGGCGGAACGAATGTTTCCTTAATGGTGCGGGTGCTTACCCAACGCATCAGGTTTTGCATGGCACCGGCTTTATCGTTGGTTCCACTTGCACGTGCACCGCCAAATGGCTGCTGACCCACTACAGCACCTGTAGGTTTATCGTTAATGTAAAAATTACCGGCCGCATGACGCAGGTAGTGCGTTGCCTTTTCAATCGCATATCTGTCTTGTGCTATTATGGCACCGGTAAGTGCATACTCCGAAGTGGTATTTACCAGCTCAAGAGCAGCATCAAAAGCATTTGCATCGTATACATATACGGTAAGCACCGGCCCGAATAGTTCTTCGCACATAGTTGTGTAGTTCGGATTGGTAGTAACAATTACCGTTGGTTCGATAAACCATCCTTTCGATTTATCGTAACCACCACCTGCAATAATTTCGCATGATGAGTCTTTTTTAGCTTCTTCGATATAGTTGGCAAGCTTATCGAATGATTTTTCGTCAATCACCGCATTAATAAAGTTGCTGAAATCTTCTGTGGGTCCCATTTTTAAGGTTTTTATATCAGCAATTAATCTATCCTTGAGTGCAGGCCATAAATTGGATGGGATATACACTCGGGAGGCTGCCGAGCATTTTTGTCCCTGGTATTCAAATGCGCCACGTACAATCGCAGTTGCACACACATCTACATCGGCTGATGAATGGATAAGGATAAAATCTTTACCGCCTGTTTCTCCCACAATACGCGGATAGGTTTTGTATGTATGAATATTGTTGCCAATGGCTTTCCAAATACTTTGAAAGACAGACGTAGAACCGGTGAAGTGAATCCCTGCAAAATCGGCATGACTGAAAATTACATCAGCGGCATCAGGGCCTGAAGGATAAATCAAATTAATAACTCCATCGGGTACACCTGCCAGTTTGAATATTTCCATGAGTACATTCGCTGAATATACCTGTGTATTGCTGGGCTTCCATACCACTACATTGCCCATCATAGCTGCGCTGGTTGGAAGATTTCCGGCAATAGCCGTAAAGTTAAATGGTGTAAGCGCATAAATAAACCCTTCAAGCGGCCTGTATTCAAGTCGGTTCCAAATGCCTTTAGCCGATTGCGGTTGGTCAGCATAAATCCGGCTCATGAAGTATACGTTGAAGCGCAGAAAGTCAATAATTTCACAAGCTGAATCAATCTCGGCCTGAAATGCATTCTTGCTCTGACCCAGCATTGTGGCAGCATTCAGTTTAGCCCGGTAAGGACCGGCTATAAGATCGGCTGCTTTTAAAAATATGGCTGCACGTTGCTCCCATGACAGGTTTTCCCAGTTCTCTTTAGCTGACAATGCAGCATCAATAGCCATGCGGATATGTGTTTTATCGCTGATGTGGAAATGACCTAACTTATGCTGATGATCGTGCGGACAACGCAAATCCATTGTTTTGCCGCTGCGCACCTCCTGATTTCCAATGTACATAGGTATATCCAATTGCTTGCTGCGGCCTTCGGCAAGTGCTGCTTTAAGCGCTGTGCGTTCAGCACTACCGGGAGCATAATTCAGTACGGGTTCATTTACAGGTACCGGAACATTAAAAAATCCATTCATATTTTTGTACGCTTTAGTGCCGGGCAAATATAGAAGATTTGGAGAAGTAGACCTATGCACCAAACGATGATTATGCCGGATGATATGTATTTATATCGAAACGATTTTTTAATTGGAAAAAGTTAGTACATTAGCTGTAATGTTAAAACTCAAATTACTGCTTATCGTTATGTGCTCGGCTTGGGTATTAAAGGCTCAGCCTATGGACACAGTACAGCTGGTTAATTACTTCGGCAGACTTACACCGGTTGTTCATGGTCATGCAGTAACTTACAGGCAGTTAAAG
>JBKCPL010000073.1:0-8978 GCA_046309355.1 Bacteroidota bacterium
TTTCTTGACTGCTTTATAAGCGTTTAATCTACCACTACCGAGTAAACCTGGATATAAGTCTGCATCAGCTATAGGGTCTGTGGTTGATTTAATTATTTCTTCAATTTCAGCCGGCTTTAAGCAAGGATTTACAGATAGCATCAATGCAGCAACAGCTACAACTTGTGGTGCTGCAATCGATGTTTTCCATCCGCAGCCAAAACCTGCAGGACTTATTTCAGTTGTTGTAACACAATTTGAGGGAGCACATAAATCTATAAATGGATTTCTTGCTACGTTTCCTGAGTTGCCAACTGTCGAGCTATATTGATTGTCATTACCAACACCACTTACTAATATGACACCAGGTATATTTGCTATATGAGAATGAAAACCTGCGTTAACTGTATTGCCAGCGGCAACAACTAACAATACACCAGAGTCTGTCATCTCTTTTGCTGCATTATAAGAAATACCCCCACTCCAACTTACTGAAATTATTTTATTACCATTTTTATAGGCTTGATAAATTTGAGATGCTAAATCAGAACCATTAGTACAATAAAAATCGATTTTTGTATCGTAACCAATTGATGCAACTCCAATATTGTTATTTGTTTGTGCACAAATAATACCTGCTGAACGTGTGCCATGACTTAAAGCTACCCCATTTAGGTTATTCGTACCATATACCGCATTAATTTTATTAATAAGGTCGAGATTATTTGTATCAATTTCTGTATCAACTACAGCTATTCTAACATTTGGTGATCCTGTAGTTATACTCCAAGCACATTGTGCTTGAACCATAGTCAATGCTATAGTGTCTGCCCACATCGTGTCTCTAGGTAGTTGCCATTCATCATTTATTGAAATTCGGTTTGGGCATTCCGATAAACTTTTCGGAGTTAAATCAATATATATTGTATCAAAAATATCCAATTCGTGTAATATGTCTACAAGCGAGTCAAGATCGCCTAAGCAAAATATGAAAAAAGTACCCTTTAGAAGCTCATTTGTTGTATTTTTATAAACTTCTATAAATCCAGTAACATTGTTAGCAATAAATATGTTGTTTAGAGTACTGTCTGATGTTTGATTTGAATTATCATAAATTGGATAATAAATGCTATTAAAGTAATGACTTTTAAACCTTACTACAATATGATTACTATCATTAGAATTTGCAAGTAGATCATTACTAATCTGCATGAACATAAGGATTAAGATAATTCGTTTAAAAGTTTTGGTTTTGTGTTTTAGAGTTTTCATACTAAGGGTATTATTAAAGTCGATAAAAGCAGTACTATTTAATGTGTCTAAATTTGTTTAAACCACTGAAATATAAAATTTATACATTTATAAGTAATTACCAAATAAATTATCATACGATGTAACTGTATTAATATAAGTAATTGCAGCTCTTTTTGTGGCTGCTTTTTTTTGGGCTAAGTGTCGGGCAGCCACAAAATGTGCTGCAATGTGTGAAGGCAAAAAGCGGGGAGGAGAAAAATTAAATTAATATCCACAGAGTTATCAATTGGTCGCAAAACAGGTAAGTCTGTATAACTAAAGTATTCTGGTTTTAAGGTTAAATATTGTCTTAAAAGTCGGTCTAATACCATAGCCTATAACGGTTTCTGGCTTGGCGAAGGTGGCGATTTTTACCACAAATGTTGATGCGGAGAATCAATGTTTGATTAACCAGAAATGTGTCTGCGGAGCACTGAACCGCCACTTTTGCCAAACCCGTGTTACCTGCTGGTGTTTCTGTCGAGTTAATAGTTACTTGTATATTTGTATTTCTGTATAATAATCATTCTACCTATATGATCTAATGCTCCATAAAGATTGTACAATTGAAATTTTGCTGTTCTATTCTCAATTTTGTAAAATGATTGAAATTGAAAGTCAAGAAGTGTTTGTTTTGACAAAAATACTAATGACCAAAGCAAGTGCTTTTAGTTCTAAATTTTCTATTGTACTATTATTTTTGTTTTTATTGATATACCACAAGCACCAAAATAGCCCAAGGCGTTTTTATCAGGTTTATCTAAATTCACGATATTACCTTTTATTCTTCCTGGTGGCACATCACCAGAAACTGGCGATGATGCTGTTAAATTGAATATAGAGTAATAGTAATTATACATTTGTTCAGAGATGTTCAGTTGATGTAGTCTTGCTGTGTCGCCAGTAACCACAGGAAAATTATCAAAAGGCAAATAATTAATTAGCGGTTGTCCGTTGAAAAAATCATCTTTTTGTATGGCTCTATAAATGTTGCCTGGTGAAGGATTTATCATTAATTTATCGTTTATATACAATTGCCATAAATAGAAGTTTCTTTCATTCAAAGGATCAGTTGTGTTTACTGTGATAAAATTACCTTCTGGACTACCTAAAGCAGAAGGGAAATAATTTACTGTAAGACTATCTATGGCAGCACCTTCTACTTTCAGAGTTTCATAAGCATTGTATTCATCTCCTTCGTAGTTTATTATTAACTTATAAGTTTTGTTGGTTGCTGCAATAAAACCACTCCTGTAAACCCCATTTACGATATGTTTATATGTGTATGTATTTGTTCCATCATTTACCATAACGATTGCGTTTGTTACAGGTAGTGGATTACTATTGCCTGTATAATTTGCGGAAAGGCTGAGCTTTATTTCTTGCTGTTTGATAATTGTGTCTATACCAAGAAGTAAGTTTCCCTCAACAACCAATTTTGGACTGGCATTTTTCAAATCTAAATTGGTTTCCTTTTCACAAGCAGAAAAAATAATTATTGTTACTGCCACTAGGCAGATTTTTAATATTAAGTTCATCAATGTATTTTTTTAAAATTTAAATTCGTAACTAACGCTTGGTATTATACCAAAATAGGTAAGCTTATAAGCCTTATTGTTGCCTGTGCCTAATCCAGTTTCACTATTGTTGTTAGTCAAGGTTTCTTTGAAGGTAATATTTGCGGCATTTTGACGGTTATACACATTGTAAATACCAAATACCCATTGACTTTTCCATCGTTTTGTTTGTTTACCTTTTAACGTCGCTGCAATATCCAATCTGTGGTAATTGGGCAATCGATATGCATTGCGTTCGCTATATTCTGGTATAGAAAGTCCGTTAAATGAGTATTTTGATTCAGGATAGGTAGCAGGTCTGCCCGATTGGTAAATGAAATTTGCAGAAATAGACCATTTCTCCGAAATTTTATAGTTTCCAGTAATGGCAATATTGTGAGGTTTGTCATAATTTGTTGAATAATACGCTCCGTTATTAATTCCTCTTCCACCATCAACTCCTAAAGTTCTGCGCTCTGCTTTTGATAACGTGTAACTAATCCAACCAGTAAACCTTCCTTCACTTTTCTTTACCATAAATTCTAAACCATAAGACCTTGCATCGCCATTGAGAATGATGGTTTCAGGAGAATTACTGAGAAGTGGTGAAGCACCGTCAATAAAGTCAAATTGATTTTGCATCCATTTATAATAGGCTTCAACACTAAATTCATAAGTATTGTCCTTTAAATTTCGGAAATAACCTGATGCAATTTGGTCTGCAATTTGTGGTTTTATGAATGATGAGCTTGGCGTAAAGATATCCAATGGAGTTGGAGAAGTTGCAGTAGAAAGCAAATGAATGTACTGGTACATTCGGTTATACCCCAACTTTATGCTCGACACATTATTGACTTGATAGTTTATACTTAATCGTGGCTCAAAGCCAAAAGAATTGTTTAAGAGTTCATTTTTCCCATAATTCTTGTAGGATGAAATAGTTCCTTTCGCATAATTATTGATGACTGGATTATAAACAACCGGTTTCCCATTCTCGAATACTGGAATGGAGTCGTTTGCCATTTGAGCGAATTGAGATATTCTTAATCCGTACATTATTGTAAGTCTGTTAGAAATCCGGTAATCTTCCTGTAGGTATGCATAATTCTCAACAGCCCTTTTTTCCTTATAATTGGTCGGATTAATTGTAGATTTTGCTCCAAAAGGTTTAATATTTCCCGGATTGAATTGATATAAAATGGAACCTACACCAAAATTTATCTTGTGTTTTTCTCCTGAATAATAGTCAAAATCAGCTTTGAAGTTTACATTTGAAAGGGAAGAGTTCCATTGAAAACTATTACCCGGATAAAAAGTAATTTCATAATCGTAGTTAGAATAAATGGCACTAACATTCATAAATAGTTTTGGACTAAACAAGTGATTCCAGCGTAATGTACCTGTTATATTCCCCCAAGTATTTCCAAACCCATTAGGCACATCTATTTTATCCCTACCAAAGTACCCTGATAGGAATATTCTATCTTTGGAAGATAAACGATAGTTGCTCCTCAAATTGAGGTCATAGAAATAAAGTTTGTTACGATTGATAGTTGTATCGGATAAAAGCGGTAAGAATATATCTGCATAAGACCTTCTTGCTGAAAGAAGAAAAGAACCTTTTGCACCATCTTCGTGCACTTTGCCAATTGGTGCTTCTAGAGTTACCCTGCTTGATAGAAGCCCAATCCCACCTGTGGCGGTAAATTTCTTATTGTTTCCTTCTCTCATCCTTATATCTAATACAGAGGAAAGTCTACCACCATATTTTGAAGGTATTCCGCCCTTGTATATGGTAGCATCTTTGAGTGCATCAGCATTAAAAACAGAGAAAAAACCCAATAAATGAGACGGATTGTAAACAATAGCTTCATCTAGTAAAATCAAATTTTGGTCTGCAGATCCTCCTCTTACATTAAAACCTCCCGAACCTTCATTGGGAGCAGAAACACCCGGCAATAATTGAATAGACTTTATAACATCTGCTTCGCCAAGCACCATAGGGATTTGCTTGATATCCTTCGCAGATATTTTCTCCACAGACATATCAGTACTAATTATTTTTTGTTCTTTATTTGTAGAAGAAACTACTACTTCGTTTAAGGATGTGACTTTCTCTTTTAATGAAATATCTAAGGTTAGATTAGTTGCAACATCAATTGTGATTCTTTTTTGCTCGTAGTTTATATAGTTTACCGATAAAACACATCTGCCTTTATCTACCGTCAATGAATAAAAACCATAAGCGTTTGATGATACCCCAATTTTAGAATTTTCAATTTGTATTGTTGCCCCAATAAGGAACTCATTTGTTAAGCTGTCTCTTAAATAACCAGACAAGGTGTATTTCTGAGCATTTGCAGCGAATGCCACAAAAATAGTTGCTATAATTAGCCAGCATTTTAATTTGATTACCATAAACATTGATTCGATTTATGGCTGCAAAATTGATGCTAATGAAAAAGAAAAACATTGACAAATGATAAAAAATCACTTCTTGCCTTTCAGTCGGCTCAAACTTTCTTGGGTAATGCCCAAGTAGCTTGCTACAATTTTGTTTGATAATCGTTGAATAATGGCAGGATTAGTTTGCAACAAAAAGTCGTATCGCTGCTTGGCAGACATCTTTAAAAAACTCTCCAAGCGCCAATGATTAGTAATATAAGCAACTTCAAGTTGTTTATTGTATAAATCTCGAGCTAGTGTTGTTTCTTCTATTATTTTTTTAAAGTCGTTGTATGATATTTGAAGAAGTTCTGATTGTTCAGTTGCTTCTATAAATTCATTGGTAGTGGTCTGAGAAATGAAAGCGTGTATTGTAGTAATGAATTGATTTTCTGTAGCAACATATCTTGTTGCTTCACGTCCATAGTCATCAATAAAGTATGCCCGAACAGAACCCTTGCAAACGAAATATGTATATCGACAAATATCTCCTTTTGAAATTAGGATTTCGTTCTTTTTTACGATTTTTTCTTTAAATGCAGATACAACTTGTTCTATTTCGGTTGTTGTTGTCTGAAAGTTGTTAGAAAAATATGTCTTTAATATTTCTGTCATTTTTAATTGTATGGTGTCGTTCTACACTTGCAGGTAACGTTTTCGGGCTTTGCGTTCGGGCGGGTTTTGGAGCACAATACTGTCAACCAGCACTGAACTTAAATAGAAGCACAAAGCTACAATTTTTCACAAAACCCCGCCTGACGCAAAACCCGTGTTAGCACCAGTATTTATTTTTGTTCTTTCAAAACACTCACCAAAAACTGTCCAAAATTTAGGTCAACCGGGTAAATTCTTCCCGTGTTGAAGCTTAAACCAACTGGATTATACAAGTTTGGTCCAACACCAAAACCATTTACAGAAAGATGTTTGGGAAGACGTCCTTCTTTCCCTACAATCCAAACTTTAGCACCTAAAAAGCCTCCAATACTAACAGTAGCCTCGCTTCCAACAGTATTTTGGTAAGAAATGTATTCCATTGGATTTAGTATAACTTTACGTTCGTTAAATTTTATTTTTTTAGCTGTCTGTCTTTTGTCGATGTCGCCAATAACGTAAACCATGTTTTTCGGATATAATTCCAAATTACTTTTAATATCCAGCTCACTTAAATAGTAAATTGTCATAACAATAGTCATTGTATCGTTAGAATTTAATACAGTGTCCAACTTAAAGGAATTACCGCCTAATTTATTTGCGTTTTCCCAAAATGAGTTAAATAATGTTGCAATCGTTTGTTTTCCTGTATTTAGCGTAAGCCCTTTTAGAGTCGCTATTTTTTGTTTTTCTGTAAGATTGAATTCATTGATAATAAATTCAAATGTATTCACAGTGTGTTTTTCAGTGTCAGGATTTTTATTTATGACCTGAACATTTTGCCCAAACACTGTAGTCAGTGTTGAAATAGTTAAAAAAAGAAAAGTTAATTTTTTCATTAAATCTTTCTGTTTATCTGAGTATTAAGAAAATATTGGTGCTAACGGTTTCGGGCTTGGCGTTCGGGCGGGTTTCGGAGCACAAAATTGTCAACCAGTACTGAACTTGAATAGAAGCACAAAGCTCCAAGTTTGCACGTCACCCCGACTGACGCAAAACCCGTGTTAGCGGCTCGGGCTTTTCTCACCTTTTATTTTCTTCTAAATATTTATTAAAATCTTCTAAAAATAAGTCGGGACATTCTACATAGGGCGTATGTCCAATTGGATATTTAATAAGTTTATAATTTTTGAATTTATCAATAGCTTTTATATTTCTACCTAATTGAACAAATTTATCTTCTGCCCCCCAGGTGAATAATACCGGGCAATTAATGTTTGTAATCAATGGTCTCAAATCTTCTTGTTTTGATTTGAAACTCGTCCACGCTTGTACTAGTAAAGGGGCTAATTTATAACAGTCTTTAATTATTTCTTTTCTCCTTTGTTCAGAAGCCTTAGTAATCAGAACCTTGTTGTAATAATCTTCAAATTTATTTTGAAAATTTGAATTATTCTTTACACCTTTTTGGAAGAAGTTGATCATGTAGTTCAAGAAAATAGGAGCTAAAATTCCTCTTTTGTCCAATCCGCCTGGGTTACTTAATGAAAGCAATTTAATATTGGAATTATTTGAAGCTACACGTAGTGCAGTAGCTCCACCAATTGAGTTTCCTACTATAATTATTTTTTTTAGATTTAGTTTATCTATAAATTGTAATACGATATTCGCAAAATTTGAAGCTGAAACGTCTTTTTCAAAGTTTTGTGAATTCCCATGTCCGGGAAAATCTAAGCTGATAACTCTATACTTCAATGTGTCTAATCTATATAGACTTTCAAAATCTTTTGAACTATGTCCAATTGCATGCAGGCAAAGAATGACTGTGCCGGTTCCCTCGTCTTTGTATGCTATATTTAATCCGTCAATTGAAACAGACTTTTCAGCAATTGAAGGGGAATTTTGTGCATTTAATGTCATTGTATACAAAAATAAAATTGATAATATTTTCCTAATCATGTTTATTCATAAAATTAATTTTTTATCGAATTTTTTAAAAACCTTTAACAGATAATATTTGTCATAATTTATCTGGTTTACCTGATTCCAAAAATATGGTCTTTTCTTTCGTAAATTCATTATTGGAAAGATTAGTTTTCATAGTATCTTCTTTTTCCTTAAAGTGCGACCACCCTTTGTGGTGTATGGGTATCACTTTGTTAGGCTTCAATACTTCTACCGCTTTTATCAAATCATTGCTATCCATTGTGTATCTGCCTTTGCCCGATAAATAAGGAAATTGGGCAGACCCAACGTGAAATATACTAATGTCAATTTTATATCGTTTGGCTATTTCATAAAATTCGTCAAAAAAAACAGTATCGCCTGAAATATAGATTACACCGTGTTCTTGTCCCTCATATTCAATAATAAACCCAATTACTTTTCCTGAAAAAAATGCTGGCAACCAACTTGGGTGATGTTGTGCTGGAATTGCAGTAATTTTTAAGCCTTTAAGTTTCGGTGTATTTATGGCAAAACTTTCCCAATTATTTAAACCCACTGCGTTGCTCAGTTTTTTACTCCCGTTTTTGGTTGTAAGTATCAAGGGAACTGTTTTAGCAAATTCACGACCTTTATTATCAAAATTGTCTTTGTGCTGATGGTGGCTTAATAAAATAAGGTCTATATTTTTAAGTGTAGAATCATTTAAAACAGGGTTATCTGTCTTACGAGAAATAGAACCAAAGCCGTGGTGGTAAATTTTTCCTGCACTATCTAATGTTGGGTCGGTTATTATTTTGAACCCGTTTATTTCTAACAAAATACAAGGTCCGTCAATATGTGTAACTGTTATGTTCATTTTTGATAAATTTATTTGGCTATGTGAATAATTCCATTGAATTATAAAAAATAAAAAAATTGAAAATTGCTGTGTTCAAATGATAAGTGCAATTTTTTGAAACAAATGACAAAATGCTTTTGTGGGCATTTTTTTCATATCTTCTCATTTTTTGTTTATCGTCTTGTCTTAAAGCCTGACCGCTAACGTTTCGCGGCCTGCCGCAGTTGGCGATTTCGTATGGTTCATTTGTCCTGCTAAGATAAAAATTAATGCGAAGAAAAGTGCTGATGTTACTGAGCCTGCGCCAATTGAGGCAGACCGCTGTTACC
>JBKCPL010000074.1:0-81900 GCA_046309355.1 Bacteroidota bacterium
GCGAAAGCGCCAAGCTGCAACTGGGATTTATGTAAGTTACGGATAGAAATTCAGCATAAGCTTATCCGATTTTGAAATTAGGCAAAATTATACCATATTTGCCGCCCCTGCGAGAAATGGAGACCTCACAGGTTAATTTAACTAATTATGTCAGTAAAAATCAGATTACAGCGTCATGGACGCAAAAAAGCACCTTATTACCACATAGTGGTGGCGGATTCACGTGCTCCGAGGGATGGTAAGTTCATTGAGAACATTGGTTATTACAAACCACAAACCGTTCCCGCAACTATCGAATTGGATGTAGACAAAGCTGTTGCCTGGCTCGAAAAAGGAGCTCAGCCATCAGATACGTGTCGTGCTATCCTTTCGTATAAAGGAGCCATGTACAAAAAACACCTGGCAGGTGGTGTGCGTAAAGGCGCACTCACTGTTGAGCAGGCTGAATCAAAATTTACGCAATGGCTTGAAGCCAAAAACAACAAAGTAGCGGCACACAGCGAGAATTTCAAGAAATCGTTAAGTGATAAAGCAGCTGCTCAATTGGCTGAAGAAGCAAAAGTGAAAGAAGCCCGTGCTGCAAAGATTGCTGAGAAGCTTGCTGCTGCTAACATCGCTGCTGCTGAAGCAGAAGCCGGTGTGACAGAAGCTACCGAAACTTCCGAGCCGGAAGCTGAAACAGCTGAAACGCCAGCGGAGTAAGCGTATATGCTATGAAGTCGATTGACAGAAGTCATTTTACGGAAATCGGCTACGTACAAAAAACGCACGGTCACAAAGGCGAGCTAAGACTAGAAACTTCAGTAAAATTAAAGGATTGGGCTTTTCTTGAAATTCAAGGGAAGCCCGTTCCATTTAAAATAGATTCTATTCATCCCTTACCCAATCAATTGGTTATTTGTAAGCTATCCGGAGTGGACTCAACCACACAGGCCGAAGAGTTGGTGGGATATACGTTGCTTGCCGCCAAACATAAATCGGACAAACGTGTAAATAAGGCCTCTGATATTGTGGGTTACACAATTATGGACGACAAACTGGGTGAGATTGGGTTAGTGGAAGAACTCTTAGAAATGCCCTTTCAACTACTCATTCGTACACATACACAAGGCAAAGAAACGCTGATACCGGTTGTAGATGACTTCATTTTAAAGGTAAATCACCGCACCAAAACCCTTGTACTGCAGTTGCCGGATGGACTTTTAACAGTATGATCGCATGAATATTGATATTTTAACACTTTTCCCAGAATATTTTACAGGTCCGTTCAGCGAATCCATGGTTAAGCGTGCTATACAAAAAGGGTTGGTTAGTATTGACTTGCATAATATACGTAAATATTCCACCAACAAACACCATACTGTTGACGATTACCCATTTGGAGGGGGAGCTGGCATGGTCATGCAAATTGAACCCATCGACTTATGCATGGAGGAAGTGAAACGTTCCCGTCAGTTTGATGAAATAATTTACCTGAGTCCGGATGGCGAATTGTTTGATCAAAAATTAGCCAATCATCTCTCTACTAAAAGTAACCTGATGTTTTTGTGCGGCCATTACAAAGGCGTGGATGAACGAGTGCGTGAAAATCTGATAACACGCGAAATTTCAATTGGTAATTATGTGCTTACAGGTGGTGAGTTAGCAGCAGCCGTTGTTGTTGATGCGGTGGTACGATTAATACCGGGTGTATTGAGTGATGAAACGTCTGCCTTGTCCGACTCGTTTCAGGATGGATTGATCAGTCCACCTGTTTATACTCGTCCGGCAGATTATAAGGGATGGAAGGTTCCCGATATATTGTTAAGTGGGCATGCCGAACGCATAGCTGAATGGCGACACGAACAGTCAGTATTGAGAACGCGTATGCGCAGACCCGATTTGGCAGATGAATAATGCAAGATTTTTAAAAGAATTTTTGTGCATTATCAGCAAAAGTCTATTTTCGCAGTCCATTTTTCAAAAAAACTAATATTGTTAAGTTATGAACGCTGTAGAAGCTATAAAGCTGGTAGAAAGTGAGTTTACTCAAGGTAAAACCAATCCCGCATTCGGTGCAGGCGATACTGTAAATGTATTTTACAAAATTAAAGAAGGTAACAAAGAGCGCATTCAGCAGTATCAGGGTGTTGTTATTCAACGCAGAAACAGCGGTTTGAGCAGCACATTTACCGTACGTAAAATTTCAAACGGTGTAGGTGTTGAGCGTATTTTCCCGCTTTTCAGCCAAAATATCGATAAAATTGAAGTCGTTAGCCACGGTAAGGTACGCAGAGCACGTATTTTCTACCTACGCGATGCGAAAGGTAAAAAAGCGAAAATCAAAGAAAAAAGAGGTTAAAATAAATTACCCAATACTGAAAAGCCCTGCAAACATTGTTTGTAGGGCTTTTTTAGTACTTTACACCCGCAATGAACGATAAACTGCAAATGGTAAAAGCCGGTGCCTGGTGTCTGGTTATTTCATCGCTGCTGATGGCTGATGCCGCGCGTGCTCTGCTCAGTATTTCCATGATACTGCTTGCATTGGTATTGCTATACGATTCCATCGTAGGAAAAAATCACCTCTCGTTGTCCTCTACCAGGATGCTGCTTTTTATGGCACTTGGATTTCTGTTGCTGTATGGCGTGCAGTTTCTGTATTCAGAGAATAAATCATACCTGTGGGAACGAATAGGCATAAAATTGCCTTTCATTCTATTGCCTCTGGTAGCTTTACGCAGCAGTCCCGTAAGCAGTAAATACACGCGCTTTATACTGCTTTATTATGTAGCGCTCATGGCGTTGGTCAGTTTAGCTATGTTTGTTCGCTATTTACTGAATAAAGATGCGTACGATTTGCTGTATGCGCAGTCGAGCGTAATGCCGGGTCCTATCAGTCATATAAGGCTCAGCATTATGATAGCCTTTGCAGCGTATGCAGCTTATTATTTATTATACATCATCAGGCAACATTCCTTCCGAATACTACTGATAGGCTGTTTAGTATTGCTGATTATGTTTACTCACGTATATTCAGTTCGAAGTGGACTTTTTGCCTTCTACACATTGGTTGTATATGAATTAATGTGTCGCATTCTGAACACGACACATAAGGGCAAATTTTTAGCTATCTGTGCTTCTATTGCTTGCATTGCATTGGCTGCAGCCTGGTTTACTCCCACCATACGAAACAAAATTTCTATCACGGTTGAGGAACTCAACCAATATGCGCAAGGAAGAAATCTCAATCACAACTCTATCGGCAAGCGACTGGCTTCCTATCACATCGCCATTGATATCGCCAAGCAAAATCCTCTTTGGGGATGCGGTATAGGCGACTACACCGATTTAAATACGAGTGCATTTAACCAGCGACACCCCGAAGTAGAAGTACCCATTATCGCTCACAATCAATTTTTGTACTACTTGGCTGCTTCGGGTATATTCGGAGTGCTGTTGTTTTTGTGCTTTTTCTTTTATCCTATTGTACATATTCAACGATTGCCGCGGTTGTTAGCTGCACAGTTGCTCGTATTGCTGGTATCGTTTCAAACCGAGCCTATGCTTGAGACTCAGCTGGGAGTGGCGTATTCAGTGGTTTTTTGGTTATTGCCGGTGTGCATGCAGTTCGAGGAATCCTCATCGTGACAATCACTTCGGCCATTCGTTTACATTCATTATTTTCGTCCACAATACTTTTATGACAAAACCTGTTGATTTACCCAAAACCTATTCGCCAGCCGATACGGAAGATAAATGGTATGCTTATTGGCTGAAGCAAAACCTTTTTCATAGCGAGCCTGATTCACGTGAGCCTTTTACAGTGGTGATTCCTCCGCCAAATGTTACCGGTGTGTTGCATATGGGGCATATGCTGAACAATACCATTCAGGATGTGCTGATTCGCAGGGCGCGTATGATGGGTAAAAATGCCTGCTGGGTTCCCGGTACCGACCACGCATCAATAGCAACAGAGGCTAAGGTGGTGCAGATGCTACGCGAGCGTGGGATAAAAAAATCTGATTTAACACGCGAAGAATTTTTATCGTATGCATGGGAGTGGAAAGAAAAATACGGGGGCATTATTTTAAAACAATTGGAAAAACTGGGAGCAAGTTGTGACTGGCAGCGCACCCGGTTTACTATGGAACCCAAGTTGAGTGATGCGGTTATTGATGTATTTATCGACTTGTACAAAAAAGGATTGATATACCGCGAACTGCGCATGGTAAATTGGGATCCGCAGGGTAAAACTGCACTCAGTGACGAGGAGGTGATTTACAAAGATGTGCAGTCGAAGCTGTATTACATCAAGTATGAACTGACAGATGGAAGCGGACACGTGACCATAGCGACTACCCGTCCCGAAACAATTTTGGCCGATACCGCAGTATGTATAAATCCTACAGATGAACGATTCATCCATTTAATTGGCAAGTACGTAAAGGTTCCTTTCATTAACCGCGAAATTCCTGTAATTGCTGATGAGTATGTTGATTCGTCATTTGGAACAGGTTGCCTTAAGGTAACACCGGCACATGATAAAAATGATTATGAACTGGGCAGAAAGTACAATCTTCCTGTCATTGATATTTTAACAGACGAAGGCTTTTTAAATGAGAAAGCAGAAGATGCCCGATATATCGGCAAAGACAGATTTGCAGTTCGAAAGCAGATTACACTTGATTTGGAAGGAGCGGGTTATTTGGATAAAGTAGAGGAGTATAAAAATCAGGTAGGAACCAGCGAGCGAACAGGTGCCGTTATTGAACCGCGTCTTACCTTGCAATGGTGGGTTGATATGCGCAAGTTCTTAGCTAAGAATCCGCAAGTGCTGGATGCGGTTATGAATGATGACATTAGGTTTCATCCGGCAAATATGAAAAACACCTACCGCCATTGGATTGAAAATATAAAAGACTGGTGCATTTCACGTCAGTTATGGTGGGGGCAGCGTATACCTGCATGGTATGCTACCGATGGCGAATTTGTAGTAGCCAAAACAGAAACGGAAGCACTACGCATGTTTACACAAATAGGTAAAACATACACATCAAGTGATATTAAACAAGATGAGGATGTGCTTGACACCTGGTTTTCATCGTGGCTTTGGCCGATTAGCGTTTTTGATGGTTTTGCCGAGAAAGACAACAGGGATATAAAGTATTATTATCCGACCAATGATTTGGTTACTGCTCCGGAAATCATGTTTTTTTGGGTAGCGCGCATGATTATGGCAGGCTACGAATGGACCGGACAAAAACCATTTAGTAACGTATACTACACCGGTATAGTGCGCGACAAGCAGCGCAGAAAAATGAGCAAGTCGCTGGGCAATTCACCTGATCCGCTTGATTTGATTGCACAGTTCGGTGCTGACGGTGTGCGAATGGGCATGTTGCTGTGTTCGCCTGCCGGCAATGATATTCTGTTTGACGAATCGCTTGTTGAACAGGGAAGAAATTTTACCAATAAAATTTGGAATGCACTGCGGCTAATAAAGGGATGGCAAACTACAGCAGATAACCTTGTTTCAGCTGATGCTGTTAATGCCAATCGTGATGCGGCCCAATGGTTACGGTATAAAATAGATGTTGCATTAACGGATATTGAAGCGGGTTACAGTGAATACCGACTCAGCGAGGTGCTCATGCGTATCTATAAACTGATTTGGGACGACTACTGCTCGTGGTATCTGGAAATGATAAAGCCTGCCTATGGCGAGCCCATTAACGAAAGTGCATACTCAGATGCCGTTCATTTTTTTGATGAACTGATGCGTTTGTTACATCCGTATATGCCATTTATTACCGAAGAAGTGTGGCAGCACATAAGAGAAAGAAATCAGGGTGATAGTATTTGTATAGCACCATATCCGCGAAAATCGGCTGAAAGTACTAATCCTCAGATGGATGTCATAGTGGAATGCATTACCAAACTGCGTGAGCTGCGAAATGCCAAAGGAATGAGCCCGAAGGAGCCAATAGAAATCACCATTAAATCGGACAATTCCGAACACTATAAAAAGCATGAATTTATGCTGGGTAAACTAGCTTGCCTAAGTGCTGTAAATTATTCTGCTCAGCCTCCTGTAAATGGGCTGCTTATACCTGTAGGTACTGACGAAGTGTATGCTCATCTGGATATTGAAATAGATGAGGCAGCCGAACGCGAAAAAATTAAAAAGGAATTGGAGTACCTACACGGTTTTTTAAAGTCGGTAGAGGCTAAATTATCGAATGAAAAATTTGTTGCCAATGCTAAACCTGAACTGGTAGAAAAAGAGCGTCAGAAGAAAGCCGATGCTGAAGCAAAAATGGAAGTGCTGAAAAGAAATCTGGATTCAATGTGATGATTTACTAACCGACATTGCTCTAAATCGCCAGGCGTAAAATGTGAGGTAGCTAAAACACAAAGGAGCAATGATGTAGGATGTTTTAATGTGAATGGTGTCAGCTAAATATCCTTGCAGAGGCGGTATTACGGCTCCCCCTAAAATCATCATGATTAAAAATGCCGAAGCCTGTGAGGTATAGCGCCCCAAATTATGAATGGCTATAGCGAATATGCACGGCCACATGACCGAGCACCAAAGCCCACCGCTAATAAATAGCAATAAACTAACTTGGCCGCTGGTAAGTAAGGCGCCCGTGCTGCAGAGCACAGCAGCCAGTGAAAACGCTAGTAACATACGTGCCGCATGTTCAATGGTAAAATATGCCACGGCAATCATCAGCATTACCATAAGTGCATAAGGAAGAAAAATGGTGTGAATAGTTTCTGTCTCACCGGTTGATTTTATGAGGCTGAAAGAATAGACAAGTGTGTATGCCACAATAGGCAAAATAACTATCAGCCATTTTCTAAATCGTGCGGAAGGTGTAATTGCTTCAGATGCTGCAGTCCATCTTCCAATCATAAGACTTCCCCAGTACAACGAAATAAGTGGCGAAATTTTTCCTGTATTCCAGCTGCCGTATTCGGCTTCCTCTAGCAAGCGTCCCAAATTGCTTTGAATAGTTACTTCAACACCTACATAAACAAAAATGGCAATCATGCCCATATACAATTGCGGGTACTTAAGCGCTTCGAATGAAAACGCAGTGTTTTCTTTTTCCTTAGTATTGCCTGCAAGTTGAATTCGGCTCAGCACAATTGCCAGGACTACAAAAAGTGCAGCCAGAATAATATACAGTGTTGCCACATTATTCATACTGGCTGTTGATGTGGCAGAATTTAGATTGCCAAAAAGAAAGTAGGCTACGATGAGTGGTCCAAGTGTGGTACCTAGTGAATTTATTCCACCTGCCAGATTTAGCCTGTGAGCACCGGTGCGTTCGTCTCCCAGCAGTATAACAAGTGGGTTGGCCGCAGTTTGCTGCATGCTAAATCCCAGCGCAATGACAAAAAAGGAAGCAAGTATATACGAATAGTTGCCCGAGTGTAATGAAGGAACCATGCTCGCAGCTCCAACGGCCGAACACATGAGTCCGGCTGCAAATGATTTGGCATAACCCAGCTGCTGTATCAGGTCTTTTTGGGTAAAGTAAGTATATATAAATAGCACTGCTGAACCTATAAAGTAGCCCCCATAAAAAGTTGCATCAATGAGCTGGCTTTGAAATTGTGATAAGTTAAATTGGTTTTTGCAGAAGGGAATGAAAATACCATTACTGGCCGCCATAAATCCCCAAAAGAAAAAAATAGAAACGATGGCAGGAAAGGCTGTTCGATTTTGCATGGGATAAATTATTTCCAATCAAATTTGATGTTTTTTCAGGTACTGTGTAAATCTGTTATCCACATTGTGCCGTATTCACTTGCCCTGTATTTACCGCCTGTCCATTCTCATTGCCGTTCAACCCTATTTTATGGTTGTTTACATTCATACCTGTAAATTCGTTAAAAAAAGCACCTATGAAATCACTACTCCTCTGTATTTTTCTGTTGGGTTTATCTGTTCAAAAATACTCTGCTTGTTCTAGCACTAAGCAGAAAAATAAAACATCATATAGTTATAAAACTTCACACATAGCCGTTGGCGGGCCGGTATTGGTTAGGGTTAAATCAAAAGCCTGATGGAATTTAGCCGGAAAAACCAGTTATACTGGTTATGCCAGTTTGGAGGTTGGTCATTGTTTACCACGCTCGAGCTGATTAATTACAGCTTGATTGATGGGTTTCATCCTTTACTTCTACTCAACGGACTCGTTAATATATTACTTGGTGTTTTTATTACACATATTTACCGCAAGTACCTCATCCGTTCAGCCTGGTTAAATCTTCCTACGGTAAAGTTAATACCTCGCGTTGCAGCTGCTGTGCTTATCATGTCGGTATGTATGGCAGGTATTAATATTCCGCTCGACAGATTAACCTATCCTATATTCCGCGAAATTGAACTCAATAGCGCCATACTATTCAACTATTTTTTCAGCTGGAGTAAATACATACTGCTTTGGGCATTGATTTATCATTTATTTCAATATTGGGAAAAGTCACTGGAGTCGGAAAAAGAAAAGTATCAACTGGCTGCAGCCATCCGCGACAATGCATTTAATCACCTGGTTGCTCAGCTAAATCCCCATTTTTTGTTCAACTCGCTTAATAGCATCCGTACACTTGTAGATGTAAATCCGCCTCAGGCTCAACGTGCCATTATTCTTCTTGCTGAACTTTTGCGCAGCACCCTTAAGTACGGCAAAGAAAAATGGATTTCGATGTACGATGAAATGCAGGTTGTTTTAAGCTATCTTGAAATAGAAAAGATTCGTTTTGACGAACGTCTAAGTATTCAACAAAACATTGATTCATCACTTGTAAAGAATATTCAGCTTCCACCGTTTACCATTCAAACACTTGTTGAAAATGCCGTTAAACACGGCATCGCAAAAAGTAAATCCGGGGGAAATATCACTATCAACTGTACACAGGACGAAGCGTACTTACGACTAACTGTTGTTAACACCGGTGTGCTCACCAACAACCGTAGCAATGGGGTAGGACTTAGTAACTTAACTGAAAGACTACGGCTATTGTACGCTGATGCAGCTGAATTGACTTTGATACAGCGATCAGAAAATGAAGTAGAAGCTACACTACGTATACGATTATAATTCGACCAATGAAAATAAAGACACTTTTAATTGACGATGAACGGTTAGCTCGCAAGGGTTTAACATCGCTGCTTCAGCACATTCCGGATATTGACGTAGTGGGTGAGGCAGCCAATGTTGATGAGGCATTGAAACAAATAGATAAGCTTAAGCCCGATTTGTTGTTTCTGGATATTGAAATGCCTGAGCGATCAGGATTTGATTTACTTGAGGAATTAATTGATGTACCACATGTAATTTTTGTTACTGCCTACAACGAATTCGCCATTCACGCATTTGAGGTGAATGCGCTGGATTACATATTGAAACCTGTTTCGGAAGTACGCCTGCAAGAGGCTGTTCAGCGGGTAAGAAAGGTGATGATAAACGTCCAATCGCTGCCCTTGTTAAAAGATATGGATGAGCAAGTATTTATACGCGATGGTGAAAAATGCTGGTTCGTAAAACTTGCCGATATACGCTTAATCGAGAGTGTCGGAAATTATGCACGCATTTATTTCGATACATACAAACCGCTCATACATAAAACACTGAATGCGCTTGACGAGCGGCTTGGAGGGAAACGTTTTTTCAGGGCAAACCGTCAGCAGATTGTGAATCTATCGTATGTAGATAAAATAGAATCGGCTTATAACGGTGGTATTATCATTGTGATGAAAGATCAGACACGTATAGAAATAAGCCGCAGGCAGTCGGTTAAGTTCAAAGAAATGATGTCTCTTTAACTGTCTTCAGGACAATGCCCTTTTGTAGGTTTCCAGGCAACGCACCCTTGCCATTTCATGCTTTACAATGGGTTGGGGATACGCTGACGTATTGAATTCGGGTATCCATTTTTTTATGTACTCGTAGCGCGGATCAAATTTTTCGGTTTGCAAAGCCGGATTAAAAACTCTGAAATAAGGAGCAGCATCAGTTCCACTTCCTGCTGCCCATTGCCAGCCACCGTTATTGGCGCTTAAATCAAAATCAAGTAGTTTTTTAGCAAAATATGCCTCGCCCCAGCGCCAGTCAATAAGCAGGTGTTTAGTTAAAAAACTGGCCACAATCATGCGCACCCGGTTGTGCATATAACCTGTTTCATTAAGCTCACGCATACCAGCATCAACTATCGGGTAGCCGGTTTTGCCAGCACACCATGCCTCAAATTCCTGCTCGTTGTTGCGCCATTCTATTCTGTCATACTGCGGCTTAAATGCTCCTGATGCAACATGAGGGAAATGAGCCAGTATCTGCATGTAAAAATCTCTCCATATCAGTTCATTGAGGTAAGTTTCATTTAACTCAAGAGCACGTGCAGCCTTTTCGCGTATGCTGATAGTTCCAAAGCGAAAATGTACGCCTAGTTTTGATGTGCCATTTACAGCAGGGAAGTTTCGTGTTTTATCGTAATTTTTGATGATGGATTGTACAACGTTAACGGATGGAAATGTGGTTCCTGAAAATGTGAATCCCATTTCTTGCGGTGTTGGCAGTTTAAATGCGTTGTCTGTATTTTTATATAATTGCCCCAACTCTTTTTCAACCGGGTAGGAATTGAGTGCAGCCGGGGTTAATCTGGCTTTCCACTTACGCGAATAGGGTGTAAATACAGTGTACGGTTTACCATCGTCCTTCAGTATTTCCGTGTATTCAAAAATGCACTGATCTTTGTATGTGTGAAAGGTCGCACCGTGCGCAGTAAGTAATTCTGAAATTTCTCTGTCTCGTTTAGTGGCGTAAGGTTCATAATCGCGGTTGGTATGTACCTGTACTACCTTAAATTTCTGCATCAGCAAATTGAAGGCCTCTGCAGGTGTACCGTAGTGTATATACACATCGCTTTTCAAACCTCTCACTGTGGTTTTAAGTTGACTTATTTGCTGGTGAATGAACTCAACACGTTTATCATGCTTATCATCTAGCTTATCGAGAATTGACTTGTCGAAAACAAAAACAGGAAGTACAGGATATCCGCTGCGTAACGCATTGTACAATGCTGCATTGTCATGAAGCCGCAAATCTCTTCGCATCCACCAAACAGCTATTTCATTTTTAACCGCCATTTATAGAAAACACTTACGTGCAGTGTTTAGTTTTATTGCCGTTTTAAAAAGCCATGCTCTTCGTGTATCAGATTAAAAGGATCGTGTTTTAGAATTAAAAAACCATCTAGATCTACTATATCTACTGCTGCAGACACGTTCATAGCCGAAGAAATACCAAGTGAAGTTTCAATCATACAACCTACCATCGTTTTTAACTTTCTTTTTCGTGCTTCGTGTAGTATGCGCAGTCCGTTCAGGTAACCGCCTGCCTTCATTAATTTCATGTTCACTCCGTGAAACTGCAAGGCTATTTCATCAAAATCAGCGTCATCGCATACACTCTCATCTGCCATAAGCAGATAAGGAGAGTTTGGTTTCAGTTTTTTGTACTCATCGCTCAGGTGTGATGGCATGGGCTGCTCAATGCAGGCTACATTAAGCCGCGTTAGTGTGTTCATAAATGCAGCCACCTCATCAGCTGAATGAAATGATTCATTGGCATCAATTATAAGCGGAGCTGTAGCAAATGCGCCTATGGCATCCAGTGTTTCCTGCGCATTTTGCCTATTTATCTTTACCTTCAGCATGGGAAACCTGGAAAGATTTTCGTTTTCATAAAAAGATTGAAGTTCGGCAGTTTCCATGATGGGGAACGAGTAGGCTGTAGGTAATTTATCAGCCTTTTCAATATTCAGCAATGTGTGTACCGAAGTTTTTTCAGCATGGCACAGCATGTGTATAAAAGCCGACTCCACTCCAAAACGTAATGCATTTGGCAGTTTCAGTTCAGAAAGCAGATGTTCCAAATCCTGAAGGTCATGAATTCGGTTTTCAGCTGCAGACTTAAATCTGTCAAATGCCTGTTGTATAGTTTCGCGCGTTTCGTTGTAGCGTATGTTGGGTGCTACTTCTCCTATTCCTGTCCATTCACCGTGTTTAACTGATATAACCGCATTTTCTTTAAAATCGCTTGCGTTGCGTGATATTTTCCAGGTATACCGTAAATCAAGCCTGAGCCATTCAATGTTCCAATTCATGGTTGTATACTATTTACACACGATAGTCGGCAATGGCAGATTCAAATTCCAGTATAAGTTTTACCAGAGTGTTTGCAAAATGCGGAGCAAACATCACACCCTTTGAGCCCAGACCGTTTAGGATGAATACCTGCTTATGAAGTAGATGTTGCAGCACAAATGGTTTTCTACCTCGCATGGTTGGCCGTATGCCTGATTCATGTTTCAGTACAGTAAACGGTACATTAAGCAACGATTTCAAATCATGAATCAACTGCTCCTTCGCTTGCAGGTCGGGCTCTTCATCCAGTTTGAACCTGTCGTAAGTAGCACCTACTTTATACATATTATTGCCCAGAGGTACCAAATACACCCCTTTTTTAATTATTCTATCGTGTGGTAGCTGTTCGCAATGGATGGTGAGAACATCTCCTTTGGTAGGCTCGCAGGGCAAAGAGTCGAAAAACGGATTGCGTTTATATCTGTAACCTTCACAAAAAAGTATTCCCCGACTTTGCAAATTTTTGTAGTGTATGCGTCCATTCTCAAAACGGATATGTTCATGTTCCAGCCTTTCGTTTATCAGCAAGCCATTTTGCAGTAAATAATTCGAGAAATGCGTGAGAAGAGCAGGAATGTTCAGCCAACCTGCCGGACTTATGGTAATAGCACCTAAAGGTGCACTGATTTGAGGATAGGTATCAGCATGTTCGTCTACAAATCGGCTGAACTCATCTTTTTCCATCTGAGCGGAAAAGTCATTCACTTCCTTTGCTGAACCAAATACAGTATGAACGGGCATTTCATGGAGGAGTGAAACACCTAGAAACTCCTCGATCGAGCGGTAGGTAGCTATGGCTTCAGGGATGAATACCTCTGCATTCCAGTTTTTAACCATTCGTTTCGGGTTAATGGGATTAAACATGCCTGCCGCCACTTTACTGGCTGTGAATTCACGCTTTTCATCAAAAACCAGAACCTTTTTACCTGCTTTCAAGAGGCTAAATGCAGCAACCGTTCCGGCTAGTCCCTGACCAACGATAATATACTCTGTAATCTTTGAATTCATTTAGTAGCCCTTAGCATGTGTCTTTTGCGGGGTGGGCCGGGTAATCGCTCTACAGTAAAGCCTATAGCCTTTAGGTTGCGTTTAAGTTCGCCTTTTGATGAATAGGTTATCCATGTTCCCCGGTCGTTCAGGCAATCGTACATACTTTGTAAAATGTCGGGTTGCCACATTTCGGGCTGTTTATCGGGCGCAAATGCATCGAAGTAAATAAGATTAAATGATTTAGAAGGAATGAATTCCTGAATACGTTGATGGTGTTTGGTAAGGTTAAATTCCGAGGTCATTTGGATAGGCTCATTCCACGGTGCCTGGTGCATTTGAGTAAAAAGCGCAGCCGTATGCTCATTAAAAAATTTAGTATAATCGAGTGATTCAATGATTTCGTTAGTTAGTGGCGTTGTTTCGATGGCGTGGTAATTTACAGAAATACCATGCTTAACGGCATACTCTAGGGTAAGAATAGCGTTTAATCCGGTTCCAAATCCTACTTCCAGCACATGAATCGGTTGAGTAGTGAGCGAGGCAACAAAATGAAGCCCTTTTTCAATAAAAACGTATCGGCTTTCTTCCAGCGCACCATTTCTGGAATGATAGGTTTCATCCAGTTCTGTGTTGTAAAGGGTATGGCTGTTGTCGCCAGTTTTGAAAATTTGGAGTGCCATCGAGCTTACGAATGTAGTATGTAATAAGCTATACATGAACGGTTAAAACACGATTTGAAAGATTTTTTTGCATAATCCTGTGTGGGCTTTACTTTTGCACCCGGAGAGATGGCAGAGTGGTCGAATGCGGTGGTCTTGAAAACCATTGACTGTAACAGGTCCGGGGGTTCGAATCCCTCTCTCTCCGCCATCCAAAAGTCGCTAGCCTAAGGCTGGCGACTTTTTTATTTACGCAGCAGCTCAAACTTGTTTGTAAGCTGCGGAGTAAATAAAAAAGTATGAACGCAGTTCAGCGACTTTTGGATGAAGATTGACGTGCTTAATTAAATCAGGTTAGTGAACCATTCTATTGGCGCAGTATGAACTGGCAAATGCTTCCGGTTTTGCTTTAAATACAAATCCCATACTCAATATGTATCCCATGGCTTCACTTAGTGCAGTGTTCGATTTGAATTGTGGGTTGGTATTTATATCGGCATGAACTTCCAGCTCAACTTCATATTTGTCTAACGTTTCACATAGTCGGTAAGCTATATCTATAGATCGTGCCACTTCATGCAGCATACGTTCTTTCAATGTAAAATTATACCGTGTTTTTTCACTGCTAATCAGCATAAATCCTCCCCGTTTTTCTCGTACGAATACAATCACCGTAGCAAATTCAGTAACCTCGCATGTTACCTGCGAATCGGTTCCTATGCAGACTTTCAGGTTATTGCCTGCTTCTTTTTCTCTGCGAATAAGTTGCTCAACTTCCTGTATGATATCATTATCTACCGACTCACCGGTAAATCTGCGCCATTGCATTTCTTTGGGTTCATATTGTGACATACGCAGTAAATTTTAGGGTAAATTACACATTAAACGTATCCGAAGTAACAAATCTGACGGATGTGGACGTTTTGTGGGTATTTTTTTAGGTCGAACGTAGGTCCTTAAACACCTCGATGAGAAGATCTGCTATGAGTTTGTGCATAGGTTTAGCAGTATCGAGCGCGGGATTTACCTCGGTGATTTCAAATCCGATTAGGTTGGGTAATTGCAATAAACGACTCATCAGGTATTTAGCCTGGCTAAGGCTTAGGCCATCTTCTACAGGCGTACCCGTTCCGGTTGAAAGTGACGAATCGAGAGAATCGACATCGAATGAAACGTAAATGAACTCACAGTTTCGCAGGCGGTTTATGGTCAAGCTAACCACATTTTCAATGCCTAACTCGCGTATATCGTCAGGGCGGTAGCATGCAATATTTTCTTTTTTAATAATTCGTTCTTCTTCTATTTCAGCGCTGCGCAGCGAAATAAAAACCAGGTCATTGCTTTGCAATTTTGGTGTAATTCGTCTGCGTCCAAGCCGCTTCAGGTCGTCCCACAGTTTTTTGGTAATCTCTTTGGGTTGGTTTTTCGCCATCTCTCTATGGTCGTGGCCCATCAGGGCGGCAATAGGCATACCATGAATATTGCCTGATGGTGTGGTGTAGGGGCTGTGTAAATCAGCATGGGCATCAATCCAGATAACACCCAAACGGCTGTTTGCATAGTGGTCTTTAATTCCGGATATCAGGGCATTGGCCGAACTATGATCTCCGGAAAAAATGAATGGTATTTTACCTACCTGCACAACTTCGCTTATGTTTCTGCATACGTTCTGCTGAAATGAAGTAATGTTTTCTATGTTTTTGCCATGAGGTGTTTCGGTAGATGGCTCACTATAACGAGGCTCGATATTCAGATAACTGTAAATGTCAATCGCATCAAAATTTTTGACCTTAAGTTCTTCAATCAATGCTTGCGGACCTAAAGCTGCACCTGCTTTACCGGCACCAAAATCGCTTTCTACGGTTATAAGTTTAAATCGGTCATCACGCATACACAGTTTACAAGGGTGAGCCGCAAATATAATAAAAGCCCCACAGCCTTATGTTATCTATGGCAAAAGCTGCCGATTCGCAGATGTCGCGCTAATTCCTTTATTTGTAGTTCGAATACACATCGCTTATGCCGCAAATAACTCAGAACCTGATTATGATTCGTCCCGTTTCATTTGCATTTAACGAGCAGACCGCTTCTACCAATACATTTCAAAGCACTGACAGGGGCAGACAGGATGTTCAGCAACGGGCACTCCGTGAATTCAATCAAATGGCAGCAAGGTTGCGCGATGAAGGATTGAATGTGTTTATAGCAGATGATACAGATGAACCGCATACACCGGATTCTATTTTTCCGAATAATTGGTTTTCGACACATGAAGACGGCACCGTTGTATTGTATCCTATGCAGGCCGAAAACAGGAGATACGAGCGAAGGCCCGATATATTTGATGCGCTATCCGACCAGTATCAATTGCTGGAGATGATTGATTTGACCGCATACGAAAAGGAAAATAAGTTTCTGGAAGGAACCGGAAGCCTGGTTCTCGACCGCGATTTACGTATAGCCTATGCAGCTCTTTCACCCCGCACCGATGCCGAAGTAGCTAAACTATTTGCTAATAAAATGGGGTACGAACTTTTACTGTTTACAGCAACGGATAAAAAAGGTATACCCGTATACCATACCAATGTGATAATGTGTGTTGCCGATGAATTTTTAGTTGTATGCATGGAAAGTATTCATAATCCTGATCAGCGTAAAGCCATTGTACAATCCACCTCAAAAGAAATTATAACTATTACTGCCAGTCAGATGGAATTATTTGCCGGCAATATGCTGCAGGTAAAAAATGCAGCGAACGAGCGGTTGTTACTTATGAGTAAAACAGCGTACGATTCACTAACACCTGAGCAAATTACACGACTTGAAAAGTATAACCGGATTATGTATTTCGATATATCCACTATTGAGCAGCATGGCGGTGGAAGTGTTAGGTGCATGCTGGCCGAAAATTTCCTGCCGGTAAACCCCAACAGATAAATACTTTTTGTCCTAAAAATTCACTGTTATATAACTGATGAAATACCTATCATTGCAACGCTTTTTGCAAATCGATTCTGCCGTATGTCACTTCCCGTTAAAAACAAATACATTGACCTGATTAATCAAACCTTTTATTTCCCGCGTCATGGGTTTGAGGTGCGCAATAACCGCCTGTATTTTCATGATGTTGATTTAATGGGATTGATACAAACGTATGGCACACCGCTAAAATTTACCTATCTGCCTAAAATAGGTTCTCAAATTAACAAAGCCCGAAACTTGTTCGAGCAGGCCATGGAAAAGTATGACTACAAAGGAGGGTATAGCTATTGTTACTGCACCAAAAGTTCACATTTTTCATTTGTACTGGAAGAGGCATTAAAGAATGATTCAGATATTGAAACCTCATCTGCGTTTGACCTTGATCTAGTAGCAAACCTTCATCAAAAGGGACTTTTTCCAAAAAACAAGCACATCATTTGCAACGGATACAAAACACAACAGTACCTGACTAAAATGAATGAGCTGGTAGCAACCGGATTTGAAAATCTGATTTGTGTGCTGGATAACGAACAAGAGATTGATGAATTGCAGCGTGTAGCCACACAGCCGATTAAACTGGGTATTCGTATTGCTACAGAAGAAGAACCCGGTTTTCTGGTATACACTTCACGATTGGGAATGAGTCATAAAGTTATACTCGATGTATATGCTCAGAAGATAAAAGATAATCCTGCATTTAAGTTGAAAATGCTTCACTTTTTTGTGAACTCAGGCATACGTGATACTACTTATTACTGGAGCGAACTCACCCGTTTGGTTAATGTATACTGCGATATCAAAGAGCACTGCAATGACTTGGATACGCTTGACATTGGTGGCGGTATGCCCATTTATACCTCACTGGGAGTGGAGCACGACTATCCTTACATGATTGATCAGATTGTGTACTATATCAAAACCATTTGCGACTCACGAAACGTACCTGTACCAACTATTTTTACAGAGTTCGGTTCATTTACGGTGGGTGAAAGTGGCGGTACTCTGTATTCCATTATTGGCAGCAAACAGCAAAACGATAAGGAATTGTGGTACATGATTGACAGTTCATTTATCACTACACTGCCTGATACCTGGGGCATCGGACAAAAATTTATTTTACTTGCCGTCAATCACTGGGACAAGGAATTTCAACGAATAAATCTGGGTGGGTTGACCTGCGATAGCCAGGATTTCTACAACTCAGATACGCATACTAATCAGGTATTTTTGCCCAAGCTGAATGATGGTGAGCCATTGTACATGGGATTTTTTCACACAGGAGCCTATCAGGAGTCGCTGGGCGGATACGGTGGTATTCAGCATTGTTTAGTTCCCGCACCCAAGCATATCATCATTGATAAAAACGAGGACGGTTCACATCGGTTTACCTTGTTCGCTCCCGAGCAAACGGCTGCCAGTATGATGAATGTTCTGGGTTACACTTCATCTAAATAATATGAAATTTCAAAAACACATATTTATCTGTACCAATCAAAAAGAGCCCGGAAAGGCTTGTTGCGGTGAACAACGCGGCATGGAACTGGTTCAAAAATTCAGAGACGTATTAAATGAAAAAGGACTAAAGGGTGTAGTACGCGCTCAGCGTGCGGGATGTCTGGATGCCTGCAAATATGGTCCTGCACTGGTTGTGTATCCTGATGGTATATACTATGCTCCGGTATCTCCCGATGATGTGGAGCGTATTGTTAATGAGCATATCATTGACGGAAATCCTGTAGAGGAGCTTGTATTGAACTGGTAAGTTTTACTTTACTGGTTTACCTGCTTTTTTGTTTATAACACCTGCGTGTGTTACCAAAGTTACTGTGCGATTTTATAAATCAGACAACAGACCTTCGTCTGTAACAAACGATTCATCAGGCAGCTATCAGAATGGCTTAGGTGTGCATGTACTTGTTATAGTAAGAAAAAGGCGGACATTGTCCGCCTTTTTCTTACAATCAAAATACCCAAAGGTTACTTCACTTCTTCAAACTCAACATCCTGTACATTATTGGTATCTGAATTACCTGTGTTGGCTCCATCGGCAGAAGCGCTTTCAGTTTGTGCTTGTTGAGTAGCGTTGTATAAATCCTGTGATGCAGCCTGCCACGCCTCGTTCAGGGCATTCATATGCGTATCAATACCTGCAAGGTCTTTGGCTTCATGTGCTTTTTTCAATTCGCCCAAGGCTTTTTCAATGGTTTCTTTTTTATCAGCAGGAAGTTTTTCGCCATATTCTTTCAGTTGCTTTTCAGTTTGGAATATCAGGCTGTCGGCCATGTTTACTTTTTCAGCCTCTTCTTTTGCTTTCTTATCGGCTTCGGCATTAGCTTCCGCTTCACGTTTCATTTTTTCGATATCTTCTTTGCTCAGTCCACTTGATGATTCGATGCGTATCTTTTGCTCTTTACCGGTGCCTTTATCTTTGGCACTTACGTGCATAATACCATTTGCATCAACGTCAAAGCTTACTTCAATTTGTGGAACACCGCGTGGTGACGGGGGTATGCCATCGAGGTGGAAACGGCCTATGGTGCGGTTGTCGCGGGCCATTGGTCGTTCGCCTTGCAATACATGTATTTCTACAGACGGTTGGTTATCGGCTGCAGTCGAAAATACTTCACTGCGTTTGGTTGGAATGGTGGTATTGGACTCAATCAATTTGGTGAATACACCACCCATGGTTTCGATGCCCAGTGATAGGGGAGTTACATCAAGAAGCAATACGTCTTTTACTTCACCGGTCAACACACCCCCTTGTATGGCAGCGCCAATGGCTACAACTTCATCCGGATTCACCCCTTTTGATGGGGATTTGCCGAAGAAATCTTCTACTGCTTTTTGTACAGCCGGTATACGTGTAGAACCACCTACCAATATAACATCGTCAATATCGCTTGTACTTAATCCTGCATTTTTAAGGGCTGTGCGGCAAGGTTCAATCGTACGTTTGATAAGGCTGTCCACCAACTGCTCAAATTTGGCACGGGTTAATGTTTTTACCAGGTGTTTTGGGCCGCTTTGTGTAGCCGTGATGTATGGTAAATTTATTTCGGTTTGTGGAGAACTGGAAAGTTCGATTTTGGCTTTTTCAGCTGATTCTTTCAAGCGTTGAAGCGCCATCGGGTCCTTGCGAAGATCTATTCCTTCTTCCGATTGAAATTCCTGAGCCAGCCAGTTAATAATCTCGTTATCGAAATCATCGCCACCCAGGTGCGTGTCCCCATCGGTTGATTTTACTTCAAAAACGCCATCGCCCAATTCGAGCACAGATACGTCATGTGTACCACCACCGCAGTCGAACACTACGATTTTAAGGTCTTTCTTATCTTTTTTATCAAGTCCGTAAGCCAGTGCAGCTGCGGTAGGCTCGTTAATGATTCTGCGTACGTTCAAACCGGCAATTTCACCCGCTTCTTTTGTGGCCTGACGCTGTGCATCGTTGAAATAAGCAGGTACGGTAATTACCGCTTCCTTTACTTCTGAACCCAGATAATCCTCAGCCGTTTTTTTCATTTTCTGAAGTATCATGGCAGATAATTCCTGAGGGCTATACATGCGGCCATCAATATTTACGCGGGGAGTATTGCCATCGCCTTTTTCTACCTTATATGGCACTCGTGGTATTTCGTTCTTCGCTTCATCAAAGCTTTGACCCATAAAGCGCTTGATAGAATAAATAGTATTCTGCGGATTGGTAACCGCCTGACGTTTGGCCGGGTCACCTATTTTGCGCTCGCCATCTTTTAAAAATGCAACAATAGAAGGTGTGGTTCTGCGGCCTTCGCTATTGGCAATAACAACCGGTTCGTTGCCTTCCATCACGGCAACGCATGAATTGGTTGTTCCTAAGTCTATTCCTATAATTTTGCTCATATATAAAATGTTTATTGCGTTCTGATTATCAATTGAAGTGCCAATCGATTTAGTGCTGTCAGTAGCATACAATATGTCAGTGCGGTTACTGAATGAGGGCTAAAAATTCACAAACTGTCAGTAGTTTGTCAGTTTCAGGGGGTGAAACGAGGCAGGCTATTAATAGCATCCAGGCTGGCCTTATCAGCCAAAACAACATTGGAGAAGGTAGAAATGGAGCGGCTTGAAAAAATACCCAATCCATTATCTATGTTGCTGAATTCGGGTTTGTTTTGAACAAACGAGTTTTGTGTGCGGCTTATATCTATAAATAGCTTTAAGTCTTGCGAGCCTCCGGCAAATATATAATCAAGCCCTCTGAATTTCCGACTTACAGTGGGATCGTTTGATAATTCGGTGCGGAAAAAGCCTAGCATATCGGGTGCTGAAACAACACGTCTGGTGTATTCGCTGGCACTTATATCGCGTGTGAGCAAATTTAGAGATATGGGAAATTCAACGATTTTTTGGCTGCTGTCTCCATTTGTGTTGAACTCTGTATAGCGCAGTCTTACGTAGGTGTCATACACAAAGGTATTTGCACCCGGTTTAAACCTGACGTTGAAAAATGAAACCGAGTCGGTCCTTAAACGAATACTGTAGGGCAAGCCTGATGGTGCCTGTGCCGTGTCGGCTATTCCCATAATGAATGTACGGCCACGGTATGTTTTGCCCGTTTGTGGACTAAAAATTTCCAGGTTGTACACTCTGCCATCTGTACGCGGACGAAAATTAGCTGTATAGATGTAGGCTTCGTCCGATGTAAAGAACCCGGATTCTTTTGGGGCCGGTATTTTGTTAAATGTAAACGACTCGCTTGAAGTTGACGTAACTTTTACAACCAGTGAGTCAAAATACAGTGAGTCGGGGTACTGCGCACCCTGCTGCGTATTTTGTGAAATGGAATTTTGATAGGTTTTTTGAATACGAATGTATTGCACGTTGCTATTGGCATCCAGTAATCCAAAAACCACCGGAGTTTCTAACCATGGCGCATTTATGTCAATGTCGTTTTTGCATTGTGTAAACAGGCAAAGTAGCAGAACGGCACCGATGTATTTTTTCATGCGGTGCGAATATAGGTGTTGCAGGTCTATTTTTGCATACCGGGTATTGTTTGAATACTTTTAATCAGCGAAGGGTCTACCGTTATATTTTGCAAGCTGCTGGTATACATTGCACCCACAAAACCTAAGGCTCCGGGTATGTTGCTGGTATTGGTCGATTTTGAAACAAAAAACAGCGAGGGCAACGATTGATAGTATGCCAGTTCAAATTCGCTTCCGCCCGAAACCCAATTTATGTCAGTTCGTAGATAGCGGAAACTTTTACCCGGCATGGCTGATAGCTCCCTGCGCAAGTAATTCACCCAATCACTTCCACGCATAGTGATGTAGATACTTTCGAATGACTTATTTTCATCGGCCAGTATATTGCGCGCTGCAAAGTAATCGATAAAACGTTCAGGGCATGAGGCTTGAGAGGGGCTGTCGCACAAGGCGTAGTAAAAACGTACATAGCAGCTAAACATTCTGCCGTACCTGCCTGCTGTAATTGCCAGATTGTTATTGCCAGCATCCAGTTTACTGTTTCTGCTGAAAATAATTTCTGATGGTGCATCAATGGCTTGTACGCGTGCAGCATACGTTTTGTCGGTAGACGGTATGTATACCCGAACAGTGTAAAACTGTCCCGGGGTCAGTGCAAATGGCTCAGTTGTTTTATAAGCGTCATTACGTATATTAAATATGCCAGCATCTTTTTGTAAACGAACGGGCTTTAGCGTTGTAGTAAGGCCTGTTTGTTCGCTTGAAATTCGAACATTCAATTCCTCATTAAAGTATCCAAGCATGCTATCGCGGGCACCGGCAAAACTTTCACCCTCTATCTGGTATGTTTTAGCCACGCGCACATATTGTGTATCAACACCCCCATCGAGCACACAGTAAATGACAGGAGTTTCTTTGTAGGGCGCATACACTTCCAACTCGTTGTCGCATCCTGCTATTGTCAGCAGCAGTATAGAAATGAGTGTATTTATTAACGTGTGTTTCACGAAGATGTTTACCTGGCAGGATGTAAAAATATAAAATTCCCGCTTACATTTGATGCCACTACATACATAGCCTTATGAGCACGCACAAGGAAATAAAGAAAGTGACTACCCACATTTTGCAGGAAATGAAAATGAGGGGCGAAAAAATATCGATGCTTACTGCCTACGATTATTCCATGGCTCGCATACTGGATGATGCCAGGGTAGACGTGTTGCTGGTGGGCGACTCGGCAAGTAATGTGATGCACGGGCATGAAACTACATTGCCTATTACGTTGGATGAGATGATTTCTCATGCTGCATCTGTCATTCGGGCTGTAACAAGAAGCTTAGTTGTTGTAGATCTGCCGTTTGGTTCGTATCAGGGCAACTCCAAGGAGGCGCTAAGTTCAGCTATACGCATCATGAAAGAAGCAGAAGCGCATGCCGTAAAACTGGAGGGTGGTGAGGAAGTGGTAGAATCTATTAAGCGTATACTCACTGCCGGTATTCCGGTTATGGGACATTTGGGCTTAACACCTCAAAGCATATATAAATTCGGTACGTACGAAGTACGCGCCAAGGAAGACGAAGAAGCGAAAAAGCTAAAGCATGATGCGCTATTACTGGAACAAGCGGGTTGCTTTGCTATTGTTTTAGAAAAAATTCCATCAGCGTTGGCCAAAGAAGTGACTGAATCGGTCAAAATTCCGATTATTGGCATTGGTGCCGGACCTTTTGTTGATGGTCAGGTACTGGTTAGTCATGATATGCTGGGTATAAACAAAGATTTTTCACCCAAATTTCTCAGAAGATACCTGAGCTTATACGATGAAATAAAAGGAGCAGTTCAGCAATACGTAGCCGATGTGAAATCACAGGATTTTCCGAATTCATCGGAACAATATTGATTCATCCTGTTATATCCGATTTGTTGAACTTCCGGGTAAAGTAAACGCATGAAAATTTTATACGAAGACAACCACCTCATCGCGGTTGAGAAAAGGGCCGGACAAACTGTGCAGCCCGAGCCGGGTAAGCCGCCAAGTGTGGAAGAAGAGGTAAAGGCGTATATAAAAGAAAAATACGAAAAGCCCGGTGCTGTTTTTGTAGGTGTGATACACCGGCTGGATATGCCCGTGAGCGGAATTGTATTACTTGCCAAAACAAGCAAAGCGCTGGAAAGAATGAATAAGTTATTTGAGCAACGCAACGTAAAAAAAATGTATACTACTCAGGTAGAGAATGGGCCTTCAAAACCTGAAGATACCATTACCCACTGGCTTAAACGAGACGATGTACGCAAATTGGTAAAAGCGTATGAAAGCGAAACACCGGGTACAGAAAAAGCGCAATTGCACTACGTGTTGCTGAAAAATAAGCAGGGGAGGTCGATACTGCAGGTCACACTACTAACAGGCCGTAAGCATCAAATACGTGCTCAGTTGTCGGCCATCGGTTGTCCAATTACAGGCGATGTAAAATACAAGGCCTCAAAGGCATTTGCCGACCACCGTATTTTGCTACATGCTTCCGAATTGTCGTTTGTGCATCCGGTAACCAACGAGCCAATAACAATTCGCTCAACTCCTGATTTTTTAATTTAGTCAAATACACAGTCGTTTTTGGGGTGGAATATGGTCCCGATAGCTATCGGGATCGAACCCACGACCGTTTGGTATTGAATTTATAATAGCATAAAAAAAGCCGAAGTAAAACTCCGGCTTTTGGGGTGGAATATGGGGCTCGAACCCACGACCTCCTGAACCACAATCAGGCGCTCTAACCAACTGAGCTAAAACCACCATTTGGTGCTTTAACCTCCCGACAAATATCTGGATGAGCTAAAACTACCGTTGTTGAAAATGAATCGGAACTTGATTCACACAATTCATTTACAGGGGTGCGAATTTAATACGACTTTAAGTATTTATCAAACCAAATTATTTTTGAAGGAAGTTTTTTTCTGCTTGTTCCCAGTTTAGTACTTGCCAAAATGCTTTTGCATAATCGGCACGTTTATTTTGATACTTTAGGTAATACGCATGTTCCCATACATCCAGTGCCAGAATGGGCTTGCCTTTTACCTGTCCCTGCATGATGGGGTTATCCTGATTGGCAGTGCTTACGACCTGCAGTGTTTTTCCCGTATCAATAAGCCATGCCCATCCAGAACCGAACTGGCTCAGTGCAGCCTTTTCAAATGTGTTTTTAAAGTTTTCCATACTACCGAATACACTCAGCAGGGCCTCATTCAATTTTCCGCCCGGTGTAGTGCCGGTCTTTAACAGCGGCCAAAAAAAACTGTGATTCCAGTGACCGCCTCCATTGTTTCGAATAATCGTTTTCGAACTATCGCTAATCGGTAATTGTGTGTAAGCATCTAACATTTTTTCCAATGAAAGTCCCTTAAGTGAGGGTTCTTTATCCAGTACCTCATTTAATTTAGTAATATAGGCCTGATGGTGTTTCGTGTGATGAATTTCCATGGTTTGTGCATCCATGTATGGCTCAAGCGCTTTGTACGGGTAGGTAAGAGGTGGTAACGTGAAGCTCGCATTTTGTAGAATACCCGCCTGAACGCTTTTAGGTATAGGTACAATAACAGCACCTGCCGATACAGCTACTGTTTTAATAAACTCTTTACGGTCAAGTTTTTTCATAAAATATTCGAATTTAGGGACACATTCAAAAGTAAACATAAACATCCATTTGCCATGCAATTGTTTCTTACGTGCGAATAACTACTTTCGTAAGCACTATGCAACAGGATGAACGCATTGAATTGCATGTAGAAGGCATGACCTGCACCAATTGTGCAGCTTCAGTCAGAAAGGGACTGGAAACAAAAGGAATGCAGGAGGTTAACGTTGATTTTGCCTCAGGAGAAGTAAGTTTTGTTAACCCGAAACAGATGCAGATTCAGGAAATTGTGAGCCTGATTGATGACATGGGTTACAAGGTTCAATCAGACGATACTACGACATCTGCTTTTTGGCTAAGTAAACTTGAATACAAACTTTACTTCTGTTCGGTATTTTCTATTCCTCTGCTGTTGCACATGTTCTCAAATTGGTGGCTTTGGCACAATGCTTGGTTTCAGTTGCTTTGTTCACTACCGGTTTACTGCACAGGGTTTTATTTTTTCGGTCGCAGTGCATATGCATCCGTGAAAAACGGAGTGCCCAATATGGATGTACTGATTTTTCTGGGCAGCTTGTCAGCATTTGTATACAGCGTGGCAGGTATGCTCATTCATTATGGTTCGCCTCAGTTGCATTCCTATTTATTCTTTGAAACCGGAACTACCATTATTACATTGGTTTTGCTCGGAAATTTGATTGAGCACCGGTCAGTTAAACAAACTACGAAAGATATTCAGGCATTGCAACAACTTAAATCGGAAAAGGCCAAACTGGTAATGACGGTGGGCAACCAACACCATTTTTATGAACTTAATACCACCGATATTAAAGTGGGCGATACTGTATTTGTAGCGCAAGGCGACCGTGTTCCGCTCGATGGTATAATTTTATCGGGCGAAGGCTGGTGTGACGAATCGCTGATAACCGGAGAAAGTATGCCCGTGAGTAAACGTACTGACAGTAGTGTTATTGGAGGAACGGTGCTGGTAGAAGGAAACATATATGTTCGTGTAACAGGTACGTATAAAAATTCAGTATTGCAGGGCATTATTGATTTGGTGAAAAAAGCACAAGCCGGCAAACCACGTTTGCAAAAATTAGCCGACCGCATTAGTGCTGTTTTTGTACCCGTTGTTTTGGGTATTGCACTTGTTACATTTGCTATTAACTACTATGCGATGCATATTGCACTGGCCGATTCAGTTATGCGTGCAGTTGCAGTGTTGGTTATTTCGTGTCCATGCGCTATGGGGCTAGCCACACCCACAGCCGTGATGGTGGGCATAGGCAAAGCCGGTCGCAACGGCATATTGGTTAAAGATGCCTCAGCTATGGAAAGCTTGGCGACCTGTACTTTGATGTTGTTTGATAAAACAGGAACACTTACTGACGGTTCATTTTCTGTATCCAATGTTTCCATATCGGCTAATGAAAGCGAATGGCAAGTGACCAATGCAGTATATGAACTGGAAAAACATTCATCCCACCCTATAGCTAAATCCATCGTAGAAAATTGTGCATTGTGGAACAAAGGCCTGGTAAAAATGCAACAGGTGAACGAAGAAAAAGGCAAAGGCATAACCGGAACAGATACGGAGGGAAATTCATGGTATGTGGGTTTGCCTAAAGAATATAAAAATGGATTTGTAGGAAATATTTACATATATAAAAACGATGTCTGTGTGGGGGCTATACACATTGCAGATACATTAAAAACCGGGGCAGAGGAGGTGGTTAAGAAGCTTAAGTCATATGGTATTGAAACTGTTATGCTAAGTGGCGATGCCGAAGAAAAAGTGAAAGAAGTAGCCGAACAAACAGGTATGCACAGTTATTATAGCCGTATTTTGCCACATCAGAAATTGGAACGTGTGGAGCACTATATTCAAAAGTATAAGGTTGCCATGATTGGTGACGGTGTAAATGATGCTCCCGCCTTAAGTAAATCACATGTAGGTATTTCATTTGCTCAGGCCACTTCAATAGCACAGCAGCAGTCGCAGCTGGTGATGATGAATGCCGATATCCACACGTTGCTTAAAGCGTACATTATATCGAAGCAAACGTATGCGGCAATACGGCAAAATCTTTTCTGGGCATTTGCGTATAATGTTATTGCCATACCTATAGCAGCCTGCGGATATTTACATCCGATGGTAGCAGCTGCCTCTATGGCACTTAGCGATGTGGTTGTGATAGGCAATGCAGTTCGGCTGCGTTACACAAAAATTAAACTGACATAAACTCCGAATCAGGTGGCCGAAACTCAATCAAAATTAAATCGTTTCAACAGTTTGCAGTTGTTTCAATTTCTGCGATTCGGTACGTTTTTTATCATTTCCATTTTACTGGCTAAGATTTCGGCACTGTATCAGCATGAGTATGGGCTAAAGCTTATCAGCGATTACGAAGATTTGATGTTGGTTACGTCAAGTCTTACATTTTTCTGGGTTTCGGCTATTTGTAATACGTTGATACCCTATTATAACAATGCTGAATTGGAAGAAAAGAAAAAGCTACTGTTCAACACATTTGTGCTGCTCGTGGCCTTTTCTATAGTTGCTGCCATTGTTATTATTGTGATGGGGCGTGTCATGGATGGCAAAGACAAGTATCTGTTTGAAATGTTTGCCTTGGTCGTTTTGCTGAACACGCCTACATACATAACTGATTATATATTTTATTTAAAAGGCATGTACCGCTCGCTGATGCGCTGGGGTATTATTACATTCGGATTGCAGATTGTACTGCTATGCACGCCACTTGTGTTGAAGCTATCGCTTGGATTTGCCATTAATATGTTGCTGTTGCTATCGTTGGTCAAATTTTCATACACAGTTTTGCTGCTAATGAAACATGCTACTATCACGGTTCATACGCGTCTGTCGGCAGATTTTTTAAAGAAGGCAGTGCCACTCATGTTTTCTATTTTACTGGCAGGCAGCATGGATTATATCAATGGCTACATTGTAAAATTTAACTTTTCAGACGAAGTATTTGCTATGTTTAGGTACGGGGCACGCGAACTGCCCATATTCCTGATTTTGGCCAACTCACTAAGCAATGTATACAGCGGTGAGATTGCTAAGTTCAATCAGGATGGTAAATTGGAAGAGGCACTGAGCAACCTCAAACGATCATCAGGCAAACTGATGCGCTGGCTTTTCCCGACCACCGTATTACTAATGTTTTTGAGTCCGTATTTATTTAAATATGCCTACAACGAACAACTGTTGCAGGGTTATAAGGTCTTTAATATTTATTTGCTGCTTATCGTGAGCCGCATGGTATTTCCGCAAACGGTAATCATGGGCATACTCAAAAGCCGTGTGTTCTATGTCATTTCCTCCAATTATTTAATCATTAATATCATTCTTTCCTTTTGGTTTATTTACATTCTTAATGATATTTCAGGCATAGCGTACGCCACCGTCATTGCTTACACAGTTGAAAAAATAATGTTGGCTATTGTCTGTAAAATGGAAGGTATTCCGCTAAGCAAGTATACACCTGTTAAGGAATACCTGGTTTATGTTGCTCTTACCGTGGTGGCGTTTTACGCATCCACGCTGGTTCACATGCCGGGTATATAATTTAACATTCAGTTGTACCTTTGTGCCCGTAAATAAGTTACTTTCGCTGTTCGCATGATTCAGTATTTTAAAACCGTACAAAACCGACTTGCCGAGATAGAGGGAGTGGAGAAAGACTGCTGGATCAATGTGGTAAATCCTACGACCAGTGAAATAGATTACTTGTCGCAAAAATTGCTCATACCTGCCGATTACTTGATAGACCCGCTTGATTCGGATGAGAATGCACGGGTAGAGCAGGAGAGGAACTGTATGCTCATTGTATGCCGTATTCCTTTTGAAATGGGGCGTAACGAACTGCTGCCATACACCACGTTGCCTCTGGGCATTATATTAAAACGCGATTTGATGGTAACCGTGTGTTACAAGCAAACAGAAATCATTCAATCGTTTGCTGAATCGCGTATACGCGGTTGCAATACGGCCAAGCGTGAACGGTTTGTGTTGCAGCTTTTCCTTCGCTCGTCTATTCTGTACCTAAGGTATCTTAAAAATATCAATAACAGGGCCGATGAAATTCAGGATCAGCTGCAACGGGCCACTCGAAATCAGGAGCTGCAACAGCTGCTCAATTTTGAAAAGAGTCTGGTGTATTTTACCACTTCGCTAAAAGCCAACGAACTGATGATGTATAGGCTGCAGCGCCTGAGCATACCTGCACTGGAACAGGCAGAAGAGCAGGAACTGACAGAAGATGTAATGACGGAAACCAAACAAGCCATTGAAATGGCCAATATTTACAGCAATATTTTAGGTACAATGATGGGTGCACATTCTTCCATTATTTCCAATAACCTGAATATTACCATACGGTTTCTTACATCGGTTACCATTATCCTTTCAATTCCCATTCTTATAGCCAGTTTATATGGCATGAATGTTCCGCTACCATTTCAAACACATCCGCATGCATTCTGGATTGTGATGTGTATAGCGGTTACCTTATCGGTACTGGCGGTGCTCTTTTTCAGGAAGAAAAATTTGTTTTAGCAGCTAAAGCGGATCAACATTGAGTGTGATGATGCACCCTTTGAATGCCGTATTCTGCAACACCTGATCGGTACAGTACTTAATAAATTGCTTGGTCTCTGCCAGGTTTTTCCGATCACGATTGAGCTTAATGAGCAATTCTTTGATGTACAAATTCTTAATACGACCAACGTAGGGTGTTTCGGGTCCTACGACACCTTCACCCATTTTTGGATAAAGCAGTTGCTTTAACTCGAAAGCTGCTTTTGCCGCTACTGAATATTCTTTATGTTTTACATCTACATGAATAAGCCGTGTGAAGGGCGGATAGCCAAACTGCCTGCGCTGTTCTATTTCATTTGCATACAACTCATTGAAATGGTGTGTGGCAATTTCATGCAACACGTGGTGATGCGGAACACTGGTTTGAATAATTACCCGACCTTGTTTCTGTTTACGTCCTGCACGTCCGCTTACCTGTGTGAGCAACTGATATGCCCGTTCATGTGCTCTAAAATCGGGAAAATACAACAGTTGGTCGGCATTGATTACACCCACTACGCTTACGGCACCAAAGTCAAGCCCTTTGCTCAGCATTTGCGTTCCTACCATAATATCTGCCTCGCGGGCTTCAAAGGCACGTATAATTTCAGTATGTCCGTGTTTTGTTCGGGTAGAGTCTAAATCGAGTCGGATGGTGCGTGCATGAGGGAAAAACAATCCGATTTCGTCCTCAATTTTTTCGGTGCCTATGCCTTTTAACTCAAGCTGGTGCGAGCCGCATGCCGCACATGACGTCATTTTAGGTACGGAATAGCCGCAATAGTGACATTTCAGCGAATCGTTGTATTTGTGATACGTCATGCTGATGTCGCAGTTTTTACACCGAGGTATAAAACGGCACATTTCACATTCCAGTATAGGGGCATAGCCTCTGCGGTTTTGAAAAAGGATTACCTGCTCATTATGTTGAAGCGCCTGTTCAATTGCTTCATACAGCACATGCGTGAAATGTCCGTGCATGGTTTTCACACGTTTCTCTTCGGCTAAATTGGCCAGTTCTATTTTGGGCAATTCAATATTTCCATGTCGCTGTTTCAATTCTACTAGAGCGTATCTGTTTTGCTGAGTATTGTAGTAACTTTCAAACGAAGGTGTAGCAGAACCCAGCAGTGTTTTGCACTGATGAATATGCGCCAGCATAATGGCTGCATCGCGTGCATGGTAGCGTGGAGCAGGATCATGTTGCTTGTAGCTTTGCTCATGCTCTTCGTCAACAATGACGAGTCCCAGCGACTGAAAGGGAAGGAAAATAGCTGAACGCGCACCTATAACTATTTTGGCTTCACCCGATTTTACTTTGTTCCAAAGCTCATACCGCTCGTTGCTGCTAAAGCGTGAATGAAATGCAATGGCCTGCGAACCGAAATGTTTTTGCACACGATGAATGATTTGTGACGTAAGCGCAATTTCAGGTAGCAGCAAAAGTGTTTGTTTGCCCTGTCGAAGTTGTTCATCAATCAGCTTTACATAAATATGTGTTTTACCGCTTGAGGTAATGCCGTGTAAAAGTGCAACATCATGCGTTTTAAAACCCGTTGCCAACTCATCGTACGCTTGCTGCTGATAAGTATTCAGTGTAAAGGGCTCTTCGGCAGGTTCGTGCTTTGCGGCTATGCGGTCTATTTGCTGCGTATACAGTTCAAATACACCTTTTTTAATCAATGTTTTCAAACTGCTGTCGCTCACACCGCTGCGGCTCAGCAATACCTTTTTTTCAATGTGTGTGAGTTCGTGTTTAAGTTGAATGTAGGCAATGAGTGCATGAAGTTGCTTTTCGTGTTTTTCAAGTTCATCAAACAGTATACGCAGTGCATTTTCTTCATCAAATGCTTCAGTTAGTTTAATGCAGGTTGTGAAACGTGGTTTATAGGTTTCTTCCACAGTTTCCTGCATCAGTATGATGCCTTTCAGGTATAGACTTTTTAGTAAGGTAAAAACATTCTTCAGCTGCACAATCTCCATCACCTCATCAACAGTCAGGCTGCCCTCGCGTGATAGCGCTTCTACAATCAGGTATTCACGGTCACTTAATTCCGAACCGGCCAAATCGCCTTCCGGGTTAAACACCACGATGGTTTTGCTTTCGGGCTTCAAGGAAGAGGGCAAAGCAGCATTCATCACTTCACCCAGTGAGCACAGGTAGTACGTAGACATCCAATGCCAGAATTGCATCATATTTTCTGTAACCAGCGGGACTTCATCCAGCACATCCACTACGTACTTAGCTTCGTATCCAGCCGGTGGCTGGTGGTGTATTTGCTGTACAATGGCGACATACATACGTTTGCTGCCAAATTGCACCACCACACGACAGCCAACTTGTATCACTGCTTCGTGCTCACGCAATACCCGATAGGTGTACAAACGTGGCAGCGGCAAGGGCAATATAACATTGACAAATGTGGCGAGTTGGTCAGACATGGTAGATGGCGAAAGGTAACAAACAGATAGTTAAATACAGAAGAGTGTGGAAATATCGTTTACGTCTGTTTGTTCTTCGGGAAATCAAACCACATTAATCGGCCGGTTTGGGCCACAGCCTGTTTCCATGTTTTAATATTCAATTCAATTAACGCCACGCCCGAGGTAGGTAAGTTGTCGATAAACTGATGTGTGAGGTATCCAATCATTCCTGTAAATGTAGGGTTGTGTCCAACCAGCATCAAGTTTTTTACCGAGTCATCAACTTCTCTGATAAGGGAACACACGTCTTCAATTGTTGCTTCATACAAGTCAGTTTCCAGCTCTACTTTTTTTTCGGGATAGTGCAGCACTTCAGCAACAGCTTTGGCTGTTTTAATGGCTCGTTTGGCGGGGCTGCTAATAAGTAAGTCGGGTTTAAAGGGAAAAGCTTTGATGCGTCCGGCCATATCAGGTGCATCTTTTTTGCCTCGCTCGTTTAGTGAACGGTCAAAGTCGGTTGTATGGGGTTCATCCCATGCCGATTTCGCATGGCGCATTAAAAGCAGGTATTTCATAGCCGGGTTGCTTAGGTTTACGGCAGGTTGATTCGGGTTAATAGCGGTCGTCTGAGTCGTCTCCTCCGGCTTCGCCCTGCTCATCTTCAAATAAGCCAAATTCATCAGCCTCGTCATCGCTTATTTCACCGGGTATCTCATCCGTTTTGTCCAGGTAGTTTTTGGTAATTTCCTCAAACTCGTCATCGTCAACCAGGCCGAATCTCTGTATTTTATCGTATTGTTTAGGGGCAAGGCCAACCGTTTTAGCACATACCGGGTATTTTACACCTGCTTTCTCTTTCATCTCAATGCCGGTTAACTCAATCAATAACGTCCACATTTCAATGTAGTCGTATACATAAATCATTTTTTGATGCGGATCGTCAATGTAATCCTGTATGAATGATTTTTTCATGGTAGGCACCCGCAAAGCCGGATCTTCTTCATCGGAGGTCATGTCTTCCAGCGTAATTTCCTGACCTTTTTTCCATGAGTCGTTGCTCATAAAAAACGATGCCATTTGTTTGCTGTCAAAACCTATTGCATCAAGTATGCATTTGTGAAAATCAAAAAATGACTGTGTGGATTTGATTTCGATAACACGGTATATGTCATCGTACTCTTCAAAGGTTACTTTAAATTTATAAACCGCCATGCGTTATGCTGATTGATGACCGCAATAATACGTTTTTTTTGATGTCAAAATATGCGAAATTGTGTTACCTCAACAGGGTAACATTTCCCTTGCGTTCGTAAGCCGAGCCGTCCCAGCCGGTATATTTTATAAGGTACACGTATGCATCATCGGCTAATTTGTCCTCAGCCTTACGGCCATCGAAGTAATCGTACTTGCTGTTTGTTGAAAATACCAGTTGCCCCCAACGGTTATAAATGCGTAGCTCGTAATCTTTTACGAATACTGGTCTTGGCCTCCAGTCGTCATTGGCATTGTCGTTGTTAGGGGTAAAGGCATTGGGAACATACAGTATCGGTTTTTGAACGAGTTCAATGGTATTTGAGCGGCTGGTGTAGGAGGTGTGCGCATCGTTTTCGCTGGCGGTAACTGTGTAGTAATAGATACCGTTGTCATAGTTTAGGTTTTCATCATTCCAACCGGTGGCTGAGCCACCTGTGCTGCCTGCATCGAACGGAGAAACAGAAGGCTCGCTTCGCTCAAGGGTATAATTGCGAACTCCTTGAATCCAGTATGTGTAGGGTGTCCATTCCAGTTTATTGACAAACGGTTCGGCCGTTCCTTTTAGCAAAATAGAACACGCTTCCGGGTTTTGTTGACTTTCCAGTCCGCACAAGTTCGTTTGCCTGATTTGGTAGCAATACCTGTTTTTGGATACTTCCACTTCCTTGTCTGTATATTCATTCGTATTCAAGTCCGATGTGTTGGCCACTGCGTCCACTTCAGGTCCCAGTGATTCCATACGTTTGTATAAGGTATAGGCTTCAAAATCGGTATTGTTTGACTTTTGCCAGATTACACGAATATCCTTATTGTTCTCAACGGTAACCGTTAATATGCGTAAAGCCACCGGATAGTCTTCGGGTTTGCGCACCGTGCAACTCCACGCAGAGGTATCGCCACTGTAGCCACACACATTTACGGCATACGCTGCAAAGCAGTAATTTACTTGTTCATTGTTGGTCGCAGAGGTAATCAGTTCAAAGTCCTCATTGCTTTGTGAACGGCCAATGGGTTCGACAGTTCCATTCATGTTTTTGCGGAGCACCTGAAAATACGCAAAGTATTTATTTACCGATTTGGTTGGCCATCCAATTCTAACCAGGTTGTTATCTACTTTTTTGATACACTTAAAGTCGGGTGGCACTTCGGCTGGGGGTGGAATAACTACAACCTTTAAGCGTGCAGGTGCAGTACGCGGTGTAGGGCATTGATTGTCGTATGCCAGCAAACGCACATCAAACGTATCGCTTCGGCCAATATCGGAACACAATGCGGCAAACCTGAATGAGAGATGCGCCTGACCTTGGCCGTTGGTGATAAGCGGAGTTATAAACCGCTCGTTACCCGGCAATCGCCCACCTGTAATAAAAAGGTAAACGGAATCTTTATTGTCGGAATCAAGTATGGGAATATCTGTAGTCAGGGTGTCGGTAGCATATATGTAAATGATGGTGTCGTTGGGTATGGAAAAGCCCGGATTGGATAAGGTGTCGTCTTTAAATATACTGCACACTACCCGCGATGAGACCGACTCATCGTTGCAATCGTTCAGGGATTTTACGTAGTAGCAATGGTTTACTGTTAGGTGATTGGTTGCTGCCGTGTCGGTAAAGAAATCAATAAAGCGCGATGGTATCCGTGCCACAAGGCTATCGGTGCCGTTTTCTACGTAGCGGTAAACATTGTAGCCTTTGGTTGATGACGAACTTGAAATAACCCAGCTAAGCGTGGCCGTATTCTGACTTATTGTTTTCAGGCATGCAGGGAAGGGAGGAACAGGAACAGCTTTAGGCAAAACAGCCACCCGAATATAACTGGTATCGAACCTGGCAAATGGACATGCATTGTCGGTGCTCATTACTTTCAACACCAGTGTGTCTCCAGCATTGCCGCAGGTACTTTTCCAGCCAATGAATAATCTGTTTGTTCCTTTTTGCTTGACAATGGAAATTGTCGAAGCATTGGGTTGCGCATATGCCAGCGAACTGTCCCATTCGGTTGCAATGTCATCGGCATCCAAATCGGTAATGGCCGCAATATAATTTAATGAATCACCGGCTGTAATGGTGAGCAGCGTATCTTTCATTTCAGGTCCGTATCGGGAAACATTCAGGCTCATTTTAAATAACGCATTGTTGCAGCCGCCATCATTGGTGGTGTTCGGACGAATACCTTTATTCACCCTGCTCCACGCATTGGCCGTGGTCGGAAATCCGGAAGATCCACCGCACCCGGCACACACTGACTGGTACACGATACTTGACGGATCAAATCTGCTGGTTCCGCCATCTACGTGGTCGGCATTATTCAAATCGCCAATAAAGGTGGCATAAATCAAGTCTTTCATGAGGGGCGAAAACACTGCCAGGTAAAAATCGGAACCGTCTGTGTTTTTTTGAAAAGCATCATCGGTTACACGCAGCCCTGTGGTATTGCCTAAATCGGAATGCACAATCTGATTGGTTTGTCCGCCCCAACCGGATACATAAATTCTTCGGCACACATCCACCATAAAAGCGGAAGGAGCGAGGCAAGGCTTAGCATCGGTTTTGCCAAATGTGTTTGATACTTTCAAGGTGTCCAGTTCGGAATTGAAAATACTTACGAATTGTTTGCCACCGCTTACAATAGGCACACTCACTCCCCGAATGGGATACAAGGTGCTTTCCGTTTGTCCGGTTATATAAATATTTCGGTCATCATCTATCTGAATGAAATAAGACTGATCGTAAAAATTGGTACCGACATAAATAAACTTTTGCAGCGCATTGCCTGATGGCGATACACGGGCGATAAACGCATCCACATTTCCCTTGTAACTAAAAGCCGGAGTGGTAGGAGTAAAGTTGCTGCTGCTTGTTCCGCCAGTTACATAATAATTGTTACTTGGGTCACACACCACACCATACGCTGCATCGTGTCCGCTTCCGCCCAGAAAAGTAGAGAACGATAACGATGTAAGTGTTGCGTTGAACCGAGCCAACACAGCATCCTGCTGACCGCCAAACGTAGTTTGAAATCCTCCGGTGATAGGAAAGAACTGACCACTTCCCGATTTAGTGCAGCTGGCTATTACAATATTTCCAAATCGGTCCAGATTTACTTCGCCCCTGTATTGATCACCGAAGTTGTATTTGAGTGGCGCTGATGTTGAGTTGTAAGGCACCACTCCCGGTGTTCCATTAATGCCGTCATCGTTGGTTCCGCCAAAGTAAGTCGAACCCACCAGTGCACTTCCGCTTGCATTTAATCGCGTAATGAAAATATCGTATGCACCGTTGTAAGTATTGTCATACGATGAGGACGGAGTGGGAAAATCATTGGAATGTGTAGTGCCGTATATGATTAAATCTCCTGTGGGTGTGCAAATCATCGAATGAGGCTGTTCATTGTGTGTGCCGCCCAGGTAAGTACAGTAAATTAGATTTTGGCCGTTGGCACTGAACTTTAAGATGCCGCAATCTCTCGGTGTGGTTCCGTCACTACCGTTTGCACCACCACTAAACAAGAGCTGAAACGCTCCCATTGTTGTGGGAAAATTGAAGTCGTACACAGTACCACCTGCATAGCCGTTTCCTTGCTGGTCGAATGTGGCAGTGAAACCAAAATTATCGGCTACCGAACCGCTGTATGTTCCGAAAATAATTTCGGGATCGATAATGAGCGGAAAAAGTTTGTTGTAGTCTTTGCAATCAAAACCTACCTCATTGTTGTGCACCCGGTAATCGGTGGCTATTTCTTGCTTGTGAAGCTCCGGTTGAAATGACACCGGCTCTGATTCTTTTATTGCAGCTACGCTGGTTTCAACCATCAGGTACTTATTTACCAGCTGAAGGCGGTCAATGCCTTCGTAGGTTAGTTTAATCTGATTCGGATTAGCCAGCGGCTTTACTATAAAATTGATTTTAATTCGGTCGTTCAACGTCACCAGTTCCATATCAATGCCGTTGTACAGGTTAATCAGTGTTACCTTACCCCACGCCCGGCATTCGCTAGCCCAGCGTGATGGGTTATTTCCCTTAAAGTAATTGTAGTACTCTGTAGATGCATCCTGTTTACCAACAGTGGGTATAGATGCACCGGTAAAGGTTACCTTGAAGTTATGGCCTTTCACTGCAACAGGTGCCACCGCGTTGTGCATGGCTTCATGCAACGACTTTTCATCGATGAGGCTATAATGTAATCCGGTACGTGTAACAAACAATGCACCTCCGGGTATTAGCGCACGAAACAGAACATGGCTATCCCACTGGCCTTTATTTTCAATCAGCTTGATGCCGTTTTTCTGGATTTGATCAACCGGCAGTGTGTGTGCAGCAACCGGTTTAGGTAACGGACAAACCAATAAGGCAACGAGTACAAATAGTAGATTACGGATTTTCAACGTATAACAAAAGTAGCAAACGGCTTCAGTTTATGCTAGTTTTACTTCTTGCAAATTCTTAAAATTATCCAAATTTTTACGCATATGAAAATAGTAGTGTTATCGGGTGCGGGTATCAGCGCTGAAAGCGGACTCAAAACTTTTCGCGACCACGATGGATTGTGGGAGGGATATAATGTGTACGAAGTAGCCACGCCCGAAGCCTGGCAGGCCAATCCTGAAAAGGTGCAGGAGTTTTACAACATGCGCAGAAAGGCAGTGCTCGAAGCTGAACCTAATCGGGCGCACTACCTGCTTAAGGACATGGAACAGCTGGCCGATGTGCATATCATTACTCAGAATATTGACAACCTGCATGAACGTGCCGGTTCGCGTAAGGTTTTGCACCTGCATGGCGAAATTACCAAAGCGCGCAGTTCGGCAAGGCATGACCTGCTGTATGCTATGGATGGCTGGGAGTTAAAAATGGGACAACTTTGTGAACTTGGAAGTCAGCTGAGGCCACACGTGGTGTGGTTTGGCGAAGCAGTACCGGCTATGGATGAAGCCGAAGAAATTACAGCTGAAGCCGATGTATTGGTTGTGGTTGGCACTTCGCTTCAGGTATATCCGGCTGCGGGTTTGGTTCATTGTGTAAGGCCGGGTACTCAGGTGTATTGTGTTGATCCGGCAGCATCCGAGTATTCAAAGCAAAGCAACGTTATTCATATACCCGAAAAAGCAGGAACCGGTTTGCAAAAAGTGTATGACGCACTTCGTACCTTGATATAACTTAACGCTGGGTTACAAATTTGCGCACGCCAATCAGCTCATCGTATTTAAACTGTATATGGCGGTGGTAAATAAGTATGAGGTATTCGTTTTCGGTATTGCTGTGACTGCCCTCAAAATACACTTCATCGGGCACTTCTGAACCCTTGTTTTTTATTGCATACAGGTATTCATAGCGGCCTTGCTTAAGCAGTACATTCAGGTCGTAGCGGCCCCGGTTTTTGTTATAGTACATGCGGTACTCGGGCAGAAGTTTCCAATCGGTGAATTCGCCAAACACATACACTTCGCCTGTTGTTACGGGGTCCATGCTCAGCAAATAAAAATTCACATCGGCATAATCGCCATCCAGGTTAAAATTTACGCCCTCACGGTTGCCCAAAATGCGCCTGCCGTTGTTGTCAATGTATTGAAAGTATTGTTTACTGCCTCGCGATTCTTCGTAGTTCAAAAACACGTGGTACATGCTATCAAATGTTTTGCTGCGCACATTAGGACTCACCTGCCGCAAGCTTCTGAAGTCGAAGAAACGAAATTCGTTGCCACCCGGGAACAGTGCCTGCTCAAAGTTGTTGTACTCCAGTACCTGATCGCGTATAAACTGAGGCTTTATTCCGGTTAGGGCATTGTCCCACCGACCATTTTGAAGGATAACTACTTTTACATCGTTGAACGGATCAATAATGCTGAAGCCTTTGTAATTTACGTTAAATGTAATTTCCTGCTTGCTAAATCGGTACTGCGCCAGCGTAGATGGAACTACACGTGCTTCAATACTCACCGCATTGTTCAACACCAGCATTCTGCGTGTAAGTACGAGGTCGTCTTCGTCAAAGTTTCGGTACACTTTTACCACATAATTTCCGGCTATCATCGGGCGCATATTTTCATTGGGCAAAACAATGTCGTAATGCACGTAGCGAATAAATGTATTGGATGAAAACTTCCAGTTATTCACGTTGTCAAACGTTACCCCTCGTATATACTCCGTTTGCTGCATGGGTGTTGGGCGCCATTGTTCATCGCAGTGAATAATCGTATACTGAAAAAACTCATTGTTGTTGGTCAGCATGTCGAAACCCAGTGTCAATTGTTCATCGGTACCCAGCGTAATAATCGGGTAACGGTCGTCAACATTGGATTTCGAAAAAATAACGCTCTTTACACGCGAGTCCAGTATTAAATTATCATACACCGGCTGTGCAACCGCTGTGCAGGTCAGCACACATAGGGAGCATACAAACGAAACAAAATTCCTCATACACGAACGTGAATTAGTGATGGCGGCAAGATAACTTTTATTTAAAACTTGTTCAGTAGGGTGCAATTTCTTGCGGTACATATACCTACATGCAAACGTGTAAACGATTGACCGGAATATAGTATTATTGCTCTATGCAAATTAATTACCTGGGAAATCAGCATTCTGTGCTGCACGAGTTTGTAGCCGAATTGCGCGATGTGACTATTCAACACGACCGACTACGTTTTCGGAAGAATATTGAACGGGTCGGGCAAATTATGGCTTACGAAATAAGTAAAGCTCTTAGTTATGAACAAAAGTCTATTCAAACTCCGCTTGGTCATCATCAATCGTATAAGCTGACCGAACAGCCCGTTCTGGCTACCATTCTTCGTGCCGGTTTGAGCATGCATCATGGGTTGCTATCGTTTTTTGACAAAGCCGATTGCGCATTCATCTCGGCTTACCGTAAGCATACCGATGCACATTCGTTTGACATTGTGGTAGAATACCTGGCCTGCCCTGACATAGAAAACCGCACATTGCTGCTCATTGATCCGATGCTGGCCACAGGGCAGTCTATCGAACTTACTTATAAAGCTCTGCTCAAGCGGGGCACACCGTCACAGCTTCATATCGTTTGCTTGCTGGCTAGCAGGCAAGGGGTTGATTATCTTCAGCAACATTTACCTCATGCTACATTATGGCTGGCTGCCATTGATGAAAACCTGAACGAAGACGGATACATAATTCCGGGTTTGGGTGATGCCGGAGACCTGTGTTTCGGTGAAAAAGTGTAAACTTGCTGTGGCAAATACTTTAACAGAAAGATGAAGACACTTTACCTAATGATAGCCTGCATGCTTACCGCAGGTGTGTATGCTCAAAACGGAGCTGATATGCTTAGCGGCACTCAACAATCTATACCGCAGGAGCCCGTGAATGAACGTATTGAGATGATTGATATTAGTTTGTTAGATACCTTAAGAAATTCATCGAGCGATACGTTATACATCATTAATTTTTGGGCAACCTGGTGCAAGCCCTGTGTGGAAGAACTTCCTGCCTTTGATCGCCTGTACGATATGTTTTCCGATAAGAAAGTACGTATTCTGTTAATCAGCAACGACTCGCGCAGAACCTACGATTCGAAACTGAAGGAATTTGTACGCACCAAAAATATTAAAAGTGAAGTGCTGTGGATGCAATCAACCAACCCCGATGCGTGGATAAACACTGTGCACGAGTCGTGGAGCGGGGCAATACCGGCCACACTAATTATTAAACCAAAAACACAGTTTGTTTGGTTCAAGGAGGGAGAAATTACTTTCAATGAACTGATCCAGTATACTACGCAACATCTTAATTAATATCATCTATGAAAATGAAATGGAGCATAGCATTCGCCATCGTAATTGTACTTTCTGCATTTACGCCTTTACAAAATGAAAACAAGGGATACCAAACCGGAGATGAAGTGGCTGACTTTAGCCTGAAAAACGTGAACGGGAAAATGGTTTCGATGTCCAATTTTAAAACAGCCAAAGGATTTATTGTTGTATTTACGTGCAATCACTGTCCGTTTTCACAGGCTTACGAATCGCGTATTATTGATTTGCACAAACGCTATCAAGCGAAGGGCTGGCCTGTTATAGCCATCAATCCGAATGACCCCGTGCGTGAGCCGGAAGATTCGTATGCCAATATGCAAAAGCGTGCATTGGAGAAAAAATATCCCTTCCCGTATTTGTTGGATGATACACAGGAAGTAGCCCGCAGGTTTGGTGCTACCCGCACACCGCATGTGTTTTTGCTTAAAAAATCAGATAAAAAATTAGTGCTCCACTACATAGGTGCTATTGACGATAACTCAGAAGAGCCTGAACAGGTGCAGCAGCGCTATGTAGAAACGGCCATTGCCGAACTGGAGGCAGGTACTGCGGTTACCCGTCAGGTGACCAAAGCCATCGGCTGCGGCATTAAATGGAAAAAGCAGTAAGCGCTTGTTAAGTTAGGTGTCTGCTTCTGCAGCGCTGTCACTTATTTTTGTTTCAGTAAAATATACACCGGCAAGTGGTCGCTGAAGCCGTTTAAGTATTTGTTGCCTGCAAATGTACGTAAGGGAGCTCCTTTGTATTTTTCATCGGTTTCCAGCATCCAGTCCTGTTTGTAAATAGTAGCCGATTGCGATACATAACAGAAGGACGACTTGCAGCTTACAGCATTTTGCGTAATCAGAATCTGATCCAGCATGGTCCAGTTTTTCTGATACATGTGCGAGCCTTCGCCTTTTTGTTTCAGGCTGTACATAGCATTGTAAAGGCCTGCTTTATCGCTGTCCTTTGCCTGAAGTACGGAATCCATGCTGCTGTTTGTGGGTTCATCGTTGAAGTCGCCCATAGCTATAACAGGCGTGGCGGGATCGGCTTTTGCTACACTGTCAATGATGTGTTTTAAGACCAATGCAGCAGCTATACGTTTGGGTTCGCTGGCTTCTTGTCCGCCCAGGCGTGACGGAAAATGATTGACCAACACAATCAGGCTTTGCTTTTTCTTATTCACCAATTTAGCCATCACAATATCGCGTGTTTTGGCATCGTTAAACGCACTTAAGTTAATGCGGTACGCAGCCTGAGCAACAACGGTAAATACATTTTTATTGTACAGCACTGCATTGTCAATACTGCGTTCATCAGGCGATTCAAAATGCACAATGCCGTAATTCATTGGTTTAAGTGTAGCTGTACCAATCAGGTCCTGTAGCACTGCACGGTTTTCTACCTCACACATCCCAAGCACATCGGGGCCTTTGCCGCTATTCATAGAGGCAATAACGCGTGACATATTTGAAAGTTTGGCGGTGTATTTTTCGCTGTTCCAGCTTTTTTTAGATGTTGGCAAAAACTCGTTGTCGTTTCGTTCGGGGTCGTCAATGGTATCGAACAGGTTTTCCTGGTTATAAAAGGCGAGCATCAGTGTGTTTTGTGCGTGGGTTAATATTCCCAGCAGTAAACATGCAGTTAAAAGGCTTGTACGTATCATGCGGACGAAAATACTATGTTGAGCGTTAAGTGGTATGCGTGTGTGTATAAAAGTTATGTCATACACTGCGTTCACCAAAAATGTGACTGCCTATACGAACCATAGTGGAACCTTCATCCACGGCTATTTTATAATCGCCACTCATGCCGAATGAACGGATATCAAAATGGCTATGCGGTATTCTGTTTTTGCAATAGGTAAAAAAGTTCATCAACGTTGCGAACTCCTGCCGAATAAGCGTTTCATTATCGGTAAACGATGCCATGCCCATTACACCCCTAAGCCTGATGTGTTGCATGTTTTGGTACGCATAGCTTGTTAGCAATGCTTCTGCTTCCTCGCTGTTCATGCCAAATTTGGTTTCTTCGCTGGCAATATGAAACTGCAGCAGGCAGTCAATAATGCGGTTGTTTTTAGCAGCTTCCTTGTTTATCACTTCCAGCAGTTTCAGCGAATCAACCGAGTGAATAAGGTGTACAAATGGCGCGATGTATTTTACTTTATTGCTTTGCAAGTGACCTATCATGTGCCAGCAAACATCGTGGGGCATGGCCGCCTGTTTAGCTACCATTTCCTGCACTTTGTTTTCGCCAAAATGCCTCATGCCTGCCTCATAGGCTTCCATCAGCATTTCAACAGGCTTGGTTTTGCTTACAGCAATTAAAGTAACGTGTGCAGGTAATTCCTGCTTTATTTTTTCAATATTTGCGGCAATACTCATGAAACTGAACGTAAACACTAAGGTGTGGCAAACATACATCATACTGCTGGCATTTGCTTCGTGCACCCTGCAGAAACCTGTAAAACCCGAAGCTCCCGCAAACCTGTTGCCGGCCCAAAAGATGACCGAGGTGCTAACGCAAATACACCTTGCCGATGCACTCGTAAGTTCGATGCATCAGGCAAACGATTCAGCCCTGATTCAACGCAAGTCAATGTACGCACTTATTTACCAGCGAGCCGGAGTTTCAGAAAATGATTTTGTAGCCAGCTTCAACTATTACAAATTAATGCCCGAACAAATAGACTCTATTTATGCCCATGTGATTGAAGAACTTGGCAAGCTGGAATCGCAAAAAAGTAGAGCACGCTGATATGCCCTATCCAGCACACATTGAAGATATACTGGGGTTTAAGCAAATCAGGCACTTGCTGGCCGGGTATTGCATTTCCGAACAGGGACGCCTGTACATTGATAAGTTGCATTTTATAACGCGGTTCGACACCCTCGAAAAAATGCTTGAACAAACCCACGAGTTTAAGCAGTTGCTTCAATCGGATGCGCCTTTTCCTGCCGAGCACTACTACCACATTGAGCCCTACTTAAAAAAAGCTGAAGTGCCGGGGATGTTTTTGCAGGAAGACGAATGGAATCAGATACGGCTGCTTATTCAAACCTTTTCAAGCGTATGCCGCTATATTGAGCAGCGCAGTGAGGTGTATCCGCAACTGTTCGCACTGCTGGGCGGTATTACCGTGAATGCGGGCATCAGCAAAAGCATTGAGCGCATTGTAGATGAACAGGCAAAGCTGAGGCCCGATGCCTCGCCCGAACTGGCACGTATATCCTCGCGCATGAGCGAAGCCGAACGTGAGATACGTAAACGCATCAACCGCATTTTTGATAAAGCACAGGAAAAAGGCTGGCTGGCCGATACAGGAATTACCATCCGCGATGGCCGATTGGTGTTGCCCGTTTTGGCCGAACATAAACGAAATATTCCGGGCTTTATACATGATGAATCCAGCACCGGTCAAACTCAATTTATAGAACCCGCAGATGTATTTGACTACAACAACCAACTGCGCGAATGGCAACTGGCTTACAAGCGTGAACGTGAACGAATACTCACGGCATTAACCGATAAAATCAGGCCCGATTTGCCCGAGTTGTATAAGTATATGCAGCGGCTGGGAATTACCGATTTCATACGTGCCAAGGCTTTGCTTGCCCTGCGCCTGCAGGCACACAAACCTATTTTGCACAAACATCCCGGAGTTAAGTGGTGCAGTGCGCGACACCCGATGCTGGTTCTCAGTCACGAAAAATCAAACCTGCCGGTAGTTCCCATGAACATCGAAGTAAACCGCGAAAACCGCATTGTCGTTATTTCGGGGCCAAATGCAGGCGGTAAGTCGGTGTGCTTAAAAACGGTTGGGCTGCTTCAGTATATGTTGCAATGCGGCTTGCTTGTTACAGCTGAACCCCACAGCGAATGCGGCATTTTTCAGGAACTGATGGCCGATATTGGCGATGAACAATCCATAGAAAACGATTTAAGTACATACAGTTCTCACCTCAGGCACATGCACTATTTTACTGCTCATGCTGATGGCAAAACACTTTTTTTGATTGACGAATTCGGAACCGGAACCGATCCGCAGTTTGGAGGTCCGCTGGCCGAAGCCATTTTGCATCAGCTGCACACACAGTATGCATTTGGCGTAGTTACTACGCACTACAGCAACCTTAAATCGTACGCCTCACATACCAAGGGTGTGCTCAATGCCAGCATGCTTTTTGACAATACGCAACTCAAGCCTTTGTATATTCTGGAAACCGGCAAGCCGGGCAGCAGCTACGCGTTTGAAATTGCCCATAAAACCGGATTGAAAAAAGAAATTCTGGATTATGCACGGCAAAAAGCAGGCGTGAAACAAAAACGTGTTGACGACCTGCTCATTGAACTGGAACGCGAGAAGCAGCAACTAACTGACCTGAAACAGCGGTTTGAAAAGAAAAATACCGAAGCGCAGCAATTGGCCGAAGCATACAACAAACAAAAAAACGAACTCGATGCGCAACGCAAGCAACTGGTGCAGGAAGCCAAGCGCGAGGCCTTATCCATTATCAGCGAAGCCAACAGCCGCATTGAACAAACCATTCGCGAGCTGAAAGAAAAAAAGGCAGACACCGATACCATTCGCAAAGTACGAAGCGAACTCAAAACCGAAACCGACCAATTGAAGTCGGCACTGGTTGAGCAAGCTACGCCCGAAAAAAAGGTACATCAACTTAAGGTACAGGTTGGAGATTGGGTAAAACTTGCCGGACAAACACAAAGCGGAGTAGTGGAGGAACTTAGTGGCAAAAAAGCACTCGTTGTATTTGATCACATCAAAACGTGGGTAGCCGTAACCGGACTTGAACGTGGTGTTGCCCCGCAAGCGAAACAACTTAAACCGGGTGTGCAGGGTTTGGATGTAAACGAACGCCTCAAGCATTTCAGTACCGAACTCAATCTTATTGCGCACCGTGGCGAAGATGCCCTGAAAGAAATTCAACTGTATATAGACGATGCATATCTGCTGGGCTTTAAGCAGGTGCGTATTGTGCATGGCAAAGGCTACGGCATTTTACGAAAACTCATTCGTGAATGGCTCAGCCGTTCGCCTCTTGTACACAGCTACACCGATGAACACATCGAATTGGGTGGCGATGGAGTAACTGTGGTTCAACTCTCGCAAAACTGATGCTTACAGGCGCTCCAGCGCTCTGAAATCATTCAGCTCAATATGCGGTGTCAGGTGTTCGCTTTTTACCGGTTCGTTTTTCATCAGGTCGGTGCTCAGGTATTTTTTGTTGCTGTCGCAAAAAATGGTGACCACGTTTTTGTCACCGCCTAACCTATTTTGTACCTTAACTGCACCTATAAAATTTGCTCCGCTCGAAATGCCCACGGCCAGTCCCAGCGAATGCGACAATTTTTGAGCCATCAGTATGGCATCCGAATCCGATACGGCCACTACTTCATTCAGCTCTTTCAGATTTACTATGTCGGGTATAAATTCATCCGAAATGCCTTGTATGCGGTGTGAACCTACTTTGTATCCGGTAGTAAGCGTAGGCGATTCGGCCGGCTCAAGCGGATATACTTTTACAGCCGGGTTTTTGCTTTTCAGGTAACGGCTTACACCCATTACGGTTCCGCCTGTTCCCACACCGGCAATAAATGCATCTACCGGTTTATTCCATTCCTTTAATTGTTTCCATATTTCAGGTCCCGTAGTTTTGGCATGGGCTTCGGCATTGTATAAATTACTGAATTGCCTGGGCAAAAATACATGCGGTTCCGTAGCCGCCATTTTTTCCGACAAGGCAATGCTTCCTAAAAATCCGCCTTCCGCTTTGCTGATCAATTGAATTTCGGCACCCAGGCTGCGAATAATATCTATGCGCTCTTTGCTTAGCCAGTCAGGCATGATGATGCGTACGTTATTTCCCAACGCCTTTCCAATGGCAGCAAAGGCAATTCCTGTATTGCCGCTGGTAGCCTCAATGATGGTATCGCCTTTTTGTATATCACCGTTCAGGTACGACTGCTCCAATATGTATAAAGCCATGCGGTCTTTTATACTGCCCGTCAGGTTATAATGTTCGCATTTGGCGTAAATTTTTCGGGATTCACCTTTGTACGTGTAATCCACTTCAATCATGGGAGTATTGCCCACCATTTTCCACAGGTGAGCGCATTTTTCAGATGCCGGATGTGATGCCTGTTCCATAAGCGCTGCAAATTAACTATCTTCACACCAATAATTTATGAAAAGGTTGTTTCGCAGCATCGGTTACGCATGGAACGGAGTGGTATATGCACTGCGCATTACACCCAATATGCGTATTCAAGCGGTTATTTTATGTGTGGTTGTGGTTGCAGGCTGCATTGTTCAGTTATCAGCCACCGAGTGGAGTTTGCTGGCGCTGTGTGCAGCACTGGTTTTGGCCGCTGAGCTTATCAATACCGCCATTGAGCATGTGGTGGATGTCATTTCTCCCGATTACCATCCGGTAGCAGGGCGCATAAAAGACATGGCCGCAGGTGCTGTTCTGATTTGTGCAGCAACAGCAGCAGGTGTAGGTGCGCTTATTTTTTTACCTAAATGGATGTAACACGTGGCAAAGCAGGAAAAACACAACAAGAAATTTGGACAATGGGGAGAAGATTTTGCGGTGCAGTATTTAGAAAAAAAAGGATACACCGTGCTGGCACGCAATTACACGTACGATAGGGTAGAGGTAGATATAATATGCAGGCTGGGCGATGAAATTATTTTTGTAGAAGTTAAGGCGCGTTCATCGGATATGATGGCCTACCCCGAAAAGGCCGTAGGCAAGGCCAAGCAGCGCCACATGCGAATGGCAGCCGAACAATTTATGGACGAAAACAGTTTGCTGTTGCCCGCACGGTTCGATATTGTAGCATTGGTAAAAGGCGAAAAATTTGAAGTGCTGCATATAGAGGATGCCTTTTATCCTTTTGATGTGTTGTGACTAAAAAAGGCGTTGCCATGCAAAAAGAAGTATTGTTATTTTGATACTTTTTTAGTTTTTTGTGTCTTTAAACAACACACTCACACTATGCTCATGATGTATTTAACCGGAAGACCTGTTGCGCAGGTCTGCCCAAAATGGGGAGATAGGCGATGAAAAGGTGCGCGTGTAAATGAGTTGGTTGTCATGCTAAAAGGCGACAGTGCAACACTAAAACGATAGAATAAATGAACAGACAAGCCCAACACTTTACTAAACAAAAGAGCCATTTTTGCCAACGCTCTGACACCATTCCAACCTAAACTCTTATTTTAAACGACTGAAAAATGAATATAATATTGTAGATGGAATTAAAAGAATTGAAACCACGAAAGGCACTCAACAAAGCCTTTTTAAAAGTAAAACCGAACAGGACTGAAATTGAATGTTTCAAGACCAATCTCATTACTTTACTCGACAGGACTAACGACTCAGAAAGCGAAGAGTTTCACAAAAACTTGGTTTCCGACTTTCTTAAAGATACGTATTACAAACAATACCATTTTATCAATACCAAAGGCCGAAACGACCTTGTTATTCATAACGGACAAAATGCTTACTCAACAGTTGGCGTAATTCTCGAAGCGAAAAAGCCGACCAACAAATCGGAAATGATTACAACCAAAAAACTAAACGCAAAAGCATTTCAGGAATTGGTTTTGTATTATCTAAGAGAAAGAATTACACACAAAAACCTTGAAGTAAAACATCTGGTAGTGACCAACATAAACGAGTGGTTCATATTTGACGCTGCCTTATTCGACCGACTTTTTGCTCAAAATAAAAATCTTGTAAAACAATTTAATGACTTTGAAGAAGGGCGTTTGGCAGACACTAAAACCGACTTTTTCTATAAGCAAGTTGCCGAGCCGTTTATTGACCAATTATTAACTCCCCTCCCTGAGGGAGGGGCTGGGGGTGGGATTGAATTTACTTACTTCAACCTTCAGGACTTTCAAAAACCACTACGCAATACCGAAAAAGAAGACGATAATTCGCTGATTGCTTTATTCAAATTGCTTTCTCCGGAGCATCTTTTAAAACTTCCGTTTACCAACGACAGTAACAGTCTTGATAAACGATTTTACAGCGAGTTGTTACACATTATCGGACTGACAGAAACCAAAGACGGGAGCAAAAAATTGATTGGACGAAACCTAGCTGATGAACGTCACACAGGAGCGATACTTGAAGATGCCATCATTCAACTTGACAGTTTAGATAAATTAAGCCGACTTGAGAAGCCAAATCAGTTTGGAGATACAAAACAGGAAAGACTCTTTAATGTTGCCCTTGAACTATCGATTACTTGGATAAACAGAATTTTGTTTTTGAAGTTGTTAGAAGCCCAACTCATTACTTATCATAAATCGTCCCGCCAGAGTAGGAAAGGTGACAAAACGTATTCGTTTCTCAATCTTGATAAAATCAAGAACTATGACGACCTCAACAGCTTGTTTTTTCAGGTTTTGGCACGCAAGTATGATGAACGAAACGCAGATGTAAAAAAGATTTTCGAGAAAGTTCCTTATCTCAATTCTTCACTTTTTGAGCCGACAGACATTGAGCAGGTTACTTTGTTTATCAGCAATCTGAAAGACGATAAAACCATTCCGATTTATTCGCAAACTGTGCTGAAAGACCATCAAGGCAAAAAACGTTCGGGCAACATTTCTACACTTCAATATTTATTTGAGTTTTTAGATGCTTATGACTTTGGAGCAGAAGGTGGAGAAGAAATTCAGGAAGACAACAAAACACTTATTAACGCTTCTGTTCTCGGCTTGATTTTCGAGAAAATAAACGGCTACAAAGACGGTTCATTTTTCACACCGGGTTTCATTACCATGTATATGTGTCGTGAAACCATTCGCAAATCCGTTGTGCAGAAATTCAACGAAACAAAAAAAATGGAACTGCACAACGCTTGAAGAACTTTACGACAAAATTGAAGACCGAAACGAAGCCAACAAAATTGTAAACAGCATCAAAATTTGCGACCCAGCCGTTGGTTCAGGGCACTTTTTGGTTTCGGCACTCAATGAAATGATTGCAGTTAAAAACGACTTAAAAATTCTGCAAGACCGTGACGGAAAACGCCTGAAAGAATATCAGGTTGAAGTGGTGAATGATGAATTGATTGTAACAGACGAAGAAGGAGAACTTTTTGAATACAATCCGAGCAACAAAGAAAGTCAACGCATACAAGAAACGCTTTTCCACGAAAAGCAAACCATTATTGAAAACTGCCTTTTCGGAGTGGATATTAATTCCAATTCGGTAAAAATTTGCCGTTTGCGATTGTGGATTGAACTTTTGAAAAACGCTTATTACAAAAACGCAACAGAACTTGAAACGCTTCCGAATATTGACATCAACATAAAATGCGGAAACTCTTTAGTGAGCCGTTTTGCCATTGATGCAGACTTGAAACAAGCCTTGAAAAAGAGCAAATGGACAATTGACGGATACCGCGTAGCTGTTGCCACTTACCGCAATGCAGAAAGCAAGGAACAAAAGCGAGAAATGGAAGGGCTGATTGCCGATATTAAATCGGATTTTAGAAGTGAAATTTCCTTGAACGACCCCATGGTGGTTAAGTTACGTAAACTAAGTGGCGAATTGTTTACACTTACCAACCAGGGGCAGTTGTTTGAAATGAGCAAAAAGGAAAAAGCCGACTGGAACAAAAAAGTGCAGCAATTGACCGATGAAACCCAAAAACTGGAAGCCGAAATTGAAGAAATAAAAGCCAACAAGATTTTTGAAAATGCGTTAGAATGGCGTTTTGAATTTCCCGAAGTGCTAAATGATGAGGGCGATTTTGTGGGCTTTGATGTAGTAATCGGAAATCCACCTTATATCTATAATAGAGATTTAGATGAACCACAAAGAATTTATCTAAAAAGAAAATATAAGGCAGCGGATGACCTATATGTATATTTCTCATTTGAAGGAGTTAGTATTTTAAAGGAAAATGGTTTTATGTCCTTCATAACTCCAAATACTTACTTTACCCTTACGACACGTACGAATTTTCGGAAATTTCTTCTTGAATATTCTCAGCTAAAATTTACTTATTCAGGTTTTTGCTTTGAGGATGCTTATGTTGAAACAATGATTTTAAAGTTGTGTAAGTCGCAGAATACGGATGAAATAGAATTCATTCCAAAACCTAATGACTACTTTGATTATGAGATATTCCGAATAAAACCCGAAAATATTCTCGAAAATATTTATTTCAGGTTCTATATACCAACAATGACAAACATCAGCTTAAATAAGAAAATAAATAAGCCCCTTAAAATACTTGCAGAGCAGTATAGAGATTATCTAAACGGCAAAAGTCTATCTGATGAAATAGAGAGATACAATAATTCTATACAGCAGAAAGAATTCACTCTACTTGGTTTAGTTTCTGATGGAGAACAAGGATTGGTCACAGGAAATAATAGTAGGTATATTGGTTCTATATTTAGATCAAAAGATTCAGAAGACGGTATTGATAAAAAATTTATTGAACTTTATAATAAGCATTCAAATCAAAATGTGCCTTTAGAGGAATTTCAATCTAATAAAGGTGCCTTTTACGATGAGGCAGATAAACTCAAAGCATCTCTTGGCAACTTAAATCTTTTTGGTAAGTTTTTCATATATAAAACAATTAACGAAAAGCAAGTTAAAGCGTTCTCGAAACTAAGCCAAAGTGAAAAATTGTATGGTGGCAACAAGGATTTGTGGGTTTATTACAATAGAGGCAATTCTGAAGGTCACAAATGGTTCGTTCCTTATTCAGAATGTATCAATTGGAGTAAGGAATATGTAACAGAACTAAAAGAGGGCTTGGTTACAAATTCTCGTTGGCAAGGCTCCAAATATTATAACGTGACTGGTTTTGGATGGGTGGATTATTTTACTGACAGAATTAAAGCTTTTTTCGTAGAAGAAGGAATATACTCAAAAAATATTGTTAAGCTGCACTCAATTAATTCAAAAATATCTGATAAGTACATTGTCGCACTGCTGAATTCAAAATTTATAAGTTACTATGTGAAAAATTTTATCACTTCTACCCACACATTGCAGATTAATGATGGGAGGTTAATCCCCATTAAAATTCCTAATAAAATCGAGCGCAACCTTTTTGAAAGTCTGGTAGACCAAATATTGACTAAGAAAGGTCAAGACAATTCATTAGATACAACTGATTTAGAAAACCAAATAGACAAATTAGTCTATAAGCTATATGGATTAACAGAGGAGGAAATTAAAATTGTTGAGGAGAAATGAAAAATAACAACAACCTCGAGTTTGTGAATACTAAACGGTTAAGGTTTAAGCACAATACTAAAGGCGTATTGGCATATCTTGATAACAAAAGATTTATATTCAGCGGATTGACAGTTCTAAAGGAAGGTGTTAGTTTGAACGAACAAGAATTTGAATCTTACTTATCTATTTGGAATACTTTTAATTCAGAGGTTAGAGGAAAACCATTCCATCCAACACACAATTACAAAATAATTGAGTATAATATTGATGAGGTAAAGCCTTATACCGGTAAGGCATTTAAGTACATACAATATGAGAATTATGAAAAGTTTATCACTAAGGGTAAATGGCTTCTGGGTAATATTGAGCATTATGCTACAATAGAAAATGAGTCTTTAAGAGATGAATATGAAGGCTTCACTCATATGAATTTATTCATAAACAATCATCAGACAAGTTTCCTCGTACAAACAAATTTTAACTATTTAATTTTTTGCTGCTCCCATGCAGAAAACTCAAACCAATTGAAGCAACAATTTGGTGAATGTATATTTGAAATCACAGATATAAATGCTTTTGCAAAGCGAATCGTTAAAACAATAAGCGCAAAGAGGTATTACATTAGAAAGGTAGTATATAGTAGTCCTAAGGTTTATTCTTATCCCGAAAACATCATAAATCCCGATATAAAAATCGGGAGTGACATATTAAACGAAAGCTTTATAGACTTAGCCAGACAGCATTCACTATATCCAACACTTTTTATAAAACCAGAAAGTTTTAAGCATGAATCAGAAATCCGAATAGTGTTCGAAATGCAAAAAGACTACTTTAAGCCTTTTACGTTTGAAAACTTAAAATTGCTTAATTACATTAGCAAAAAGTGAAAAGAATAATTCATTTGAAATACTTACACTCCATAGAGCAAATTGAACCACATCATGTATTGCAAACCAATTGCAGGCCCTTGGTTGTGCATACAAATGAGCTGAATGATTATTTGGTTAAATACTTGAAGGGGAATGTTTCTGCCAATATGCTTGCGCGTGAACTCATCGCTGCTGAGTTTTGCAAATTATGGGATATAAAATTTCCTGAATATGTTTTAATTACTATTAAGGACGAGCATCTGAGTAGCGAATTAGGCATAGGCACAACTAAAATACAAATGCCCGGTTTTGGTACTTTGTATGACAATCGCTTAAAAGAACTGGATCGTTTCTTTGAAGAAATGAATTCTTACCAATCGAATAAAATCAGCAACCCCGATGATTTTTTAACCATCGCCTTCTTTGATATTTGGATGAGTAATGAGGATAGAAATATGGGCAATTATAACATGATGATAAAATCAGCTGAAGATGGCTATGAATTTTGGGCTATTGACCATGGGGCTGTATTTCATACCGGTAATCAGGATAAGCCCAACTTCCCTATCTCATTGCAGGATTCCTTATTGAATAGTCCCTTTCTGTTCAAGTTGTTTACTAAGAAGCAATTATTTGATAATCAAGTACATGAAGAATTCAGAAAAACATGGTACATTTGCGCCACTCGTTGTAAAGAAAAATACCGTGAAATTATAAATACTTTTCCTGACCAATGGAATATTAATAAGCAAGAACTAACCAATCAGCTAGAATCTTTTATGATGAACTATGGTTGGTTTGACAATTGCTGGCAAACTTATTTGGAATTTTTAGAACGAATTAAAAACCGCTGATATGGCAACCTTTTATAGCATATTAACTGCAATTATACGCCCTGAGATACAAGAACGTATTTCAGTAGGGCTCATATTGTTTGGTGATGAAGGAGTACATTTTAATTACTCTACCAATAAATTAGCAGCTGTGCGCACTATTTTTCATGAGCATGATTACAAGTTGTTTAAAGATTACCTGCACATGGTTGAGGGTAAGGTATCTGCAATTGCAAAGAGTAACGGACAGGTTTCATTTGACAAACGTGATGCACTCATCAATAAAGAATATATAAACTACTTAAGTAATTATACTAATAACCTTTTAAGCTTTACTCCTACTAAAAATATTGACATTCCTGCTACAGCTGCTGTTTTTGCTAAACTTTTTCAAAAGTTTATTGACGATATCGACCACCCCAAACCGGTAGAGCAAAAACGCACTTTTGAGGTGTTCAGGCGCAATAATGAAGCTGTATTAAAATCTCATTATACTATAGAGCGCGAAATCTATACAAACGAACTCCCTGGGCTTATTGCTCCAGTAAAAATTGATTTGATAGGCATGAATGAAATTCCTGTTTACGCACAGTCTATTGACATGGACAGGCGTGTTTATCATATCGAAAATGATATTGCTAAGCTGCTATTTCTCAGAAACGCTTTTGATGCAAAATATAAAAAACGTACAGAGTTTATCGTTACAAGCGAGCCACAGAAAACCCAGCAAAAACAACATGCCATCTGGAAAAATTTGCTTAGCTCAAAAGAATTTACTTACCTTGATGTGAGTGAAGCTGATAGAATAATTGAATATGCCAATAACCATGGTGTGAAGCCTTTGGTATAATTTTTCATATCAATTAAATTAGTTTATACTATTGCCTCAGTTAGAATATATAAAAAAAACATAGATTAAAGGTAATACCCTTGCTTTTGCTCTTCTTACATGCGTGAGTATACAAGCTAAATTACCTGAGTGCCCTCGCTGCCACGCTTGCCTACAGCCATCGGGACCAGCCGAACGCGAGGAACAGGAACATTATCGCCAATGCTTGATTAGCATCAGAAAAATCCAGCATCATACTGCACAATTTCGTATATTTGGGACATGCCCAGACAGACTAAATACCACATTGGTGTTGAAATAGATAGGTTAACTAACAGTATTCAGAATACCATTTCTGGAGACAGTTTTCCTACTGACGTTCACCCTGTATCCAAGGCTGACTTGAAAACTATTACGAGGAAGAATAAATGGCTTTTTAATTGGAGTGAAGAGTTTAAAATGAAAGACCGAACTGTTTTCAAACTGACCATCCGAAACAACCCCGATATTATTCAAGGTCTAGTTAGTATAAGTGACTACAAAGACCATTTCTACCTGCAATTAATTGAGAGTGCACCTTTCAATCTAGGCCGACATAAACTTTATGAAGGTGTGCCAGGTAATCTTTTTGCATTTACCTGCAAGATTTCATGGGACAAAGGTTATCAAGGATTCATTTCGTTTACTTCAAAAACAAAGCTCGTTGACCATTATGAAAAGACTCTTGGGGCAACTCATATTGGTGGGCATAAAATGGTGATATTCCCCAATGAGGCACTTAAACTGATTAGAAAGTATTTTCCTAACTAAAATTATTACTATGGGACACATTAAAGAACCGAATGGCGTAGATTTTTTTGTTGATCCTACCCCTTTGACAAAAGAGGATAGACAACAAATTAGTGAGCTAATTGCTTACTACAAACGAACTGGGAAAAAAATGACAGCTCCTAAGGCAGCCTCAAAAAAGAGAGTGTCACGGAAAAAGAAGACCTTATTAGCATAATTTCTTATCGACTTAAATTGACTCTACAATATACCACTGGCTATAACAGCCGTTCATCCAGCATGCGGGTCAAGTTATGCAAAGAAGTAAAGTTTCCTTCCCCAGTTCTCTCGCATCCCGCAAGCGGGATAAGTACTGTGAAGCGTGAGTATGCAAGCTAAATTACCTGAGTGCCCTCGCTGCTATACTTGCCTATAGCCATGTTTTAAGAAGAAAGAAGGCTTAATTTTTCACAAACAACCACCGCGACAGTTCTTTGTAGCCTACTTTTTTGCCGTACATCAATATGCCTATGCGGTAAATACGTGCAGCCAGCCACACCGTGAATACGAAACCGGCAACCATCAGCGACATGGAAATGGCTAACTCCCACCAGGCTACGCCAAAAGGTATGCGTACCATCATCACCACGGGCGAAGTCAACGGAATCATTGACAGCCAGAATGCAAGCGCTCCATTCGGATTGGAAGTAACTACGCTTTGAGCCAGTATAAATGCAAATACCAGCGGCAACGTAATGGGCAGCATAAATTGCTGGGTATCGGTTTCGTTATCTACAGCTGATCCTACGGCTGCAAACAGCGCACCGTAAAACAGGTAGCCGGTAACGAAGTAAAACAAAAAGAGCAGGGTGATTTGTACGAAATTAAATCCGGCCAGTCCGTTCAGGAAGGAAGCCATTTCATTTGAGCCGGCTTCAGTAGCCGTAGAGTTGGCCATTTCGCTAACGGCTTCGGCAGGTATATCAACAGCGCTGTAAATAAAACCCGATAAGGCGCTGCCCAGCAAGGTAAACAGCACTAGCCAGATAATAAATTGGGTAAGTCCTACCAGCGCAATGCCGGCTATTTTTCCCATCATCAGTTCAAAAGGTTTGAGCGATGAAATAATCACCTCAATAATCCGGTTCGATTTTTCTTCAATGACGCCACGCATAACCTGTACACCGTAAAGAAAAATGAATAGGTAAATGAGTATAGCACTGATGTAGCCAATAGCCGTTGATGCGGTGGCGCTTCCCGATTTAGCTCCTTTGGCGGTGTACTTTACTGAATTGATGGAGATGGAGGCCTTGTTTATATTTTGTATTACCGTGCTGCTGATGCCACTTTGTTTCAGCTTATAGTCCTTGATTATTTTTTTCAGCATGTTTTCCAGGCTGCTTTGTGTCGACATGCTTACCTGCTCTTCGGCAATTAGCGTAAGCGGTGGAATCTCATCAATGTTATCGGCAGGCGGTATGCGCAGAATGGCGTAGATATCGGTGTTTTTTAAAATGCTTTGTTCGCTTTCCTTGTCTACCAGTCCGTATTGAAATTTTATGTAGCGTGTGTCTTCCAGTTCTTTATCAAAAAAGCCGGTGCGGTCATCTACCAGTATTACTTTTTGCTTTTCGCCTACGTGGCGGTTGATGGCAAAGTAAAAGATGATGCCATAAAAGGCGAGAACCAGCAATGGCGTTAGAATGGTCATTACAATGAACGACTTCTTGCGCACGCGTGTCAGGTATTCACGGCTTATAACCAGCCCAATTTTTCCGAACATTTATTCTATTCCTTTATCTATAAAATCAATCACCTGATCGGCAGACAGGCGCTTGCCGATTATTTTCTTTTCACGGTTGAGCAGGTAAATAACCGGTGTGCTGTAAATATCGTAGTAGCGGTGGTAGTTGCTTTCTTTATAAGGGTCGTGCACATTTATCCAGGGCAGTTTATTTTCATAAATGTATTTTTTCCATTCGGCATAATCGGAGGTTGAGCCAAGTGCGTAAATCTCTATTTTTTTGCCTGTTTTTACTGAGCTCTTATTGGCTTCGTTGTAATACTTCAGCAGCTTGGGAAGTTCTTCCTTGCAATGCGAGCAGTGAGGATCCCAAAATACAAGCACCGTATACTCGGCCTTCACCGAGAAAAGAGCCTGATAGCGCATAGCTGTGTCGGGCAAATTCAAGTTCAAGGGTTTTACTCCTATCAGGTTGTAGCGCAACTGATCGGCACGTGCAGTAATTTTTACACGCGTAACTTCATCTACCCACGGTGTAGTTTCTTTTTTGCTGTAGTAGCGGTCAACCATCATTACAAATACTTTATCCATGCCCATGAATTTGGAGGTTTCGTAATAATTTGTAATCCAGTAAATGAGCCACTTCGACATTTCGGGAGACTTCTGTGCCCTGTCGCATACGTCAAATGCAGCTACGGCAATGCTATCGGGTATTTGAGGAATAATTTTAGTGATGTAATTTTCAATGCGGCTGTGAAAAACAGGTGTGCGCGACAGGCGGTCGTCTGCAAAGTCAATATTGTTTAAATACGCCTGGCGGTAGTAGTAATATCCCCACACGGAATCGCGAGCGCCATTGGGCAGCAGGGGAGGCTCGGGCACATCAATTTCCTGCATCATGCGAAATATTTTTGAAATGAGGGTTTGCGGGTGGTTCAGCATTACCTGCTTGCGGTAATCGTTTACCTCACGGTCGTACCTGCGCAGCTCTTCACGGAATTTACGCATTTCGGCTGTATCGTTTTTTTCGCGGGCAGCGCGGTACTTGCGTTCGGCATCCCCGGCAGCAATACCCCGTGTAGTTGAGTATTTCGAATAATTGAAAAACACCTCATTCTCAACCGAGCCTTTTACTTTCATATTCGGTATAAAATCGGAGGTGTCGGTTTCGAGGCTAAATTCCTGTTCGGTAACTATAAAGTCGAACAGCAGCCGTTTATCGGCAGAGGCTAGCAGGTAAACACCTCCGTCCAATTTATCTTTTCCTTTAAAAACGATTTTTCCGCTCGCATCGCTCATGGCACTGTCGCGAATAAATTGCTTATCGCCAAAGTAATACCCAAGCAGAAATTTTTGATTTTTAGCACCGGTTAATTTGATGGTGATGGTGTACGCTTGTGTCTGCGATGCGGCTACCAGTAAGGCTGCCAGCATGCTCCATTGATAGATTTTTTTCATACCTGTTGTAATATTCATCAATTTGACGCAATTATACATCCAATTTTTGTGCACACGAGGTGTTTTAACAAAATATTAAGTGTCTGTTTGGTAGCGATTATCCGCCTTTAAGGCCAACGTATTCACGCAGCAGTGGCTGTTACGTTCTATGATAAATATCATGCAATTACATGATAGGCATCATGTTTTTAAACGGCAGTATGCCGCACATTTGTTGGCAGATAATCACCAATTAACACATACACATTATGGAAGCCAGAAAACATTTATCGGAACTGCACCACGAACATACTGCGTGGAGCAAATCGCTCGAATTTTACAAAGACGAGTTGAACGTATTAAACAACCGCCTGGGCGAGTTGGTTACCAGCAATTCAAACCAATCGGTACGCGCACAGATTGAACATTTTCAAAATCAGTTTATACGTCAGCGTGAGGTGATTGATGAACTGATGCACGACATCAAAGCAAGTGAAACCGATATTGTATCCAACATTTCGGCCAACACGGTAGCATCTGATCATCGGTTAGCTCCCGACCACACCGAACTCCGCGAGCGCTTTACCCTGTTTGAAAAAATTTACAGCGAGCTGAAGCAAGAGTTTCATGCGTTTGCGTCACGCAATTATTAAAACCGTACCGATATAAAAGTATAGGCACTTAAAATCCGCATCACATAGCGTGGTGCGGATTTTTTTTATTCGTATCCCGAATTTTTGATGATTTGTTCAATTTGCCAGTCTTCCACCGGATTGTATTCCGTTTTTAGGTCGGCTGTAAATACGCGGGCCAATCCCTGCCAGTACCATGCGGTCACATTTCCACGGTAGGTTTTAAGCAAGGTGTAGGTGTCTTTTCCGGTTTCGCGGTGTATGAGTTTAATCAATATTTTACCTTGTGATACGGTGAGCCCCATCAGGTCGTCAACAAACTGTTCTTTAACAGATTCCTCCGTACGTTTCAGGTATTGTTTTTTCGCCTTATCGGTTGGCAGCATGTTCAGGTTTTGTTCCATCAGTTGGAAACGGAAAGCCGCCATCTTAGCGTAGGGAAGCACTTTGCGTACATCGCGTATCAGCTTTTGGTATTTCTTTTCGTACTCGGGATCTTTTTTAGCCTCTTTTATAAATGTAGGTATATCGTATTCCAATGTATCTTTCAGTTCAACCTGTGCAACAGCCGAAGGCAGATACATGCATGCCAAACAAAAGAGTATAAACCGGAGTGTGCGTGTCATTCGATGTTCGTATTAACGACTATGCGTAGATATACGCTTGGCTTTGGTATAAAAGTATACCGAACCGGCTATTCCGAGTAAAATAAATGCAAACGATATAATTTCTGCCTGGGTAATGGCGTGGCCGAAAATAGAGTAGGTGCTGTTTACACGAATTTGTTCAATGCTGAAACGTTCAATGCCGTTTAGCAGCAAGTATATGCTGAAGAGGGCACCCGGAGCGGAGATGCGTGTACGCATGCTCCACAGAATTCCAAAAATAACCAGGCCCATCAGCGTTTCGTAAAACGGAGTAGGATATACAGGTTGAGGCAAAACAAAACAATGGCGGCCCTCGCAACCGGCTATTTTTACGCCTTCGCTTATCACATTATGCGGATAATCAAATGCCCACATCCAATCGGGCAAAGCAGCCATCCAGTCGGGCTTAGGATTCACATTCACAATTCCCCAGTCGCCATCGCCACTCAGCTGGCAACCCATGCGGCCTATGGCATAAGCCAGTATTAAACCCGGTGCTGCGGCATCTATCATGTGCAGCGTATCTATACCCTGTTTGCGTGTGTAATACAAAACTGAAAAAGCGGCTACTATAAGTCCACCATAAAAGGTTAAACCGCTGAATGAAAGTAACGCACCAATGGGATCTGCTGCGAACTCATCCAGATTTTCGAGGTTATGGAAAATTTTAGCGCCCAAAATTCCTGCAATGCCTGCTATAAATACAATATTGGTCATGTGTTCGTGCGGGTGTACCGAGATGTTTTTTTGTACAGGTTTGTGCAAGGCCGCTTTGTTGTCTTCTTGTTTTTTCAGGTAATAACCCACAGCAGCACCCGCCAATGCGCCCAGCATATTTCCATCGCTTGAAAGTATGAAGCCCGGAGCATCGGCAGCAAATTCAGCGTAGTTGAACACCATGTGTAGCAACTTGTAGCCAATAAGTGCACCACCGGCAGCATTCAGGGCAAAACTCCAGGTACTTACACGTTCGTGCAGTGTTACCGATTTGCTCAGCGCATGAAGCAATCCGGCTGCTTCTTTACGCTTTAATTCACGCGAGGTGGTTATATACGCTCCGGCAAATGACAGCCCGAGAAAAAAGCCAAAGGTTTGGATGGGCAACGGAAGATAAAATCCGAAGAGGTAGTGAAGTAAATCAGATAAGGTTGGAAACATAGGGTATAATGAATTGACTGCGAATTAACAGAAAATAAGCAGGTGATGTACACATTCTATTCCAAACCGTATTTGGATTTAAACTGCTTGCTGCAATCGTTGATGGCTTTATACAACTCATACTCGTTGGCTGTTTTTACAAATTCACGGTCGAGCCGGCAAAAAAGCATGAAGTCGTCCAGGTAAAATTCATCCAGGCCGGTTACCCGTTTAGCCACATCACGGTTGTATCTTTTTTCGGCCTCCTGCAAATCGCGGTAATAGTTTACGAATTCTTCAAATCGCACCATGTCTTTTCCGGCTTTTGAAAACTGGTAGTACAGTTCGGTGATTAGTCCGTTAAGCGAGCCACCTGTAGGCCCGCCTTCCAGGCTCATGCGTGGCCGTTTTAAAATGCGGTCGTTGTTGTTTAGCAGCGGGTCGTTTTTTACAATATCGGCCACGACACGTGCTATCGAGTCGCGTTTGCGGTTGGAGTAAACCACCGTTACATCCTTAAGTTTGTACGTTTCGCTAAACATTAGAATCAACAAGGTATCCCGCTCTTTTTTCATGAGCAACGAAGCTGCATCGAGGCGAAGTGTATTAAACCCTACCGAACTGATGCGAATAGTATCGCCCGGTGATGCCGCTATGCGGAATACGCCTTTGCGGTTACTCAACGATTTGGCTCCCGTTTTTTGATTGTACACACTGGCCAGCTGAATTACTTCTGCATTTTCATCGCTAATGAGCAAGCCTGTAATCAGGCGTTGCTGTGCGGATGCATAAAACGAAATGAGGAAGCAGAAAAAGAAGAGCGAAGTCAGGTGCTTAAACATTACTTTCGAATGATGAAACGAAAATACATTTTTGCACGGTAAACAGTTTATAGATGACAGAAAAGAAACTTGTACTGAAATCGGGGCGAGAACGCTCGGTTAAAAACCGACATCCGTGGATTTTTTCGGGAGCCGTGAAGCAACTGCCTGATGCCGAAAACGGTGACATAGTGCAGGTTGTAACCAATGCACACGAATTGCTGGGGTATGGTTTCTACTCGCCAGCCAGCCAGATAACCTGCCGCCTGTTTGAGTTTGTAAGCACTCCGGTATTCATAGATGAATCGTACTGGTTGAATAAAATTGACCGTGCCTTTACGTTGCGCAAGTCGGTGATTGACTTTGACCATACCAATTTATACCGACTGCTTCATGCCGAAGGCGATTTTTTTCCGGGTGTGATTGCCGATGTGTATGGCGATGTGGCTTCCGTTCAGTTGCTGATACAAGGTACCGAACGCATTCGCACGCATATTTTTGAAGGCCTTAAGCGTTGCGGTATTCGCCATATTTACCTCAAAACCAAGCAAAGTACACAACGGCTGGAACACGTGCTGGCATCGGGCTGGGTAACCGAACCGGCTGCTATGCCGCTACGGGTGAAGGAAAACGGAATTCACTTTCTGGTGGATATTGAAACAGGACAAAAAACCGGATTCTTCATTGACCAGCGCGAGAACCGAAGAATTTTGGGCGAGTACGCAGCAGGTAAAAAAGTATTGAATACCTTCAGCTACTCGGGCGGATTCAGCTTGTATGCCTTGCAACAGCAAGCCGAGTTGGTGCACTCGGTCGACAGTTCGAAAGAAGCCATAGCCCTGTGCGATGCGAATGTGGAGCTAAATGGATTTGCCGGAAGGCATACCGGTTACGTAAGCGATGTGTTTGATTTTTTCAGAAACCTGCCCGAGCAATACGATATTATGGTACTTGATCCGCCAGCATTTGCTAAAAGTGCCAAAGCGGTGAGTAACGCAGCCCGCGGATATAAAAATTTGAACCTGACGGCATTTGAGCGCATAAAATCGGGCGGTATGCTGTTTACGTTTTCGTGCTCGCAGCATATTGACAAAGATTTATTTCGTAAAATTGTATTTGGTGCCGCAGCCGATGCAGGAAGGAATGTGCGCATACTTCAGCAGCTGTCGCAGCCCGAAGATCACCCGATTAATATATTTCATCCCGAGAGCGAATACCTGAAAGGGTTGCTTTTATATGTAGAATAGCCATGTTTAAAGCCGTATTTTTAAGCGCATGGGTATGTGTAATCATACAGGTTCATGCACAGTCACCGCTTGAAAAGCGCACGCCATTGCCGGCCGAATTAAGAAAGTTGAAACACACGGCCGATTCTATTTTAAGAGAGTTGCGTATTATTTACGAGATTGAATACAGAGAAAACACGCCCGGTAAATATCAGCCCGAACGCATCTATTATGTGAGGCAATACCTCTTGTTATTTCAGCACATACAGTCGACAGCCGAAGTAGTGGCCTATACACCAAAACACATCAAACAGCTTTTTGGCAAGCCCGATGAACTATCCAAAAAGCCGGATGCCGACCACGATTTTTCATTTTATTACAGCGCTGTAGAGAAGAGGTATATCAACATCAGCAATGTGCGCTACAGGTTTTATTTTAAAAACAATACGGTACAGAGGGTAGTGCGAGAGTAGTGCTATTCGCCAAATTCCATGAGCAGTTGATTTTTCTCAACGGCAGTTTTTTCGGTTACAGCAATCTTTTTGATACTGAATGAACCGGTTGCTTTAATGACATTTTCCATTTTCATGGCTTCGAGTACCAGCAATGCATCGCCTTTTTCTACACGCTGTCCTTCTGTTACCATCATGCGCAGCACCAGACCCGGCATAGGTGCCTTCAGGTTGTTTATTTTATTTCCCGATACCTTATCGAGGCCCATTTTGCGGAGCAGTTCATCCATTTCGTCCCACAGCTGCACCTGATGCTTGATGCCGTTAATTTTCAGTATCATGTTTTTGCCCGTTTCATCGGCCGATACCCGTTCGATGGTGTACGATTTATTGTTGTACAGCAAATGCAGGGTGTGGTCGTCAATTTGAACAGAATCCGGACTTATGGCTTGTCCGTTTACCATCCAGGTATCGCCAGATTGGTCAATTTGAAATGTCGTGGAATCATTAACTTTTATGGTGAGCATAATTTTTTGTCTTCGATAATTGTTGTTTACTTGTGCCTGTAAATACACCGATCCATGAAGTATCCTTTTCGAGTAGTTTTATTAAGTACAGGCATTTTGTTCATGGCCTGCAAAGTAACGAAAAATAATAAACCGCAACAGCCATCCAACCTCACTTATCTAGAAAGCAAAGAACGCGTTTTGCCTACACCGCCATACAGGCCAGCGGAAACTTCGGTGGCCGATATGCAACACCTGTGGCTCGCTATTCGGTTCGATTACGAAAATGAAACGGCACATGGTAAGGCTTCGCTGTTTGTGAAACCTCATTTTTACCCGATACGCACACTGTCGCTGGACGCAAAATATTTTCTAGTGCATCGATTGGGCCGCATATCCGGTAAAGATACGATTGCGCTTACCTACACCTACGATAGTTTAAAACTGGATATACAACTGGATAAAGCATTTGCCCGAACAGAAACTATACAGCTTTATGTGGAGTACACGGCACAGCCTTCACACATTACTTCGCAGGGTGGACGTGCCATTAGCGATGACCGCGGATTGTATTTTATCAATGCGCAGCGAAAGGTAAAAGATAAGCCCCGGCAAATTTGGACACAAGGAGAACCGCAAGCCAACTCGGGTTGGGTGCCGTTGATAGATGTACCCAATCAAAAACTGACACAGGAAATTTTCATGACGGTAGATGAAAGCGATGTTACGTTATCCAATGGCGAATTGATGTACTCATCATATCCGGCAAAGGGAAAAAGAACCGATTACTGGAAGCAAGCAAAGCCCCATGCGCCATACCTGATTATGATGGCTGTGGGTGAGTTTTCTATTACCAAAGACTTTTGGCGCGATTCGGTGGAGGTGAATTACTACCTAGAAAAATCGTATGCACCACACGCACGGTTGATATTTGGGAAAACACCCAAAATGCTGGAATGCTTCTCGCAAAAAATGGGAGTAGATTATCCGTGGGAAAAGTATGCGCAAGTTGTGGTGCGCGATTTTGTAAGCGGTGCTATGGAAAATACCGGTGCGGTTATTCACTATGATGGGGTGCAGCATACCCCACGTGAACATCTGGACAATACGCATGAAGATATCATTGCACACGAGTTGTTTCACCACTGGTTTGGCGATTTGGTAACGTGTGAATCGTGGAGCAATATTAGCTTGAATGAATCATTTGCCACCTATGGCGAATACTTATGGAATGAATGCGAATACGACAGAAACACAGCAGACTATTTCTTTACCTCGAACCTGAAATCCTATTTGCGCCAGCGCAAAAAACACGATGTGCAGTTGATGCGCGAAAAGTATTACCGCATAGACGATGTGTTTGATGTAGTCAGCTATCAGAAAGGCAGCCGGGTACTACACATGCTTCGTCAATACACAGGCGATGAAGCTTTCTTTGCTTCGTTAAAATTGTATTTGACACGTCATGCCTATAAAACAGCCGAAGTGCATGATTTGAGGCAAGCGTTTGAAGAAGTGACCGGAGAGGATTTAAACTGGTTTTTTAATCAATGGTACTTCAACGCTGGGCATCCTGACTTGCTGGTGAACCACACGCTTTCAGCAGATGGGAAAACGGCAACGTTGACTGTATCGCAAATGCACGATTCAGCTGCGTACGGCTTATTCAGGTTGCCTGTTGATGTTGCAGTGGTAACCGATAAAGAGGTAACACGCAAACGGATCTGGATTGAAAACCGCTCGCACACATTTACGTTTACATCTTATGCGCCTATTTTGTACGTGCAGCTGGATGAGCCCGGTGTATTGCTGGCCAATATAGAAGAAAACAAAACGCATGAGCAGTGGTATGCACAACTGGTACATACTCCGTATGTGCTAAATGCGTTTGATGCGCTGAACGGACTTGCTCGCACAGAAGCCAATGCGGCTCAATCGAAAATGTCTGATGCTATTTCGTATGCATTGTCGCATTCCTTTTTCGGTGTACGGCTAATGGGGTTAATGAATGTCGATGAACTGACACAAGAAGAAGCATCGGCAGTGAGTAGCCGCATTGCCAAGCTTGCATGTAACGATTCGGCTTCTGTGGTACGCGCAGTGGCTATCAATGTATTGTCGCAGCTCGTATATGACGATAAATTGGCGCTAATTGAAAATGGCCTGAACGACTCATCGTATATGGTTGTTCGTTCAGCGCTCAGAGCGCTGTCGAAAGTTAACCGTGAGAAAGCCTTGAGTGCTGCGCCTGCTCTGTTGCAGCAAAAGCAAGATAATCTGACAGCCGAGGTGTTGTTGCTGTATTCAGAAACTCCGTCTCCGGCCTACTTTGATTTCTTCACCCGTGCACTAGAAACGGACAATGACATGCAACTGCTGTATCTGAGACGCTTCGGTGAGTACCTTGTTATTCAATCAACGGAGGTTCAGCTGCGCGGTGCCGAGTGGCTTAAAAACTATGCCGAGCAGAAACATTCAGACAATGTGATGAACCTGGCAAAAAACGCACAGGTGGGGCTTAAGAAAGCGCTAATGCGGAAACAGGAAGACATGACTTCGGCATTGAAAAAGACAAAGGATGCTGAACAGAAAAAAAATTTGGAAGACGAGTTGAAACAGATTGAGCGTGCTGTAGAGTTGCTTTAATTTTCAGTTACTTCCTGAAAACAAGTTCATCCGTAGCGTATACTTCCCACGTGTTTTTGTTTTGCAGGAAACCAACCAGCGAGTATTTAGTTAACTCAGGGTCGGAGGGAAGCGGCAATTGCGTGTAGCCCGCAGGGTCTGTTATATCAATGGTTTTAAAGAAACGGACTACGTTGTGGTGGGTAAGTAATTTGCCTGCATTTTCGCCCGAGGTTACTTTATTTTTTATGAGGCGTTCAGTTAATACCAAAACCAACTGAAGGCTATCCTGCAGGGTGTTCGTATTGTACGATACATTGATGGCATCGGCTGTTCGTGTAAGGGCAGCGTTTAAGGTCAGTTGGCCTTCTCCATATTTTGACAGTTCGCTGTAAATGGCTGTGCCCACTTCATTTCGAGCGGCAGCGGGCAACCCTAATTTTCCGTTTACAAAAAGCATGGGAGTAAACAGCGCCTGCTGTCCGGTTCGTTTCATGTATTCGGTTTGGCGTTTAGAGTAGCTGCTGTCGCTGAAAGGATCAACCCAACCCGAGCGGTTCCATATATCGACATGGTAATCGATAACATACACCGGTGATGAGGTGGAGTCGGCCAGGCGCAAAATTTCCTGCATAAATTCATCGGCATACGGGCAGCCTTCACAGCCTTCGGATGAAAACAATTCGAGTAACACCGTAGGGCCGAAACGTGGAGGAGTTAAGGGTTGAGTGTGAGCAGAAATACCAACGGTAAGAAGAACAATGCTATACAGTAACTTTTTCATACGGTTTTAGTTCAATAATTTCTTGTTGAGCAATCACAAAAACACGGTCATTTTTATCGGGCTTAATGTTAGCCGTACCTGTAAAAGAACCGAAAGCCGGCAGCAGCATGTACTGTTCGGTAATACAGAAACAAGGCAAACGCAGGTGTTGTTTTGCTTTGCCGTGTAAAGATACCGATGGATGTATATGGCCGCTGATGGGGAAATAGGTGTGGTGTTTTACGGGTTCGTGAGTGAAAATAAACGGCTCGCGTACCAGTAAAGTAGAGGTAGCAATATTGGCAGAGTGTAGCACATATGCGGGCATACGGTCGTGATTGCCGCGCACCAGTGTAAATGTCGTATCGGGATACGACTGAGTTAGCGTACAAAATAGTTCCCACTCCGAATTGAGGCTGCTGTGAAATAAATCTCCCACCATAATTAATTCATGCGGATTGTAAGATGCGATTAGGGTAGCGAAACGTTGCAATTCAGATTCAATTTGAGAGACGGGTGCCTGAATGCCGTTTTTGCGAAAGTGCATGATTTTACCCAGATGCAGGTCGCTGAGAATTAGCGTTCGTTTGTTTTCCCACCAAACGGCACGTTCGGGCAGAAGGGTTAATTTTTCACCGTGTAACTGAACAACCGACATGCTGCAATGATAAACTATTCCGGCCTGAAATGAGTGCACGGATGCAGAGTTACGAAAAGGGGAAAGAAGCGAAGAGGGAGTGTAAGGAAAAACAGGGGTGTGCTATAAAAGATGTGGCCCAGCGCGAAGCGCTGGGCCACATCTCATCTGTAGTCTATATCTTTTTACTAATCCAGTTTGTACTCAATCACTTTGTATCCGCTCTTTTCCAGCGGAGCTTGTATTTTGTCTTTATCACCAACTACTACTATCACCATTTGCTCTACAGGAAGCATTTCTTTTGCCAGCGCATTCACTTCTTCTATGGTTATGCTCTCAAGCACTTTATTTTGCTCCTCTACAAAATTTGCCGGAAGGCTATAAGTAATCAGCTGACTTAAAAATCCGGCTTTGTCGAAAGGTGTTTCGTAACGCAGTATATCACTTTGAGTCAACGACTTTTTGGCGTAGGCCAGTTCGTCTGCTGTTACTCCTTTTTGACGGTAATTGTTCATTTCGGTCATAATCTCACGCATAGCACTGTCGGTTGCGCTTGCACGCACACTGGTGCCTATGGCAAACGGACCTGCATATTGACTTCCCTGAAAACCGCTGCCTATGCCGTAGGTAAAGCCTTTTTCTTCACGAAGGTTCAGTGACAAGCGGCTGTTAAAGTTGCCTCCCAGTGGATAGTTCATCACCGTACTGCGGAAGAAACGTCCGTTGTAATCGTATGGTATAGCCAAGTAGCCAATGCGTATTTCGGTTTGTGTGGCTTTGTACTTGTCAACCAAGTAAATGGTAGGCTGCTTGGGTGCCGGCACAGGTGTTGCAGCAAGCGGTGGCATTACAATTGGTTTAGCTGCCCACTTACGCATAAATTCAAGCTTAGGTTTGATTTCATTTTCACTTACATCGCCTACAATTACCAATGTGGCCGATGCGGGTGAGTAGTACTTGTCGTAGTACGACTGTACATCTTTAACACTCATTGCTTTGATGGTTTTGATGGTTCCGGTGGTCGGTTCTGCAGCCATTGATTTGCCATAAACAAGTTTGGCAAACGAACGCTGTGCCAGCATGCCGGGCGATACCCTCATGGAGTTTATTTGCTCTGCTAAACGCTTCTGGTTTAAACGAAATTCTTCGGCTGTAAACTTAGGACGCATCAGTTTTTCTTCCAGTAACTCAAGCGTGCGGTCAAGCTGTGATTTTCTGCACTGTACAAATATGCTTGTATTGTCGCGGCCTGCACTGATGCTGATAGAGCTACCGATTTTTGACAACTCGGAACTGAATTGTTCAGCTGTGTAATTTTGTGTCGATTCTTCCATCATGGCTGCAGTAAGTGTAGCCAAGCCTGATTTGGATGGATCGTTTAATATCATATTTCCACCACGCATGTTTAGCAACAAGGTCACCATTGGCAATTCATCGCTTTGAGTGCCGATAATTTTCATCCCATTCTCAAAAGTTGCGTTGTACGTTTTAGGCACCATAGGCATTACTTTATCTTTTATTTCCGGGCGTTTGCTGCGGTCAAAATTGTCGACAGGGCGGGTGTACGAAAGGCCTTTGTACTCCAGTTCACCCGATGTAGATGCAGTTCCTGATGAATTGGCCAATTTGGTTTCTTCTTTTTCTTGACCTGTACCACCTGCAGCAGCATTGGTTTTTTTAGGAAACACATTCACAATGGCTGCCTTACGGCCTTTCAAGTACTGACGGTATACACGCATCACATCTTCTTTGGTTACTTTTCGGTAACGGGCCATATCGTCTGTTAGGTTGTAGGTTTTATTGCCTAGCAAATAATGCCATGAACTAAGTTGCGCTGCTTTGCCTCCCACACTGGTAAGCACACTCATCAGCTGCGACTCCATTTGGCCAATAAAACGCTTGAGGTCATCATCGGTTACACCACGTTTTTCAAACTCATCAAATACTTTACGAATCATATCTTCCGGGCTCTCGGTGTTTTCAGTCATAAATGCCGGATAACTGAAAACATCAAATACAAACTCACCGCCCAGTTCACTGCACGGGTGGGAAGCATCTGCACTAAATACTTTTTCGGTTTTTACCAGTTGCTGATACAGCAACGAGTTATTCCCCTGACCCAAAATGGATGCAAGAATATCCAATGCAGGTTCATCCGGGTGGTAATTAGCCACAGTTGGGAAATGGATAAATGTAGCAGGAATGAAAATATTATCGCCATAGTTTGCATATACGTCATCGGGCAAACGAACAGGCTCGGTGCGCTGTTTTTTTACTTCGGGTCCACGTGGTATTGAACCAAAATACTTCATGGTCAGGTCAATTACCTCTTGTGGATTTACATCACCGGCTACAACCACACTGGCATTGTTAGGACCATACCAGCGCATGAAAAAGTTTTTCAAGTCTTCTACATTCACGCGGTCAAGATCTTCTACATAGCCTATGGTAGGCCAGCTGTAAGGGTGACCTGCAGGGTACATAATCTGACGCTTAATTTCATCTGTACGTCCGTAAGGCTGGTTGGTTACACGCTGATCTTTTTCGTTTTTAACCGTGCTGCGCTGTACTTCAAATTTGGTTTGAGTAACTGAATCCAGCAAAAAACCCATGCGGTCGGCTTCCAGCCAAAGGGCTGTTTCCAGGTAATTTTTTGGAACTGTTTCAAAATAGTTGGTACGGTCATCGCTGGTGGTTCCGTTCATGTTTCCACCGGCACCTTCTATTATTTTGAAATGCTCTTCGTCTTTTACGTGCATAGAGCCCTGAAACATCATGTGCTCAAAGAAGTGAGCGAATCCTGATTTTCCGGGAGTTTCGCGTGCCGAACCCACGTGGTAGGTTACTTCAACGTGAGCAATAGGGTCGGAGTGGTCTTCGTGAATAATAAGCGTGAGCCCGTTGGGCAATTCCCATTTTTCATACGCAATTTTAATTTCACCGGGTGCAGCGGTTACTTTTTCAATCAATCGCGGTTGAGGTGCAGCCGGTGTGGCAGGCACAGCAGGTGTGGCCGGAACAGCCGGAGCAGGTTTTGCTGCAGGCTTCTGGGCCATTGTGTAAACACTTAATGAAAGTGCAATCGCACTCAGTAGGAGCTTTTTCATATATGGTATTTAGTTGTTGTACTTTTGTGAGCGCAATTTGCATAAAAATTTTGAAAGGCTGACGAGTTTTTGGTTAAGCGGTAGCTACTATGGTTTAGTGGTCAAAGCTTACTGCTCGGAGGCACGTTTCAGTCTGTCGTTTATGGCTCGGCCTAGCCCTTCGTCCGGAAATTTTTCGGCTAAAATGACGTCTACATCCATTTTGTCTACCTCGCGCATGGCAGCGAATAAGTGTTGTGCAGCTTCATCCAGATTACGTGAATGCGAAAGCACTATTTGTTGCCTTGCAGGCACCTGCTCATAAATGGAACTGAATGTAATTATGGCTACACGTTCGGGGTTGAAATAGTTCAGGAATTTTCTGACATCGCCAAACATAAGCCGGTGCTCCGGAGCGTAATGCCTCACGAGCATACCGGGTGCCAGCGGTTGGTTTTCGAATTCATCTGAAAGTTCGGTATACGTATTTACCTTCCCAATGACGGCTTCAATTTTTTCCTGGGCTAATCCTCCAAACCTAAGTATGCAAGGCTGTTCCGTCATAAACGATACAATGGTAGATTCAATTCCTACTTCACACGGTCCGCCATTTACGATATACGCAACTTTATCGCCCAGCTGTTCATTTACGTGCCAGGCATTGGTTGGTGAAATAAATCCACTGGGGTTAGCACTGGGTGCAGCCAGCGGAAAATCGATCCTAGATAACAACTCCAACGTAAGCGGATGATTGGGAATGCGCACGGCCACAGCGCCTGTTCCGGCTGTTACAATGTCGGGTATGCGTGCAGATGTAGGAATAATATAGGTAAGCGGTCCGGGAGAAAAATGCTGTGCGAGTTGCCTCATCTTTTCAGGAATGTTCAATCCCCACGATTCCAGTTTTTGCAGCGAATGGGTATGAATGATGAGCGGATTAAACTGCGGACGGTTTTTAGCATGGTATATTTTTATGACGGCATCGGCATCAAATGCATTGGCCGCAAGTCCGTACACAGTTTCAGTAGGTATGGCCACAAGCTCACCCTTTTTCAGATGCGAAATGGCCAAATCAATATCGGTTCCGGTAGGTGCGCTCATGTCAGGTATGGTGAAACTACTGGCAAATGCCTTGCCCGAATTACATTTCTATGCCCATATCGCCTCTGCGCAGGGCGTATTTATCAATTTTGTTGTACAGATGGCTGCGCTGTATGTCAATTTCCTGTGCTGTTTTAGCCACATTCCATCCGTTCTTTTTCAGCTTTTCTTCGATAAATATTTTCTCTACGTGGTCCTTAAATTCCTGTAGGGTTGAGAACCGTTCAAACACACTTTTCTCTTGATTTTTATGATGCAGCGGACTGGCAAATTTCGTAACATCTTCTTCCGTTATTTTATTGCCGCTGAGTATAATTAACCGCTCAATAACGTTGTGCAACTCACGAATATTTCCGGTGTATTCAATTTTTTTCAATTCGGCCAGTGCGCCCGGTGTAAATGACTTACGGGGTAAACCATTGTCTTCGCAAATTTCTTTTACAAACCGTTCGGCCAGCAAGGGTATATCGTCTTTGCGCTCATTCAGCGAGGGAACATGAATGAGTATTACGCTTAAACGGTGGTACAAGTCCATGCGGAAGTTTCCTTTTTCAATTTCTTTCAGCAGGTCTTTATTGGTTGCAGCAATCACGCGTACATTTACATCAATATCCTTATCGCCTCCTACACGTGTTATTTTATTTTCCTGCAAAGCGCGCAGCACCTTGGCCTGAGCGGATAGGCTCATGTCGCCTACTTCATCCAAGAAGAGCGTGCCTTCGTGTGCCTGCTCAAATTTGCCAATACGCTGTTTAATGGCCGATGTAAACGCTCCTTTTTCATGGCCGAAAAGTTCACTTTCAATTAATTCACCAGGTATGGCTGCACAGTTGACTTCCACCATCGGATATTTGCTGCGGTTGCTTTTTTCGTGTATCCACCGGGCTACTAATTCTTTGCCGGTTCCGTTTTCACCGGTGATGAGCACACGCGCATCGGTAGGGGCTACTTTTTCTATGGTATCGGTGATGTTTTGTATAGCCGGTGATTCGCCAATGATTTCTCGTGTTTTGCTCACCTTGCGCTTCAGCACCTTGTTTTCTATCACCATCGATTTGCGGTCAATGGCATTGCGCAGGGTGATGAGTAGCCTGTTCAAGTCAGGCGGTTTGGATATAAAATCGTATGCTCCTTTTTTGGTGGCTTCTACTGCTATGTCAATGGTGGCATTTCCTGAAATCATGATAAAGGGTACATCGTCTAAAATTTCAGCTGCACGTGTAAGCACTTCTATGCCATCCATTTTTGGCATTTTAATGTCGCACAACACGGCTTCGTAGTCTTCGTTTTCCATTTTTTCCAGACCGCTTTGTCCGTCTGCTGCTTCATCTACCTTGTAACCTTCGTACTCCAAAATTTCTTTCAATGTGGTACGAATAGCCTTCTCATCATCAATAATCAATATCTTTCCCATACGATTTGTCTTAAAAAGTGAACAGCGCAAATAACATTTTTTTATGAAAATGTTATCGTCAACTAATTCACAGAAACTTTTGGCCTTTTCGCATTGTATTGGATGTATTTTTATATTTACCTAAAATTTAAAATTCTACTATGAAAAAAATAGCCATGTTAGTATGCCTGGGTGGTATTCTGTTTCGCGCTCAGGCGCAGGACACGTTCTCTATTGTTGCAGTTGATACCGTTACGGGTGAGGTGGGAAGTGCAGGTGCATCCTGTGTAGATTTGGTTAATTTTCCGCAGTATCAAACCGATTTTCTGGGTGAGCTTTTGCCCGGCCTGGGAGCCATCAATTCACAATCGTTTTACGATCCGGCAAATCAGCTGGGTGCGCGTACCCGTATGCTGGCTGGCGATACCCCTCAGCAAATCATAAACTGGCTGGTGGCAAATGATGTGACCGGAACTCCCGGAACTCGTCAGTACGGCATTGCTGCATTGGTAAACGGTAAACCACAAACTGCCGCATACACCGGTGCCGATTGTTTTGACTACAAGGCTCACATTACCGGACGTAATTATGCTATTCAGGGTAATATTTTATCCGGTCAGCATGTGCTCGATTCGATGGAAGCACGCTTTCTGCGTGCGCAGGGCGATTTGGCTTGCAAACTCATGGCTGCATTGCAAGGGGCTAATTCGGTAGGGGCAGATACGCGGTGTTCGCCTTACGGTACATCATCACTGTTCGCATTTGTAAAAGTGAGTTCACCTGCCGATTCGTTTAGCAAACCTTCTTTTCGATTGACTGTGAAAGCACGCATTGCCGTACCTTTCGAACCGATTGATTCACTTCAGAAGATATTCAACGCTACTCGCCTGTGTCCGGGTACCATACTTAGCAGCACTGAGGCAATACCTGAACAGGTAAGCCTATACCCCAATCCGGCTACACATCAGGTATACATATCGCTTAAGGGCAATACTCATAATCCATGCACCGTAAAAGTATTTTCGCTTTCGGGTAAGCTGCTGCACAGCTATCAGCAATCAGCTTCGCATAGTCTTATACTCGATGATTTTGAGCCCGGCATGTATATCATAGAAGTTGAAAATCAAGGAAAAATTTACAGGCAAAGACTGTTAAGGAGCATGGAGTAACCAATCTCCATCTCATATACATTAAATACAGGTTTATGTGTGCAGCTAGTGCATACGCACAAAGAATGGATATTTACTATTCTTACCATTCTGCTCTAATCAAGCACATAAAATTTACCTACATTCGCAGCCAAATTAATACTATTTGCCATGAGTGAAATTAAAAGCTATATCGAATCCAACAAGCAACGTTTCTTAGATGAATTGTTTGACATACTACGTATTCCTTCCATTAGTGCCGATCCTGCCTATTCAGCTGATGTACTTCGTACAGCTGATTTTGTGAAAGAAAAATTGATAGTTGCCGGTGCTGATAAGGTAGAAGTGTGTCCTACCGCAGGATATCCTATAGTTTATGGCGAAAAAATAGTCGATCCGAATTTACCTACCGTACTAGTTTATGGCCATTACGATGTGCAACCTGCTGTTCCATTGGAGTTGTGGGAAACACCACCGTTTGAGCCTACCATTCGCACTACACCTATTCATCCGGGTGGTGCCATATTTGCCCGTGGTGCTTGTGATGACAAAGGTCAGATGTATATGCATGTGAAGGCATTTGAGTACATGATGAAAAACAATAAACTGGCATGCAACATCAAATTTATGATAGAAGGGGAAGAAGAAGTAGGAAGCAATAACCTGGGTAAATTTATTGTAGCCAACAAAGAACGACTGAAAGCCGATGTAGTATTAATTTCAGATACATCCATTATCTCCAACGAAACGCCTTCTATTGATACCGGCTTACGCGGATTGAGCTATGTAGAAGTAGAGGTAACCGGACCCAACCGCGATTTGCACTCGGGTGTGTATGGTGGAGCTGTAGCCAATCCTATCAATATACTGGCAAAAATGATAGCCAGCATGCACGATGAAAATAATCACATCACCATTCCCGGTTTTTATGATGATATTCTGGAACTTTCGCCTGCCGAACGTACCGAGTTAAATAAAGCACCTTTTGATGTAAACGAATACAATAAAGACCTGAACATTGCAGAGGTATGGGGAGAAAAAGGATACACCACACTCGAACGTACAGGCATCAGACCAACACTGGATGTAAACGGAATTTGGGGAGGCTACACCGGTGAAGGCGCTAAAACAGTATTACCGTCAAAGGCATTTGCTAAAATATCTATGCGTCTGGTTCCTAATCAAAACAGCGACAAAATAACCGCACTCTTCAAAAAGCATTTTGAGAGCATAGCGCCTGCTTCTGTAAAAGTTGAGGTTCGTCCGCATCATGGTGGCGAGCCTGTGGTAACCCCAACCGATTCGCCTGCTTACCTGGCTGCAGCTAAAGCAATGGAAACAACCTTTGGCAAACAACCCATTCCTACTCGAGGCGGTGGCAGTATTCCTATCGTAGCTTTATTTGAAAAAGAACTCGGACTCAAATCGGTTCTGATGGGTTTTGGACTGGATAGCGATGCATTGCATTCGCCCAATGAGCATTACGGTGTATTCAATTACCTGAAAGGGATTGAAACTATTCCGTATTTTTATGAATACTATGCTCAGATGGCAAAAAAATAATGGAATCATGAAGCCGGCACTAAACAGCCGGCTTTTTTCGTTAGCACAATTAAATTAGTTAAACATATGAAACGAATTGTATTGCTTACCCTCGCACTGATTGTAACATCATTTGCCGGATTTGCCCAAACTGCTGAAAAAAGTACGATTAACATAGTGGGTGATGCGGAGCTAAAAGTGTTACCCGATGTTGTGGTATTTTCAGTAACTGTATTTGCAGTCCACAACGTTTTAAATGAATCAGTAAAAAAGCTGAATGAGGAGACCACATCACTCACTGCTTTGTTGGAGAAAATGGGATTTACCAAAGAGCAGATGCGCATAGCCGGGTTTTCGGTACAGCAGGAGTGGGAGTACGAAAATTCAAAATCAGTGATGAAAGGGTACCGTGCAACACAGCATATTAATTTGCGCTTTAGTGCAGATAAAGATAAGCTGGCGCTATTGATGGAGGCTTTTACTGCAGAAGGCCGCAGGCAATTCAGTACGTTTTATACTCCGCAACTTTCAGAAAAAGTACAACGTGAAACCGAACAGAAGTTAATTGTACTAGCCATGAATCGTGCCCGTGAAAACGCGGAGGTGATAGCTAGGCAAGCAGGACAACGGATTGTACGGGTAGGTGAAATTAACTATCATATTGATCGAAAAATAGTTGAAACTGAACACATGAATGTGAAAGCAGATTATATGGTACCTGATGAATCAAAAGAAAGTATACTTACATTTCAGCAAATCGATTTGCAGGAAATAACATTAACCGAACGCATCACTATTACGTTTGTAACCGAGCAGGTGAAGTAAATAGATTCAGAATAACTGCAAGCAACATTACCAGTAAGCAGCCAATTACATTGAGCCATAGGAATGAAATTATATCTGCACGGTAAATGACTATGATGCATAGTTCAGCTACAATGGCAGCATAAAACACAGCACTACTTCCAATCCATTTCATATAAAAGGCCACCACGAAAATGCCCAGCATGGTGCCGTAAAACAGACTGCCCAGAATATTCACAGCTTCAATCAGACTGCCTAGCTGCGAAGCAAACATGGCTGTAGCAATACAAAACAATCCCCAGAACAGGGTAATCCATTTGGAAGCTTTGTAATAATGCATTTCAGTTTGACGCGGTACCCACATACGCTTGTATATATCAATTACAGTAGATGAACTTAATGAATTTAATGCGGCTGCTATACTGCCCCATGCCGATAGAAATATCACTGCTATCAGCAAACCTATCAATCCTTTGGGAAGGTGGTGCAATACAAAATACAAAAAGATGTAATTGGTATCGTTTACATCTGCCGATTTATCTATAGACTTTATTCTGTTTTTAGCCTCACTACGCAATTCTTCTTTCGATGCAGCTATACTTTTCAATTCTATTTCAGCAGTGTTAACATCTGTTTCATTTCCCTTTTGTGTTGCATGTATCAATTCGTGGGTAATAATTGCGGCAGCGCTATTTAGCGAATCTTGCTTGCGGTTGAGATCTGCCAACACAGTATGACTGAGTTTTTCGTTCAGTTTTTCATTGAATAAAATGGGTGACGAGTAAAACAGGTAAAACGAAAATACCAATGCGCCTATCATTAAAATGAGGTATTGCATAGGAACTTTTACCAGGCCATTCATCAGCAGGCCCATACGGCTTTCTTTGATATCTTTGGCTGTAAGGTATCTACCCACTTGACTTTGGTCGGTGCCGAAGTAGGAGAGGGCCAGAAAAAATCCACCAATTAATCCACTCCACAAGTTATATTTATCTTTCCACCACGCGCTGTCAGTAACATCCAGTTTGGTTACAATGGTATTCATCTTTCCCATGCGTGTGGCCACATCGATGGCTTCGGTAAACCCTATTCCTTCAGGAAGTAGTTTTACAACCATGTAGCCGGCTAAAAACATGCCGATGAACACAATAAACAATTGCTGCATTTGTGTATAGGCTACTGCTTTGGCACCTCCCGTCATGGTATAAATAATAAGCAAGCCTCCCATGATTAAATTGGTAAGGTAAATATTCCATCCCAGCAGCGATGATAAAATAATGGATGGCGCATAAATGCTAATACCGGTTGAAAGACCACGCGATACCAGAAATAAAATGGAAGTAAGAGCACGAGTGCGTAAATCGAACCGATGCTCCAAAAACTCGTAGGCCGTGTACACTTTCAGTTTATGGAACATAGGCACAAATGTGATGCAGAGCACCACCATGGCAAATGGCAACCCGAAGTAGTATTGCACAAACCGCATACCATCGGTGTAGGCTTGTCCGGGTGCCGAAAGAAACGTAATAGCACTGGCTTGTGTGCCCATGATGGAAAGCAGGATTATGAACCAACTCATGGAGTTGCTGCTTTTAAAATACCCATCCAGTGAGCGTTCGCTTTTGCTTTTATAAATACCGTATGCTATTACAGCAACTAGTGTTAGTATAAGTACAAACCAGTCTATGTAGCTCATTTCTGTTTAACCACAGCGAACACCGCGTTTTTACACAGCGATAACAGCGATTTAGATTTTTCCGTTAATGATTCGTTTAATGCCATTCTTCAAGTATAGCGAATTGAAATTAATCAATAACGCAAGTTTGCATTTTGAAAGTTTTAAGTATGTTAGCGTTTGTGCGAGATGAATGTCTGTTAATGCTTCAACCGACTTTAATTCAACAAGTACAGCATGCTCAATTACTAAGTCGGCTCTGTAGCCACATTCTAATTTTACATCTTCGTAAACCAATGGAAGAGCTACTTCTTTTTGAACTTGTAGTTCTGTATTTTTTAATTCATAATACAAACATTCTTTGTAGGCTGATTCAAGTAAACCTGGACCAAGCGCTCTGTGAACTTTAAATGCTGCATCTAAAATTTTTGTTGCAATATCATTTTCATTCATAGGTTGGTTTCAATAAGTTAGCCTATTAATAATGTATTTATATTCTCATTGTGTTTAAGACAGTATTCATTGTGTTCGCTGTACAATCTCAGTGTTCGCTGTGGTTAAAAATTATTTACCCAACTTAATTTTGTATTTAAGATATTATACATTTCGCAGTGTTCGCTGTGGTTAAAAATACTGTAGATAAATAATTATTTTCCCAACTCAATCATATTCACCAATAGTCTGTACGCACCCGGAACTCCGGCAGGGAGTTGGCGGAAAAATACCAGGCCTGTGTACACAAAGTTTCCTTTTCCATGCTTGGCAATAATTAATGCGCCACTATCGGGTTTGCCTTTGGGAGATATGCCACCTACTGTCATTTCATACGGGTCGGTCATGCTGATGGGCGCTACGTAGTTGCTGTCCCAGTCGCCTGCGTGGTAAATACTTCGTTCCTGAATCCAGCCTTCAAAGTCTTTATCAGATATTTTGTTCGGTGTATTCAGCACCGGATGATTCGGTAATAAGAAATTCACCTTCGCTTCTTCATCGGTAATGCGGTTTCGTGTAATTTTAAATTTATACGGACCAATATCACTACTCAATGGCCCCGCCCAGCTGTTGGTGTTGTATTGCACAATGAGATTGCCACCGGATGCTACATATTCCATCAGTTTTTGTTTGAACGATAAGAGTTTTTCGTTGGTGTTGTAAGCACGCACACCTGTGATGATTGCATCGTATTGACTTAGGTTTTCACTCGCTAATTTAGCATCGCTTAAAGCAGTCACTTCATAGCCAAGCTGATTTAAGCATGCTTGCACTTCATCGCCTGCACCGGGAATATAGCCTATGCGTTTACTCTTTTTTACCACATCTAACTTCACCAATTTTACTTCCGCTTCAGGGAAAAGCGTTTGAATGGGAATATGATCGTACTTAATTTCTTTGATGCCTTTGGTGTAGGTGCGGCCATTTACGTTTACAGCGCAAGTAAGTGAGCCGTTCACAGCATTTGCAGGAGCAGAGACGTAAAGCGTAATTGGAAGCTGAGTACCTTTTTTATCTAACTTCATACCTTTCAGTTCGAATTCATTGCTTACATTTAATGTTTTTGTATCAGGGCTATTAGATACTTTCCAACCTGAGGGCGCTGTAATATTCACATCAAATCTGACACTGTCTAACGCTGATTGTAATACGATAGAAACGGATTGATAAGCTTCGTTGGTAAACACAACGGCAGCCTCAGGTACGTTCACCATTACAGGTGGTGTAATCACCACCGAGCGATATAATTCTCCTTTTTCCGGATCAACCCATTTGTATTGGAATTGAAACGGTATTAGTTGATCTTGGAATAAGACGGTTCCGGAACTATTCAAAAATACCTCAGGAGCACTTTTAAAGAAGAAGTCACTTAACTCAAACATGCTATTTTTAATAGGTTTTTGGAGGTAGTACGGTTGAGATATCGCGTTATCCTTTCCGTAAATTGAGTTAAACGAGTATGATACTAATTCATTTTTTTTAAGGTTAGAATTTAGAACTGTATCATATATATAGAAACTATTCATCAGATTTCCGGCAAATTGAAGAGACTTAATTCTATTCGTTTCATTCGTTCGAGCAATAATTGCCAGAGATAATTTTTGCTTACTTCCCAAAGTAATATTGGGCTCCGAAACTGTTGCATCTATAATCAATCCTTTAAGATTTGAGTAAATGTTATTTGCCAGTATCATTTTATATATATTCCCAATGCCATTCATTTTTTGCATCTCACTTATGAGTTTGCTAAAACTTTCAACACTTTGATTGGGGTTATCAACCTTATATTCATTGATAATTTTTGAAATCATACCTTCGATTTTCTCTCCACCTTTCACCCTTTTCCAGCTAAAATCAATCCCCTCAAAAATATCTTTCAATCCGGCAGTGTCGCCTTTGATGGGTTTAAAATATTCAAAATATTCGCCCCGCTGACGGGCACTGCCAAAGCCCTGGCTTTTGTGCATGCTGCGGCTTTCGGCTGCTATTTCACCATA